>CAZFLE010000167.1:0-14996 GCA_964519895.1 uncultured Enterobacterales bacterium | reverse complement strand
TGGAGAAGCTGCGACCAAAGGTGCTGCGCCCTGGGGCCGTGGACATGTCCCGGACCCCCAGCTGGATCGCCAGGGGCTCCCGCCGGATCGCCGCCTCGAACAGCGGGATCTCCTCGGGCATGTGCTGGCCGTCGGCGTCCAGGCAGATCGCGTGGGTGAAGCCGTCCTCGACCAGCTGCTTGAATGCCGTCAGCAGCGCGACGCCCTTGCCCTGATTGACCGCGTGGGTCAGCACGGTGGCGCCGGCTTCCCGGGCCACGGCGCCGGTGCCGTCCACACAGCCGTCGTCGACCACGTAGACGTGGGGGTTGTGCACCAGGCTCCGGGCGACCACGTCGGCGATGGTGCCCACGTTGTCTTTGCTAGGAATGACGATCGCCGAGCGGATCATCGGCGGGCCCACCAGGTCGCGCCCAGGTAGAGCCCGTCGAGCAGCAGCAGGATCACCACGTGCAGGTCCGGCCCCGCGCGACCGCGGACCGCCCACGTGGCCACCACCACGCCGGCCAGGATCAACAGGACCCAGCCGTCCAGTCCCGGCCAAGCCCGCCGCTCAAGGGTTCGGGACACGGATCTCCTCTCCAACGATCCGCAGCGTGTATCCCCTCCGCGGGTCGTCCAGGGTGGCCCGGCCGTCCTGGAGGGTCACCACCGCGGGACCGCCGGGCCCCGTCCAGCTGCGGGTCCAGCCGTCGTCGCCCGGGGCCTCCTCGATCCGGCCACCGGCCACCTCACAGGCCGGCGCCGACCCACAGGACCAGGCGTAGATCAGGTGCAGGTCACGCCCCAGGGGCAGCCGCTCCAGCACGTCCTTCAGGTCTTGCTGGGGCGCGGTCACCACGCTGCCCTCGGCGTCGCCTCGCACGTTGAACAGCTCGACCCCCCCGGGGGTGATCGCCACCAGGGTGTAGTCGTCGCCGTCGACCCGCACCGCCGCCATGCCGGCAAAGGTGTGGCCCCGGGCCTGGATGGCGAACTGGTGCACGACCTCGATCGGCGGCGCCTGTGTGGCCACCGGGAGGCCTGCACAGGCCAGCAGCCAAGCCGCGATCACCGGGCCTCCGACAGGGCGCGTTCCGCTTCTTCCAGGTGGTCGGGGTACTCGGGCGGCACGTCCCGGGCCTGGTCGATGAGGGCCTGGGCGTCGTCGAGGCGGCCCTGGGCGACCCGGATCTTGGCCAGCTCCAGCAGGGGCCACGGGTGGCCGGGCATCAGCACCAGCGCCTGCTCCAACAACGGCTCCGCGACTTTGGGAGGCGCGCCGTCGGCCTGGCGGACCAGCCGCCGGCCCCGATGCACGTCCAAGGTGCGCTGCACGTCCCGGGCAGGCACGACCTGGGTGCCCTCGAGCGCCCCGGCGAAGACGTCGTCGAGGTCGTAGGCCACGTAGCCACCCGCCACGTTGGGGTAGCGAGACACCCAAAGGGTACGACTGGTGGCGTCCATGACCACCGAGTGGGTCGCGATGTCGGCATCCAGGGAGTGCCGGTGACCCGGGGGCAGCGGCTCTCCCCCCAGTGCGCTGCGATCCCCCAGGATCTCGACCGCAGTGGCCATGTCCAGGCTGCCCCGGTGCTCGTCCAAGAGCTCTTCGAGCCGCGCCAGCCGGGGCACGGTCGTGATGGTCGTGAGCCGCTCGGCGTTCGCCCGGTCGTCGGCATAGGCCGGGTGCCGGAAGTGGTTGGTGACGCCCAAGTCCCCGACAACGGGGATGCGCTCGACCTGGTCCGGGGTGAGCTCGAAGAGCGCGGCCTCGCCGGCCTGGCCGTCGATGATCATCACCAGCTCGGCCACAAAACCCTTGGACGCCCGCAGGATGGCCTCGGCTTCGTCCAGGTCGTGGGCGTACTGCAGGACCTCGCGCAGGATGAGGCTCATGGGCATGCCCATGCGGATCGGGGCGTCGCTGGCCCCGGCGTTGGCCGCCAGGGCCAGCCCCTCTGCGTTCATGCCCGTGACCACCCCCGACATGCCGGCAAAAGCCACGCTGACGCTGGGGATGCCCTGCTCGGGCTTGCGGAACACCACGACCTTGTCCCGATCGAACACCGCCCCCCCGTCGAAGTCGAAGTTCCGGCCCATCAGCCAGTGGCCGTCGGCGGTGCTACCCGGACCGGCGATGAAGCCGCTGCAGGCCACCACCATCGGGGTGTCGGCGAAGGCCTGTCCCATGTCGTGCAAGGCGTGGTAGTAGACCTTGCGGCTGTATTGGTCGCCGAGCCAGTCATAGGGGTCATCGACGGCGGTCGCGCCCCCCCAGATCTCGGCCAGATGCTCCGGCGTCATGGTGGCGTCCAGGCCCCGCCCCAGGAGCATGCTGATCTTGATGATCAGGTACCGCCCGATCCAGGTCGGCACGTGCTCCCGGAACTGGCCCAGGGTCTCCAGCTCCAGAGTGTGGTTCAGGTCTTCCGTCAGGGCGCCAAAGGCGTAGCCCATGCCGTAGGGGCTGCCCTCCAGGCTGACGGCCCAGATGCCCTCGTCTTGGGTGAGCCGGTTGGGGCCAAAGGAGCGCTCGGCCCCATCGACGACGACCGGCCAGTCCGGTGGATGCTCGTCGATGGTCGGGGGCCGGAGCCAGAAGATCACCGCGATGAACAGGTCCACGTGGACCAGCACGAGCAGCGCCCACAGGGCCCGCCTGCCCCACAGGGCCAGCCGAGGACCCAGCACCTCGCCGCCCCGGGCCAGCCGCGGCACGAGGGCCAAGGCCATCGCGCCGGCTGCGGTCACGCCGACCAGGGTCGCCAGTCCCACACCGTGCAGCGACGGGCTGTCCGCGGACACGAGGATGCCGAAGCCGACCATAGTGGTCAGTGCACTCATGAGCACCGCGTGGCTGGTGGCCCGGGTCCGGCCGTGGGTGGCCGCCTCGACCATGAACACGCCATAGTCCAGCCCCAGGCCCAGGATCAGCACCATCGAGCAGGTGCTGACCGCGTTCCAGGGGCGGTCCAGGAGCGCCATCGCAGCGGCGGTCCACACGACCGCGGCGAGACAGGGCGTCAGCGCGGCCAGCACCTTGCGCGGCTCGCGGTAGAGCACGGTGAGCAGGACCAGGATGCCGGCCAGGGACAGCCCGCCGAGTCTCAAGAGCTCCGACCGGATCTCCGTGACGCCGGTCCCCGCCAGCTGGGAGGGGATCAGCAGCCGCGCCGACGGCACCGCGGTGCCCACGGCCTGGGCGACCGCGGCCGCACGCTCGTCGTCGGCAAAGACCAGGGCGAGCATGACCTCGAAGCCGTGGTCGGTCTGGCGCACGTGGCGCTGGACCAGCTCCTCGACCGCCGTGCCGGCCCAGGTCTCCGGCGAGACCACGACCTGTCGGGGAATCGACGCCCCGGCGACGGCCTGGGGGGTGAAGCCGACCTGCTCAGCCGCGGCAGCGAGCGCGTCGGCCAGTCTCTGGGCGTCGGGCAGCGCCGCCAGCCGGGCCTGGACCTGGGCCGGGCTCGGCAGGATGGCGGTCGGCCCGGCCACCGTGACCCCCGCCAGGGCATCGGCGGCGCCGTGGACCTGGACCGCGAGGTCCAGCGCTTCCCCCAGGGTCTCGCCCTGGACCACGGCCATGCCCCCGGTGCCGAAGCCGCCGTAGCGATCGGCGAATTCCGTCTCCAGCGCCGCCGTCTCGGGGGCTCGGCCGCTCAGGGCCCGGGGGTCGCCTTCGAAGTGCCCCCCGGGAGCCACGAACAGGGCCACGGCGGTCACCACGACCACCGCCAGAGCCACCGGCCGCCCGGTGTCGCCGGGCACCAGGTGCTTGAACTGCCGACTGCCCAGGGCCGCGTAGAGCCAGGGCCCCATCAGCCAGGTGCCCAGGAGTGCCCCACCGACCGCGGCGATGCCCATCAGGCCCAGGTCTCGGACCACGGGGTAGCGGCTGGTGGACAGCACCAGGAAGGCCAGCAGCGTAGAGCCGGCGCCGAGCGCAAAGGCCCGCGCCAGGCCCTGCCGGGCGGCGAGCCCGGCCTGGAGACGGTCGGCAAAGGTGGTCCCGTGGACCCGACCGTCCGCGTCGACGTAGAGGTGGATCCAGTAGTCCACCCCGAGCCCCAACAACGGCGTCACGAAGCCCAGGTTGATCCCGTGGATCGGACCGACCCAGGCCGCGACAGCGCCGCCACCCGCCACCGCCAGCACCACCGGCCCCAACGCCCCGACGACCGGGCGCAGGCTGCGGAAGCCGATCAGGAACAGCACCACCAGCGCCACGGCCCCCAGGCTCCCGGCGCGCCGCAGATCGTCGTGGATCATCCGAGCGCTGTCGTGGGCCACCCGGTGGCCGCCCAGGTACCGGGCGGGGAGCTCGATCTGGGCCAGGTGGCCCTCGAGCTGGCGCAACAGGGTGCCTTCGGGGTCCGCCTCGAGAGACGACGTGGCCGGCTGCACGAACAACACCGCCCGCTCCCCGGCCGGGTCCAGGAAGTGCCCCTCGGTGACCTGGACCTCGAAGGGCCCCGGCGCACCCCGGATCTGGTCCAGGGCCAGGGTCGAGAGATCCAATGGATCCGCCCGGAAGCTGCGCTCGAACAACGCAGCAGCCGGCCCCGAGAGCTTGGCCAGCCAGCCGCTCAGGGTCCGGTGCAGGCCCGCCGGGCTGGTGTGCTCGGCCAGGACCTCGATCGGGATCAGCGCGGGTGCGATGGGGGCCACCGCAGCCTGCAAGGCGATGCCCTCGTCGACGTCGATCCGGTAGCGCACCCGGGTGAACTCCGGATCGGCGGCCAGCGCTGCCCCCAGCTGGTCGGTGGCCTCCAGCAGTGCCGAGCGACTCTGGCCCGTGCCGTCGACCTCGATGAGCAGTGTGTCGGCGACCGAAAAGGTCTTCAGCAGGGCCATCGCCTGGGGCAGCGGACCGTCCCGGGGCACCAGCCTGCTGATCTCGTCGGTGAACGAGACCCGGGTGCACAGCGCCCCGAGCACCAGCACCAACACGGCGTAGAGGGCGAGCCCCCGGCGCCCGGTCACACCAGTCACGGGAGCTTGAAGGTGTCCGGCGGCAGGTTCGGGTCCAGGACCAGATCCGTCAGCGTGATCTCCACCCGGTCCCCGTCGGGTTCGTGCATGACCACCGCGTCCACCGTGGGTGGATCGCCGGAGACCGTCAGCTCGAGCTTGGAGAGCAGCGCTGCGAGGGTCTCGTCCTTGGGGGTCAGGGTGGCGACGCTCGGCGGGCCGGCCTGCCAGGCCACGTGGTAGTCGCGGGTCACCTGGGCCAGGTCGCCGGCCAGCCAGACCATCAGGCCCCGGGTCAGCCGCTCGGCGTCGGGGTTGCCCTCCAGGTCCATCTCTTCGCGCACCCCCAGGTCCGGGTAGGCCATGCCTACCTTGGTGCCGTCGATCACGAAGACCGACGCCGCGGGCTGCTCCACCCGCCACAGGATGCGGTCCGGTCGGGTGAATGCCAGGGTGCCGCTGGACTCCAGCGGCTTGCTGAGCAGGCTGCGGTGCTGGACCTGGACGAACTTGGCCTGGAGTGAGCGCACCTGGCTCATGGCCTCCCACGCCGCCACCGCTTCCGGGGGGGCGTCGGCCGCCAGGGCGACAGGGGCCAGGATCATCACGGCAGCGGGCAGCAGGGAGCGCATCGACATGCGGGCCCTAACCCCTCAGCGTGGCAGGATGGGCCATGTCTCCTTGGCTCTGGCTGCCCCTGGGCGCTGCAGGTCTCGCCGCCGCCTGGTGGATCGCCCCACGGATCCTGGTGAAGCCCGACGAGGACGAGGGCGACCAGCCCACGGAAGAGGTCTCGCCGGACGCCGAAGGCCTGGGGATCCGGGACGCGAATCCCTTTGGGGGCTTCCTGGGCTCCGCACCGCCGGACTTCGCGCCACCGGACGCCGGGGACGAGCTGGAGCACGGCGAGGAGTAGACGAGATTCCATGGAACCGCCTGCGAGGTGGCGCGTGTACCCTCGGCGAGGCCCGTCTCCATGCCCCTGTCCCAGCCCCGCACCGACGCACTGGTCGACCGCGCCGTCGCGGGTGATCCGGCCGCGATCGCCTCCCTGGTCCAGGCCCACGGCCCGCTGGTCTACAGCCTGTCCCGACGCCTGACCCCCGACGCCGACGACGCCTACCAGGAGGTCTGGGAGAAGGTGCTCAAGGCGCTGCCTCGCTTCGACCCCGGCGGCTCGGCTTCCATCCGCACCTGGATCGTGACGATCACCCATCGCCACCTGGTGGACCGGCACCGGCGGCGGCAGGTCCGCGGCGAGATCGTGCCGCTGACGGGCCTGGCGGCCCACCAGGAGGCGCCAGGGGTGGCCCTCGACCGCGGCCGGCGCCAGGCCAGGCTCGAACGGGCTCTGCGCACGCTCCCGGAACCCCAGCGCCGGGTCGTGGTCCTGCACCACGTGCAGGGCCTGAGCCTGCAGGACATCGCCGCCACGGAGAGGGTCGCCGTGGGAACCCTGAAGTCACGCCTGCACCGAGGCCGCGCGGCCCTGGCGCGGCGACTCGGAGCCACACCATGACCGATCACGAACAGCTGAGCATGCTGCTGGACGGCGAGCTTGCCGAGCCCGAGGCCCAGGCCCTACAAGACCGCATCGCCGCAGAGCCGGCCCTCGCCCAGGTGTGGGCCACGATGCAGGCCCTGCCCGCGGCCCTGGCCGATCTGCCCGAGCTGGCGCCACCGCCGGAGCTCGATGCGCTCGTGCTCGGCGACCCCCAGGCCCTGCAGCACGCCTCACCCGCTCGCTGGACCTGGGCGCCGCTGGCGCTGATGGCCGCGGTCGTGCTCCTGGCCTTCTGGCCTCGCCCGGCACCAGAGGTCCTGATCGTGACCGGCCACCAGCGCCTGAGCGGCGAGCTGAGCCTGCTCGCTGGCGACGTCCGGGTCGAGCTCGACGGCGAGGCGGATCTTTTTGTGGAACCGGTGAACCCCCTGCTGCGTGAGAGCGCACCAGAGGACCCCACCATGACCAAGAAGCAGCTCCTTGCCGGCCTGGCCGGCGCCGCAGTCACCGTCATCGTCTACGAGGGCACGGCGGTGCTCCACGCCGCAGATGCCGATCCCGTCGCCCTGGGCGCCGGAGACCAGCACACCCTGCGGGCCCAGGACGACCCCACAGCGGCCCCCATCGCGCGGACCACCCGCACCGCCGCCGGAGACGACGCCGAGGCCCTCCAAGCCGAGATCGCGTCCCTGAACGAGCAGCTCGAGGCCGCGCGCTTCCACCAGGCCATGGCCAAGGGGCAGCTCGCCAGTCACGAGGGCACCCCCCAGCCCTGGCCCGACGACCTGCCCGAGGCCCTGCGCCCCGACGCCTTCAGCGCCGCCGTCGCGGCGGCGATGGAAGGCTTCGACGACCTGGAGCTCGTGTCGGTGGAGTGCGACGAGTTCCCCTGCTTCGCCGTGATCGAGAGCAACAACCGCACCGAGGAGTGGGGCGACCAGCTCGACGCGGTCGGGGAACGGCTGAGCGACGCCTACAAGGAGACCCTGGGCACCGACGACGTGGGAACGGGCCACTGGCGGAGCCACTACGGCGAAGACGGCGTCGACGTGCGCATCGAAGGCATGGTGCTCGGCACCCCCGAGATGGCGGACGACGACACCAAGACCCGCACCAGCTTCCGGGTGGACAGCACGATGAAGGACCTGGCCGAAGACCGCATGGCCGAGGAGACCCAGGCCGCCGAAGAGTGAGATAGGGGGCCGGCCATGTCGGCGAGACCCCTTCAGCGACCCCTGCCCCGCCGCGCTGGACCCGTGGCGTAGTGGACGCGCTGCTGGCCCAGGCCATCGGGACCTATGAGCCCTTAGGGCGCTGGGAGTACAACTGGGCCAAGGGCAAGCTGGCCAACGACCCGGCCTTTCCCACCGTGGCCGGGCGTATCTCCGAGCTGGCCCCCACCACCCTACTCGACGTCGGGTGCGGCGAGGGGTACCTGCTCGCCTACGTGCGCGCCATGGCCCCCCAGATCGCCCTGATCGGTCTCGACTACGACCAGAAGCGGCTCGACGTGGCACGGCGGGCGCTGGGGAGCCAGCCCCAGGTCCGCTTCATCGGCGGCGACGTGCGCCAGACGGAGCTCCCCCAGGCCGACGTGGTCACGTGCCTCGACGTGCTCCACTACCTGGACGACGCAGGCCAGGACAGCATCTTGGCCCGGCTGGCCGCCATCCTGCGCCCCGGCGGCACCCTGCTGATCCGCGACGGTGCGGCAGGCGAAGGCATGCGCAGCTGGCTGACCCTGTGGAGCGAGCGCATCGCCGTCTTCCTGGGGCGTCACCGGGGGGCCACCGTGCACCTGCGGCCGCGCGAAGCGACCATCGCCACCCTCGAAGCCCAGGGCCTGAAGGTCCAGGCCGAGGACTGCCGAGAGGGCACCGTGCTGGCCAACGTCCTGTTCACCGCCACCAAGCCGAGCCCCTGAGCATGGGACCCATCGCCATCACGGGGCTGGGGGCCGTCAGCGGGTACGGACCCGGCGTGGACGCCCTGATGGACGGATTGTGCAGTGGCCAGACCGCCATCGGGGTCGGCCCGACCTGGGGCGGCCGCGGGCCGGCGTCGATGATCCCCGGTCCGCCCAAGACTTCGACGGACATCGCGCTGCTGGTCGCCGAACAGGCCTCCCGCGGGCTGGACAGCGCCAAGGGCCTGGCGGTGGTCGGCGCCAGCACGTCGTCGGACATGATCATCGGCGAGGAGGCGTTCCGACAGGTGCTCTTCGAAGAGCCCCTGGAGAAGCCCGACGAGTACCTGTGGGCCCAGCTCGCCGCACGCCCCACCGAGCGCGTCCACCGCTGGCTGGGGGCCACCGGTCCGCGGATCAGCCTGTCCACGGCATGCACGTCGGGAACCTGTGCCGTCGGCATCGGGGTGGACCTGATCGAGGTCGGCCGCGCGGACAAGGTCCTGGTGTTCGGGGCCGACGTGATCTGCCGCATCAGCTACTTCGGCTTCCACAGCCTGGGCGTGTACTCCCAGAATCCGTGCCGCCCCTTCGATCGGAAGCGCTCGGGCATGAACATCGGCGAAGGCGCCGGCGCCATGATCCTGGAGCCCCTCGAAGATGCGCTGGCCCGCGGCGTCAAGCCCCTGGCGGTGCTGGCCGGCTACGGCAACACCTCGGACGCCCACCACCTCACGTCGCCCCACCCCGAAGGCGACGGCGCCCGTCGCGCCATGCTGGCCGCCATGGGCGACCTGACGCCGGACCAGGTAGACCACGTCAACGCCCACGCCACGGCCACCCGTCTGAACGACGCGATGGAGGCCAGCGTGCTCAGCGAGCTGCCCCAGGCCAGCATCACCGCGGCCAAGGGTGCCATCGGTCACGCTCTGGGCGCTGCGGGTGCGCTCGAGGCCGTGGCGACCGTGATGGCCATCCAACAGCAGCGCATCCCGCCCATCGTGGGCTGCTCGGATCCCGAGTACGAGCTGGACCTGGTCCTGGAGACCCGGGAAGCCCGGATCGATCACGCCCTGTCAGCCAACTTCGCCTTTGGCGGCCACAACGCGGTGCTCCGGATGGACCGATGGCGGCCCTGATCACAGGTGCCGCGGCCTGGGTGGCTGGCGACCGGTCCCCGGCCCGGCTCCGGGCGGACCTGCTCAGCGGCACCAGCCGGCTAGACCAGCCGCCCACCACACCAGCCCGCCCCGAAGGCGTGCCCTCGGGGACCTGGCGGCGCATGAGCCGCCTGGCCCGCATGGCCATGGCCCTGGGGCACGAGCTCATCGCCGACCGACCGGATCTGGACCGGGACACCCTGGCGGTGGTCTGGGGCTCCGGAATCGGCGAGGTCGTGCCTACGAGCCGTTTCCTGGAGCGCCTCTTCACAGAGGGCCCCGATCGCGCGAGCCCCCTGAACTTCCAGAACAGCGTCTACAACGCCCCTGCCGGGCACCTGTCCATCGCCCTGGGCCTCAAGGGCCCGTCCGAGACGGTGGCTGCAGGCGGCGCGACCGGGCTGACCGCCCTGATGCGCGGCGTGGACCTGCTGACCCTGGACCGCGCTTCGGCCGTGCTGGTGATCGCCGGCGACGACCACAACCCGGTGGTCACCACCGCCCACCAGCTGGGCGGTACCACCGGCCCCATCGGCGAGGCCGTGGCGGCGGTCCTGCTGGAGAAGACCGGGGACGGGGTAGCGGTCGAGGTCTGTTGCGGTGTCGATCCAGCAGGCATGAGCCCCGTCTTCGCCCGCCAGTCCCAGCTCCCCGACGAGCCGCAGATCCAGTCGGTCGCTGGCGCGGTGCGGCCGGAGCCGGTGCTCGGGGTCAGCATGAGCCTGGGCCTGGCGCTGGTGGTGGCCGCGGTGCCCGGCGGTGGCGTGGTGGTCGATCAAGAAGGCGACTCGGCCCTCACCGCCCGGATCGGCGGCTGATGCTCGCGGTGTTGGTGGCCCTCGCCACCGCTCCCTCCCTGGCCCAGGACGAGGCGCCGCCCGTCCAGGCACCCGAGCCCGACCAGGCCCAGGCGCCCGATGCCGGCCTGGTTCCCCCGAGCCTGGTGGGTGACGCGCTGCCGGCCTACCCCCCGGACGCCCGGGATCGCGGGATCGAAGGCGAGGTCATCGTGCGCATCTGGGTCCTGCCCGATGGCTCGGTGGCCGACCCCGAGGTCGTCGCCAGCGCGGACAGCCTGCTCGACTACGCCGCGGTCGAAGCCGCGCGACAGCTGAAGTTCGAGCCGGCGACGCTCAACGGCACGCCGGTGTCGGTCCAGCTGGACTACCGCTTCCGCTTCACTCTGGCGCTGGCGGACGAGACGGGCAACGCCGCACCGGGCTCGCTCTACGGCCAGGTCCTAGACCCCTTGGGCCTGCCGGTGCCCAACGCCACGGTGGCCCTGAAGCCGCGCAACGGCGACAAGACGGTGGTGGTGACGTCGGACGGTGCGGGGGCCTTCCACGCCTCGTTCCTGGGCTCGGCGACCTATGACGTGGCGGTCACCCACGCGGGCTTCGCCACGTCGAACACGTCGGTCACGCTCAAGGCCGGCGAGACGCTGCAGGTGGTGGTGACCCTGATCCCGTCCGAGGGCTCCGAGGAGATCGTGATCTTCTACGACCGCCAGACCTGGCGCGAGGTGGAACGGGGCTCGATCGAGGCGTCCCAGGGCACGGTCACCGGTCAATACACCCTGACCCGCCGGGACATGGAGTCGACGCCGGGGGCCCTCGAAGACGTGGCCCGCGCGGTGCACGCCCTGCCCGGTGTGGTGAGCGACGGCGACCTGTTGGCGGCGTTCCACGTCCGCGGCGGCGAGGCCACCGACGTGACCTTCCTCCTGGATCGCATCCCCCTGTCGAACCCCTTCCACCTGGCGGGGTTCAACAGCATCTACAACCCGGACATGGTGAAGCAGGTCCGCTTCTTCGCCGGTGCGCCCCCTGCGGACGTGCCGTCGGGCCTCTCGGCGGTGATGGACGTCGAGAGCTGGGACGGCACCCCCCGCCAGGACAGCCACGACCTGGACGGTGCCCTGGACGTGTCCATGTCGACCGCCAGGCTGTTGGTCATGGGACCGGTGGGGCCGGGCGACGACGCGACCATCGCCGTGGCCGCCCGCCGCTCCTACATCGAGGGCTACTTCCAGGCGATGAAGTGGCTGAATGTCATCGACAGCGCCTTTGCCGCCCCCGAGTACTCGGAGCTGTCCGCTCGCTTCGCCTGGCGTCCCAACGAGCACCACCGGTTGATGGTCACCGCGCTACGGACCGACGACAGCCTGGCCATCGTGGACTCGGGCGACGACGCCCTGGTCAGCGTCGACGGCGCCTTCGAGCTGGACAACGTCCTGTACCTGGGCGCCCTCGACCACCTGTGGAAGCCCCGGGAGGGCCTGCAGCTCCACACGACCACCGGGTACTCCACCGACCGCGGCCACACCTTTCGCGATCTGGGCGGCGTCGTGGAGCGGGACATCACGTCGCGCCAGTGGTACGGCCGCACCGACGGCACCGTTCAGTACGGCCAGCACACCTTCCAGGCGGGGGTCGATCTGCGATTCCTCCAGGTGCTCGCCGAGGGCCAGGTCGAGGACACCCGTGCCGTGCCCACCTGGGCCCGGGCGCCTCTGGGAGACCAGGGCCTGGACCTGATCGAGCTCCAGGACCTGGCGCCCTCGCCCGAGGCCACGCTCTACATCCAAGACACCTGGGAGGGCACGGTGAACGTGCGCCTGGGGTCCCGGGTCAAGTGGACGGGCTTCACCGGCGAGGTGCTGGTCTCCCCCAGCGGCGGCGTGTCCTTGCCCCTCAAGACCGGCACCGTGCCCAAGCTCTCCGGTGGCGTCTACTACCGCACGCCCCAGGACCCCCTGGTGCTCGACCCCGACGTGGGCAATCCGAACATCTCGTCAGAGCGGGCCTTTCACCTGGTGGCCGGCGTGGACCAGGGCATCCCGCTCCCCGGCGAAAAGGCCGGTGGCCTG
Organism: uncultured Enterobacterales bacterium; assembly: GCA_964519895.1. Classification (GTDB taxonomy): domain Bacteria; phylum Myxococcota_A; class UBA796; order UBA796; family CAJQPC01; genus CAYFPX01. Next base: position 2,601 of record CAZFLE010000167.1, on the reverse strand, counting down.
ATCCGGGTCGAGGCGTACCACATCTGGCTCGACAACCTGATCGTGAACCCGGACACCCAGGCCGCGGTCGATCGCGGCTCGGTCTACACCAACGACGGCACGGGCCGGAACCGGGGTGTCGATGTGATGGTGGCCGCGCGGTCCGGCCGCTGGGGCGGCATGGCGACCTATGGGCTGCTCTTCGCCGAGCGCACGAACCCGCTGAACGAGATCTACCCCCAGACCATCGCACCCGCCCAGGACCAGCGGCACACCGCCGGCCTGGCCCTGGAGTACCAGGCCACGACCCGCTGGAAATTCACCACCCGCTACAGCTTCCACACCGGCCGCCCCATGTCGACGGTCGCCGCGTCCGGCGACTCAGTCGCGCTGGTGGGACTCAACGACTACCGGCTGGGCAACTTCCATGCCCTCGACCTGCGTGCCGAGTGGCGCAAGGCCTACCGCCGGACCCGCGTGAGCGTCTACGCCGAGGTGCTCAACGTGCTGAACACCCAGAGCGACTTCCTGCCGATCGTGAGCGTGGGCGCCGACGGTCAGCTCGAGGAGACCATGCTGGCCCACCTGCCGATTCGGCCCTTCCTGGGCGTGAGGGCTGACTTCTAGTCAGCGCTCCGCGACGGGCGGCGCTTCTCCGCCAGCAGCTGCTGGTCCGGGGCCAGCGCCAGCTGCACGCCCCGGGGACCCCGCCCGGTCTGCCGCTCCGCAGGGATGCGTCCGACTAGCTCTGTCGTGAACTGGGCATCCCCGGTCTGGGGGTCCCAGGCGCTCAGCCGCTGCTCGGTGACGACCTGGAGCGTCACGCCCGAGCTGGTGAAGGCCAGATCGCGGACCCGCCCGGGACCCGGGTCAAGGGCTTGCACTGGCGATCCCGAAGCCGTGTCGATCAGGTGGATGGTCGCCGGTCCGCCGAGTCCCTCGGTGGCGACCACCGCAAGCCAGCTGCCGTCGGGGCTGAACGCGACCCTTCCGATGCGGCCCCCCGGCTCGATGTGACGCACGTGGTCCAGATCCGACGCGTCCCGCAGCGCCACGCTGCGACCGTTGTCCACCGTCGCCAGCGTGCGCCCGTCGAGGGTCCATGCCACCGCCCGCCCGCACTGGAAGTCGGTCCGACCCAGCTCCCGCCCACTGGGCAGGGCGTTGAGGGTGACGGTGCTCTCGTCGGCCCCACACATCGCGATGGCCAGCCGACCGCCACCGGGCCCGAGCGCCACACCAAAGACCTTGCCGGCCATCGACAGGCGCTGCACCTGGGCCTGGGGCTCGCGCACGTTCCAGATGGCGATGCCCTGGGACCCCTCGGTGGTGACCAGCAGGTCCCCGTCGGGGTCGAAGCGCAGGCGGGCCACGGGGCAGTTGGCGTCCCCCGGACCGCACGCAGGACGCAAGGCCCCAGCGGCCATGAAGTGCTCTGCCCAGGTCCGAGTCGGGTCGGCGCTGCCCTGGCGCACCCGGAGCGGCCTCACGGCTTGGCTGCCCTCCAAGGTCACGACGACCTGGTAGTCCAGCACGCCCGCATCCAGCCGGCACGCGCCAAAGGGGAATCGCAGGTTGCCGCCCTCGAAGACCGGGGGGACCAGGTGCGGACAGGCCGTGGAGACCGACTCGCCGTCCAAGCGCAGGCCGACCACACCGCCGTCGGGCATCTCGACCGGCACCGACGCCAGGGTGCTGCGCTGGACCTCGTCGGCCACGTCGAGCACCACCAGCTCCGGCAGGACCAGCTCCAGGGTGCTCCTGGCCGACGGGTGATCCGGGTGTGCGCGGGCGAGGGCCAGCCGCGCACGGGGCTCCAGGGTCTCCGCGAACAGTGCGTCGACGCGCAGCTGGTCGGCTTCGACCCGCCGAGGGTGCTGAGGGTGGTTGGCGAGCAGCGCGGCCCAGCCCTTGGCGGTCCCCGTACGCTCGGCGTCGTTCCAGATGTGCTGGAAGCGCAGCTCCTGGGCTGCGACGACCTGGGGGGCCGCCGGGTGGTCCACGATGAACCCGAGCAGGCTCTCCGGATCGCCCTGGGCCTGTTCGAAGGCCAGGGCCCACAGCCGGTCCCGGGCGACCTCGCCGATCATCGCGTCGGGGTAGCTGTCGACGACCCGCTGGATGGCGTCGGGGTCGTGCCAAGCCGCGTCGAGCCGATGGCGAGCGGCCCGCTCGACCGCCGCGTTGGCCGCCTGGGTCCCCCCCCACTGGGCAACGAAGCGGTCGAGCGCGTCGGCGGAGTCGTCGACCCGCCGACTGAACAGGTCGGCGCAGACCTCGAACAGACCGACGTCGAACGGGTGCTCGGCGGTCAGCTCCTCGCAGAGGGCCTCGGCCTTGGCCGTCTTGTCCTGTAGGACCAGACGCTCGACGCGCTGGTCCGGCGCTGCGGCGTGAACCGCCACGATCAGTGCGAGCCACCCGGCCATCGCACACCCCCCCTGGAGAATCGAAGACCCATACGTAGCATGACGCCACGGGGGGTGGACCTTTCAGAGGGCGCAGTGAGCGCTAGCAGCGTGCGGTGAATCGGGGGTCGTGAGACGTGGTCGTCCACGTGCACGGGTGTCGTGAAGTCGTCTGACGTGACACGTGGGACGTCTGACGTGGGACGTGGACCGT
>CAZFLE010000166.1:0-15105 GCA_964519895.1 uncultured Enterobacterales bacterium | reverse complement strand
GTCGTGGATCAGACGGGTCGGTTGGCTGGATCTGACGGCTACTCGGGATCGAGCGGGAGCGTGAGCAGTGGCGAACTCATGCCCAGGACCAGGCGCGCCGCGGCGAGGTCCTGGGCAGTCTCGTCTTCCAGGGGACCGAAGGACCGGTGGTGCCGGTAGATGAGGGCCTTGAGCGGATCGTCGTCGACGCTGCGCCGATGGGCCTTTGGCAGTGCCATCGAGACCTCCGACGCCACCAGCGCCCGGTCCTTGCCGTACTTGAGCCGGCTGAGCTGGACCAAGGCCGTCGAGAGCTCGGTGGGGGGCCTGTCCTCGACCGCGGGGCAGCTCAGCACGCGGACGGATCCTTCGGCCCAGGGCGCCTGGGTTGCCGCGCGGGCAGCCCGCTCCAGCAGCCCGTGGTGTGCCGTGGGCGATCGCAGGATTACGGTCACGGGACCGGTCCCCTCCTCGGAGCCGCAGGTCCGCGCCTGGAGGACACGGGCCAGGGTCAGGGACAGGACCTTGGTGGCCACCGTGTCGGGCATGGCTGGCAACGGCAAGGGCACGAAGACCAGGCGCTGGCCGAAGACGTCGAGGGGGGCCCCACCGCCGCAGAGCAGGGTCTCGCGAAACCAGGGGTCCTCGACAGGGGCGCGCATGTCCAGGCCGAGATCGCGGAGCTCGGCTCGCCACTCGCGCAGACACTGTGGCTGGAGCACCTTGGGCTTCTCTTGATCTCCGAAGAACAGCTCGGCCAGGATCTGGATGGCTGTGGCGTCGTGGTCAGCGAGCTCGAGTGCGGGAGCCGGGGCCTGGGGGTCCCTGCCGACCCAGGTGCCCAGGGCATGGTGCAGGAACGCCAGGTCCGAGACCTGGGTGTCCGCTCGGGCCGAGCCCAGGCCGATGCTGCGCTCCGGGTCTCCCAGGTCCAGGACCAGGACCGAATCGACAGAGGCCTTGTCGACCTCGGACAGGCCGAAGAGCTGGTCCGTGCGGACACCGGCCACCCGGTCGAAGACGACCAGGGGGCGCTGCTCGCGGCGGCAGCGAGCCAAGGCCTCATGAGCCTGGGCCTCGCTCACCCGCTGGAGGGTCAGGTCCAGGGGCATGGGGGGGCCTCTTCGGCCAGGTGGCTGAGGTTGTGGAGCGTTCCCGGCCAGACCAGGACATCGGCCCAGGCCAGAGCCCCGGGCACGAGCATCTGCGCACCGGCGGCCACAGCCGGATCCAGGCGCCCCACGGCGCCGAAGGTGTGGAGGTCGTAGCGGGTCTCCGGGTGGGTGAGTTCGGCCGGGCGAAGCCACAGTCCCGTGGGCTCGGGCTCGCAGAGTCCGCACAGGTGCGCCACGCTCCGCAAGTCGCGCTGGAGTCTGTCGTGCTCGACCTGTCCGAGCTGGTGGCGGGCGCTCTCGAGGTCCGAGGGGCACGCCAGCCCGGCGAGACAGGTCTCGACCCAGTCCGGCAGACCCCTGGCCCCGTCGGACTGGACCTTGTGGCAGAGCCGGTACTTGTCCACCGCACTCAGCGGCGCGGCCAGCACGCGCTGGAGGGTGAACCAGGCGCCTTGGTCGGCCTGGGCCCAGGCTCGCAGGTCTCGGAGGAGCTGCTGGTGGTGGTCAGCGGAGGGGGGTGGACTTGGCTGGACGCCCCACGCCCGATCCGCAGGCAGGCCGGGCCAGCCATAGGACTGGGGCAGGGACTCCTGGAGCCAGGCAGCGAGGGCTGTGGCCGTCGCGAAGCAGAGGAAGCGCGCGGGCTCGTCGTCGGCAGCGTCGGGGCGGTGGTGGGCGTAGTACCAGGGCAGGGGGGTCCCCGTGCTCCTGGCCCAGCTCCGAAGCTCGGCGACGAGCACGGGACGGGGCCGCAGGTGGCAGGGGGCGACCAACAGGTCGGGGCCGCCCCTGCGGCCAGAGGGGTTCTTGAGGTAGCGGGGCTCGATGACCCGCTGCCGGGGTCGGCCCTGGAGTCCCCACAGCGCGGTCGCCGCGGCAGCGGTCTGCTCGTCTGCGAGCTGAAGCGTCTCCTTGAGCTTCGCGGTGCGCTGTTCCAGACCCAGGGGAACCGACACCCAGTCTTCATAGTCGGGCCTGTAGGCCAGGTGTCGGGCCAGGTGGTGGCGAGCGGTGTCGGGGTCCCCTTCCTGGTTGGCCAACAGGGCCACGGCCAGGTGCCAGAGGGCCCGGCTATCGCCCATGACATAGGCCCAGCCCCCTCGGCTATCGGTCAGGAGCCGGCGGGCGTCGTGGGGTCGATCGTCGTCCAGGCAGACGATGGCGGCTGCGAGACTCCCGTCGAAGGGCCGCTCCGTCCCCCTGGGGTGGAGGGCCTCTGCGGCCTTCAGGGTCAGGCGGGCGCTCGACAGCTCGCCCAGCAGCACGCCGTGCAAGGCCCGATAGATCTTGGCGTAGAGGTGGGCCCAGTCCACGTCCCGCAGCTCTGCGAGCTGCTCGTAGGTGACCAGGAGGTCGGTCAGTCCCGCCGCCTCGCCCAGAGTCAGGGCGCGTTCGATCAGGAGGGAGACGGCGTGGGCCTGGCTCGCGATGTTGTGGCGGGCCCTGGCGGTGCGCAGGTAGTGCCACAGGAATTCTGCGCTCTCCTCGTCGGGCAGCTCGTCGGCGTGGTCCGCCCAGTAGAACAGGGTCTCGGGATCGGTCAGGTCCTGCCAGGGCTCGATGATCTCCGAGATGAACCGGGTCGTCGAGAGGGACGTCCCGGCAAGCCTGCGTGCCTGCCACTCGGCGGAGTAGCGGCGCTGGTCCAGCCACCAGAAGCGCCTTGTGAGGAATCGCCGCTCGTCCAGGGCTGGGAGGATCAAGCCCCGGTTTACGGTGTAGCTGGCTTGGACCCAGAGGTAGTCCGGGACTTCGCCGAGCGGGGCGAGCCGACGGGCCTCGCCGATCTTCGACTCCAGGGCCTGGAGGGTCCGCCAGGCCTGTGCGTCCTGGCCTAGACGCTCCTGGATGCTGGCGAGGTCGCCCAGGCGCTGGCAATGCACATGGGTGTCTCCACCGCGGGCCGCGGCGTCTGCCGCCCGCTGGACGATCGCTGCGCTCTGGTGCCACTTCCCGCTCTCGTAGAGCCGTCCCAGCCAGCCGTCGTAGAGTCCGAGCTTCGACAGGGCCTCGTCCCCGAGCCCGCCCAGGTGGTCTTCGATGGCGGCGAGGACGTTGGCCTCTTCCTGGGCCAGGTGCTCCGGTGCCCGCTCCAACAGGTCCAGGTAGAGCCGGGTCTGTGCGGACCGGCGCTCGGTGCGCAGGGCCTGCTCGAGGTGCGCACCTGCGAATTCCGAGACCAGTGCGTGCAGCCGCAGGCGCAGACCATCCGGGGTCATCTGCTCGGTGGCCAGGGATGCGGCCAGGATCTCTCGCATCACGAGCTGACGCAGGGCGGTCTCGGCCCGGCGCTGGGACGAGTTCGTCTGCCTGCGAGGCGTCGCGTCAGTGGGGGCAGCGTCCAGCTCGTCGGCCAGGGCCACCAGATCCTCCCGGCCGGTGCTGCGCAACAGAGCCGGGAAGCCCCGCCTGGAGGCCGGCCTCAGCACGGGCAGGAGGGCGCGATAGTCGCTGACCGAGGGTGTCGGGTCCGGCGACCAGGGCTCGTGGTGCGCGATCCATTCGGGCTTGGTCCTCGCCCGGGGAGGCCGAGGCCGCTGGAGCGGCCGCAAGTACCCGTCCAGCACGTCGACCAGGAACTCCTGGTCCCCCACCGGGACTCGCCAGTGGGCCTCGCTGCGCACGCCGAGACGCCAGGCGCGGCCGCTCCCGGCCCACGCGCCGAGCCAGGAGACGGTGCCCCCTTCGGCGAGCCGGACGACCACGCAGTCGCCGCGCGCATCCTCCAGGGTCAGGCGCCTTCCGCGGTCGATGGCCAGGGAGACCACGGGCTCGGCCAGGTGCGCGATCGTGGCGTGGGGTCGGGCGCCCCCGTCCTCGTCTTCGACCCAGAGCAGAGCCCGGCCGTCCTGGCCCCCGGTCACCACCCAGGGGCTGTTGGGGATTCGCATCCAGACCCGCACGGGTCCCTCGTGACAGAGCTCCTGAGCGGCGTCGCGCCAGCCCATGTCCCAGCCCAGCCGCACCAGGTGGTCGAAGGCGAACTCCCGCCCGTCCCACATGCTCATGAGGGCCAGCAGGCGTCTCGCGTTCGGGCTCAAGGTCTGAAAGGACAGATCGAAGCAGGCACGGACGTTCCTGTGCTGGGGCTCGACGTCGGCCACCGCCGCTTCCAGGACTTCCAGCCGGTGCTCGCGCCACAGGGACAGGTACTCGCGCAGGGTCAGCCGATTCTGCAGCACGTGGAAGGAAGACAGCTTGAGCGCAAGGGGGTGGTGGGCCAGCTCGCTGCACAGGGCCTGGACGTCCTGTTCGCTGCCGTAGGCCTGCCATGCGTCGGGCCGGTCGGAATGGCGGGAGCCCAGGCAGGTGCGCACGAGATCGTAGGCCTCGCTGGGCGCCAGGCCCTCCAAGTGGATCGTCAAGGCACCGTGCAGGTCGAGCTCCCGCCGGCTGGTGACGAGCAGGGGCAGGCCCTCGAAGACGTCGAACAGCGGCTGCATCAGGTCCAGCCCGAAGTCGGCGTTGTCCAGGACCACCAGCAGGTCAAGGCTCCGGATGGCGCCGCGGAAGGCCGCGATCCGACTCGGTGGGTCGGGGATGCTGACGATCTCCGGCCCCAGGTCGATCGCGGCGCCCATCTCGGCGATGGCGTCCTCGATGGGCTCCTCGCAGACCCTGTACCAGAGCACGCCGTCCGCAAAGGTGTCGGCGTCGATCGCTCGATAGCAGAGCTCGACGGCCATGGCGGTCTTGCCGACCCCTCCCAGGCCTTGGATGTAGGACCGGATCTGCATGGACCGACCCTGGCCGAGGCCCGAGAGGATCTGCGCCATCTCGGCCGCCCGCCCCTTGAAGTGGGGGTCCCGGGGGTACTTGACCCGATTCCTGTGCACGCTGCGCTGGCGGGCTTTCTCCTCGCGCTTGGCCTGGAGCCAGGCGAGATGGGTCTGGTCCTCCTCTCGCTGGACGCGGGCCTGTTCTTCGGCCAGCCGGGTCTCGATGCCCGAGAGCCGTGGCTTGCCCCGCCGCACACTGGAGCGGCGTCTCTGGAGGATGTCCACGATCCGCTGGAGCAGGGCGATGAGCGCTGGCTCCTTCACCTCGAGCGTCGCGTCACGCTCACCCATCGTGCGGTCGTACAGCACGCGTGGATTGGGGGCCACGGGCACGAAGCGCCGGAAGAGGCAGGCCCGCAGGGCGCCCGAGCCCCCGCGGTCGACCACCATGTAGGGGTGCAGGGACCAGGCGCCCCGCAGCCGCTCCTTCTGGCCGCCCCACTCCCCCAGGAAGACCTCGTCGGTGACGCCCTGGCCCAGACTGAGCCGCAGCGTGTCCGGCGCGGTGTGGTCCACCAGGAAGCCCTCGTGACCGGTGCCGTCGATGGGCAGAAAGGTGCCATCGGACGCCGACCTGAGGAACAGGTCGTAGTGGGTCAGGGACTCGAGCTCGCGCAAGAAGAGCATGAGCCCGCGCTCGTACAGGTCCTGCTCCTTGGCCATGAAGTCGGCCAGGTTCCCATCTCGGCGCCCATGCTCCAGGCGGTTTCGGAAGGCGACAAAGGTGGAGAAGAGCCTGTCGAGCTGCGCGAGATGGGCGGGTCGGTCGAACAGTCGACTGAGCACACCCGGGAGCTCCGCGCGACTCTCGGGGTGGTTGATGGCTCGCCGGATGCACTGGAAGTACAGGTCGCGCCAGCCTCCCATGCTGACCTCGCGGGTCTCGCCAGAGAGGTCGAGCAGGGCATCGAGGAGGGGCCAGTCCTCGTCGACGAGGGGGGTCCGCCGCGTGAGCGGATCGAGGACCGTGGCCAGCAAGAAGCGGAACGAGGTCTCGAAGAACCAGGTCAGGCAGTCGACAAAGGCAGCAGGGTTCTCCCGCTGCTTGTGCACGCCCCGCAACAGGTGGGCCAGCGGGAAGGGAAGGCCCTGATCCGCGCTGCAGAAGCGCTGGTAGGTTCGCAGCCTGTCCCGCTCGGCCGTCGACTCGAGGGACTCCAGGAAGTCGACGGTGTCGTCATGCTCGGACATCTGTGCCGGAGTCCGCCGGAGAGCGGGGTCCGAGAGTCTAACAGTGCCTTGGGGCCCGCCACCGGCGGTGATACCCACCCCCCATGCTCGCCCACAGCCTCGGTCACGCCACCTGGCTGGTAGAGACGACCGGCGGGGTCGTGCTCACCGACCCGGTGTTCTCGGATCCCTTCGAAGCCGGCGCGGTGGTGTCGTGCCCCCAGCGCGAGATCCGGGTGGACGCAGTACCCCGGCCCGACCTGGTCTTCCTGTCCCACCGGCACTTGGACCACTTCGACATCCCCAGCCTCAAGCAGCTGGACCCGTCGGTGCCCGTCTACCACGCCGATGATCCGCTGCTCGCGGCGGGCCTCCGCCGGCTGGGCTTCCACGACCTGCACCCGCTGACGCCCTGGACTCCGGTGGCGCTCGACGGCGGCCTCCGCCTGCTCCCCACACCGTCCAGAGCCCCTCTGCCCGAGGTCGGGCTGGTGCTCGAGGACCCGTCGGGCGCCCTCTTCGACCAGGTGGACACGGTGCTCACCCCCCAGGACGTGGCACGGCTCGGCCAGGCCGTCGAGCGCCTGGACGTGCACTTGTCCATGTTCGCCAGCCAGAACTTCGGCGTGTTCCTGGGGGAGAGCGAGGACTGGACCCAGACCCACGCCCACAACCTGAACGTCGCTCTGGGGCTCGGCGCGTCGCTCGTGGTGCCGGCTTCGGGCGGCTTTCGCTTTGCCGACGACATCGACTGGCTCAATCGCCACCTGTTCCCGGTGACCCCGGGCGACTTTCGACGGGACCTGGGCCTGCTGTGGCCCGAGCAGCGGTGCTCCCTCGTGGATCCCGGGGACAGCCTGGCGATCGGCCGTGAGACGAAGATCACGGCCGGGACCGCCCCGGGCACGACGATGGTCCAGCGGGACCTGGACCGACTGGCCCACGACCCGAGCGCCCCGGTCCCGGCGTTGGTCGATGACAACGTCTCCGGGCATGCCCAGGACCTGCTGGAGCACGGCGCTGCCTGGCTCTGCTCCGAAGGCCTGGGGCGGTTCATGCAGGAAGAGGGCCCCAGCGATCCGGTTGTGGCCAGACACCTCCAGCGTGGCGTGGTCTACCGCATCGACCTGGTCCACCCTGGGGGCAGCCAGGCCTTCACGTGGTCCTTCGACCCCGCCGGGCGGATCGGGCTGACCGTGGGCGAAGACTCCCCGACGCCAAACGTGCGCCATGCGGTGGCGGCTTCCGCGCTGCTCGACATGCTCGCTGGGACGCGACCGCTGTTCTGGACGCGGACCCGGTCCCGGCGGGCCTCCCTGCTCCGAGACGTCACCCGCACGGCCCACGGCGCGGCGGTGGGCCCCGCACGGGTGCCCGATCTCCTGCACCACTTCGTGGCCAACCACAAGGCCGCGCGGCTCGGGCCGGAACAGGCCGAGCTCGAGTACCACGGGGTGGTGGAGCCGGCCGAGCCCGACGTGACTCGCTGGCTGGCGGGCTGAACCAACCAGCGTCTCCGGTCAGTCGGCCTCTGGCGGGCCGAGGGACCCGGGACCGCCGTGCCGTCGGGACCAAGCCTGGCCCGCCAGCGCCAGCAGCAGGCACACCAGCGTGCTCTCGAGCAGGTACAGCTCCAGCCACGCCACCAACATCAGCGTCCACACGGCCACGGCGTCCCCCAGCCAGATCAAGGCGCCCACGTACAGTGCATTGCCGACCGTGACGGCCACCAGGAACGGCCGCAGGGGCATGCGCGTGGCCCCGGCCAGCCCGACCAGGGTGTAGCTGGACAGGGGCACCAGCAGCCAGGGGCCCCAGCGTGCCAGCTGGCGCTCGAGCCACGCCACGGGCCGGTGGAGCCAGGGCGTTCGCTCCTGGGCCCAGCGCAGGGCGGCCGCCGCGTAGAGCGTGGCGACCCCATAGGTCACGACGAGCGAGAGCCACCGGCGCAGGCTCGCGACGAAGAACAGCGGCACCGGGTCCACCACCGCGGCAGCCAGGAGGATGTGCCGGTTGACCGCCGAGCCAGCCACGAGCAACAGGGGGAATTCGACCAGCAGGACCGGTGACAGGCCCGTCGCCACGGTCCCGAGCACGGTCAGCACCGCCAGGGACCCGAGCACGACCCTTCGGGCGTTCGGTGGCGGCGGGCCGGGGCTCAACCCGCGTCGCCCTCGGGTGTCTGCACCACCCCGTCCCGCACGAGCGCCCCATGGCTCGGCGACGCGTCGACCCGGTAGGCCAGGATGCGGCGTTCGTCGTCCCAGAACGGGTACTCCAGGCTGAGCAACAGGCCCCACTGGGGACTGAGCTCCAGGCCGCGGATCACGAAGCCGGCCTTGAGCTTGGGCACGATGACGCCGTTGTTGTGGGCCTGGTGGCGGCTCCAGACCTTGCGGAAGCCGGCCTGCTCCAGAGCCCCCAGCAGTCGCCTGAGCAAGGCCCCGTACAGCCCGCGCCCCTGCCAGTCCGGGTGGATCGCGGTGAAGACCATGTAGAACTGGTGGGGCCGGTCTTCCTGGCCCCAGGTGCCGCCGATGGTCTGGCCGTCGGCTTCGACCAGGAGGCTGACCCGGCGCCGCACGGCCTGGAAGGCGTTGGAACGCTCGGCGTCGAGGATCTTGTCCTGCTCGGTGCCAGGGTGCCGCAGTCTCACCAGGGGGCCGGCGCCGAAGGCGAGCTGGGTGACCGGCCTCATCGCGGGGCGCCAGGCGGCGTGATCGACGCGACGGGCGACGACGCCGGGGGCCAGGGGCGTCTGAAAGGCGTCGTCGATGCGGGTCTGGAGGCGGTCCATGGGGCAGTCTACCGAGCGCCGGGCTAGCGCTAGAACGGCACCCAGTTCTCCACCTGCATGTCGGACAGCGTCGCCGACCCCGCGCCCAGCGTGTCCGACAGCTCCACCGACCCGGTCGAGTAGCCGTAGAGCTGGTCGGTGTCGGCAAAGCCGGTCACGGTGAAGGTCATGCCGCTGGGTGTGCCGACGCGGTTGAAGTTGTCGCCGCCCTCGGCCACCTGTTCCACGAAGCGCACCGACGTGATGTCGTAGGTCCCGGCGAGGCGGGCATCGCCGGACAGCGTGACCTGGAGCTTCTGGGTGGTCGAGCCATCGGTCACGTCGGCCTTGACGTCGGAGTAGTCCCCCAGCACCACGTAGAGACCATCGTCGGTCGACCAGGTGGAGCCTCCGATCGTGGCGGTGAAGCTGGGGTCTCCAAGCTCGTAGACCTCACCGTTGGGCTCTGGACCGGTGTCGGCGTCGGTGTCGGCATCGCTGTCGCCATCGGCGTCGCTGTCGGAGTCGCCGTCGGCGTCCCCGTCGGAGTCGCCGTCGGCGTCGGTGTCCGCGTCGGCGTCACCGTTGCCGGAATCGGAGGTCCCGGAGTCTGAGGTCGTGTCCGAGCCGGTGCAGGCCGGTGTGGCCAGGAGCACAAGGAGGGGAAGGGTCAGCACCGGTCAAGGCTACACCCTGATGCGCGAACTACGGTGGCCCAAGGACCTCAGGACCTGCGGACGCCATCCGATGAGGGGGACCTGAGCCAGGGACCGTCTGGGTCGGGAGGTGAGGATGCGCAAGGGTGTGACAATGGCTCTGGGGTTGGCGGCCGCGCTGGCTGCATCCCCACAGGCTCTGGCCCAGGACCCCGAAGCGGAGACCCCCGCCGCCGTCGACGAAGACAGCCTCACCCATGCCCAGGACCATCGTGCGCGGGACGGAGACGGCCGGCCGCGGTGGCTGCACTTCGCCTCGAGCATGGGCCTGACCGGGGCGGGCACCCTGCTCACGACCACGGGCATCCTGTTCGCTGGGCTCAGCTGCGAGATGTACGGCGGCCAGGCGTCGCTGTGCACGGGACCGATCGATGCACCGACGTCGGTGGCCGTGGTCGGGCTCACGCTCACGCTGGTGGGTTCGCCTCTGTTGACCGGGTTGATCTGGCAGCCTCGAGACATGCGCCCGGTCTTCCTGGGCACAGCGGTCGGCGTGGCCGGGGCCGTGGGCACGGCACTGCTGATCGCGAACTTCGGCGACGTGATCGAGAACAACAGCGGCCTCTTCAGCGCTGCGATGATCGGGCTCCCCAGCTTCTGCGCGGCGTTTGCGCCCTTGGCTCGCAACCGGGTCGTCGACTGGCGCACCACCCCGACCGCGCTGTCGGCCGGGAACGGTCGCCTGGTGCCGGGCCTGGCGATGGTGGCTGCCTTCTGAGTGGACGCCCACAGCGCTGAGCCGTAGGGGGGCCTGTGCGTCTGGTCCGCTCGTGGCCCGCCGCCCGGAGTCCGGCCCATGACTGCACGCGAGTCCCCTTCGGTCTGGCGCGTGCTGGTGTCCCAGCGCATGGTCCTGTGCCTGCTGACCGGGTTCTCATCCGGCCTGCCGCTCTATGTGCTCTACCAGCTCGTGCCGGCGTGGCTCCGGGACGAAGGGGTGGACCTGGCCACGATCGGCCTGTTCTCGCTCATCGCCTTCCCCTACACCTGGAAATTCCTCTGGTCTCCGCTGATGGACCGCTTCGTGCCGCCGCTGCTGGGCCGCCGCCGGGGCTGGGCCCTGCTCACCCAGCTCGCTCTGCTGGCTGCGCTGGCCGCTCTTGGTCCGCTGGACCCGGGCAGCGGCACCGGCCCGATCGCGGTCGTGGCCTGCCTGGTCGCCCTGTTCAGCGCCAGCCAGGACATCGTGCTCGACGCCTACCGGCGGGAGCTGCTGCCCGACGCCGAGCTCGGGCTGGGCAACAGCCTGTTCGTGAACGCCTACCGCATCAGCTCTCTGGTGCCGGGGTCCCTGGCCCTCATCCTGGCGGACCACCTGCCGTGGTCCCAGGTCCACCTGGTCGTCGCCGCGTTCATGGCCGTGGGCATCGCCACGACCCTGTGGATGCCCGAGCCGGTGGAGCACGTGGCTGCGCCCAAGAACTTCCGCCAGGCCGTGGTCGAGCCCTTTCGGGAGTTCTTCGGGCGCAAGGGCCTGCGGTCAGCGCTGCTGTTGCTGGCCTTCTTGCTGACCTACAAGCTTGGGGACAGCATGGCGACCGCGCTGTCGACCCCGTTCTACCTGGACCTGGGCTTCACCAAGACCCAGATCGGCACCGTGGCCAAGGTGGCGGCCCTGTGGTCGTCGGTGGTCGGGGGGCTGCTGGGCGGACTGTTCATGCTCCGGGTGGGCATCCAGCGCAGCCTGTGGCTCTTCGGGGTGGTGCAGCTGGTCTCGATCCTGGGCTTCGCGGCCCTGGCCGAGATCGGGGCCGACCCGACCGCGCTCTTCGTCGTGGTGAGCTTCGAGTACCTGGGCGTCGGACTGGGCACGGCGGCCTTTGTGGCCTTCATCGCCCGCAGCACCGACGTGCGGTACACAGCGACCCAGCTGGCCTTGCTCACGTCTCTGGCCGGCGTGCCGCGGACCTTTGCCAACGCCACCACCGGGTTCCTGGTCGAGGCCATCGGCTACACCTCGTTCTTCCTGTTCTGCACCGCCATGGCTGTACCAGGGCTGATCCTGTTGTTCTGGGTGGCGCCTTGGGGCCCCGATCCGGAGCCCCTCGAATCGCCCATCAACGCGAGTGATCGACGGGAGAAATGACGAAACGCGAGCCTGGTCAGTCGGCCGCTGACTCGTTGCGGCGCCTCCCGAGCTGCATGAGCCCGTCGCGGGCGGTGCGAGGCTCCATCACCAGCGCCAGGGTCACGGGGCCATCGCTGAAGTCCACCGTCACCGGGCCGTCCCGGAGCCGGAGACCTGCTGCTGCATAGTGGGTCCGCTCGCGCCCGTTGCGGACCTTGTAGGACGCGTCCACGGCGCAGGGGCCTTCTCGCCCGACGGTCAGCGTGAAGCTGCCGTCGCCGGCCGACTCGGCCATGGTGCCGCAGCCCTGGACGACGGCGCCTTCGAGTGGGAGGCCGTCGGGGTCGTGCACGGTGCCGCGCACATCTCGGACCTGGGCCTCGACCAGCGCGATGCGGCAACTGCGGATCTCCCCGGGTTCCAAATCGGTCCAGTGCCACTTCTCCGGAAAGTATCCGTCCGCCTTGACGGTGAGACGTCCCGCAGAGCCGTTGGCAGGCAGCTGGAACCAGCCCTCCTCGAGCGTGACGGTGCCGCCTGCCAGGTGCGGGTCCGTGGCGCGGAACGGGGTCTCGTAGCGCAGCCTGGCCTCGACCTGGGCGAGCGGCCCGGGCGCGTGGACCTGGCACTGGAGCCAGCCCGGCTCGACGGTCAGACCACCCATCGTGCGCTTCTCCCAGGCCTCGCGCCGACGCTCGGCCTGATCGGCCAGGACCTGGGCCACCGGAGCGGGCGGCGGCGGCAGCGCCGGCACCGTGCGCGTGGGCAGCGGGTCCGGCCTGGGCGTGGCCTGTGTGGTCTCGCGCTCGGGCGCCACCGGCGCGGCCGGGTCCCGGTCCCAGACCCACCACAACAGCGCCAGCACGGCACCCACCGCCACCGCCAGGCGTCGAAGGCTCATGGTTCCTGCACCCGGTCGCTGGTCCGCATGATCCGCATCGTAGTCCCCTGCCTGATCCATTAGAGGCGGCTCCCCCAGGAGGAGCCATGCCCACCATCCTCGCCGGTGCCGAAGGCCTCAAGGCACACGCCAACACCCACCTCGGCCAGAGCGACTGGATCGAGATGACCTTTGAGACGATTACCGCCTTTGCCGACGCCACCGGGGACCAGCAGTGGATCCACGTGGACCGGGAGCGCATCGCCAAGGAGTCCCCCTTCGGGGCGCCGATCGCCCACGGCTACCTGACCCTGGCTCTGATCGCCGGTCGCTTCTTCGACGTGCTGGAGCTCCAGGACATGGCGATGGTCATCAACTACGGCGCGAACAAGGTGCGGTTCCCCAGCCCCTTGAAGGAGGGCGATCGCTACCGGCTGTCGATGGATCTGGGCGACGTCAGGGAAAAGGCCAAGGGCTGGCACGAAGCCCTGTTCCACTGCGTGATCCAGGTCGAGGACAGCGAGAAGCCCGCGTGCGTGGCGGAGTGCGTGTACCGGTTCCTGCCCAAGCGCTGAGCGAGCTCTCATCGGCCGGATCATCGAAGTTGACCGGCCCTGGCTCGCCCTCGCCCGCCCTGCCGCTGCGCCTGTGCATCGACGTGACGCGAGCCACGACTTCAGCACAGTCACAACAGCAGGACGGACGATTGCGTCGCCATCCTCCGATCAACTTCGGTGACCCGGCCGATCAGTCGTCGTGGAAGGCCACGTCGCCGGAGCCCGACGTGTCCGACTGGACGCTCTGGGGACTGCCCCACACGTCCACGTCGCCGGAGCCGGACGTGTCGATGGTCAGTGAGCCCGTGGCGTGGATCTCCACGTCGCCGCTGCCACTGGTCAGCACGACGCCGTCGATGGCGACCAGGTCCCGGGTGAGCAGGTCGCCGCTGCCGCTGCTGATCAGGTCGACCCCGCCCGTTGTGCCCGACGCGGTCACGTCGCCCGAGCCGCTCGTCAGGAAGCCGAGCTGCGCGGTCGCGAGGCCGTCGAAGATCGCGTCGCCGGAGCCGCTCATGGAGACCTCGCGCAGGGTCGGGCTGGCCCCGCTCAGGGCCAGGTCTCCGGAGCCGGTCAGCGTGATGGCGTCCAGGGTCGCGACGGCCAGGTCGATGCGGCAGTCGACCTTGGGGTCGGTGAGGATGTTCACGCCGTCGTCGTCTTGGACCTCGATCTCCAACAGGCCGCCGGTGACGGCGGTCCGGATGTACTGGAGCAGGTTGTCGTCACAGGTGGCCGAGATGACCTGGGTGGAGTCGCCGGTCACAACGCCCACGTCGAGCCAGGTGGTGTTGTCGAGGGCGGTGACGGTCTCGAGCTCGCGGGTCTCGGTCCGCTCGATGCCGTTGCCGCCATAGATGATGCAGCCGGTCAGGAGCGTGAGCAGGGCGGTCATGTCGGAGCCTCCAGGTGGGATGTCCTTTGGACACCGCCGGGGCGCACAACTGTCACCTGTGCCGAATCGGTGACAGACGACTAAGTACCGGTCCCGACCCCCCCAAGAGAGCGCGCCGATGAGCACCCAGCCCACGATCATCTACACCCACACCGACGAAGCCCCGGCTCTGGCGACCTACAGCTTGCTGCCGATCATCCAGGCCTTCACCGGCGTCGCCGGCGTGACCGTCGAGACCCGCGACATCTCCCTGGCTGGCCGCGTGCTGGCCGTGTTCCCCGACGCGCTGACCGACGAGCAGCGCGTGAGCGACGCCCTGGCCGAGCTCGGTGAGCTGGCACTCATGCCCCAGGCCAACATCATCAAGCTGCCGAACATCTCGGCCAGCGTGCCTCAGCTCAAGGCGGTCATCGCCGAGCTCCAGGGCCGCGGCTACGGCCTGCCGGACTACCCGGAGGAGCCGGAGACCGACGCCGAGCGGGCGACCCAGGCCCGCTACGACAGCGTGAAGGGCTCGGCGGTGAACCCGGTCCTGCGCGAGGGCAACAGCGACCGCCGCGCACCCGCCGCGGTCAAGGCCTACGCCCGGAACAACCCCCACCCGATGGGCGCCTGGTCCAGCGACTCCAAGACCCACGTGTCGACCATGAGCCACGGCGACTTCTGCCACAGCGAGCAGGCGGTCACCGTCCGGGCCGCGACCGTCGCGCGCATTGAGCACGTGGCGGCCGACGGCACGGTCACGGTCAACAAGTCCGTGCCGCTGCTGGCGGACGAGCTCATCGACAGCAGTCGCATGTCCAAGGCCGCGCTGTGCGCCTTCCTGGACGAGCAGGTCGCAGACGCACGGGAGAGCGGCGTGCTCTTCAGCCTCCACATGAAGGCCACGATGATGAAGGTCTCGGACCCGATCATCTTCGGCCACGGGGTGCGGGCCTACTTCAAGGACCTGTTCGCCGCCTACGGCGACGCATTCGAGCGGGTGGGTGTCGACGTGAACAACGGCCTCGGCGACCTGCTCGGCAAGCTCGACCAGCTCACCCCTCAGGAGCGCGAGGGTGCGGTCTCCGCCATCCAGGCCGCCTACGACGCGGGCCCGGACCTGGCGATGGTCAACAGCGACAAGGGCATCACCAACCTGCACGTGCCGAGCGACGTGATCATCGACGC
>CAZFLE010000165.1:0-15128 GCA_964519895.1 uncultured Enterobacterales bacterium | reverse complement strand
AGCTGCATGGCGTTCTCGATGCTGTGGTCCATGTTGTTGTACCAGAACATGCCGGTCCGACCGGCCAGGTGCAGGTTCTCGTACCGCTCGATCCCCTCGCGGGCCTGCTTGAGCTCGGACGGGTAGTGCTTGTGGTAGATGGGGTAGCTGTTGTCCAGCCGCTCCACGTAGACGTCGTGGACCGCCCGCCGGTTGGGCAGCATGCCGACCTTGATCAGGTCGTCGACCACCCAGTCCGTCAGGCGCTCGGCGTGCTGCCAGCGCTCGTCGCCCGCCATGCAGGTGACCTCGACGCACAGCCCGGTCGCGGTGGGGGTGGGCACGGTCTTGGGGCTGAAGAACTTGGGGGTCGAGACCCGGTTGTAGACGATGTCGTCGGCGCCGTAGTAGCACCACTGGTAGTCCCGCGGCACGTCGCAGTCGGCGCAGACATTGAACAGCAGCAGGCCCAGGTACGGCAGGTTCGGGGTGTGCAGGTTCAGCTGCTGTGTGGCCAGCGTGATCGGCGCGGTCCAGATGACCTTGGAGGGCACGAAGCACTCCTCGCCGGCCCACACCTTGGTCACGTTCGGGATGGTGCCCTCCATGCGGGCCCCGGTGCCGGTGATGATTCGGCCGCCCAGGGCCTCGATCATGCGGCTGATGTTGACCCACGCCTGCTGCATCCCGTCCTTGGGGTACAGGAAGCGGCTCTCCTCGACGTTGAACTGGCCCAGCGTGGTCTTGAGCAGCTGGCTCAGGTTCTGCATCTCCAGGTTCTCGTCGATGATCGCCCGGTTGATGCCGGTCTTGGCCCAGTCCGGGTGAGTGTCGCGAGGGTGGATGCCCAGGAACTTCTCGGAGTAGCCGCGGAAGAAGTGCTCGTAGAGCGTGGGGCCGTACTGCCGCAGCACGTAGTTCTCGAAGTTGTCGACGTCGTACTCCTTGAAGGAGTTCATCGCGAGGTCGACCGCGGCCTTGGCCGCCAGGCTCGGCGGGAGCTGGACCAGGTTCTGGGGCTTGATGGGCCAGTTGTAGTACTTGCCCTTGAAGTAGACCTCGCTCACACGGGGGAAGAAGGTCGTGTCGTCGGCCAGGACCCGGTCCAGGAGCGCGGCCACGTTGGGGTTCTCGGTGTGGAACCGGTGGGGGCCACAGTCGAACACGAAGCCGTCGTACGCATAGCTGCGGGCCAGGCCCCCCACATAGGGGAACTTCTCGATGACCGTGACATCGCAGCCCGCCTCGAGGAGGAGCAGCGCCGAGACCAGCCCGGCCACGCCGCCGCCGACGATCACGACGGGTCCATCAAAGACCGTCGATGCGGCCACGGCTGTCCTCCTGGTGGAGTGGAGAGGGTAACACCGCCCGAGGGCCAGGGATCCGGCCCGATCAGTGCTCGTGCTGCGCGTCCTGCCAGACGTGGATCCACCGTCGGGGCACGTTGGACTTGACATATAAGAATTAGCTTATATATAGTTCCCCATGACCCCAGACGTCTTCCACGCCATCAGCGACCCGACCCGCCGGGCGATCCTCGATCAGCTCCGGGACGGCGAGCGACCTGCCTCGGCGTTCGTGACGCCACGGCCCATGTCTCAGCCGGCACTGTCCCAGCACCTCCGGGCGTTGCGGGACGCTGGTCTGGTGCGGTCACGCAAGCAGGGCCGCCAGCGCATCTATGCGCTCGAGGCAGCCCGCCTGCGCGAGGTCGCACGCTGGATCGCCCACTATGAGGCGTTCTGGGATGACAAGCTCGACGCCCTCGGGGCCTACCTCGACGCCACCTCACAGGAGAACAGACCATGAAGCGCAGCATTCGCAAGACCGTGACCTACCCTCACCCTGTCGAGTCCGTCTGGGCCGCCGTCAGCGACGCCCGGGCGCTGGCCTCGTGGCTGATGCCCAACGACTTCAAGGCCGAGGTCGGCCACCGCTTCCAGTTCCGGGACAAGCCCCAGCCGGGCTGGGACGGCATCGTGAACTGCGAGGTGTTGGCCTGCGACGCGCCCAGCTTGTTGCGCTACAGCTGGGTCGGGGGACCGCTGGACACCCAGGTGTGCTGGCAGCTGGAGCCCACCGATGGCGGCACCCGGGTCACGTTCGAGCACACCGGCTTCGAGGGTCTGAGCGCCGTCCTGGTCAGCGGCATGCTGCAGATGGGCTGGAACCGCATGGCCAAGAAGCTCCTGCCGGCCCTGCTGGACCGCATGGCGGCCGAGGGCGTGCAAGCCGCCCTGGCCAGCCTGGGCCCCGCCGACGAGGAGCGGGAGCACTGCGAGCCCGGGACCCTGGGCGGCCTGGCGAACAAGGCCGTCGGTGCGGCGGTGGAAGCACTGGATTGAGCTGGCGACGGTGCTCCAGGGCAGCCGTGCCGGTGCTATCGTAGGTCCCGGGCCACTGCGCCCACGTGGAGCTCAGGATGAACCACCGTCTTCAGAAGCTGGTCGTGGATACCCGCGGTCGTGGGCCCCGTGTCGGCCTGGTCTCGATGTACGACGTCGAGAACAACGCCGTGCGCGTGCTTGCAGCGACGCTGCGAGAGGGCGGCCACCACTGCGCCGAGATCTACTTCAAGGACTGGATCTCGAACCACCTGTTCCCGGCCACGGACACCGAGCTCGACAACCTGATCAAGGTGATCCAGGACGAGCGCCTGGACATCGTCTGCGTCTCGATCCGGGCCAGCGCCTACTACCAGTCGGCCAAGCTCATCACCGAGGTCATGCACGAGCGGCTGGGGGTCACCGTGCTCTGGGGTGGCATGCACCCGACCCTGGTGCCCCAGGTCTGCGTCGAGACCGCGGATCTCGTGATCAAGGGCGAGGGCGAGGGCGCTCTGCTGGACCTGGCGGATCGGCTGCGGGACGGCGTGGACATCAGCGACTGCGGCAACCTGTGGGTGCAACAAGAAGACGGTTCCTACATCGAGAACGCCGTCCGCCCGCTGATCGCCGACCTGGACACGGTGGCCTACCGGGACTTCACGACCCACGAGCACAAGTACTTCGTGTATGGCAAGAAGAT
Source organism: uncultured Enterobacterales bacterium (assembly GCA_964519895.1). Taxonomy (GTDB): domain Bacteria; phylum Myxococcota_A; class UBA796; order UBA796; family CAJQPC01; genus CAYFPX01. Next base: position 12,122 of record CAZFLE010000165.1, on the reverse strand, counting down.
CGTCGAGGGCGACCCGATGAAGGGCGACCCGGTCTTCCAGATGATGGGCAGCCGGGGCTGCATCTACAAGTGCAGCTACTGCTACAACTCGACCTATAAGAAGGCCATCTACCCGGGCCAGAAGTGGTTCCGCGTCCGCTCGCCCCAGTCGATGGTCGACGAGATCAAGGAGGCCCGGAAGCACTGGGACATGAAGCGCATCCGCTTCGACGACGAGGTCTTCAACTTCCAGAAAGCGTGGGTCCAAGAGTTCTGCGAGATCTACCCCCGCGAGGTCGGGCTGCCGTTCGAGATCTTCATCGAGCCCAAGTTGGTCAACGAAGAGCGCATGACCATGCTGCGCGACGCCGGCCTGGTCAGCGTCTACATGGGCATCCAGTCCAGCGAGCGGGTGACGGGCAATCTGTACGACCGTCGGGTCAAGAACCAGACCGTCAACGACATCGCCGACCTGTACCACAAGCTCGGCGTGAAGCCGCACTTCCAGCTGATCTTCGATGACCCGGTCTCGACCGAGGGCGACAAGCAGGCCCTGTTCGAGATGGTCTCGAACTTCCCCCGTCCCTTCGACCTCTACCTGTTCTCGATGACGGTGTTCCCGGGCTCCGAGCTGGTCAACAAGCTGCTCAAGAACGGCATCATCAGCCAGTACGACGTCGAGGGCACCAACACCCGCGTCTTCTACCAGCACCGGGTGAACCTGGCCTATCCGCGACCGGTCGAGGACACGTTCTGGATCTCGCTGATCCAGATGCTGTCCAAAGACTTCATCCCTCGGCCGATGCTCAAGCAGCTGTCCAAGAGCCAGTTCCTGAAGAAGCACCCCTGGCCTCTGATCAAGCTGGCCCACGTGTCCAACTACGTGAAGATGGGCACCACGGTGTCCAAGATGGCGATGGAGGGCGAGCTGACCGGCACGTTGTGGCGGCGCTGGGCAAACATGGACACCGTCATCACCACCTGACTTGGTGGGGATCGTTGGGGTAGGTCGACTGGGGGGCGTCGAGGGGAGACGGGGGCAACCGCGACTCTTCCAGGCTCGGCGGCGATCGGGGGCATTGGCGTAGGACTTCGCGTGGGCGGCTCTTGGGGGCGCTCGGTGGTGCCGAACGTCGCTCCCAGGGTGCGAACGCCGGGTGGGGAGACGACAGGGTGGCGGTTGGGGGCGTGGTGAATCGCTGTGTCGGGAGCCCAGAGCAGCAGAACAGGGGAGAACAGGGGTCAGGAACCTTTTGTTAAGCATTAGGGGGATGAATGGGGATGGTTTTTCCAGGCCATTCGGGATCGAGGGCATGACTACGGCCTGGGGTGGATCCGGCTCGAGCCGGGCGGCGGGTGGTAATTGGCGGGATGACCGGCTGGCCACGCGGTAGCCTGGACGACGGAGGTGGCTGTGGGCCTGCTCTGGGTGCTCGCGGTGGCACTGGCCGGTCCCCTCGAGGAGCGCGACGGCATGGTCCGGGACCAGATCGAGGCCCGGGGGGTCAAGGACCCGCTGGTGCTCCAGGCCATGCGCAGCGTGCCGCGTCACGAGTTCGTGCCGGCGGCGCAGCAGGCCCGGGCCTACCAGGATCGACCGCTGCCCATCGGGCACCGCCAGACCATCTCCCAGCCCTACATCGTGGCCTTCATGACCGAGGTGCTCCAGGTCGGGCCCGGCACTCGGGTGCTCGAGATTGGCACAGGCAGCGGCTACCAGGCCGCGGTGTTGGCAGCGACGGGGGCCCAGGTCTGGTCCATCGAGATCGTCGAGGCCCTGGGCAAGCAGGCCGCGGCGACTCTGGCGCGGCTGGAGATCCCAGTGAAGACCCGCATCGGCGACGGCTACCGGGGGTGGCCCGACGCGGCGCCCTTCGACCGCATCATCGTCACGGCCGCGCCGGACCACGTCCCACAGCCCTTGCTGGACCAGCTCGCGGTGGGGGGCCGCATGGTCATCCCTGTGGGAAATGACGTGCAGGACCTGGTCGTGATCGAGCGGGTCAGCGCCCAGGAGTATCGGCGCAGCCACGTGCTCTCGGTGCTGTTCGTGCCCATGACGGGCGAGGCGCAGGGCGCCCGCTGAGCAATCGCCCTGCAGACCCTGTCAGGCGGCTTCACGGAGCACGGTGTGGAAGCCGGCGGACATCAGCTTCTCCTGGAGCAGAGCCAGGTCGAAGGGCTTGCACAGGTACTCGACGGCCCCGGCGTCGGTCGCCTCGATCATGCGGTCGAGCGAGTCTTCCTTGCTGACCATGATGACCGGGATGCCACGGAGTCCCGGCTGCTTCTTGAGGGCCTTGATGAGCTGAAGGCCAGAGCCCCCGGGCATGTGCCAGTCCAGGGTGATCAGATCGACGGGCCCACAGTCGTTGAGGATTCGTCGGGCCGCCCGGGACGACTCGGCGCAGATCACCTCGAACCCCAGGCGCGTCAGGGCACCGGCCATCACCCGGCGGGTCGTCGCGCTGTCGTCGACGACCAGCACGCGACGGGACCGGGTAGCGCTGGTTGAGAACAGACGCTTGAGGGCTTCGAACATGGGCACTCCAAGGGAAAGGGGGTCAGCTCGCCAGGCGGGCGACGGTGGGCGCGATGGCGGCGAGGGTGTCGCGCCAGCAGGCTTGAAGTTCGCTGAGCAGGTCCGGGGCATTCGTCAGGTCACCGGCCTTGGCCGGGCGTTCCAGGAGGCGGGCCGCATGGGACAGGGCCTGGGCGCCAGCGGTGGCGGCGACCCCGCAGATCAGGTGGGCGGCGGCCTGGATCTCGGGGGCGTCATGGGCGGGCACCGCCGCAGCCAGCGCGTCCATGGCCGGCTGCACGTCTTCTCGCATGCCCTCCAGCACCTGACCCACCATCTCAGGGCCGCCGAGCTCGGCCAGCGCGTCCAAGGTGGCGGTGTCGAAGACGGGGCCCTCGTCGGCCGGCGCCGGCTCGGTCGCGGGCTCCGGGGCCAGCACTGGGGTGGACCCTCGGGGCCCGAACCAGCGATCCAGGGCCTCCAGGATCTTGGGCAGCCGGACGGGCTTGGACAGGAAGTCGTCCATGCCGGCCTCCAGGCACTCGGTCCGATCCCCGGGCAGGGCATTCGCCGTCATCGCGATCACCAGCTGGTGCTGCCCAGAGCCGGCGGCGGCTTCCCGGGACCGCAGCCGGCGGGTGGCGGTGTAGCCGTCGCAGCGAGGCATCATGCAGTCCATGAAGACCACGTCCGGTGTGTCGTCCAGGAGCGCATCCAGGGCCTGCTGACCGTCTTCGGCCAGGCCTACTTCAAGCCCGAGCTCTCTCAGGACCAGGCTTGCGACCTTGCGGTTCGTGGGGTTGTCGTCCACGACCAGCGCGGTGCGGCCGCTGTGGCGATCCCGGGGCAGATCGGCCTGCCCTTCGGCCATCGTCGGGGTCTGTTCCGCGGCTTCGGCCAGCCGCACGTGGAAGGCAAAGGTGCTGCCCTCGCCCACGCGGCTCTCCACGGTGATCTCGCCGCCCATGCGGTGGACCAGGCTCCGCGTGATGGCCAAGCCCAGCCCGGTGCCGCCGAAGCGTCGGGTGGTCGACACATCGGCCTGGGTGAACGCGGCGAAGACGGTCTGTTGGGCCGACTCGCTCATGCCCATGCCGGTGTCCTGGACCTCGACCACCAGCCGGTGGCCTTGGCCGTCGTCGGTGGCGCGGGCCCGGAGGGTCACCCAGCCGCGCTCCGTGAACTTGATGGCGTTGCCCACCAGGTTCAGCAGCACCTGGCGCAGGCGGTAGGGATCGCCCACCACCGCATCGGGCAGGCTGGGGTCCGCCAGGACCGACAGCTGCAGGTCCTTGTCCTCGGCCTTGCTGCGGAACAGGTCCTGGACCTCCTGCAGGATGCGGTGAGGCGAGAAGGGCACGTGCTCCAGCGCCAGCTCGCCAGCCTCGACCTTGGAGAAGTCCAGGATGTCGTTGATCAGGTGCAGCAGGGCGTCGGCCGAGCGCTGGATGGTCTCGACCATGTCGTCCACGTCGTCGGGGAGGTCCTTCGTGCGCAGCACGTCGGCCATGCCCACGACCCCGTTCATCGGGGTGCGGATCTCGTGGCTCATGGTCGCCAGGAAGCGGCTCTTGGCCACGTTGGACGCCTCTGCGGCCTCTTTGGCCACCCGCAGATCGCACACCTGTTCCTCGACCCGGGCTTCCAGCTCTTGGGCGTGGGTCACGAGCTCGTGGCGGCTGGCGGCCAGTCCGACCGCCATGCGGTGGAAGGCTCGTGCGAGCTGGTGCAGCTCGTCGCCCGGCTCCTGGCTGCGGGCCAGGGGGGTCGCCACGACCTGGTCCAGGTGGCCGTCACCGACCAGCTCGGCTTGGTGGCTGAGCTCCTTGAGCGGCCGGGTGATGAGCAGCGTGAGGCCCCAAGCGGCCAAGCTGCCCAGCAGGGCGAACGCCAGGCCGAGCCGCTGGGTGAAGGACTGGTGCGCCTGCTGGCGAGCCTCGAGGCCTTCCAGGGACATGCCCAGCACCACGCGGCCGACCGGGTCGCCGCCCTCGTAGAGGGTGACGGCGCTGTGCACCGTGTCGCTGCTCTCCCAGCTCAAGGGCTCATTGCCGGGCACCTGGGCGGGCTGGGGTGGGGCCCTGTCGTTCAGCCTCGCCAGTGCGCTGCCGTCCGCGGCGAGCACCGTGGCGTGCACGACCTCGGGCAGTGCGCGCAGCGGCTCGAGCGAGTCCTGGATGAAGGCCTCGTCTTCGAAGGCCAGGCCGGGTGCCGCCGCGCGGGCCACGAGCGACGCCGTGGAGCGGGCCTGTTGGTGGGCCCAGGCGCGGCCCTCGTGGCCCAGTCGCTGGGTGAAGCTGAACGCCATTGCCGCGGACAGGAGCCCGACCACCAGCGCCATCGACGCGGTGAGCTTGACCAGCAGCGGCCAGCGCCGGAATCGCAACATGAAGGGGTCTCCCGCCCTTTTTGTCGGATCCGGCGTGGGTGGATTGTAGGGCCTGGCGAGCCCGGACCGTGCTCAGCCGGAGGCCTTGTGGATCCGGTGAATTGAGTGAGAACCAGGAGAACGCCCATGACTGTCCTCATCCTCGATGACTCCAGCGTGATGCGTCTCGTGCTCAGGAAGACCCTCCGAAATAGCAATGTGGGCGTCAGCGCCACCATCGAGGCTGGGTCGGGCGCCGAGGCCCTGGAGGTGCTGCGCACCCACAGCGTGGACCTCATCCTGTGTGACTGGTCCATGCCCGGCATGTCGGGACGCGAGTTCTTGGACCGGGCGGGCAAGGAAACCGGCCTGATGCCCCGCGTCCTGATCGTGACGGCCCAGGAGGGCCCCGAGGTCAGGCAGGTCGCAACGGCGCTGCCCCGATGCGGCGTGGTGCGGAAGCCCTTCACGGCGGACTCGATCGGCTTCGCCGTGCAGGAAGTGATGGCGTGAGCACCTTTGGTGAGCTGGTGCGGCAGCGTCTGCCGGACCCCTGGGCCGAGGCCTTCGGCGGCCTGCTCGGCTGCGACGTGGCGATCCACACGGGTCGCTGGATCGGCCCCCCTCCCCAGGCCTGGATCCGCGGCGAGGTGTGCGTGGGCGGACGCCGCAGCACGGTCTGGATTGGCACCACCCGCCGACTGGCATTCGAGATCGCCGCGCGCCTCACCCTCTCGCCCCTCTCCCAGGTCGAGACTTGGCTCGAAGGCACACCTCCGCCCATCGTCGACGACGCCTTCTCCGAGTGGGGAAACCTCGCGCTGGGCTACCTGGGGGATGTGCTCCGCCGGGCCTTCGGGCAGGACGCATCGGCCAGAGCGGTCGCCGGGCACTTCGGGCATGGCCCCGAGGGTGGAGAATCCCTCGACTTCCGCATGAGTCTGGCCGGCGGTGGCAGGGGCCCCGTGCGTCTCCTCTTCGCCTGATCCACGGAGCGACCCGGCCTACTGGATGGCCAGGGTCGCCAGCCCGGGCAGCATCGTGTCCACCGGGATCACGCTGACGGTCCCAGGTCGGTCGGCGACCAGCGCCGCGACGGCGCGCTCGTCCGAGGCTGAGAGCGGGCGCTCCAGCTTGCTGCGATAGGCCCGCTCTGACACGTAGCGCACGAAGACCGCGGGTTCGACGCCCAGCACCTGGTCGCACAGCCACGCCATGGTGGCGCTGTCCACCGGTGGCAACACGACCGTGATCGGCGTGCCATCGGGCCAGGTCGTGACCTGGCGGCTGAAGATGCGCTTGGCGAGCCGCCGGTCCAGGACCGGTGCGTCGGCGACGCCCGACGCGACAATGGCGTAGTCCGACGAGCTCGCGCCGTGGGCCTGGATGGAGGGCACCGCGAGGATGGCGATGGCGCTGGCGAGCAGTCGGCGTCGGGTCACGACGGGCCCTCGCTGCCGCTGGACACCTCGGGCTCGGTCGCGGTGACGACCGTGGCCCTGCGGGTCCGCAGGCCGTCGAAGGCGAAGCCCACACCGAGCTCCACCAGCCAGGTGTCGTTCGGGTTGTTGCGAGCCAGGACGGCCCGGTAGGCGCTCAGGGTCAGATTCGGGATGCGTCCGTGGGCGAAGTGCATGAGCTTGCCGCCCACCTTGAGCTGTGCGGCGTCCAAGGCGGCCCATTGGTGGTCGGCGTCCACGCCGCTCAGGCTGCCCAGGTCGTAGCCACCGAAGCGATGGAAGCCGTCCGCGACCACGCTCAGGCCGAAGCGGCGGTGCGGGGCGTACTGGACCATCAAGGCCGCACGGGCCTCGTTGGCCGGGATCTTCTGTCCATCGACCCGGTCCAGTGCGATCCGGTACCAGAAGTCCACGTCGGCGGACACGGTGAGGAAGCCGGGGCCCACCAGGCCGATCTTGCCCGCGGACAGGCCCACACCCAGGTCGGTGGTGCCTTCGCCGGCGTTGGTGATCCTGTGGCGGCTGTCGCTGTGGGCGAAGCCGCTTCGCCCGGAGCCGCGAAGGGCCACGGCTGGTCGGCGCCAGGTCTCGGTCAGCGCCAGGTAGCGCAGCCGCACCCGTATCTCGCTGAAGTCGCTGGTGGTTGCAAACGCGCTCTGGCTGCGCACGGCCGGGTCGTCCGCCACGACGAACACGTAGGGCACCTCGACCCCCACATCGAACCGGTCCGTCAAGCCCGCAGCCCAGAGCTGCTTGGCGCCGAAGCGGGTCACCCCCGACGGCGCGTCCTGGGTGCCGCCGTCCCCATCGGTGAAGGAGCGGAAGTGGTCGATGCCGACGCCCGTGTAGGTCGCGTGTTGGCCAGCCGGCGTGGTCCACGGGCCCTCGGTCGCAAGAGCCTGGCCGCTGAGGCACAAGGCGGCGAGAAGAGTCGGCGACATGGGACCTCCTCTGGAGATGTCGGATCCTGTGCTGTCTGCATTGAGAGCGGATCAGGCCGCCAGGAAACCCGGAAGCGCATTCATGGAGATCTGTGGGGTGCCGCTCCGGCCCTCGAGCAGGTGCTCGATCAGTGCGGGCGCCGGTGAGTCCTGGGGGGCGAGGGCCAGGACCCGGCCGCCTGCGTCGTTGAGTGCGCGAGCGCCGGCCTGTCCATTGCGAGACATGCCGGCCAGGAACACCGCGGTCGCCCGAGCGCCGTGGGTGCGCGCCAGGTCGGTCAGGAGTCGGTCCAGGGGTTGGGCCCGATCGGTGGTCGGCCGCAGACGGCACAAGCGCCCGGAGCGGTCGATGGCCAGAGGGACGTCGTGGCCCACCAGGCTCAACGAACCCGGGGAGAGCACGCCGCCAGGCGCCGCCGGGCGGACCTGGAGCTGGGCTTGCTTGTCCAGGCTGGCGGCCCGGGATGCGATGGCCCACGGGGCTGCCGCGAGGGTCATCAGGTAGGCCGTCTGGGGGGCTGGCCGCAGCGCGGGGGCGAGGCGGTCGAGCAGCGCTGCGCCGCCCACTTCGGCCAGCAGCACCACCAGACTGGGCGCGCCGACGACGGAGTGTGACCCCCCAGGCGACCTGTCGAAGGTCATCGCTGCTTGGGCGACCCCGGCGACGAGGGCGTCGGGGGACACGGGCTTCTGGAGCACGACGTCGGCGCCTGCAGACTGGGCCTTGAGCCGATCGGCGCCAGAGCCCCGGATGGTGGCGACCACCAGCCCGGGTCGCGGCTCCCCTCGCTCGATGATGCGCGCCATCAGCGCGAGGCCCGTCATCTTCGGCATCATCCAGTCGGTGACGACCACATCGAATCGGGCATGGGTCAGGTGCCGCCAGGCCATCTCGCCACTGGTCGCGACCACGACCCTGTGGCCGTCGCGGACCAGCGCGGCCTTGTGGATCTCGAGGGTGGTCTGGCTGTCGTCGACCAACAGGACGTTCATCGTGAACTCCGCCGGGGGGCAGCCAGAGGATCGGCCCTCGGGCGTCCGGATGTGAGTCTGCGCTGCCCTGGTCCCCTGTTCAGGACCGGCGGCGGCGACCCGCGAGTGCCAGGGGCACACACCACGCCGCCCAGCCGGGCAGGCCCCCGGTGGCGGCGCACGCCCAGCCGAATTCCTCGCGGCACTCGGCCGTGTCGCCCGAGTCGACAGTGACCGTCTCGCCGGTCTCGCCAGTCTCGCCGGTGTCCGTGGTGGCGGTGTCGCCGGTGTCTGCCGAGTCGGTCGCTGGGCCGGTGTCGGTGGGGCCGGTGTCACCCGTGTCACCGGTGTCCCTCGTGTCGCCTGTGTCCCCGGTGTCGCCCGTGTCGCCCGTGTCCGTCACAGCACAGGTCCCCGGCAGCAGGTAGACGGCGCCTTCCTCTGGCGCCGACGCCAGGGCGTCCTGGCACCCGTCACCGTCCAGATCCCCGGTGTCGAACACCGCGGCGCCCAGGGTCGCGCCGGTGAGCTGGTAGGTCTCGATGGCCAGGTCGGCGCTGTTCCCGGAGGTGGCCAGGTCGCTGATCACCAGGACCTGGTCGCCTTCCTGGATCAGCCAGTCCGGGGCGCCGTCGTCGTTCAGGTCGTCGACCAGGCGGGCGTTGCCGTCGGTGCTGCCGAAGACGATCTCCTGGACCAGCGTGGGCTCGATCCCGATCTGGAAGGTCTGGAGCCCGCTGTCGCTCACGTGCGCCACCACGTCGGCGCTGCCGATGTCGGCGGCGAAGAACCCGCGCGGGGCCGCGCCCAGCAGGCTCGTGCCGATCGTGTCCGTGAACGTGGTCTCGGTGGACCAATTGGTGGCCGGGTCCGTGACCAGGTCGCCGCCGGTGGTGCAGCCCGGAGCGGTGGGGTCGTACCCGTCACAGGTCGCGATCACCAGGGTCGGCAGGCCCAGGGCGTCGACGATCGCCAGGCCCACGCCCAGCCCGACGGACTTGCCCTCGGGGATCCAGCTCCCCTTGGCCTCGTCGCTGCTGGTCAGGCCGCCGATGGTGTGGTCAAAGGTGTAGACGGCGCCGGTGCCGTTCCAGCCCGGGGCCCCAACGAAGAGCTCGTCCAGGCCGTCGCCGTCGACGTCGTGGAGCAGGGCCGAGGCGCCCATGAGGTCCCCGGGCTTGCTGCCGACCACCCCCAGGGTCACGTAGTCGGTGGCCTGGACCGTCTGGCCCGGCGGGGCCACCGCGTGCAACACCGCCGCCAGGCCCACGTCGGCATCCAGGTTTCGGTCATAGGTCGGCATGCCGATCAGGAGCTCGGGGATCCCGTCCCCGTCCAGATCCCCGGTGTCCAGGCTGAGCACCGGCACCCCGTCCGGCAGGCTGTAGGTGGTGTAGTCCAAGGTGGCGCCATCGAGCACCACGATGGCGTTGGCGTCGCCCGGGCGACCGGTGTCGGCGGCCAGGTCCGGGGTGCCGTCCCCGTTCAGGTCGGCGAAGACGATGGCGTTGCGGCCCAGGTCCGTCAGGCCGGGCTCCCAGTACGCCACGGGCTCACCGGCGTGGGCGAGACCCAGGGCGAGCGTCCACAGGCTAGAGACCCAAGCCAAGGCTCACCCCCATCGCCGCGTCGACGTAGAGTCCGCCGGCGTACCCGCCGCGCACGCGGGCCTCGAGTGCGGTGCGGTCGGTCAGCGGCAGCCTCAGGCGGCCGACCGCGGCCACGCCGGGCTGGAGTGGGATCTCCACGATCCCGAAACAGTCTGTGCTGTGGCCGAAGAGCGCCAGGCCCTCGATCCCCACGCCGGCGGGCCCGACCCGCCGCTCGAGCCCCGCCGCCACCGGCAGGTGGAAGCGCTCACCGGTGGTGGCCCAGCCCGCCGAAGCGGTGAAGCGCCAAGCGGGGCGGATCCGAGCCCGAAGCAGGAAGGTGGCCGAGCCGGACAGATCGCCCCGGGTCAGCGTGGTGCCCCCGAGCATCCCAAGGGTGTAGCGGGGCTCGCCCAGGCGGCTGGCGAGGGTCGCAAGGCTCGCCGCCTGCGCCTCGGAGTGCCAGGTCACGTCCCCCAGAGTGCCGCCGTGGGGCACCGTCACCACCTGGCCCTTGTGCACCAGGACCTGCTGGCCCTGGGTGCGCACCCACACGTGGCCGCGATCGACCGCGACCGTGACGGGTCCCGCGGGCGCGCCTGCGACCAGGAAGCGGGTGCCTTCGACCGCCGCCTCGACCGCCCCGAAGCGCACCCGGAACAGCCCCTCGACCTGGTACAGGACCTGGCCCAGGGTCTGAAGCACACCCCCGTCCTCGAGCAGGAGCTCGGACTCGGGCTGGACCCCGATCTGGCCGCCGTCCCGGTAGCGGATGCGCAGGCGGGCGTTGTGGGTGCGCAGGGTGTCCCCCTGGGCGAGTGCCTGCCCCAGCTGGACGGGCACGGTCTCGCCGGTCCGGGTGCGGGTGGCCTGGGCGGTCCTCTTCTCGGCCTGCCACCGACCGGCGTCGTCCAGGACCTCGATGCGCTCGATCGTCGCCCACGCGGCGGCCCGGGCCTGCGTGGGCAGGACCAGGCCGAACAGGAACAACAGCCAGAGCATCCAGGATCGCAAGCGCTCTCGAGCCTCCGCGAGGGATCAAGGGTACAGTCGCGGCGAAGTTGAGAATTCCTCGTTCACAACTTCCGCTTGGGTTCACCCTTCATCAACGGACGAACAGGAGCGGGACCATGGGTTCGCTGTCCACACTGGTGACGGAATTCGAGGCGGGGCGCAGCACCCCAGGCCGGGCCCAGGACCTGCGTGACCTGTTCCTCCGCCACGTGGACCGGGTCACCCGGCGCTACCCGGACGCGTACTTCGAGCTGGGCTGTCGCAGCGACGATGCCGTCGAAGGGCTGGCGGATCGCGCACTCACGGTGTGCGCTGCCGTGGCCAAGGGGCGCTTCCCCTTCATGGGGCGCGTGCCCTTCCGAGCCTTCGTCGAGGAGGCCTTCGACGACCCACCCATCCGCTACCACAGCTTCTACGCGCGGCTGTCGGTCGCCCGGGAGCTCCTGCGCGACGACTATGCCTTCAACCTGCGGCGGGACCCGGTGCTGCGGTGGCGGGACCAGCTGCACCGGGACATCGGCGCCGCGCTCAAGGCCCGCGCCCAGGCGGTGGACGATGGCGGGGGCGGGCACCAGCGCTGGCGGATCGACGCCCGCGGGCCGACCGTGGTGCGACACCTGGACGATGTGCGAGACGCCTTGGCACCGGTGGCGAGGGATCTGTCGGTGGACGACCTGGTGCACCGGGCTCTGACCCTGGCCGGTCAGCCCCTGGCCCACTCCGTGCTCTCGAACCTGCTCGGCGACGTTCTGGGGGGTCCCCCCGACGAGGTGCCGCCCGAGGCCCCCGCGCCCGCATCGCTGCCCGAAGCGCTGACCTTGCGGCGTGCTGTGCTCGGGGCCTGGCAGGAGCTCTCGGAGCCCGAGCAAGCCCTGGTGACGGCATTGGCCCGGGGAGACAGCTACGACGACCTGATCGCTCGGGTGCCTGCGTTTCGGGACCGTAGCGCCGTCAGTCGGGCGGTGCGGGCGTGCGGGGAGCGCTTCGTCGCACGCATCGTCCGGGACCTCGGCGAGGACCCGACAGGGGGGGCGGCGACCCCCAAGCAGGTCCTGGAGCTGGTGGCTGCAGTGGTGTTGCCCCTGGTGGGCCAGGAGGCGTCGTGAGCAAGACCCTGTACGAGTCCCTGCTGGCCGGGGAGCCCACTGAAGGACCGGCCGGGCTGCTCGGCGCTTTTGCCCGAGCAGCGGAGACGGTGCGCCGGGAGCAGCGGTCCGGCCTGGCCCAGGCCGAATTCGAGGACGGCCTGTACGTCGACGAGACCGGCGAGCCCTGGCT
>CAZFLE010000164.1:0-15380 GCA_964519895.1 uncultured Enterobacterales bacterium | reverse complement strand
CTAGGGATGGTGCGGCCGTCGTCGCCGGTCACGGGGGGGGCGCCGCGCTTCTGCTTGAATTCCCAGATGCGCTCGTCGCTGAAGAGCTCCCGGGCCAGGTCCGAGTAGCTGCGGTCCTGCTTGGGCAGCATCGCGACCGTCGACTGGCCGTAGTAGCGCCCCGACGTGTTGCGCAGGCCACCGCCGGTCGGGTTGGTGTGGCAGCCCACACAGCTCAGGGTGCATTTGCGGTCGGACAGGTCCGGGTTCTCCCAGCCCTCGGCGTCCTCGAGGGTGGGGGACACGTGGCAGTTGCCACAGGTGTGGCCGCTGCGCTGAGCGTAGATGGGCAGCGCCCTCACGTCGCCCGAGGGCACCAGCAGCGCGCCAGCGAGGGTCAGGCCCACCAGCACCAGGCAGAGCGAGGCGCGCAGACGGGTCATGGCTGGGCTCCGGTGGCGACCCATCGGGCCAACAGGACCTGCTGCTCCAGGGACAGCAGCGGCGTGGCGCCAGGGGGCATGGACAGGAGGTCCCAGGGCTCGCAGGGCACCTTGGACCCGTGGCCGGCGACGGGCAGCAGGTGTTCGCCATAGCTGTCGGCCACGTCCCGACCGACCGACACACAGGTGTTCTTCACCCGGGCGGAGCGGGCGTTCTCGTAGCGGTCGAGCTCCACGCCGGCGTCCAGGCGTCCGGCGCTGGTATGGCAGCGCACACAGAATTCGTCCAGGATCGGCTTGATGTCTGCTTCGTAGGAGGGGGTCCCGGTCAGGAGCGCGGGGTCTGATTCAGCGACACTGGCGCAGCCGCTCAGGGCGAGGAGGAGGGTGAGCCGCACCACCTCAGCGCGCCTTCTGGTCGGACCACTCGCGGTCGTGGCAGGTCCAGCAGCTCGGGCCGTCGGAGCCATAGAGGTGGCGGCCGTCCGGATCGACGACCAGGGCATACTCGGTGTCGCCGTGGCAGCCGGCGGCGTCGCAGCTCACATTGCGAGGCTCGGGCCGGGTGTCGGGACACGTGACCCGATTCCCGCCGTCGGGGTCCCGACACAGGAAGGGCGTCTCCTTGCCCGATGCGTGGGCGTAGCCGTCCTCGAAGTCGTTGTGGGGGGGGTCGGCGGGCGGGTCAAAGGTCCCGCTGGCGCAGCCGACCACGGCTCCGAACAGGCCCAGCAGCAGGGTGACGGCGAGTCGCTTCATCGGTTCCTCCGATGTCCGGGGTGCGTGGGATACGGTGTCGCCGCGATCGAATTCCGTGTCCGTCGATTGTCATGAGGCATCTGACGCATGACGCATACAGACATAGAAGACAGCAATTCCGATGACTTGGGGGCGGCTCCCAAGATCCCGGTGCGCAGCTCCTTGGTGCTGTTCACGGTGATCTCCGGCCTGGTCTTGGTCGACGTGGTGCACGACGCGAGCATCGGCGCCGAGCTGGAGCACCTCCTGATCGAGGGCATCCTGATGCTCTGCGGGGTCGCTGGTGCGGTGTTGTACTGGCGGTTCTGGCAGCACGAGCGGTCCAGGGCGCGGGCAGCGGTGGCCCGTGCAGGCGACGAGGCCCGGCGCTGGCAAGCCGAGGCTGAGCGGTGGCGCCAGGAGCACCGAACCACCCTGGACGGCATGGGGGCTGCGATCGAGCACCAGTTCGAGCGCTGGTCGCTCAGCAGCGCCGAGCGCGAGGTCGCCTTGTTGGTGCTGAAGGGGCTGAGCCACAAGGAGGTCAGCGACGTGCGGGGGACCAGCGAGCGCACGAGTCGGCAACAGGCCCGCAGTGTCTATGCCAAGGCCGGACTGGCAGGCCGGGCCGAGCTCTCGGCGTTCTTCCTGGAGGACCTGCTCGCGCCGGTGGCGACCCAATAGATCCACCCCGCATCGCGGCCGCACGCAGGTCGTGCGCGGCGGATGCGTGCTGGCGCTCAGAACAGCAGCGGCCAGGCGTGCTCCACGAGGGCCATGCACAGGCCGGTGAACACGCTCAGGTACAGCATCCCGGTGTCGTCGGTGGAGGACAGCTTGTGGGGGGAGTGGGCCATGTCAGCTCCTGGGGTGCCCCCGTACAACGCAAGAGCTGTGCCAGGATCTCAGGGCGCCGGGCCGCTCCGTGGCTGCCGCACAGACCGGGGCTCCGGGACCCCGTGTCGACGCCACCAGGCCTGGCTCCCTGCGGGCAGCTCCCACGCCGGAAAGGGTCTGCCTGGCCGCAGTGCGTCGGTGTCCAGGGCGGGGTCTGCTCGGCCCTGCAGCCGATCTGCGAACACGGGTCCGACAGCGAGAGAGCAAGTCACGCCGAAGCCCCCGAAGCCCGTGGCCCAGGCTAGCCCGGGCAGCTCGGGATCCAGACCGACCAGCGGGCGGCGGTCCGGGCAGAACGTGCGCAGGCCGGTCCAGCCGTGCTGGAAGCGCACCGGGCCCAGGGCCGGGAACCACCGCTGCAGGGCGTCGCTGGCCAGCGCGTAGCCCATGGGCTCTGCTGGGCCGCGACTGCCAGGGCCCTGGCCTGGGTCACGGGGGGCCTCGTCGCAGGGGGAGCACAGCCAGCCCCCCCCCTCGGGCCGGGCGTAGACGCCCTCGTCGTCGACCCAGCACCAGGGGTGCCCTGGATCGGCCAGAGGGTGCGGGGTGGTCAAGAGCAGGTGCCTGGCGAGGGGCACCAGGGGTCGTTCCAGGCCCAGGTCGCGGGCCTGGCGGTGCGCCCAGGCGGCGGTCGCCAGCACGACCACGTCTGCTCGGATCGGTCCCTGGTCGGTGTGCACGCCGACGACCCGCCCTGAGTGGGTGGCGAGGGCCTGGACCTGGCAGCCCGTTCGCAGGGCGGCGCCGGCGCCCCGGGCCTCGCGGGCCAGCACCGAGATCAGTCCCCAGGCATCGGCCACCGTCTCGTCGGGTAGGCACCACGCAGCGTGAAGCGGGGACCCGGCGAGAGCGGGTGGCAGCGTCGCGAGGTCCATTGCCTGGACCGGAATCCCACGGTTCTCCAGGTCGTCGACCGCCGCCTGGAGGGGGGCCGGGTCCCGGCCGGCCGCCAACACGGCCCCAGTGCGGCGCAAGGCCTGGGCGAAGGCTGGCCGGGCCATGGCGGCTGCGGAACGGCAGGCGAGCTCCCGTTCGACCGGGTCCAGAGCGAGCCGCCGCACCATGCCGGCGTTCTGGGCCGACGCCTCGGCCCCGAGCTGGGCGCCCTGTTCCAGCACCAGCACCGACGGGTTGCCCCCTGTGGCCAGGGCGTGCGCGACCGAGACCCCGCACAGGCCTCCCCCGATCACCACCACGTCGACGTGCTCCATGCAGTCCCGGTATTCCGGGACCTGGTGATCGGCGCACTACTCGACCGTAAAGGCCTTGCTGGCTCGGAAGGGGTCGGCGTTGAACCGCACGGTCAGCGTGTAGTCCCCAGGGCCCAGGCGTCGGCTGCTGGACGTCTGCAGCACTTCGTCGCCCGGGTCCAGCTCCCAGTCCCAGGCGCCTTTGTCGCAGTCGGGCTTCAGGGCGATGGCGTCGCCGCTGTCGTCCTTGATCTCCCACCGCTGGACCAGGCAAGGGCTCGCGGTGGTCAGGATGACCCGACTGTCGCAGGGATTGAGGGTGCGGCCCACGAAGTACAGGTCGTCCTGGCTCGAGCTGCTCGCTCGCTCCGCCCCGTCGGCGTCGACGATCTCCGCCGCGAACAACAGGTCGGCCTCGGTGCAGATCGGCGGCTCGGGGTCGTCCTCGGGGGGATCGTCTTCGGGCGGGTCCTCGTCCGGAGGATCGTCTTCCAGCCAGGCGCCGGTGTCGATGTCCCCCTCCAGGCCCGCGACCTCGTCGTCGGCCTCCTCCTCGGAGATCAGCCCATCCCATTGGTCCGAGGGACCTTTGAAGTCGTCTGCGACCGGGTCGCAGGCCATCCAGACCGTGAGAGCGAGGAGTGACACCGCAACCTCCTGTGGCAGCGTCCGGCAGGACGGGTCGTATACCCCTGGGCCCTCAGGGGTCGCCACTGGCGCGACATCCTGTGACCAGGCCTGGACCCTCAGGGCGGGGGAAGCCCCGCCGCTCGGCGCTGCCCGGTGTCGTCCTCGCCGCGCCAGGCGGCGTCCTGGGCCGCGCGAAGGGCCTGGCCGATGGCCGGTCCCGGCGCGTGGCCGGCGGCGATCAGGTCTGCGGCGGTGACGCTGGAGCGGATGTGCCGGCCCTGCTGCTCCCACCACCGGGATGCCTGCCGGACGTCCTCTGTCTCCCGCCAGACCTCGGCACGCTCTTCGGGGGAGAGATCCATCACACCCCGGGCGAGCGCGACCCGGTCTGGCCATGCCGCCGCGGCAGCGATGCCTCGGGCGACCCGTTCGGGTCCCTCCAGCCACAGTTGAAGGGCGTCCCCGCCCGGCGTGACCATGCGGGCCAGCGCCTTGCGATCTGGGCGGTCGAGGGAGCGGGCGAGGGCCAGCCACAGGAGTGGCTCTCGGGGGACCGGCTCGCCGGACGTGTGCTCCTGCGCCGGACCCGACGAGACCGCCGCGCGGTGGATCGCCTTGCACGACCGTTCCGAGAACCCGGGGTGCACGGCCTGGAGCCAGCCCCAGGTCGTCAGGCCGCGCAGGGCCAGCCAGGGGTGCTCTTCCCGAAAGACGCGGAGCAGCTCGTTCCCGCTTCGCTCCAGGCCCACGACCCGCGGCATGCCGTCCCGAACGGCGTCATCGAGCGCTGCGCGGGTCTCGGGAGACAGCGCCAGGCCGAGCCGCACGGACCATCGGGCCGCGCGCCATGCCCGGGTGGGGTCGTCGTGGAAGCTTCGGGGATGCTTGATCCGAAGCAGCCGCCCTTGCAGATCGGACAGGCCGCCGCTCGGATCGAGGACCCGGCCATCCGCCAGGTCCACCGCCACGCTGAGCACCGTGAAGTCCCGCCGGTCCAGGTCCTGCTCCAAGGTGCCCGGCGACACCGCGGGCAGGGCGGCCGGTGCGCGGTAGTGCTCGGTCCGAGCCATGACCAGGTCCACCGGTTCGCCGTCGGCGGTGGTCCACGTGGCGGTCCGGAAGGCCTGGTGGGCAAGCACGCTCCCCCCGTGGGAGGCCGCGAGGTCCGCTGCCAGCGTGGGCGCGTCCCCTTCGACGACCAGGTCCAGGTCCTTGGCCGGCCGCCCGGCGACCAGATCGACGATCGCACCGCCGACCAGGGCCACCCGCCAGCCGCGCACGGCGGCGGCCCGGCCCACCCGGTCCAGGATCTCCCGGCGGGGGCCCAGCCCGTGGAGCATCTCGCCCTACGCCGCCTGCTCGAACTCGCCCGCCTTGAACCGGCCCCAGTAGTCGTCCAGGGCGCCTCGGACCTTCTTGCTGAGCAGGAAGAGCCCCAGGATGTTGGGGAAGGCCATGCCCAGGATCATCAGGTCGGAGAAGTCGAGCACGCTGCCCAGGCTGATGCTGGACCCGATGACCACGCAGACCAGGAAGATGGCCTGGTAGATGCGGCTCGTGCCCTCGCCGAACAGGTAGGTCCAGCAGCGCTCGCCGTAGTAGCTCCAGCTGATCATCGTCGAGAACGCGAACATCACGACCGCGAAGCTCAGGACGATCGGGAACCAGTCCATGGACTGGCGGAAGGCCCAGCTGGTCATCTCGACGCCCGCTCCGGCCGCCGGGTTGGCGTAGGCACCGGTGATCACCACGACCAGGCCGGTCATCGTGCACACGATGATGGTGTCGATGAAGGGCTCGAGCAGGGCCACGATGCCCTCGCGGACGGGCTCCTCGGTGGCGGCCGCCGAGTGGGCGATGGACGCCGAGCCGATGCCGGCCTCGTTGCTGAAGGCCGCTCGCTTGAAGCCCTGGATCAGCACGCCGATGAGCCCGCCGCGGCCGGCTTCGGGGCTGAAGGCCTCGCTGAAGATGGTGCCGAAGGCGTCGGGCACGGCGCTGGCATTGGTCACCAGGATGAACAGAGCGGCGGCCACGTAGACCCCGCACATGATGGGCACGATGGCGCCGGCGGCCTTGCCGATGCTGCGGATGCCGCCGATGATCACCAGGCCCACGCAGAACGCCAGGATCAGCCCATAGGCGACCGGGTACTGGTCCAGGATCGGCACCAGCTGGCGCACGGCGGCGCCGGACTGGTTGGCCTGGAACATGTTGCCACCGCCGAAGCTGCCGCCGATGCACATGACGGCGAACAGGACCGCGAGGCCCTTGCCCAGGGTGCCCTGACCGAGCTCTTCCAGGCCCGTGGACAGGTACTCCATCGGGCCGCCCCGGATCTGGCCATTCTTGTCCTTGATCCGGTACATCTGGCCCAGGGTGCACTCTGTGAACTTGGAGGACATGCCCAGGAAGCCGGCCAGGATCATCCAGAAGATGGCGCCCGGGCCACCCACCGCGACCGCGACCGCGACGCCTGCGATGTTGCCCAGCCCGACCGTGGCGCTGAGGGCTGCGGACAGGGCCTGGAAGTGGGTCACCTCGCCGGTCTCTTCCGGGTTGTCGTACTTGCCGCTCGTCACGACGATGGCGTGCACGAACCCGCGCAGGTTGATGAAGTTCATGCGCAGGGTGAAGAAGATGGCGCCCAGGACCAGCCACACCACGACGATGGGTGCGGAGTTCTGGTTGGGGTTGGACAGGGGACCGGCCAGTGTGGTGGTGGTCTCGGCCCCGATCGTGGCCTGGTCGCCATCGATCGAGAGCACCGTGCCGACCACGTCGCCGCTCTGGACCCGGGTGCCGACGGTGACGGGCAGCGCGTCCGCGGGCAGGGGCACACCGACACTGGCGACCTCCCAGACCCCTTCCTGGACCTGGACCACGGCGGGGAAGGGCGCCAGGCCCTTGACCACCCAGAGCCCCGCCTGGTCGGACTGGAGCGGGCCCAGGTCGAAGGCCGGGCCGATCCACTCGGACAGCGGCTGTCCGTCCGGACCGCCGTCTGCGGTGACGCCGATGCCCTCTGCCACCGGATCCAGGGTGCGTGCCTGGATCTGACCGCGCAGGCCGTCGGGGCCGGCGCTGATGGCGACCTCGAGCTTGCCCATCTTCTGGGTGACGGGCTCGGACGGCGCCGCGCTCGCCGTGGTCAGGGCGACCTGGGACTGGGCCTGGACCGTGTAGTTGCCGGCCTCGTAGGCGGTGACCACGCCGCCATCGACCGCGCTGCCGATGCCTTGACCGGCGGGCAGGTCGTTGTCCCAGAACATGATGTCCCAGAACATGACCGTGGCCAGCGGGCCGACGACCCACTCGGCGAAGACAGCATCAAAAGCGGCGAAACCGGTCAGCTCCTCGCCTTCTGCGGCAGAGGCCGTCGAGAAGGGGAAGAAGGCCAGCAGCGCAGCGAGGAGGAGGGGAAGGACTCGCTTCATCGGGGCTCTCCGAGAGGGCCGGGGGTATCGCTGGAATCGGTTCGCCGCCAGCCTCGGGGGCCACCGAGCAGATGCCGGTGACTGTTAGGGTCCGGGCGATGTCGTCACGCCTGCCCCGTCTGCTCCTCGGCGTGGCCATGATCGCCGCGGCGTGGACGTGGGGTAGCCGCCAGCTGTTGGCGCTCCAGGTCTTTCGGGAGCAGTGGGCTCAGGACCTGGCCTTCTTCAACCAGATCCTGTCCAGTGCGCTGGACGGTCGGGCGTGGACCTCCCCGATCCTCCTGGAGCCCATCGGGTTCCTGGAGATGGTGCACTTCCACCCTGTGTTCGCGCTGGTGTTGCCCCTCTATGCGCTCGCGCCCGGCGTACAGATCCTGGTGCTGATCAACGTGGTCGCTGTCGTGTCCGCGGCCTGGCCTCTCGCCGAGCTCGGTCGCTCGGCCTCCGGGCGGTCCTGGTTCGGGTTGGCGGCGGGGCTCGCATTCCTGGTCTGGGCCCCCACCGAGTCGGCAGCGGGGGCGGACTTTCGGCCCATGGCCCTGTGGATTCCGGCCCTGGCGTGGATGCTCTGGGGCCTCTACGGCCGCTCCTGGCGGATCTGGGTCCCAGCTGCCGTCGTGGTCTGCCTGGTGCGCGAGGAGTCCGCCTATGTGCTGCCCCTCTGTGGTGGCCTGCTGCTCCTGTTGCCTTGGGGTGGCTGGCGGCGGCGCGAGGGGGCTGCGTTGGTGGTGCTGGGGCTGGTCTGGCTCGGCGTGCTCCTGGTCTTGCGGGAGAACATGTTCTTCCACTTCGATCCGCGCAAGCTGCTCGAGGGCGGTGGCCCCGCTGTGCCACCCGAGCTGATGGGGGAGCGCTGGCGCTTTGCGGGTCATGCGCTGCTGGGGGGCTACCTCTTCGCGCCGGCCGCGCCAGCGCCGCTGGCCATGTCGACCGGGCCAGGGTGGTGGCTCTGGACCGACACGCACCGGGAGTGGCATGGGTTCTTGGGCACGACCGTGTACCTGCGCTCGGCACTGCTGCCGCTGTGGGCGGCGGCCGGGACCGTGGGTGCCGCTGTGCTGATGCGGCGCTGGCCCAAGCTGGCCTGGCCGGTGGGGATCTGGCTGGTGGTGGGCAACCTGGTGACCTTTTCCCCGGAGCGGGAGCGGCTCCAGCGCCGAGCCGAGGCGCTGCAGAGCGAGCGCGAGAGCGACGAGGTCGCAGCCCTGCACCGGCTGGTCGCCCACGTGCAGCCCGACGACCGGGTGGCCACCGAGTACCGCCTGATGGCTGCGCTGTCGGGGCGACGGGTGCTCTGGAACGTGAACCACATGTACGCCGATGACGGCCAGCCGCCCCACTGGACCGCGAGCTGGCCTCTGGATCTGGAGCGCGTGGACACGGTGGTCCTGCCGATCGACCATGCCTTCACGGCGCGGCTCCAGGCCGAGTTCGGACTGCGGAATCGGGCTGGCGGGTGGGGACTCTGGCGGCGGACCGTGGACCCGCCGGGGGGTATTCCGGAGCCGTTGAACTGATCTAGCAAAAGGACAGGGTCGGGCCGCCCCGCCACCCCCCGCCCCCAGAAGCGGCGGACCCCAGACCGGCCCAAGACAGTCCAACGCGAGAACCCAACCCAGAGTCATGCCCCAGAGTCAGAACTAGCCCCAATCCCGATCCATCCCCGTGCGGCTAATGCTTAACAAAAGGTTCCAGACCCCGGTTCGACCCCGGTTCAAGCCTGTCACCAGACCCCGGTTCACGCCGAGCGCTTCCACTACGGCCACTGCTGGGTCGTGCTCGCCGCCCTTGTCGGGGCTCCACACCGGCGACGGGCAGCGGAGGAGACTAGCGTCCCTGGCCTGGACCGAGTGTCAGGTCGCTCTCGGGGCACACGTCAACCGGCTCGCCGCTCACCGCACTCAGGCCCCGGGACAGGCACTCGGTCATGTGCCGACCGCGGCAGAAGTCCAGCAGCCCGGCCCACGCGAGCTCCTGGGCCTGGAGCTCGCGGCAGCCCGGTCCGTCCGGGTCCCCGGGACAGCGCGCGTAGCGTTCGTCGGGCGTCGCGCAGACCGCAGGGCCGTCGTCCCAGCCCCACTTGTCACAGCCGCCTGGGCCGGAGACCTGGCCGTGATCGTGGTACGTGTGCGGCGTGTAGGGGGCCTGGCGGGTCTGCATTCGACGGGTGCCGCCGGCCACGAGGTACCGGGTCTTGAACCCCCCGTCGGGGTTGCGCTCGTCGAGGCGAGCGCCGCCGGACGCCGGGCAACCCTCGGGACGGCTGCAGGCCCACGCGGTCAGCTGGGCATCGTTGAGCACCCACTGCGAGATGACCGCACCGTACTCGGCCATGCCAGTGGCGGCGCTGCCACAGTCCGGACGGCTGCCGATGGCCTCGTCCTCGCGCTGGTGGCAGCGGGCCGGATCCGGCGCGTTGCCGTAGACGTAGCGGTGGTTCGTGTGCGGCCCTGCGACCGCGAGCTCATATTCGGTGTAGGCACACATCCGGCGCGGACCGAACGCACCGGTCGAGAGCAGCTCGTCGAAGCGGGAGGCGTCATAGGTCGTCATGCCGTCCGGCGGATACGGCCCGTCGCCGGGGAATGGCAGGGCCTCCATGCAGTAGCCGTCGACCGTGACCTCGTGGGCCGAGACCACGGGATCCCGCAGGTCGGTCTGGATCCAGCAGACCGACGTGCCCGGGTTGGCCTCGAGCGCAGCCGGGCACTCGTTCTCTGGCGCGTCCACCACCGCCATCTTGGTGGTGTCCACCGCGGCGAACGGGTTCGGAGGGAGCATGCCCGTCGTGTAGGTGCCCGCGGCCACGTGGACCATGCCGGGAGGGCAGGGCGCCGCCGGCCAGTCCCAGGCCCCGCCCGGTTCGGCGTGGGTCAGGGGTTCGGTGGAAGGGGGCGGGCGCGCCGGCGGCGGCGGATCCTCGACCGAGGGCCCGCCGCCGCTGCAAGCGACCAGGATGGCGACCCCGATCAGGAGGCGACCAGGGCCTCGGCCAGGTGGCGCACGCCGACCACGTTGCCGCGGCCCGCACCGCTGGCCTGCTGGGCGGCGGCCACGATGTCACCGGCGACCACGACATAGATCGCGTCGTCGGCGCCGCTGCGCACGGTCACCTCGTAGGCGTGGCTGGTGCTGACCGCGGCCCGGGGGGCAGCTGCGGTCTTCTTGGCGGCCTTCTTGGGAGCGGTCTTCTTGGCGGCCTTCTTGGGGGCGGCCTTCTTGGTGGCCTTGGGGGCCTCGACCTTGCGGGGCTGGCCCCGCTGGGAGCGCGATGCAGCGGGGATGCCGTGGCGCAGACGGTACATCCGGACGCCGTCGGGGGTGGTCCCGGCCATGTCCGCGACCTCGCGGTCCGGCAGCTTGCCGATCAGGTGGGAGTACGGATCGAGCTTGGACCGACGGAACTTCTTATCGGACGCGGCCTTCTTGGTGGCGGCCTTCTTGGTGGCGGCCTTCTTGGTGGCGGTCTTCTTCTTGGGGGCGCTCTTGGCGGCCGCCTTCTTGGGGGTCGCGGCCTTCTTGGCGGTCTTCTTGGGGGCCTTTGCCTTCTTCTTGGCGGTCTTGCCCGCCGCCTTGTGTCCGGGGGGCAGCTCGCCCTTCTTGAACTTGTAGCCCTGGTAAGCGGGCAGTCCGTTGGAGCGCCGGTACTTTCCGACGGTGCTCAGGGACAGGCCTGCTTCCTCGGCGATGATGTGGTCGGGGACCTTGCCGAACTTGTCTCGCAAGGGGGCGAGGATTCCGTTGGCTTTGTTGGGACGGGGCATGTTGCTCTCTGAGTCGGTGGGTCGAGATGGAACCGATCTGTTCCCCTCATGGGGACGTGCCCCCGGGTAACGAGCCGATCCGGGTCAGGCCAACGATTCTTCCGTAACGCGGGTTGGCTGGGCCCGGTTGGCCGATCCGGGCGGCGATCCCCCGGGATAGGTGCCCCGGCGTGAACACCTTCCGCAGAGGCATGGCGCTCGGGGAGACCCCGCAAGCGGTCTTCGACTGGCACCTGCGGAGCGCTTCGATGGAGCGGCTGATCCCGCCATGGGCCTCCGTCCAGCTCTTGGGTAGCTCCGGGAGCCTGTCCGAAGGCGGCCAGGTCGATCTGCGGGTCCCGTGGCTGCTGCGGGGACGCAAGCTCACCCTCCGCCACACATCTCAGGTGCTCAGCGGACCCGTGCTGCGCTTCCGTGACGTCCAGGATCGCGGCCCGTTTGTGCACTGGGTCCACACGCACCGTGTTCGAAGCGCACAGACGGGCGCTCTCCTCGAGGACGAGGTCGAGTGGATGCTCCCTGGCGGAGGCATGGGGCACATGCTGGGCGCGGGCCGGGTCCAGAGGGCCCTGGAGCGCTGGTTCCGCCACCGTTATCGCCGCACCGCCCAGGACCTGGCCGACCACCGGGCCTGGAGCGCCAGACCGCTGCGCATCCTCGTCACCGGGGCCAGTGGGCTGATCGGCCGCCAGCTGCTCAGCTACTTGAAGGCGGGCGGGCACCAGGTGATCCGCGGCGTGCGTCGGCCGGCGGGTCCCGGCGAGTGCCAGTGGTTGCCGACCCTGGAGCCCTCTTCGTTGACCGGCGTGGACGGGATTGTTCACCTGGCTGGGGCGTCGATCGGGCGGCGCTGGACGGCGGGTGTTCGCAACGAGCTGCGCACCAGTCGCGTGGACACCACAGCCTTGCTCGCCCGGGCCATCGCTGCCTGTCCGGAGCCGAGACCCGTCTTGGTCTGCGCGTCGGCCATCGGCGCCTATGGGGACCGCGGGGACGAAGTCGTGGACGCCCGCACCGCAAGCTGCGACCGGGGCTTCCTGGCCCCCCTCGTCACCGCCTGGGAGGCCGCGGCCCAGCCGGCCCGCGACGCCGGCGCTCGGGTGGTCCACCTGCGGCTGGGGCTCGTGTTGGATCCGCGCGGGGGCGCACTCGCCCGCATGCTCCCCGCGTTCCGGTGGGGACTCGGAGGACCCCTTGGACAGGGCGATCAGTGGGTCTCCTGGGTCCACGTGGACGACGTGCTCCGAGCCGCGCTGTTCGCGCTCTCCGCCCCGCTCGAAGGAGCCGTCGACGTGGTGTCGCCACGACCGGTTCGGGCCCGCCGCTTCGCCGCCGCTCTGGGCCGGGCCTTGGGCCGTCCTGCGGTGCTGCCTGCACCGGCCCCCTTGCTCCGGGCGGCGTTCGGTGACATGGCCCGCGAAGCGCTGCTCGCCAGCACCCGTGTGGCCCCGACCTTGCTCCAAGACGCCGGGTTCTCCCTGGCTCACCCCCGCCTCGATCGCGCCCTGGCGGACCTGCTCGGCCAGTAGCGGGCTATGAACGCGACCCATGGCGCTGACCCCTTCCGAGCCTGCCCTGAGCTACACCTTGTCCGGCCCCCAGGGCGCACCGGCGCTGGTGTTCCTGAATGGGCTCGGGGGTGCCAAGGAGGCCTGGTTCTACCAGGTCCGGCACTTCCGCGACCACCACCGGGTGCTCACGTTCGACAACCGCGGTGCTGGCGCGTCGGCGTCGGTCGATCAGCCCACGACGATGGCCGACTTTGCCGACGACACCGTGCGACTGATGGACCACGCCGGACTGGATCGGGCGACCGTCGTCGGCATCTCTTTTGGTGGCCGGATCGCCCAGGAACTGGCGCTGAGTCACCCCACACGGGTCCAGGGGCTGGTGCTGGTGGGCACGGCCTGTGGCCCCGCGGCCGCTGGTCCCGCTCATCAGGCCCTGCGCCGGGCGCCAGAACTCGACGAACAAGGCTGGCTGGACCAGGTGGTGCCCGTCTTGTTCGGCCCCCGCTACGTTCGGGAGCAGTCCAAGCGTCTCCAGGTCTTTGCCCGCAGTCGGTCTCGGCTCAGCGCCGATCCCGTGGGCACCCGTTGCCAGTGGGAGGCCTATGGGTCCTTCAGCGCCTGTGAGCGTCTGGACCGGATACGGGTGCCCACCCTGGTGCTCCACGGCGAGGACGATGCCTTGAGTCCCTTGGCCAATGCGGAGCGGCTGGCCGCTGGGATCCCGGGTGCCCGCTTGCAGGTCCTCCGGGGGGTGGGACACTCTCCCAATGTCGAGGATGCCTCGGCCTTCAACGCCGCCATCGGCCGCTTTCTGCTCGCCTGATCGGATAGGAGCGGGGCCAGGAGGTCCGCATGTCCGCTCCCACGGAAGCCGCGCCCGCGCCCGCGCCCTACACGCCGACCCACAAGCTGCGGGTGGTCACCGCCGCGAGCCTGTTCGACGGCCACGACGCGGCGATCAACGTCATGCGTCGGATCCTCCAGTCCTTTGGGGCCGAGGTCATCCACCTGGGCCACAACCGCAGCGTTGCGGACATCGTCCAGGCCGCGATCCAGGAAGACGCCCAGGCGGTCGCCGTCTCCAGCTACCAGGGCGGCCACAACGAGTACTTCCGCTACCTCAAGGACCTGCTCGCCGCCCAGGGAGCGCCCCACATCCGCATCTTCGGCGGCGGCGGCGGCGTGATCGTGCCCGAAGAGATCCGGGCGCTCGAGGACTACGGAATCACCCGCATCTACCACCCCGAGCACGGCCGTCGCATGGGCCTGCAGGGCATGATCGGGGACCTGCTGAGCAAGTGTGACTACGACACGGTCGCGCTGGGCCAGCCCACTCTGGACGCCCTGCCGGGCTGGGATCCCGTGGTGATCGCCCGGGCCATCAGCTGGGTCGAGCAGGCCGTCGAGGACCCGTCGCTGTTGCCCGCCGACTGGCGCCAGGCCCTCGACGCCGCTGCCGCCCAGACCGATCCTGTCGTGGTCGGCATCACCGGGACCGGCGGCGCCGGCAAGTCATCGTTCACGGACGAGCTGGTGCTGCGCCTGCGAGCCGACCAGCCCGAGCTGCGCCTGGCGGTGCTCTCGGTGGATCCGACACGACGGCGGACCGGCGGCGCCCTGCTCGGCGACCGGATCCGCATGAACGCCATCGGCGGCAGCCACACCTTCATGCGCTCCCTGGCCACCCGGGACTCGGGCGGCGAGCTGTCCCGGGCCATCGGTGACGCCATCGGCGTGGTCAAGGCCGCAGGGGCCCAGCTGGTGATCGTGGAGACCAGTGGCATCGGCCAGGGCAACTCGGCGGTGATGGACGTGTGTGACCTGGGCATCTACGTCATGACCGCGGAGTACGGCGCCCCCAGTCAGCTCGAGAAGATCGACATGCTCGACTTTGCCGAGCTGGTCGTGATCAACAAGTTCGAGCGCTCCGGGGCCTTGGATGCGTTCCGCGACGTGCGCAAGCAGGTGCGCCGGAACCGCGAGCTGTGGACCACCGCCGACGAGGACCTGCCGGTCTTCGGCACCATCGCCGCCCAGTTCAACGACCCGGGCGTGACGGCGTCCTACCGCTTCCTGCTCGAGCGCCTGTCCGAGCGCACCGGGCGCCCCTGGCCCACGGCGCTTCCCGACCCCGGCAGCCGGGCCACGCCGGCGTGGCGCCCCATCGTTCCGCCGGACCGCGGCCGGTACCTGGGCGACATCGCCGGGAGCGTGCGGGCCTACCACCAGGCCGTCGACGCCCAGGTCGACGTCGCCCGTCGTGCCGAGGCCCTCCAGCTCGCGGCGGCCGAGCTGGCCGACGACCGCATCGCCCAGCGTGCCTCTGACCTGCGCGGCGAGCTGACCGCCGAGTCGCGCACCGCCCTGGACGGCTGGGATGCCCTGGCCGCCCAGTATCGGGCCGACGAATTCGTCTACACGGTGCGCGGCCGGGAGATCCGGCAGCCGATGTACCACGAGAGCCTGTCCCACCAGCGCATCCCACGGGTGGCCTTCCCGAGCCTGGTCAGCGCGGCGGATCGGCTGCGCTTCGCCCTGCGCGAGGGCGTGCCCGGCAGCTTCCCCTACACGGCGGGCGTGTTTCCGCTCAAGCGCCTGGGCGAGCTCCCCAAGCGCATGTTCGCCGGAGAGGGCGGCCCCGCACGGACCAACGCGCGGTTCCACTTCCTGTGCCAGGACGAACCCGTCGCCCGGCTCTCGACCGCCTTCGACTCGGTGACCCTCTACGGCGAGGATCCCGCCGAGCGTCCGGACATCTACGGCAAGATCGGCGAGTCCGGGGTGAGCGTGC
>CAZFLE010000163.1:0-15452 GCA_964519895.1 uncultured Enterobacterales bacterium | reverse complement strand
CATGACCTTTGCCCTCCCGGTTGCCACCCTGCCCGTGGCGGGTGAGTGTCCCACACGAGGTGCCCCTTGGCCGACGCCGCCACCCTGCTCGAGACCCTGCAGCCTGTGCTGGACCACCTGACCACGGTCGACGTGGGCGATCCGGGCGCATCGGCCGCCCTGAACGCAGCGCTGCCCCTGGCGAGCGACGCGGTCCAGGCCGTGAGGGCCCTGGTCGTCGCCGGCCTCGCCGACGGTTGGCTCACCCCCCGTGGCGGCCCGGGCATGTCCTATGGCCGGCTGTCCAAGGCCACCCCGGCCGCACAGGGCTTCAGCATCGACGCCGTGCACATGGACCGGCCAGGTCCAGCGCACACCCACCCTCAGGGGGAGATCGACCTGTGCTTCGCCCTGGCAGGTGAGCCGACCTTCGACGGACACCCGCCGGGCTGGCTGGTCCTGCCGCCGGGCTCCCGCCACGTGCCCACCGTAGGCGGGGGCGACATGGTGATCCTCTACTTCCTGCCCGGCGGGGCCATCCAGTTCCACCAGGGCTGATGGTGTTCGCCCTCCTGCTGCTGGGCTGTGGCGCACCTGCGCCGTCGGCGGAAGCACCGCCCCCGGCGCCGGCCCCTGTGGAGCCCGGCCGGGCCGTGCAGTGTCCGGCCGAGCCCCGGGCACTCGCGGCCAGCTGGGTCGCGCCGGACGGCCCCGGGCCCTTCCCCACCGCAGTGGTGCTGGTCGGAGCCCGGCCCTGGAACCGCTGGGGAGACCAGCCCGACGCGCCCTGGGGGCACTACCGGGACATCGCCCAGGCCCTGGTCGCGTCGGGGGCGGCGGTGCTCGTGTTCGACAAGGGCGGCACCGGCCAGACCGGCGGGCCCCCGGTCGACGAGCCGGCTCGGGTGGCCGAGGCCCACGCCGCAGTGGCCTGCGCTCTGGCCCAGCCCGGTGCCGACCCGGCCCGCATGACACTCCTCGGCCACTCCCAGGGCAGCACGGTGGCGACCCTCGCAGCGATCCAGGGCGCCCCGATCCAGGGCTTGGTGCTCCTGTCTCCTGTGGTCGCGGTGGACCCGCTGGCCGCGCTGCCCGATGGCCTCAGCCTCACCTTGGTGCGGGGCGAGCTCGACGGTGTCGACGCCGACGACAAGCGGCTCCAGGTCCTGGGGGCCCGCGGCCTTCAGGCCCGTCACGCCGTCATTCCCAAGTCCGATCACCTGTTGCTGGACGCGTCTCGCAGGGTCCCGGATCCCGCAGACCCGGCCACGGCTGTGCACCCTGCAGCTCTGCGGGTCATCGCGGACGCGGTGACGTCGCTCGCGCGTTCGGATCCCTGATGCACCTCTTGGCCCTCCCGCTCCTGTTCCTGAGCCTGCTCTATGCGCCCACATTCTGGGTGCGCTGGGTGCTGCGTCGGCACGGGGAGCCACTGCCGGGATGCCGCTGGACCGGCGGAGAGCTCGCTGAGCACCTGCTCGTGCGCCAAGGAATAGACGGGGTGACCGTGCGGGTCACGGACGCCGCGGATCACTACGACCCGGAGCATCGCGCGGTGGCGCTCACCGCGGGCCACTTCCACGGGCGTTCGCTCACGGCGCTGACCGTCGCAGCCCACGAAGTCGGCCACGCGGTCCAGCACGCCGAAGGCGACGCGGCCCATGCGCTCCGTGGACGTCTGGTCGCGCGGGCGATCAGCCTGCGCAAGCTCCTGCCCTGGGTCGTGGGCGGCCTGGCCGTGCTGGCCCTGGTGGTGCGGATCCCGGCTTTCTTCCTGCTCGTCGGGGTGCTCTTCGCGCTGAGCGTCGCCATGCGCACCCTGGTGCACCTGGTGACCCTGCCCGTGGAGTGGGACGCCAGCTTCCGCAAGGCCCTCCCGATGCTGGAAGAGACCGGCGTCCTGCACCCCAAGGACCTGCCCGCTGCCCGTTCGATCCTGACCGCGGCCGCCCTGACCTATGTGGCGAGCTCGCTGTCCAGCGTGCTGGACCTGAGCTGGTGGTTGCGGCGAGGCGTGCTGCGGGTCTGATCGCTACTTCGACAGGTCGCCGGCGTTGCGGGGCACGATCTTGAACGAGCCGAAGCTGTAGTACAGCGGGCCCGTGATGCTGGTGTAGGTCGCGCCGACCTCGGGGATCTCCTGGTAGAACAGGTCGTCGACCAGCACGGCGCTGTCGACCTCCCACTCGTAGTAGTTCTCCTCGGTTGCGGGGCCGGTCACCGTGGCGTTGCGGACCTGGACCAGGGTGCTCTCGTACATCTCCTGGGTGGTCGGGTCCGACAGCTCCGACGTGGTCAGGACCGTGGGATCCGGCAGGGTGCCGGTGCCGGTGATACTCATGTCCGCGTGGGCGGCGATCACGATCTCGGTGATCGTGTCGGGGGCGCTGCCCTCGGGGAACTCCAGCATCTCACCGGTGATTGTCACCGCGTCGCCCTGGCTCACCGTGTGGGCCCAGTCGTCGGCGCTGTTGTAGTAGACCCACACGCCGCTGTAGGGGCCGCCGTCGGTGTCGCTCACGAAGAACGCGAAGCCGGCGTCCGGGCTGCTGACGACGCCGGAGAAGGTGACCGAGTCGCCCTCCTTGTAGGTGCCATTCTGGATCTTGTTGATCTCGGAGTCGGCGTCGGTGTCGCTGTCGGTGTCTCCATCGGCGTCGCCGTCGGCGTCGGTGTCGCTGTCGCTGTCGCTGTCCGAGTCACCGTCGGCGTCGGTGTCCGAGTCGCTGTCGGCGTCGGTGTCGGCGTCGGCGTCGGTGGCGGTGGCGCCC
The DNA here is from genome assembly GCA_964519895.1 of uncultured Enterobacterales bacterium. Classification (GTDB taxonomy): domain Bacteria; phylum Myxococcota_A; class UBA796; order UBA796; family CAJQPC01; genus CAYFPX01. Next base: position 12,702 of record CAZFLE010000163.1, on the reverse strand, counting down.
GAGTCGGAAGTGCCCGAGTCGGCCGTGGTGTCGCCGGTGCAGGCCATAAAAGGGAACAGGGCCAACAGGCCGAGCAGGGGGATGCGCATGGGTGTCTCCTCAGACGTTATTCTCGCGGGGACCCCGTCTATCCCCGAAGCAAGGCTCCCGCCCGCGGCCGGTGCCGGGGGCGGGAGCAGGGGCGGGAGAGCGGGCTCAGTCGCGGCGGCGCCGCAGGCCCACCAGCCCGAGCAGCCCAACCAAGACGGCCACCGGCACAGGTGCTGCGAGGGTCACGGCGCACCCCAGGGGCCCCTCGCCGCCGACCAGGACCACCTCGTCGTCGTCGTCGTCGGTGGGCTCGACCGTCGGGTCCCAGGAGGTGTCGTCGGGGTCACAGGAGCCCGGGTCGTCCGGGTAGCCCTGGTTGCAGATCGGCCACCGATCTTCCAGGAAGCGCTGGTGCCGGATGTAGCGCTCCTGGCGCGAGTCCTTGAGGCCGCTGTTGTAGAGGATCAGGTCCTGGCTGGCCTGGTCCGGCGTGTAGCGCAGGTGCAGGCGGGTGAAGAACATGTCGGACTGGCCGCGGTCGTAGCCCAGGGTCGCCAGCTCCGTGTCGCTGGGTGTGTCGCCGGTGCAGGGGTCGCAGCTGCCGTTGCCCCAGGCGTACTCCGTGGCCCAGGCCGCGCCCGGCACCGAGTCCACTGCGGTCTCGAACTGCTCCACGAAGAACTCACCCAGGGTGCCGTGCTCGTCCAGATTCCACAGGCACTCGTCCTCGATCTCCACCTCGGGGTAGTTGGCGATGCTCAGGGCGCCACCGCTGTAGGCGTTGACCCCGTAGACGATCAGGTCCTGGACGCCGCTGCTCGACAGGGTGCCGATGCGGATGGGCAGGCTGACTGTCTCCTGCTCGTAGCTCAGCTGGAGCGGGCTCAGGGCGTCACCGGAGCCGATGCCGGCGTCCTGGCGGACCTTGGCGGCCAGGAAGAAGCTGCCGCTGTCGATGTAGTCCTGGAGCAGCCCGTCGCTGTCGTCCGGCATGGCGTAGCCGTTGCCGTCGAGCCAGCTCTCGAGCCCCTCGCCGCCGGTCGCCGACAGGATCACCACGTCGTACTCGCCCACCACGTACTCGGCCTCGACGTCCACGTCGGTGTCCGAGTCGGCGTCGGTGTCGGAGTCCGTGTCCGAGTCGGAGTCGGTGTCTGTGTCCGCGTCGGCGTCGAAGTCGTCGCAGCGGTACTCGACCAGCCGCGGTGCGCTGTAGTCGTCCAGGGTGGTGAAGATCCCGTGGTCCAGGACGTGGATCTCGTCCTCGTCCAGCACCGACGGTACCGGGACCACCAGGGCGAAGTCGTCGACGTCTCCCACCACGTCGTTGCGGAGGGACAACGTCGACCGCTTGCCGTCCCGGACCACGGCGACCTCGCTGACCTCGTTGTAGAGCGCAGATCCGGCGCTGCCGACGTAGGTGCCGCAGAAGGCCTGGGCCTGGGTCGGGGCCAGGGCACAAGTGAGCGCGAGGGCGAAGCCGGCGAGGGTTCGTGTGGGCTGCATGGTTCAACTCCAGGAAGTCTGTTTCCTGGCATCACCATCCTCTGCCTTGGCCTGCCGTGCAACCCAGTATTGCACAAACAGTGGGGCATTTCGAGGGTCTTATTTGCAGTTCCGCTAGAGTGTTAGTGTTGGTTCCGGTCGGGGTGGCTCGGGGGGTCCGGAGAGTCCGAAGAGCCCCAACAGGCCACGGCCCACGTAGTAGGGCAGCGACCGCGGACGGCGCCGACGCCCTTCGGCCTGGGCCTGGGCGAGCTCCCGCTGCTCCAGGGTCTGCCACGACGAAGCCGGCACCGGCGGGATGCGCACCTGGGGCAGCGGCTGCAGGCGACGTGCGTGAACGCGGCCACGATCCAGGCTCATCAGCAGGCAGTCGTGTCCCCAACGCCGGACCATGACGCAGGCGCCCAGGGCCTGGTTCCGGTCGCTCGCGACCGCCACCCGGTGGAAGCCCAGCTGTTGGGCCAGCGCCAGGCTGTACCCCATGTTCTCGTCGGTGTGCAGGGCCTGGGTCTCGGTGTGGATGCGCTCCGGGGGGATGCCCAGCGCGGTCATGCCGGCCTTGAGCGCCACCGCCTCGGTGTAGCGGTTGTAGACGGCGCTGCCCGACGTGATGAAATCCGTCGCGCGGCCGTCCTCGTAGAGCTGGCTGGCCCAGATGACGCGGCGCCACAGGCACAGGCTCAGCCGACCGTCTTCGAGGGTGGGACATCCGGGCACGATGGTCACGGTGCGCGGCGGGGAGGCCTGGCGACCGGCGGTGCAGCCGCCCAGCACCGCCACCCCCAGCCACAGGACCGCGCAGAGCCGACTCATGCCCCAGTGTAGGCCGGCCGCGGCCCGACTATGAAGGGGCCATGGGGATCCGCTCCAAGGTCGCGTCGAAGACCCGCTGTCCGTCGTGCTCGCTCCGGCACGAAGACTGCCTGTGCGCCGAGCTCCCCGTCCTCTCCACCCGCCTGTGCCTGGCTATCGTGCGCCACGTGAACGAGCGCTACAAGCCCACCAGCACCACGCCCCTCGTGCTACGAGCGATCGGGTCCGCCACCGTGCACGACTGGGAGGGACGCGGCGTGCCGATGCCGCTGTCCCTTCCCGCCGGGGACAGCTTCTTGTTGTTCCCCCGCCGCGACGGCCCCGCCGTGCCAGCCAGCGACCTGGCTGCGTGGCCCCGCCCACCGACGATCGTGATCCTCGATGGGACCTGGCGGCAGTGCCGCAAGATGGCCCACAACGTGCCTGGCCTGCGGGAGCTCCCCACCATCTCGCTGCCCCCGGGCCCCGCGAGCCGGCCGGCCATGCGCACGCAGATCCGCCCCGAAGGCTTGGCGACGGCCGAAGCCGTGGCCCGGCTGCTGACCGCCGCCGGCGACGATGGCGACCCGCTCTTCGCCGTCTACCGCCTGATGGTGGAGCGGGTCTTGAAGAGCCGCGGCACCTGGGACCGAGCTGTGCGCGATGCCGAGCCTGTGACGGGCGCGTAAAGCCTGCCTTGCCTGACCGGGCAAGATCGCGTAGATGCGCCCGGCGACTGGAGGTCGTCATGGTTGCTCCCCCTGAAGAGACCGCCCTGGCCGAAGACAGCGTCGGGGCCAGTGCTCTGCCCGACCACGCCGCTGACAGCGACAATCGGGACCAGCCCATCGACCAGGTGGGGGTCGGCGAGCTGCGCTGGCCGATGGCTGTCTGGGATCGGGACCACCAGAGCCAGCAGACCGTCGGCACCCTGTCCCTGTCGGTGGGCCTGCCGGCCGCGGTCCGCGGGACCCACATGTCCCGCTTCCTCGAGGTGCTCAACGGCTTCAGTGCCGAGCTCAGCCTGCGCACCGTGCCCGAGCTGCTGGCCGAGGTCCAGCGCCGCCTGGGCGCCGACGACGCCTTCCTCGAGGCCCGCTTCCCCTACTTCCTGCGGCGCACCGCGCCGGTGTCCGGCGCCACGTCTTGGATGGACTACGACTGCGCCTTCCGGGCTCACCGCCGAGGGGACCAGACCGACTTCGTGCTCCAGGTCGCGGTCCCCGTGACCACCGTGTGCCCCTGTTCCAAGGCCATCAGCGAGCGCGGTGCCCACAACCAGCGAGGCGTGGTGACGGCCCGGCTGCGCTTCGACACGATGGTCTGGATCGAAGAGGTGGTCCAGGTGATCGAGGGCTGCGCATCGAGCCCGGTCTACGCGTTGCTCAAGCGCGACGACGAGAAGCACGTGACCGAGCAGGCCTATGACCGTCCCCGGTTCGTCGAGGACCTGGTGCGCGACGTGGTGCTGGGACTGCGCAGCCTGGACGGGGTCACCTGGCTGGATGTGCGGGTGCACAACCAGGAGTCGATCCACAACCACGACGCCTGGGCCCGGGTGCGCTGGCCGGACACGGGCCCCGCCCCCGTGCCGGCGGCCACGGTGAGCCCAGAGCCGCTGCCGAGCTTCGGACAGTGGCTGCGCCATCAGCGCCGCTCCCGCCGGCTCAGCCAGCAGGCCCTGGCCGACGCCCTGGCCCTGTCCCCGTCGCTGATCTGCCGGGTGGAAAAGGACGAGAAGCACCTGAGCCCGCGACACCTCGAGGGGCTGGCCCGGACCTGGGGTCTGGACCCACTCAAGGTGCAGCTGCGGGCCGGCTCGGTGCCCCCGGCCCTGCTCGCCCGGATCCAGGCCGATCCCGAGGGCTTCCTGGGATGGTGCGGCTGAGGCGACGCCCCCGCCCCTCAGCGCCCGGGCAGGACCTGGGCCAGGCGCGCGTAGTCCCCGAGCTCGTTGTAGATCTGGGCCGAGATGCGAAGCCAGACCCGCCCGTTGATCGGAAACGCCGGCACCATGATCCGGTGCTCGTCCCAGATCCGGTCCTGGAAGGCCTCGGCCGCCGGCCACGTCGCCGGCACGTCGACCGGGCACGGGAGCGCGATGATGGCGCCAGCGTTGTGCCTGGCCACCGGGATCCCACAGCCCCAGGCGTCGGCCAGCAGCTCGGCACCCCGCCAGGCGAGGTCCCGGTTGTGGTCCTGGATCCACTGCTCGCCGAGCCCCTGCCTGAAGTCCAGCGCCGCCGTGACGGCCAGCCAGGGGCTATGGTCTCGGGTCCCGATCCAATCGAATTCGACGGTGTATCCATGCCCAAGACCGTGGGAGATGGTGGTCGGCCTGAGGCTGGGCTGGCGAGACGGGTGGGTCCACAGGAGCGCGCAGCCCTTGGGGGCCATCAGCCACTTGTGGCAGTTGCCCACGTAGTAGTCAGCGCCGATGTCGGGGAGGTCCAGGGGGATCATGCCCGGGGCATGGGCGCCGTCGATCAGGATCGGCACGCCGGCATCGTGGCAGAGGGTCGCCAGAGCCTTGACCGGGGAGATGACCGCCGAGCCACTGGTGATGTGGTCCAGGATGGCCAGCCGAACCCGAGGCCCCAGGCGACCCGAGACGGCCTCGAGGATGCGCTCGGGCGTGGGATCCGGAAAGGGAAGAGGCACCAGCACCAGCTCGGCACCGGCCTGTTCCGTGATCCAGCGTGCCGCGTTGTGGCACGCCGGGTAGCCCTGATCGAACATCAGCACCTGGTCCCCAGGACCGAGCGACAGCGACCGCAGCACGGCGTTGACACCGCTGGTGGCGTTCTCCAGGAAGACCAGGTCCTGGCCCCGGGCGCCCACCGCCGCCGCCAGCCGATCCGCCGCGGCCCGCAGGGCGGTGGGCAGCTCACGCATCATGAAGCGCATCGGCTGCCGCTCCATCTGCCGACGCCAGGCGTCAGCAGCGGCCACCACCGGCGCCGGGGTCGCGCCGAAGGCCCCGTGGTTCAGGTAGACCATGTCCGGCTCGAGCAGGAACAGGTCTCGTAGAGCCCGTGGACCGGGTCGGCTCACCCGCCCGCCCTGCGCTCGGCCCGCACCTGGGAGTGGATCGGCCGTCCCAACACGCCATTCACCACCGCGCCAGCGGCGGCCATGCCGAACATCGCCGGCAGGAAGCTCACCGTGCCCTGGACCAGGTTGCGGTCGTCACAGGAGTGCAGGCCGTTGTCGCCGTGAGGGCAGATGCACCGGAAGCAGTCCTGGACCGCCTGGTCGAGCGCATTGGGCGGCTCATCGGTCCAGACGGCCGTGATGCCCCGAGAGATGCCGCGCTTGCGGAGCTCCTTGCGCACGGTGCGGGCCAGCGGGTCGATCGCGGTGTGGGCCAGGTCGGTGACCCGGATCCGCGATGGATCCATGCGGCCGCCAGCGCCCATCGAAGCGACCAAGCCCCACCCCAGCCCGTGCACGGTCTCGAGCAGGTGGAGCTTGGCGGTCACGTTGTCGATGCAGTCCACGACCCAGTCCCAGCCGGGTCCCAGGAGCGCGTCAGAGGTGTCCTGGTTGAAGAAGGCGTGGTGATCGACCACCCGTGCCTTGGGGTTGATCAGGCGGGCCCGCTCGGCCATCAACTGGGCCTTGGATTGGCCCACCGTGCGGCGGTTGGCGTGGAGCTGGCGGTTGAGGTTGGTGACGCAGACGTCGTCGAAGTCGACCAGGCCCAGCGTGCCGACACCCGAGCGGGCCAGAGCCTCGGCGGCGTAGCTGCCGACGCCGCCCAGACCGACCACCAGGACCCTGGCGGCCTTGAGCGCCTGCCAGCCGTCGCGGCCGACCAGCAGCTCTGTCCGGTGGAAGGGATGCATGGCCAGCGACTATCCCGGCGCGGACTCAGCCGGACAAGGCGAGACGCTGGACCAGGGTGAGCAAGAGCGCCCGGACGAGCAAGGTCGCGTCCGCCGAGCCCCGAGTCCCGGGCAGCACTCCGAGGTCCACCGGCTCGACCGCGACCCGGCCGTTCGGCGGTTCGTCGAGCACGGGCCAGCAGGTGTCGGCCAAGGGCACGCCCGGCTCGCCGAGGGGAAGGGTCTCCGGGGCCACGAAGCCCAGGTGGAAGTAGGGGGTCGTCCGAGCCAGCTCGGTGTCCATCGCGGCGTGGGTGAAGTGCTCGGCCAACCAGTCCGAGGTCTCTCCGCCCAGCTCGGCCGCCACGGCGACCACGGCGCGGGTGCGGTCGCGCAGGCCAGCGCTCCCATGGAGTCCTCGCGCAAGCAGGCCCGCCGGGGCGCCCACCGCGAGCCAGACCAGCCGATCGGACGTCTCCGGCACCCAGGCCTCCGCCGAGGCGATCAGACCCTCTGGCGTCTCTGCGGACCCGGTGATCACGCGCTCCGGGCCCAGGACCTCGGCCAGCACCGCGGCCAGGCCGTCGTCGCCCAGCACGACCCAGCGGGTGTGTTCCAGCCGTCGCCGCAGACCGGCCACCACGGTGTCGTCCCAGCGGGAGACGGCCTCCCAGCTGGCTTCGGGTCCCAGCACGGGCACCGTGTCGTAGGCCGGTCCCAGATCCACCGGGTCCTCGAACAGCACCTCGTCGGCCCGGGGCTCGTCGGTGAAGGTGCGAGCGAGCCGCGCGGAGAGGCCCTCGAGCCGGGCCAGGTCCTCGACCAGTGCTCGTTCGCCGGGCCGTGCGGGCACGGGGATGGCGTAGGCGTCCGGATCGGCCAACTTGGCCGCCAATTCCCGGGAGCCAGGGTGGTACCAGACCCGCTCTCGGCTCGCCTGGAGCCACGCCACGGCGGTGGCACCCTGGGCCTCCAAGGGCCCGCGGATCAGCGTCACGAGCGCCGTCTTGAAGAAGCGCTCCCAGTCCAGGTCCGGTGCGCGAGGCAGCGACAGCCAGGCCGCGGCGAGGGTGAGCCCTCCGACGACAAGCCAGAGCAGCCCGTCCAGGGTCATCGGCGCTTCTGGAGGCTGGCCGCAGCATTTAATGACAACCCCAACCGAAGGAGCCGCGGCGCGAGAGCGACTTCGCGCGTGGCACAGGCAGAGGTCGGGGATCGAGGCATCGGCGGGCAGCGTAGCCCGTCCGCGAGGCCGGCCAAGCCAGCGAGGCCCGATCGGGCGAACCCCGAATTCTTGTGCCTACGCTCCTTGGCGGCCGCGCCCGTGCCGGGTTCGGCCGCTTCAACCGCAAGAGAAAGGAACGAAACCATGAAGCTCAAGAGCCTCATCCTGATGATGGCAACCGGTGCGCTGATCAGCTTCACCGGCTGTGACAACGACACCGGCGGCACCGACTCCGCCGTGACCGACTCCGGGACGGAAGCCGACGCCGACGCCGACGCCGACGCCGACACCGACGCGGACGGCGACGCCGACGCCGACACGGACACGGACACGGACACCGACGCCGACAGCGACTAGCCTCACCAGGCGACAGATCGGGCCCCCGGGTGCTTCTGCACCCGGGGGTCCTTGCTCTGGGGCGCGTTAGCGGGCGGCATGGCCGATGCCCGCACCGCTGCCTACGACGCCCTGGCCCCGACCTGGGACGACGACGTCGACCCCGCCGCGCGGTGGCGCCAGGTCTGTCGACAGGTCATCGCGGAGTGCGCCCAGGCCGCACCAGAGGACGTGCTGCTGGACCTTGGGTGCGGCACGGGCACCCTGGGCGTGACCCTGGCGCCGTACGTGGCCCGCGTCATCGGAGTGGACCTGTCCCTGCCGATGCTCGCCCGGGCTCGGGCCAAGGCCACCGGCGCCGGCGTCGCGGACCGCTGCAGCTGGACCCGGGCAGATCTGGTCGAGGTGCCCGCCGAGCCGGGGCTCTCGGTGATCACCTGCTGCTGGGCGCTGCAGCACCTGGACGAGCCCCGTCGCAAGCGGCTCTGGGCCCAGTGCCACGCCCGCCTCCCCAAGATGGGCCAGCTCATCGTGGGCGGGCTGATTCCCAGCATGGACCCTGGGGTGATCGACGGGGTCGACGACTGGATCCACCCGGACGACGCGCTGCCGGGGGTCAACCGGGTCGGCACGGAACTTCGCAGCGCCGGCTTCGCCCCCACCGTGGACATCGTGCACCCCGCCGTGGCCGTCTTCACCGCCATCCGCACCTGATCGGCCGGATCATCGAGCCCGGCGGGGTAGCGTGGGCTGGTGTTCTGGTGGTGGTCCAAGCGCTTCCCGCACTCGCTGGTCCTGGCGCTCCTGCTCTACGTCGGTCTCGCCGCGACCACCGTGCGCGACGTGGGCGTCGTGGGAGAGGTCGCCGCGACCTGGTCCCTGTCGGCGCCCCCACGGGTGGTGGTGGCCTGGGCGGACGGCTCGCCGGTGTGGGCCGGCGATCACCGCATGGGCCCCTTGGCCGCCAGCCAGGTCCGGCCCACGGAGCGCCTGGTGCTGGGGCCCGTGTCCCTGCCCCTGGCCGTCAACAGCTACACGGGCGGTCCCCCGGACTGGCCGGCCCGGGCCGTGTACGGGCTCACGCACAGCCGCGAGGCAGTGGTCGCGCTGCACGTGGGGCTGGGCGCACTGCTGCTGGTCCTGGTGCACCGCTTCTTGCGCTACCACGGCACCGACATCGCGGCGGCGCTGGCCGTCCTGGCTCTGTCTGCGGACTGGAGCTTCGTCTTCTACCGCAAGGTGCTCGGTGGGACCGAGGTCCTGCTCCAGGCGGCGGGGTTGTTGGCCCTCTGGGCCCTCTGGTCCCGGCGTTGGTCCGGTGGGCGGCACGGGGCCCCAGCGGTCGCGGTCGGCGCCGGGCTCGGACTGCTCGCCAAGGCGACTTTTGCCGCGACCCTGGGCGCGCTGGCCCTCGCGGCGCTGATCACCCGGCGGGACCGGCCGGCCCTGAAGCCGCCCCCGACACCCCGCTGGTGGGTTCTGGCCCTGATCGTCCTGGGCTGCACGGTCCCGCTGTGGATCGCCGCCCTGCACCACCTGGCGGTCCCGGAGCCGCACCTGCGGTCCCACGACCAGCTCGGGCTCCAGGGCGACCGCCTGGTCCGGGGCCTGGGGCACCTGTTCGAGGGTCGCGCCGGCCCGGACCGGGAGACCACCGCGACCCTGGGGGCCTATCTGGCCTCGCCCCTCACCTGGTTCGAAGGGGCCTACGGCGGCACAGCGCCCAGGCCTTCGCCCTGGCGCCTCGTGGGCTGGGGCGTGCTGCTCGCCGGCACGGCACTGGAGTGGCGCCGGCGCTCCAACTCCCCCGCGGGCGCCCTGCTCCGCTTCATGAGCCTCTACGCCCCCCTGCAGCTGCTGGCCCTGTGGCTGGCCAATCGGGATCTGCACCACCTGGCCCAGGCCACGCCCATGGTCTGCATCTGGTTTGGGCTCGCGGCGGAGCGCCTGGTCGCCACGGTGGCCCAGGCTCGGTCGCCGCTCCGGGCGGCGTGGGGGCTGGGCGTCTGCCTGCCCTGGATGGCGGCCGGCGTCGCCGACCTGCGCGCCACCGACGGTGTGCTGGCGACCGTGGAGAGTCCGCAGTTCACCGAGCGGGGCCAGGCTCGGCTGGAGGAAGCCTTGGTCGCCGCGGGCGTCAGCCGGCTGTGGGCCGCCGACTACGACCTGTACGGAATGCTCGAGACCCGCCTGCCCCTGCTGTCCGTCTCTCACGTCTGGGGCGACGTCTCACGCCGCTTCAAGGCCCGAGACCAGGCCCTGGCCGATCTGCTCCGCGGTGCAGCGGGGGATCACCTGTTGGTGCTGGACCCTTCCGCCAGGCGGATCTACGATCTGTCGCCCCGACCCGCCGACCTGACACGGGCGGCCGCCCAGGCCGGCGTCGCTGTGGAAGGGGTCTGGGTGCTCGAGGACCCGGTCGCCGGGCCCTGGGCCTGGCTCTATACCGTGCGCTGACCCTTCAGCATCAGGGGCAGCCCGCAAGCGACCAGCACCACCTCGTCGCAGACCTGGGCCAGGGCCTGGCCCAGCCAGCCGGACTCGTCCCGGAAGCGGCGGCCGAGCGGGTGCATCGGCACCAGGCCCAACCCGACCTCGTTGGTCACCAACACCAGCGGGTTGGAGGCCGTCGCGACCGCCTGCACCAGCCGCTCGCGCTCTGCAGTCAGGTCCCCGTCCCCGTGTCGCTCCAGCAGGTTTGACAACCACAGCGTCAGGCAGTCCACCAGCACGACCCCTTCCCGCTCCAGCAACGGCGCGATGTCCAGCGGCTCCTCGAGGGTGCGCCAGCTGGCGTCCCGCTCGACCTGGTGGCGGCGGATCCGGTCGGACATCTCTGCGTCGCGGGCTTCGCAGGTGGCGAGGTAGCTGCGCACCGGGCTCAGCGCTTCGGCCCGCCGCAGGGCGTGGCCGGTCTTGCCGCTACGGCTGCCGCCGGTGACCAGGACCTTCACGCGCGCCTCCGTCAGTCGGCCCGGTTCCTATGCCGACCGCGACATGGATGTCGTGATCCCGGACCGGATGGCGCCGGAGCCTGGACCACGATCTGGCGAAGCGTGGGCATTCACGATGGGGCGGTGAGGTTCTTGCAGGAGTTGATGGGTCACCCCGGTCGGAGGTCATGTCATGCACCGCACCCTCATCGCCTTGCTCACCACCCCGCTCCTCGCCTGTGGCGTGGCCGAAGGCCTGTACCTCGAAGACGACGTCGGCGCCTCGGACAGCGACCTCGACATCCACGGCCCCTATGCCCGAGGCTCCGTCGTGACCCTGGGCGTCGGGGGCTGGCGGTCCGGCCAGGTCGACGAGACCTGGGACATCGTGCCCGACGACGACGGCGTGATGGTCGTCATCGAGGGCGAAGAAGAGCCCGACGACGGCGACGAGGACGACGACGACGGCCTCACCGTCGAGCTCCGCGCCGCGACCAGCGGCACCACCGCAGTCTCGCTGGTGGACCCGGACGGCGACGTCAAGGACCGCATCAGCGTCGAGGTCGTGGTGCCCGACACCCTGACTTTGCACGTCGCCACCGCCGAGCGCATGGACATGCCCGAGCTGGCCCCCGAGGACTGCGGCGTGCGCATCGTCGCGGGCGGCACCGGCGGCCTGGTCGCCCAGTACTGGCTCGGCGACACCGAGGTCTTCGGCAACGAGGTCCTGTCGACCCTGACCGACGACCCGATCGACGCCGACGTCGACCACAGCTACTCCGGCAAGAACCTGGACTGGCTCCAGCTCACCCCCACCCAGGTGGGCACCCAGGTCGTGGACCTGCTAGTGGACGGCGTGCACCTGGAGTCCGTCACGATCGACGGCCTGTCCGCGGACAGCGTGGTCAGCGCGGCGTTCCTGGGCGGCGACGAGACCGACGCCGACGAGGGCGACGCCGTCGAGCTGCTGGTCCAGGCCTTCGACGCCGACGACTGCCCCGTCTACGGCGCAGCCTGGACCTGGCACGTCGACGGCGAGCTCCAGGACGAGGTCGGCGACCTGTACCACTACGACTTCGACGAGGACGTCACCACGTCGCTCGAAGCCACCTTTGGCGACCTGGAGAAGGCCACGTCGGTGCACGGCGTGGGCTCTGTCCAGGACAGCAACGCCACCGGGTGCAGCGCACTCGCCGCGCCCGCGGCCCTGGCTCCAGCCCTCCTCGGTCTGTTGGCACTGGTCCGTCGTCGGGACGACTGAAGCAGGTCAGTACGGCAGCACGGCCTCGATGGCAGACCGCTCGTACCCGCTCTCGTCCTTGGAGATCACCTCGCCACCGGGGCCGATGAGCGTGTAGCTGGGGTAGGAGCGGGTGGTGCTGTACCGCCCCAGGAGCCCGAAGCCCGGATCTGCCACCACCGGCGTCGTCAGGCCGTAGGTGGTGGCCCAGGCCTGCAGGTCGGCTTGGTCAGGCGTGGCCGAGGTCGTGTCCTCGCCCATGGCGTTGAGGATGATGAACCCGCGGGCCTTGTAGTCGCTGTAGAGACCTTCCAGGTCTTCGGCGTCCGCCTGGCAGCGGCTTCACCAGAAGGCGCCGTGCTTGATCAGCACAGCGCGATCGCAGAAGTCCCACAGGTGCACATATTCCCCGTTCTGGTCCATCAGCTCGGTGTCGCTGGTGATCTGCCCCACCCCGTCACCGGTGGCCACCAGGCTCTGGTTGCAGCTGTCGATGGCCCAGCCCCCGGCATAGGCGTGGTGCCTGCTGTCCAGCGGGTCGGTGTACCCGTCGAGCTCGTCCTTGTCCCCGTACCCGTCGCCGTCCGTGTCGCTGCTCTTGGGGTTCGTGCCGTAGGTGTTGACCTCTTCCCCGTCGTCGAGCCCGTCGCCGTCGCTGTCGGCCTGGTTGGGATCCGTGCCCAGCGCGGTCTCCTCGTCGTCGGTCAAGCCGTCGCCGTCGGAGTCCTTGGGCGTGGTATCGGTGTCGGTGTCGGTGTCGGTGTCGGTGTCGGTGTCGGTGTCCGAGTCGGTGTCGGTGTCCGTGTCCGTGTC
>CAZFLE010000162.1:0-15456 GCA_964519895.1 uncultured Enterobacterales bacterium | reverse complement strand
ATCGCCTCCACATCAAGGCTCAGAGCCTTGTGCGGGAGGTGTTCCTCAACCTGGTCAAGCACGGTCGAACCTCGCGGCTGTACGGCGCGGGCCACCACCACGCTCGCCGGTTCCTGGACGCCTACTCCCAGGGACTCCAGACCTACCTCGACGAATTCGAGCTGCTGCACGTCGAGATCGCGCCCGACGACTTCCTGTGGGGCGGTCAGCCGGTGCTCAGCAAGGGCACCAACGCCGAGCAGATGACCTACGGCCTCTACGCCGAGGGCGCCCGGGGACTGGCGGTCGAAAAGGGCGCCGAGACCCGCGAGCTCGTGCGGCTGGCCGAGCTCTTGAGCCGAGACTGGCTGCACCGGACCGAGTTCGACGACGACTTGATCTCGGCGGCCTGGCGTGCGGACTTTGCCCACGTGCACGTGGACGTGGCCGATCGCTTCACCGAAGAAGACGACGACGGGGGGGACAGCTCCCAGCGCGAGGATCTGGCCCTGGGCCGCTCGGCCGGCGCCGACCTGAAGCGCATGACCGGCGACTCCGTGCTGGTGCCGCAGATCCAGGGCTTGCTCAAGGAGCTCGAGAACAACGCCCTGCGCCACGAGAACGTGGTGGTCATGAAACAGGATGAAGCCGAGGTCTTTCTCCAGCTCAAGGACGAGCTGGACATGGCCGCCGACGGCACCGAGAGCCCCGAAGAAGAGGAGCTCCTGCAGCTCGACGCCGGCGCCAAGGCCGCCCTCGAGCAAGAGGTCCGGCTGCTCGAAGCCGAAGAAGACGTGCACCTGACCGACGTGGCGCGGGTGGTGTTCGAGATCGCCCGGCTCGAGGGCGACCCGGACAAGCGCCAGCGCCTGGGCCGCGATCTGGGTCTGCACGTCGTGGCCGCCGTCGAGCGCGGCGAGCTCACCGCCGCCTCAGAGATGCTGCGCCGCGCCTTGTGCCTGAGCTGGAGCGACCTGTTCCCCAACCACGACCCGAGCGCCTTCTTGGAGGGTCTCACCACGCTCCTCAGCGAGGACAACATCCGACGCATGGTGCCGGCGCTCCACCGCCAGGGCGAGGCGGGCCTGGACCCCGGGCCCCTGTTCACATTCCTGAGCTGCATGCCACCTGGCGCCGTGCCAGGGCTGCTGCGGCTCGGCGAGACCATGAAGACGATGGAGCTCCGCCAGGTGGTCGCCGATGCGCTGGTGGTGGTGCTCGAGATGGACATCGACGCACTCGAGGAGTTGCTGAGCCAGGTCCGCGGCCAGGCGTCCGTGGTGCCGCTCCTGGCCCTGGGGCGCTTGGACGCCATCAAGGCCCTGGACACCTGCGTCTCCCGGGTGGGGGACCCTGAACCCGCTGCCCGCGAAGCCGCGCTTCGGAGCTTGCGCAGGCACCAGTCAAAGCGCATCAAGGAGGTCATGCTGAACGGGCTGCGGGACGACGAGTCCACCGTGCGGGTCGAGGCCCTGCGCTACCTGGCGGTCTACCGCGACGCCAGCCATCAGAGCGTGCTCGAGGCCATGCTGCGAGAGGGCGTGCTCAAGGCCGCGTCGGCCCAGGAGATCAAGGCCTGGACCAGGGCCTATGCCCACATCGGCCGGCTCCAGGCCGTGCCGATGCTCCGCGGGATCGCCATGGGCGAGATCCCCGGCGCCAAGGAGCTCTCGACCCAAAAGGAAGCCCTGCGCTCCTTGCTCGCCACGGGCGTGCCCGAGGGCCGACGGGCCGTGGACGAGGTGGCGAGGCGCCGGCCGGAGCTCCGGGATGCCGTGCGAGAGCTCAGCTCAGCCAGACGCCGCAAGGCCGGCCAGACGGTGCGCTCATGAACGAGACCAAGAAGGGTCCCGGCGGCGGCCAGGCGGAGCTCCGCCGGATCAACGAGGACGGCAAGCGCTTCGTGTATCGGGCGGCCACGCTGCTCCGCACCGCCCGGATCTACAGCCTGGACAACCAGGCGATGGGCTACTCCCTCAACGTCGCCACCACGGCGGCGAACCGGCTGGTCGAGCGGCTCCACGACGTGAACCTGGTCGGCGAGGGAGACACGGTCCACCTCAATGACTACCGGATCCGGGTCGACCGCGGCATGGTCCCGCAGATCCGATTCTTCAATGAATTCCTGCACCACCGCGGCATCGGTGGCTTCAAGATCGACGGCGCGACCACGATCGACGACTGGAAGAAGGTCCTCCAGGCGCTGATGGGCGCCGAGGAGGTCGACGAAGACGTCGACAACGCCGGCCTGCTCAATGCACGGATCGCCGACAAGGGCGTGGGCAACATGCGCTTCTCCCCGATCCTGCGGCTGCGACGCGGGACTCTCGGCAACGTGGGGGGCGGCGAAGGCGAGTCGATCGATGTCGCCGCCAGCCGCAGTCTGCACACCTATGTGCGAGCGGTGCGCGGCGTCGACGCCATGCATCGGCGCCTGCGCAGCGGCAAGGGCCACGCCGGCATGTCCCGCATCGTGCAGCAGCTGGTCGAGCTGGCCTTTGACGAGCCGCGCTACCACCTGGCGCTGGTGCAGCTGAAGGACCAGGGCAACTACGAGGTCCAGCACCCGGTCAACACGTGCATCCTGGCGATCGCCATCGGTCAGCGGCTCTCCTTGAGTCGCGGGGCCTTGCTCGACCTGGGCATCTCAGCCCTGTCTTGCGATCTGGGCATGGTCGAAGTCCCCGAGGACGTGCGCGTCAAGAAGGACCCGCTGGCCGTCTCCGAGCGCAAGGAGATCGAGCGCCACCCAGTGGAGTCTGCGCGGGTCTGCCTGCGCGGGGCCCGCATGGACCTGGCGGTCCAGAGGCGCCTCCGGGTGGCCTTCGAGCACCACATGGGCTTCGACCACGGGGGCTACCCACGGGTCCTGGAGTGGGGTGATCTGCACCTGTTCAGTCGGATCTACGCCGTCGCCGAGACCTACGATGCCCTGACCACCACCACCACCTGGCGGGACGGTCTGCTGCCCGACGAAGCGCTGGCCCAGATGATGGAGGACGCGGGGACCCGGCTGGATCCGGCGCTGGTGTCGGTCTTCGTGAACATGGTCGGGCGCTATCCGCTGGGGTCCACGGTCATGCTCACGTCGGGCGAGGTCGGGGTGGTCTACATGACGCCTTCCGAACCCCAATTCGTGCGCCGCCCGGTGGTCAAGCTGCTGCTCGACAGGTCCGGCAATCGGGTCGCCGAGCCGCTGCTCGTCGATCTGCGCGACCAGGACGGCGACGGCCGCTACACCCGCGCTATCGCCAAGGCCGTGGACCCCTTGTCCCTGGGGGTGGACGTGAACCGGGCCCTGTACGGCTGACGCGACCCGTGGGTCGCCCGGCGCGGCGGGGTTAAGGGGGCACCATGTCCGGCACCCCTCTCCTTCGGCTCCAGAGCATCCTGCACGATGCGGGAGATGCGCTCGTGGCCTTCTCCGGAGGCGTGGATTCGGCACTGGTGGCTCGCGTCGCACACGAGGTACTCGGCGAGCGGGCGGTTGCGCTCACGGCGGACAGCCCGACTTTTCCCGCCGAGGAGCGCGCCATCGCCCGAGCCATGACCCGCGAGCTGGGGATGCGCCACGTGCTGGTGGACTCCCACGAGCTGGAGAGCGAGGGCTATGCCTCGAACACCGGCGACCGGTGCTACTTCTGCAAGTCCGAGCTCTTCGACCTGGCCACCGACAAGGCCCGGGAGCTGGGACTGACCTGGGTGATGGACGGCACGGTGCTCGACGACCTCGGCGACCATCGCCCCGGGCTGGTCGCTGCCAGTGAGCACGCCGTGCGCCACCCGCTGGTCGAAGCCGGCTTCGACAAGGCCGCGGTGCGCGACACGGCGCGGGCGCTGGGCGTGCCCGTCTGGGACAAGCCGAGCTTCGCCTGCCTGGGCAGCCGCTTTCCGGTTGGGACCCGGGTGACCCAGGACCGCGTCGAGATGGTGGGGCGGCTGGAGAGCCTGCTCCGGGTCTACGGGCTGCGTCAGTTCCGGGTGCGCTACCATCTGGTGGACGACCAGCCGATGGCGCGGATCGAGGTCAACCCCGGCGAGCTCGAGGTCCTGGTGCGCGAGGGCATCCGCGACGCGATGGTCGAGCTCTCCCACCAGGTCGGCTTCCGGTGGGTGACCCTGGACCTGGAGGGCTACCGCTCTGGCGGCGCCCGATGAGCAGCCCGGCTGAGCCCGCACTGGGAGATCGCGCATCTGACACCTCTCCAGCCGCGCGACGGCGCGTGTTGTGGGAGCTCGTCAGCCTGTGGCTGTTCACCCTGCTCGCGATCCGGGGCGTGGTGATGCTCCAGGCCACCACCGGGATGCCCGAGTTCGTTCTGGCGGCCGTGCCTTGCCTCTTCATCTACATGCCGGTGTTCCTGTGTCGGCTGCGCAAGGTCGACTCCTACGCCTACCGGCTGGCGATCCCCGCGTTCCGGGATCGGATTGCCTGGGGTCGTGCCTTGGGCACCGCGGGCATCACCTTGGGCATCGTCCTGGTGCCTTGGCTGGTGGGCTACCACCTCTACCAGACCTTGATTTTCGGGTTCAAGCCGGCCATGCGCATGCCGGCCGAGCCGCTCACGCTGATCGCCTACCAGCTGTTCTTCGTGGCCGTTCCCGAAGAGTTCTTCTACCGAGGCTATGTGCAGACGCGGCTCAACGAGGTGTTCGAGCGGCGGTTCTTGATCTTCGGCGTGCCTTGCTCCCACGGCCTCTGGATCGGCTGCCTGCTGTTCGCCTTCGGTCACTCGTTGGTGATCCTGCGGTGGTGGCACTTCGCCACCTTCTTCCCCGGACTGTTATTCGGACTCCTGCGCGAGAAGACCGGCGGCGTGATGGCAGGCGCATTTCTGCATGCCGCCTTCAACATCCTGGTGGTCTGGATGGACACCGTGTACGGCGTGATTCCGCCCTGAGGTCACGGACCTGGGCGTTCAGCTCGCCTTGCGCGCCTTGGTGCTTTTCTTGGCCGCGGGCTTCTTCTTGGCCGCGGGCTTCTTCCTGGTCTTGGTCTTGGGCTTTGGCTTTGCGGCGGTCAGAGCCTGGCTGAGCTCGGCGATGAGCGCGGCCTGTTCCTGCTGTGCCTGCTCCAGCGCCTCGACGCGCGCCTGGAGCTTCTTGGCGGTGTTGCTGGCCGTCGAGACGTTGCCTCGCATCGCGTTCACCAGGTCGCGAACCTCGCGAAAGTCGGTCCGGGTGGGAACCTGGCGCTCGCCGAGCACCTCATACACCACGTCCTCGAGCAGAGGGCGTGCGACGGGCAGCAGCGTGTCCGAGATCGAGGAGTAGATGAAGTCCGAGATCCAGCCCATCGGGCCTCCGCGGGACGTGGACCCCCTTGTACGGCCCGTCCACAACTGCTGTCAACCCTGGTTCAAGCCGGGGGGCTACCTTGCCGATACGACAGGAGGAGTGCTAACGTCCCCGGGCCCTGGCCCGTACCCGCGCGGGAATCCCCACGGTTACTGAATGCCTACCTGTCCCTTCTGCCAAGCCACGATCTCCGAAGAGCTTGACCGCTTCGGGGGGTCGTGCCCGCATTGTTTCAACGAAGTGCCGGGCGAAGAAGCGGCCACCGATCCGGGCATCCAGGAGCCAGCCCCCGGCGCGACTGCCGCCGCGGAGAAGAAGAGCGGAGGGCTGGGTCCAATTCTGGGACTGGTTGTGTTGCTGCTCGGCGGTGGCGCGTTCTACGCCCTCGGACCGGGTGCTGCGGCGCCAGAGCCCAAGCCACTCGGCACCATCGACGAGGCAAATTTCTACAGCATCGACCTCGACGAGCTCGAGACCACGAGCGTGATCCCGACCGTGGCGGGGCGCGAGGCCGCCGAGGCCGCCGCCAAGAGCGCCGCCAGCCAGCAGACCCGGACCAGTGCGCCGAGCACCAGTGGTCGCAGCACCGCGTCCGCCGTCGCGCCCGCAGCAGCCAAGGACACAGCGCCTGAACAGGCAGCCCCCGAAGCCGAGCCCCAGGCGCGTCGACCGACCACCACGGCCGAGAAGACCTCCTCCGGCGCGAGCGCTGGTGGCGGGGTGAGCGTGCGTCGTCGATCCTCTGGCGGTGTCGCGCTGTCCGAGCCGGCCGAGATCGCCGCCATGGTCCGAGATGCGATGGGCCGGTACTCGAACCAGTTCGGTCAGTGCCACACCAAGAAGCTGAACCAGGACGAGACCTTCGGAGGCACCTGGGAGCTCTCTCTCGTCGTCCAGACCGATGGCTCCGCCGAGCGCATTCGCGTGACCGCCAAGGACGACACCGTGGCCGACGCCGAGTTCGAAGGCTGCATGGTGTCCAAGGTCGAGAAGTGGCGCTTCAAGACCACCACCGAGGCCATGGCCTTCAAGAAGCGGTACACCTTCGACAGGCGCTAGTCTGTTCAGGGGGTGAGGCCGCGGGCTCGCTGTCGCTCGCCTTCGCGGTCACCCCTCTGGTCCGGCGGCCTCCGCCTCCGCCGTACGTGGAAGTGTCTCGTGGGGAGTCTTCCCGGGACCTCGCAAGCTCGGCCTGCCCTCGCTGGCGCTCGGCCGGTCCAGACGCCCCACGAAACACTTCCGCTCCCGGCTGCGGCCGCCGGGCGAGCCGCGGGCCCTGCGGGCCGCTGCTCGCACCCGCGGCGCGGGGAACCGGGGTCAGGAACCTCTTCGCTGTCGGCTTCATTGATGTTCAGGGGGTGAGGCCGCGGGCTCGCTGTCGCTCGCCTTCGCGGTCACCCCTCTGGTCCGGCGGCCTCCGCCTCCGCCGTACGTGGAAGTGTCTCGTGGGGAGTCTTCCCGGGACCTCGCTGCGCTCGGCCGGTCCAGACGCCCCACGAAACACTTCCGCTCCCGGCTGCGGCCGCCGGGCAGGGCGTGGGCGCTCCGCGCCACGTCCCGCACCCGCGGCGCGGGAGTGGTCTGGAGTAGAGGTCGGGAGGTCGGAACAGGGGTCAGGAACCTTTTGTTAAGCATTAGCGCATTTGGGATAGATCGGGGCATCATAGGACTAAAGCTGGAGGGCATGACAACGAGATGGTGTCTTACGGCCGGTTTCAGCTCCCCCGTGGCTCACGGGTCATCAGGACCGCGTCCTCGCCGTCTGGGTAGTACGCCTGTCGCCGGCCCACGGTCTCGAAGCCGCAGGATCGGTAGAGCGCCAGAGCGGCGCTGTTGGAGGCTCTCAGCTCGAGCATGGCGATGCCCCCACCACAGGTCTGGATGAGCGCGTGGACCAGGGCTCGGCCGATGCCGCGGCGCTGGGCCTGCTGTGCCACGGCGATCTCGTGGATGTGCACCTCGCCCGCCACGGTCCAGCCCAGGGCGTGTCCCAGCACCTGGCCCTCTTCGTGCCACACCAGGACCCGGGCCAGGGGTTGGTCGAGCTCGGACCGAAGCTGGGCAGCCGTCCAGCCCGCTGCGATCGCCGCCATGGCGGGTACGTCGGCGTCCCTGCCCGGCCGGATCACGGGAGCGGCTCGGGCCGGTGTGGCTCGGCCCCCGCCGAGAGCCCATCCAGCCAGGTGCGGTAGCGCGCCAGCCAGGCCTCTTCTTGGCCCGGTTCGGGGGCACCGAGCGTTCGCAGCACGGTGATCTCCACCACCATTCGGTTCAGGACCAGGGCCTGCACGCTCTCTTCGATCAGGCCCCAACGGCCCAGGAAGTCCCCCCAGGCACCGGGCGCCTCGAAGGACCGCCGCAGGCTGGCCATGCGGGCATCCAGGGCCCGGCGGCTGGGCTGGTAGAGCCGGATCTGGCCCGCGTGGCCCCGAATGCGTCTCTGGTCCTCGAGCGCAGCCGCGTCTCCACCGATCAGAGCCGGCACCACGCTCGGATCGTGCAGCCGCAGCACCTGCTCCAGGGCCACGTCACTCTCGGTGACCACCCGCTCGCCCAAGACGCTCACCACGCGGTCCACCCGCTCGGCAGCCGCCGTGCCGGGCGGCCCCGCAAGGGCCCCCGCCAGGACCAGTGCTGGGATGCGGCTTGCCATGGTCGGGGGAAGCATTACACCTCGCTGCCCCCTGTGCGCCGCCCCGGCGCGTCGAGTCATCGTCGGCCCATGATCGAAGCCCACGGCCTGACCAAGCGCTACGGCCCCATGACGGCCATCCGGGACGTGAGCTTCTCGATGGACCGGGGCGAGATCCTGGGCTTCATCGGCCCCAATGGGGCGGGCAAGACCACCACCATGCGCATCTTGACGGGCTTCCTCCCGTCCAGCGCCGGCCGGGCTGTGGTCGCCGGACACGACGTGTTCGAGCACCCGCTGCGGGTCAAGGCCGCGGTCGGGTACCTGCCCGAGACCCCACCGCTCTACCGTGAGCTCACGGTCGGTCAGTACCTGCGCTTCGTGGCCGAGCTGCGAGGTGTCGCCCGGAGCAACCGGCTGCGGCGCGTGGGCGAGGTGATGGACCAGGTGGGCTTGACCGGCTGGGAACAGCGCATCCTGGGCAGCCTGTCCAAGGGCTACCGCCAGCGGGTGGGCCTGGCCCAGGCGCTGGTGCACGATCCGCCTGTGCTGATCCTCGACGAGCCCACGTCGGGCTTGGACCCGGCCCAGGTGGCCGGCGTGCGGGAGCTCATCGGACAGCTCGCAGGGCACCGGACGGTGATCCTGAGCACCCACATCCTGCGCGAGGTCGAAGCCCTGTGCAGCCGTGTGGTCGTGATCAATGAGGGCCAGATCGCGGCACGAGGCACCCTGGACGAGGTCCGGGCAATGGCCGGTGGCGTGCGATACTTGGCCCACGTCGCGCCCGGTGACCAGGACCCGGCCCGGGTCGCGGCCGCTGTGGGGGGGCTGGACAGCGTGTCCCAGGTGCGTCCGCTGGACGGGGGCGGACTGGAGATCCGGGCCGCCTCGGATCCGCGAGCCGACATCGCCCGACTGGTCGTGGGCCAGGGCTGGGAGCTCGCGTCCCTGGAGCGCGACGTGCCGGACCTGGAAGAGGCCTTCCTGCACATCGTCGGTCGGGAGGGCGCGTGATCCGCACGGTCTGGGCCATCTTCCGCAAGGAGCTGCGGATCTACTTCGTGAGCCCGCTGGCCTATGCCTTCCTGGGCGCGTTCCTGTTCCTGGCGGGGCTGTTCTTCTACCTGGGCATCGCCATGACCGGCGAAGCCTCGCTCCGCGTCATGCTGGGCAACCTGGCCATCTCGCTGTTGTTCGTGCTTCCGATGCTCACCATGCGTCAGATCGCCGAGGAGCAGCGCCAGGGCACCTTCGAGCTGCTGCTCACCGCCCCGGTCCAGCTCCCAGCACTCATCCTGGGCAAGTGGCTCGCGGTCTTGGCCCTGTGCGCGGTGATGCTCGCCGGGACCCTGCTGTTCCCGCTGGTGCTGGCCTACTACGGCGAACCGGACTGGGGCATGGTCGGCACCAGCTACCTGGGCATGCTGTGCTGCTGTGCCGCGTTCTCGGCGGCCGGGCTGTTCGCGTCGTCGCTCACCGACGACCAGGTGGCGGCCGGCCTGGGCGGCATCCTGCTGCTCCTGCCGTTCTGGCTGATCGGCAACGCCGGCTCCGTGCTGGGCGAGGACTGGCAGGACGTGATCGACCTGGTCGCCCTGTTGCCACACCTGCGGTCGTTCACCCGGGGTGTGATCGACTCGGCCGACCTGGTCTGGTTCGCCGGCTTCTGCTTCATCTTCCTGTTCCTGACCTACCGCACGCTGGAGTCTCGACGGTGGCGATGAAGCTGTCAGCCCAGCTCCAGCGGCGCCTCTCCCACGGCGGCAATGCCACGGTGGTGACCCTGCTGGTCATCGCCCTGGTGGTCATGATCTATGGGGTCGCAGATCGGCACCGGCTCCGCCTGGACGTGTCGTCGGACCGCTCCAACACCCTGCTCGAGGACACCCGCAAGAAGCTGTCCCTGCTGGACGGCGAAGGGATCGAGGTCCGGGTGACCGCCTTTACGGCCCAGCAGGGCAAGAAGGACAGCTACTTCAAGAACCGGGCGCTCAAGGACCTCCTCCAGGAGATCGATCACCACTCGGCCGTCGTGGCGACCCAGCTGGTCGACTTCGACCGGGAGCGCCTGACGGCCGAGGCCCTGGGGGTCAGCGACTACGGGCACCTGGTGGTCCAGCGGGGCGACGACCGCGTGGACCTGAAGGACCGCGATCTGTTCCGGCGCACCGGCAAGGGCGCTGCCCGCAAGCTGGAATTCCTGGGCGAGACCGCCTTTGCCCGCGCCGCGAGCCAGCTCATCGACAAGCGCAAGAAGCGGGTCTACGCCCTGCGCGGCCACGGCGAGGCCAACCCCGAGAACCGGGACCCGGACGGGCTGTCCGAGCTGGCCAGGATGCTCGACCAGGAGAACTACGAGCTGGAGCCGCTGGACCTGTTCCGGGACCGGGACAGCGACGAGGCTCCAGTGATCCCGCCCGACGCCAGCGCCGTGCTGCTCGCGGGCTCCGTCGCCGCCCTGACCCCGCCAGAGGAAGACGCCCTGGTGGCCTATGTGGCCCGGGGTGGCGCCCTGATGATCTGGGTGGACCCACGGCGTCCGGTCCCGACCATCCTGGACCGCATGGGGGTGACGGTCCGGTCCGGGATCGTGGCCGACAAGCTGGTGGTCTTCCCGTACCCGGATCGTCCCGTCCCGCGGTACCGAAGCCACGAGATCACCAAGGATCTGGCCGACCGCAGCCTGGTGACCGTGTTGTCGCACATCGCGCCGCTCATGGCCGACGACCCCGCACCCAATTGGGCCCGCTACCGCTCGGTCCTCGAGACCTCCCGGAACGGCTGGATCGAGCGTGGAGGCCCCCAAGAGGGCGGCCAGCCGCTCTACCAGCCCGACATCGATGGCGAGGGCCCGGCGGTGATGGCCTATGCCGTGGAGCTCCAGCCCGACGACGAGGGTCTGGTCAAGCCCGGCAAGCGGGTCAGTCGGGTGCTGGTGGTCGGTGACAGCGCCTGGGCCACGAATGGCCTGCTGGCAGAGGGACCGGGCAACGCCACCTTTGCGGTGAACGCCTTCCGGTGGCTCCTCTGGGACGACGCGCGACTGTCCATCGTGGGCCAGCCCACACGGGTCCGGCGTCTGGCATTGACCGAGCGGGATCAGACCGTCATCCGGTGGACGGTCCTGGGCCTGCTCCCGCTGCTCATCCTGCTCTGCGGCATGACCGTCTGGGCCGGGCGCCGCGGGCGATAGGGGGGAGCGATGAAGGGGTTCCGAAGCACCTTCCTGCTCGCGGTGGTGGTGTTCGCCGTCTGGGGCCTGGTGCGGGTGTTCGACCCAGCGCCCGACGCAATCGACGACGCGCCGCCCCAGCTCTTCGTGTTCGAGAAGCAGGACGTCGTGCGGGTCCAGGTCGAGCGCCCGGAAGACACGCTGGTACTCGCCGAGACCGACGACGGCTGGATCATCGAGTCGACCGGCTTCTCGGCCAGCAAGTCGATGGTGAACCGGGTGAAGCACCAGCTCCACGACCTCACGGCCCGGGCCACGGTGGTCGAGAACCCCGACGAGGCCGCGCTCTACGGACTGGCCAAGCAGGGCATCCGGGTCACGCTGACCTTTCGGGATGCGTCGACGCTGCAGTTCCTGGCCGGCGACCCAAACCCCTCCAGCGTCAGCTACTACGTCCAGCCGATCCCAGGGGACGCGGTCTACACCGTGAAGAAGTCCGCGATGGACTACTACTCGCTGACCCTCGACGAGTTCCGCGAGCGCCGGTTCGCGTCCTTCGACTCCAAGGACGCCGACGCCCTCGAGGCCGCGCTGCCCGGGGGGCGCACCCTGTCCTTCCAGCGCGTCGGCGAGCGCTTGTGGGAGATGCTCGCGCCCACCGAGATGTACGCGTCACGAGACGAGGTCCGGTCCCTGTTGGGCCGTGTGGCAGCACTCAAGGTCCAGGACTTCGTCGAGGACATGCCCGCCGACGGCACCGGGGACCTGGGCCGCTACGGCCTGGCGGAGCCTCGGGCCCGGTTCGAGGTGCGGTTCGGCTCTCGAGAGCCGCTGGTGCTCCTGATGGGCGACCCCCTGAGCAACGACGACGACGAGACCCACGCCTACTTCATGCTTGGGGCCGAGCGCACGGTCTACACGGCCAAGCAGGGCTTGCTCGACGACTACCTCCAGGACGCGGCGGAGTTCCGACTGCGGCGCTTCATGCGGGTCGATCACGACGACGTCGCGACGGTGGACCTGGATCTCCAGCCGGGTCCCGACGACGACGACCTGAGCGGTCAGGTGAGCCTGCGGTACATGGGAGACGTCTGGCAGTGGGGCGAGGACGGCCGTCCGGTGCCGGGCAGCACGCCCGAGCGGGTGGCCATGCGCACCGCGGGGGTCAAGGCCGAGGAGTTCGTGGCGGACAAGCCCGGCGGCCTGGGTCAGTACGGCCTTGCCGCGCCGCGGGCCACAGTGACCTTGACCACCGAGGAGGGCAAGGCCCGCACCCTGCTCGTGGGGGACCAGGGCCCCTCCCGCTTCACCCACGAGGACCGGGAGATCGAGCGCTACTACGCCAAGGTCGACGGCGAGGATCCCGTGTACCTGGTCGACCGCGGGGTCCTGTCCGTGCTCAAGGACGCCATCCGCGAGCACCGCCGCAAGCTGGATAAGGACGAAGACAAGGCCGATCGGCGGGAGAAGATGGAAGAAGAGCTCGGGGAAGGGGAGGGATGATCACCGCCTTGCTCTGGCTGGCCTGTGCGGGCACCGAGCCATCCGTCCCGGAGCCCGATCCCGTTGTGGACAAGCCGGCTGCGCCCCGGGGCGTGGCGATCGTCTACAGCCACGACCTGGACGGCGAGATCGAGCCCTGCGGCTGACCCAAGCGTCCCCTGGGCGGTCTGTCCAGGCGCTCCACGGTGGTCGACACCTGGTCCGAGACCCACGACCTGGTGGTGGTCGACGGAGGGGACGCGTTCTTCAAGAGCCCCGACGTCCCCGAAGCCCAGCTCCACCAGGCCCAGCTCAAGGCCGAGCTCCAGGTGCGCAGCCTGGTGGCCGACGGTCTCGACGCCTTCGTGCCCGGTCCAGGAGACCTGGCTCTGGGCACGGCCTTTCTCCGGCGCATGGTCGACGAGCACCAGCTGCCGGTGCTCGCCGGAAACCTGACCTGTGATGGCCGAGACTTCGAAGGGACCCGGGTGGTCGATGCCGGCGGCCGCAGGGTGGGCCTGATCGGGCTGGTCGGGACCGGCCAGGGGCCCTGCGTGGTGAGCGATCCGGCCCAGGGGCTGATCGACGGGCTCGCCAAGCTGGGCGCCGTCGACGTGACGGTCCTGGTCCTGAACGCCGACCGGAGCACCGTCAAGGCCCTGCTGGGGACCACTCCTGGGATCGACTTTGCGGTGGTTGGGGGCGGTGGCCAGACGCTCAAGAACCCCAAGCGCCACGATGGCGGCAGCTGGCAGGTCGGGGCGGGCAGCCGGGGCAAGAAGCTGGGCGTGCTGGCGCTGGACTGGCAGCCGGGGGCGACGGGCTGGGCTGGCGAAGGCGAGATCGAGGCCCTGGCGACTCGTCTGGACCGCTACCGGCAGCGCGTCGACGACATGGCCGAGCGCGCCGCCAGTGCCGACGACGACGCGGCCAGGCGCCGCGCTCAGCTCCAGCGGGGGCACTACCAGAAAGAGGTCACCCGTCTGGAGGGCGAGCTGGCGGCAGCGGTGGCGGCGGCCGAGGGAGGCGAAGCCCATCGCTTCACGAATGAGCTCGTCGAGCTCGACAAGACCATCCCCGACCATGTTCGGGTGGCGCCCTGGCTGGCCGAGACCAAGGCCGCTGTGAACGCCGTCGCGGCGGCCGGCACGGTCGCCACCGACTCACACGCCGGGCCCTTCGTGGGCAGTGCGCGGTGCAGCACTTGTCACGCCGCCGAGTACCGGCAGTACAAGACCACGCCCCACGCCCATGCCTGGCCCACCCTGGTCGGGGCCCAGCGTCAGGGCGATCCCGACTGCGTGTCGTGTCACGCCACAGGCCACTGGCACCCCGAGGGGCCCAGTGGCGTGCCGGTCCCAGCGGCGCTCCAGGGTGTCGGTTGCGAGGACTGCCACGGCCCGGGGCGGGACCACGTGTCCGCGCCGACCGGCGGTCAGATGGTCAAGACCCCCGATCCCGAGACCTGCGTGCACTGCCACGACGGGGTCCGCGACGAAGGCCGCTTCGACTTCGGGACCTACCTGCCCCAGGTGGTGCACAGCGGCGGGTAGACTCCCCCGGCCCCCCCCGAGGAGAAGACGATGCTGGTGCTCACGACCCTGACCCTTGCTGTCGCCGGCGAGGCACAGCTCCAGAACGACGACTTCGCAGACGGAGACCAAGCCACCTTCCAGACCGGCTTCGTGCGCGACGAGTGCTTCGCCACCGTCTTCGTGCCCGATCCCGGCGACTACCCCTTCACCATGAAGTCCGTCGACCTGCTCTACGGCGGTCAGGCCAGCAACGGCGCCGACTACATCATGACCGTCGGGTTCCACCAGCTCGACGACGAGGACATGTCGTCGAGCGGCGGCAGCACCAAGCTGGGCGAGGAAGGCGTGGCCCTGGCCGACAACACCTTTGCCATGCAGCGGATCACAGTCGAGGACCTCGAGATCGTCAGCTCCAGCGGCTACCTCGACGACTATGCGTTCGAGTGGGGCAACCCGGCGGTGTTCCTGTGCTTCACCGACGATCACCCGGAGTCCGGCTCCGGGCAGCCCGGCCCGGCCAACGACACCGACAGCAACAAGCCGACCTACACCGACCGCAACTGGATGAACATCGGCGGCGGCTGGGAGCACTCCCAGGACTACGGCATCCGGGGCGACTGGGTGATGCGGCTGTGCATCGACGGCGCCAACGCAAGCGGCGGCTGCGACGTCGACGCGGACACCGACACCGACGCCGACACCGACACCGACAGCGACTCGGACAGCGACACCGACACCGACACCGACGCGGGCGAGCTCGGCATCGAGACCATCACACCGGACTGGGCCACCGAAGGCACACCGGTCGACGTGGTCATCCTGGGGAGCGGCTTCACCAGCAGCAGCGACGTGAGCATCGGCGGACTGGCGCTGACCGGCGTGGACGTCGTGAACGCGCAGACCATCACCGGTCGCAGCCCATCGGCCCTGCCGGTCGGGCTCCACGACGTCGAGGTCAGCACCAACAACGACAACGACTACCTGGCCGAGGGGTTCGAGGTGCTCGGAGCCGGTGACGGCGAGACCGACGGGAATTGCGGCTGCACGTCGAGCCCCTCCAAGGCGTCGCTGGCGTGGCTCTTCGCGCTCGGCGTGCCCCTGTGGCAGCGCCGGAGCCGTCGGCGCTGAAGGGCTGGATCCGCTTGCGGACCGCCCCGGGACCAAGGTAGTTGCAGGTCCTGCCGCACGCCCGGTGTTCCTGGAGAGTCCATGCCCGTCCGCTGTGAATGGTTGTTCTTGCTCGCCCCGCTGCTGCTGACCCTGGCCTGTCGGGGCGGGGACCCGGATGACAGCGCCACGACCGAGCCCGACTCGGACACCGACACCGACACCGACACCGACACCGACACCGACAC
>CAZFLE010000161.1:0-15593 GCA_964519895.1 uncultured Enterobacterales bacterium | reverse complement strand
CGCCGAGTTCTCCCAGAACGGGCGGCTGCAGCACGTCATCTTCGCCAGCCAGTTCGATCCGGAGACCCTGGAGCGCATCTGCGACCTGGCGCTGATGATCAAGGAGCTCTCCCAGAACCCCGAAGACGCCCGGTTCCTGCGCGGCCTGCTCGAACACAAGCGGGCGATGCTCTACTTCACCCAGCCGTCGACGCGGACCTTTCTGAGCTTCATGGCCGCTTGTCAGCTGCTCGGCATCACCTGCAACGAGATCCGCGACCCCAGCGTGTCGAGCTTCGCCAAGGGCGAGAGCGAGTTCGACAGCGTGCGCATGTTCTCCAGCTACTTCGACCTGATCATCATGCGCAGCAAGCAGCCGAACCTGGCCGAGAGCTGCGCCTGGCTCATGCGGGACCTGGGCGGGTTCAACAAGCGCAACGTGCCGGTCATCAACGGCGGCTCCGGTACCGACGAGCACCCGACCCAGGCCCTGCTCGACATGTACACGGTGCGCCGGAGCTTCGAGTTCCGAAGCTCCCGCGACTCCAAGCGCCGCACCCGCTTCGAGGACCTCAAGGCTCGGCACCCGGACCTGGAGCGCGGCTTCGCCAACAAGACCTACTGCTTCGTGGGCGACGTGGGCCGCGGCCGCACGGTGCGTTCCCTGGCGACCCTGCTGGCCCGCTACGAGGGCGTCCGGCTGGTGTTCGTGGCGCCGGATCACCCCACCATGCGGCTGCGCGACGACCTCAAGGCCCGGCTGGAGAAGACGAACGCCAAGGTCATCGAGACCGACGATCTCGAGGCCGTGCTGCCCGAGGTGGACCTGGTCTACATGACCCGCATCCAGCACGAGCACGACAGCCCCGAGGACAGGGCCTGGTTCGAGGCCACGGACCTGACCCGCTTCCACCTCACCCCGGCCCGGGTCGCGATGATGAAGGAGTACGCGCCCATCCTGCACCCGTTCCCCAGGAACCGGGAGATCCCGGTCGAGATCGACATGGATCCGCGAGCGATGTACTTCCGCCAGGCTCGGAATGGCATGTGGAGCCGCGCCGCGCTGATCGCGACCCTGTTCGACGTGAGCGATCAGATCCTCCATCGCCACCGCAAGGTCTTCGCCAGCTGAGTCCGCTCAGCCCCAGCGGCGGGGCCTACCCAAGAAGCGGCGCCCGGGCGGGAGCGGCCCCCTGAACCTCGGCGTCTCGGGCTCGGCGGCTGGCGCGGTCTCCGGTTCTGCCGTTGGAGCACTCTCGGTCTCTGCCTCCGCCGGCGCTGTCTCCACAGGGACCGCCGACTGGATGCCTCGCTCCTCTTCCAG
Source organism: uncultured Enterobacterales bacterium (assembly GCA_964519895.1). Lineage (GTDB taxonomy): Bacteria > Myxococcota_A > UBA796 > UBA796 > CAJQPC01 > CAYFPX01. The sequence continues at coordinate 14,290 of CAZFLE010000161.1, read as the reverse complement.
CAGCTCGGAGTAGACCGCCCGGAAGCTGCCCGTCCGGTCATTCGGCTGGCTCGCCCCCGGCACGCTGGCCCACTGGTGGGCCTGCCAGGTCCGGAGCACGCCCTCCAGGTCGCCGGCCGCGAGCATCGACTCGATGCCCTCCCGGCGCAAGAACGCCAGCACGGCCTTGTCCTGGTGGACCGGCGAGATGTCGTAGTAGGGCTCGCCGTGGCTGTTCGTGCCGCCCTTCACCGTCGGGATCCCAGCCCTGCGAGCCCACTTGGCCCACGTGGACGACAGCATCTGGTACTTGCCGTAGGCGTCGCTGTTGAACCCCGTCTTGCTGTAGCGATAGACGTCGGCCGCGCCGGGGTGGATGTTCGTGCTGGACGGGTGGATCCGGCCGCCCACCTCGGTGAAGTAGCCACTCTCCTTCTCGGCACCCTCGGTGTAGGTGATGGCCCTCACGAAGGCGCGGAGCTCGGGGGCGTAGTCGGAGCCCTCGGGGGTCTGCTGGATCGCCAGGGTGGCGATGCCCCGGGTCCCGGTGGTGGCGGGGGCGACGACCGTCGTGGGCGCCTGGGCCAAGGCCATGCCCAGGTCGTCGACCACACACACCGATTCGCCACAGTCCTGGGCGACGCTGGCCGAGACCAGGAGCCAGAGGAGGAAGGACGTCATCCTGTCGCTGCGGTGCGCGGCTCATTGGAACGCACCCCCTTGTCAGCGACCGATTGCAGCGCGGTTGAACCCAGGCAGAAACCGACTCATCTCCTGGCCCCGTCGATCCGTATCCACGGACACCCTCCAGGGAGAACTCCGTGATCCTGATCCTCGCCGTCGCCTGCTCGCCCGCTCCCGATGCCCCAGCCGGCCACGTCCTGGCGTCCCCCAAGGACGTCACCGAGGTCGCCGAAGGCGTCGCGCTCTACGAGGTCGCGGTGAACTACCAGGCCTTCGAGCTGAGTGACACCTTTGACTTCACCCAGACCTTGCTCGGGGGCTCGACCGCGACCCTGGTCGACATGGCCCACTGCGCCACCGAGCCCGAGCTGGCCGACTTCGCCCTGGTGCCCAGCCCGGGTGCGGCCCACGGTGGCCACTGGTGGGGGTTCGAGACCCTGTTCACCGACTGCGACTTCGGCGGGTGGAAGTTCAGCGGGCGCATGGTCTACACCTACGCCGAGCTGGTCGAGTCCGACGACGAGTCCGACACCGCCGACGTCGACCTGCACCTTGCCGCGGCCATCGAGACCGCCGAGCGCGGCGAGCAGACCACGTCCTACTGCCTGGAGATCGCCCTGGAGGGCGAGGACCGCTTCCAGATGTGCGGCACCACCGAAGGCGACTCCCGGGATCACCTGGGGACCTTCGAAGGGGAGAACTCGCGGGGCGAGAACGCGCTGGCCGAGTTCAGCTTCGACGGCGGCGCGACGCTGTCCTCGAGCGCCGATGACTGGGACATCTACCGGTCCGGCGACTTCACCATGGCGGGTCACCTGTCCTTCCACGGCGAGGAGAAGGAGTTCGACTTCGACGCCTACTCGGGCACCGTGGCCCTGGACGGTGTGCAGAAGCTCACGTCGGACCGGCTGCCCTATGCCGGCAGCCTGACCATCGACGGCTTCGGCTCGCTGATGTTCGACGCGGACACCCCCTCGACCGGCGTGGTCTCGGCGGTCGACACCGACGGCAACGTGTCCTTCGAGCTGGACCTCGACGACTTCGACGCCCCGGCCGAGTAGCCCGCCCATCGGACACACGTCAGCCGTATCCTAGGGCACCCGTCAGCCGTATCCTAGGGATGACGTGTCCTTCCTGGCCAGATGCCGCCGTGGCTACTCGATGCTCGAGATGCTCACGGTCCTGTTGATCGTGGTGATCGTGGCCGGGCTGGCTTCGACCAGCCTGTTGATCGTCTCCCACCGCCGGGCGCTCCACATGGACGTGCGCCAGGTTCGGACCACCCTGGTCAAGGCCCGCACCCTGGCCCGCGCCACCCAGCGCTGCGTCCAGGTGGTGGTGGGCAGCCACTCCCTGACCGTGACGCCCTATGACGACTGCGGTCCGCCCCTCGCCTCGCCGGATCCCTCCGGCACCACCACCGTCGAGCTGGTGCCCACGGTGTCGCTGAACGCCTTCAGCACGGGCAGCAGCGCGCTGATCTTCGACGAATACGGCAGCGTAGACGCCGAGGGTCCGGTGGAGCTCCACATGGTGACCAACGCCGGTGAGCTGACCTATCGGATCTACCCGGCCATCGGGACCGTCCGGGTGCTCCGGTGAGGACCCGCGGCGGAGCGTCGCTGGTGGAGGTGCTGATCGCCTTCGCCATCCTGTTGGTCATGTCGACGGCCGCGACGGCCGCGGTCCTGTCCTACATCAAGACCCACGAGGCCCAGAGCGCCCTGACCCAGGCCATGGCGATCGCCGAGGGCAAGGTCGAGGACCTGTTGGTGCTCTACCCGTCAGACGCCCAGCTCAATGGCAGCCACGGGCCGGAGTACTACGACGAGTCCGGGGCCCCGAGCGACTCCCTGGCCGACTACCAGGTGCTGTGGTCGGCCCAGGCCCACGACATCGAGGGCATCGTGGCGCTGAAGGTGTCGGTGAGCTGGCGAGAGGGGCCAGTGCGCCGGACCTTCCGCCTCGAGACCCTGCGGGAGGGCCTGTGAGGCGCCGGGGCTACACGCTCGTCGAGCTGCTGGTCTCCACCCTGTTGGTGGGCGTCCTGTCGGCCCTGGCGGTCGGCGCGCTCATCGCCGTGGAGCGTGCAGCGTCGGAGACACGCTTCCTGGCCGAGGCCGACCAGGAGATCAAGGGCCTCAGCGACTGGCTCGCCGCGAGCATCCGCGGGGTCGGGGGAGGGGCCGTCCAGCCCTGGATGGCGGTGTACGCGGAGAACGCGGTGAGCGGTGGCTCCGATCGGCTGACCTGGGCCCACCTGGACGACCAGACCGGTCCCTGTCGCGTCATGGCCCAGGACGAGGAGCTGGTGTGGCGTCTGGGGCCAGGCGCCGCCGATGGCAGCTGTTGCGTCGATCAGGAGGCGGCAGGCCGTCAGGCACTGGTCGTCAGCATCGACGGCGCCGCGTGGCGCTCACTGCGCATCGCCAAGGTCGATCCCGACCTGTGCCAGGTGGCCTTCCACCCTCTGGGCGCCAAGGTCGAGGGCTCGACCGTGCCGGCATCGGGGCTGCTCGCCGACAACGACCGGGTCGGATCGGACGCGGACTTTCTGCAGGGTTCGCTCCACGTGGTGGAGATCCGTCGGCTCTCCCTGGACGGGTCCGACACCGAGCTCATCCTCGAGGAAGACCGCAACCCCCTGGACGGCAGCTTCGAGTCCAGCACGATGATGGACCGGGTCTACGACCTGCAGGTCGGCCTGGGCTACGACTGCGACCCTCGGGACGGCACGGTCAGCGACAGCGCCAGCGGGTCCGATGAGTGGCTGGGCAATGCCACCGGAGACGCCCTGGGGAGCGGCGGTCTCTCCGACGCCGAGGGTCAGGATCTGCGCCTGGTCCAGCTGGGCTTCACCCACGGCAGCCCCACCGACATGGACCACTCGAACCCCGTACAGCTGCTGGACGGGCCGATCCACTTCCAGGCTGGGGCCGTGCTCCAGCCCCATCGCCTGCGGGTCTCCCTGCGCAACCGGACCTTCTTCCAGTGAGGCGGGGCTCGGCGATGGTGATCGCGCTGCTGCTGCTGGTGGTCGTCACCACCAGCCTGGGCATCCTGTTCTACACCCTGGACGGCACGGTCCGGGTCGGTCGGGACCTGCGCCACCAGCTCCAGGCCTTCTACACCTGTGACGGGCTCGACCGGGTCGTGGTGGTGCTCACGGATCAGTACATGGACCAGGCGACGAGTCCCGATGCCGAAGACCTGGAGGACTGGCTCTGCGCCCAGGCCGGGGGCTGCGAGGGCAGTGACGCCCTGCCGGCCCTGGTGCCCGACGGCTACCGGCTGGACGGCTTCGAGGTGCAGACCCTGGCCTCGGGGGTGGTGGCGCCGCTGCCCACCGGTGCCTTCCGCGGCCTGCTGGCCGAACAGACCCGCGTAGGCATCACGCTCGAGGTCGGCTTCGACGAGCCCGGCGAGCACACCCGCTGCCAGGTCGAGCGGGAGCTGATCTTCGGCCGGGTGCTGGGGACCCAGTTCTTCCTGCGCAGCGAGGGCTACACCGACTGGTTCCCGGACAGCGACCTGGACATCGACGCCCGGACCCACGTCAACGGGTCCCTGTGCTTCGGGTCGTCGGAGCAGATGAGGCTGTGGCGGGTCACCGCCACGGACGCCCTGCTCCACCCGTCCCACGCCGACTGCCTGACCAACGCGGGCTCCCTGGTCAGCACGGCCGGCATCGCGACCGACAGCGACTTCACGCGCTTTGCGACCTGGTCCGAGGGCACCGACCACGGGTGCGTGGTCTGTGGCGGCAGCGCCCAGGACTGGCTGGTCTACGCCCAGCTCAACTGGTCGGGGCACGCCCTGGACGGGGACCACCGGGTCAGCGCCCTGCGCCCCGACGTGCCGACGCTCCCCGACGTGCAATTCGGGGCCGATGCCCTGGGTGAACCGGTGGACAACGGGGACACCGTGCGCTTCCTGGTCGAACCCCTGGCCGACAGCGAAGACCCCGCGGTCTACGGCACCTCCCTGGCCCGCCAGGCGCACCTGCGCATCCTGAACGGGACCTGGTACTTGCCGGACCCGGAGACCCCCGACTCGTGGCCCGGTGTGGCGATCTGGTCGGATCACCCGGGGCGGACCACCACCCGGGCCGAGGAGGGGGTCGAGCCGGCGGATCTGGCCGTGGGCCAGGAGGACCTGCGGGCCGAGCTGGGCTGGGGCTCCACCACACCCCGCCGGTTCTCGTTCTATGGCCTGGACAGCGACACCGGGCTGCTGCGGAACCCGACAGTGACCTGGCGCCACGTGATCTCCTACGGGGCGCTGGACCGCGTCAACGCCCGCAGCTGGGAGCCCGGACACTGGGTGACCCTGGGCGACGACGCGATGTGCACCACCGGCAGCGCTGCGGTCAGCGGGTTCCGGCGGGCGGGCCAGGGCCTGGGGTGCACAGCCGAGCTGCCCGAAGCTGCCCGGGTGCTCAACGCTACCCGGAGCGGGTTTCACGACCCCCACGTGGCGCTTCGTGCCCCTGCGGTCGACTCGGCCGAGATCCTGCCGGTCAATTTCGACGTGGGCGCCCTGCTGGCTGCCCTGGGCGATGACGGCACCGGGGAGCTGGGCAGCTACTTCTGCGACGCCGGCGACGGCTGCCTCATGGACGAGCCCTTCAACGGCATCGTCTGGATCTCCGGGACCTGGCCCGGCTCCATGGCGGGCCAGGGGACCAGCGGGCCGTTGGCGGCCCCGATCCAGGGCGCCCAGGGGCCCCTGGCCGGCACGCCCCAGCCCACCTTGCCCAGTCACGCCAGCAACCAGCAGGCCCTGCCCTTCCCGCTGTGCTCCACGGACCCGAGCGCCATCGGCGGGCCTCTGACGGTCGGCGGGAGCTTCGTCGTGCCGGACTGTGATGACTACGGCTATGGCGATGACTCGGCCAGCGGCGCGGCCAGGCCCAACGCCGTGCGCATCCTGCACGCCGACGACCTGTTCGCCAGCTCGGGCGGGCTGCCGGTGCTCGACCGCGACGGGGACGGCCACGCCGATGGGCTCACCATCGCCAGCAACCTGCCCGTCTACCTGCTCGGCGGGGCCAACGAGACCTCGGTGCTCACCGACGGCAGGGAAGGGACCTGGACCCCGCTGCTGCTGGCCGCCGACCGGCTGACCCTCCAGTCGACGGCCTGGACCGACGAGAGCTCCCCGTGGGGATCGGTGGCCGCCGACACCATTGGCCAGCGGGACGCCGGCGCCACAGTGCTGACGCTCTCGGTCCTGGCCGGCTGGTCCCGCTCGGCCGAGGACGAGGCCAGCGCCTTCAGCGGGGGCGTGGAGGGCTTCCTGGTCACCGTCGAGGACTGGTCGAACACCGAGGCGGAGTTCCGTGGGTCCCTGGACATCGGCTACGCCTCGGTCCACAGGCCGTGGCCCCCGGCCGACGACGAGGACGCCGCCGTGCCGCCCCTGTGGGACATGGCCTATGATCCCCACTTGGCGAACCCGGACACAGCCCCGCCTGGGGCGGCGGTCTACGTGCTGCACACCTGGAGTCGCTGGCAGGGGCGCTGAGGGAGGCACTCGTCCGAGGGGGTCCCCGGTTGTCGGGCCGAGCCCGGCAGGTGCATGATGGGCGTCTCCCGGAGCGCGCTGGTGCCGTCCCTGATCTGGATCCTGGCGTGCACGGGCGCGACGACCGGCCAGGGCTCCGCTGCGACAGCCCAGGACACCGGGGAGCCCTTCGGGTGGGTGGTCTCCGAGGAAGCCGAGCCGGCCTGGACCGCAGAGGAGGCGATGTCCCGCCTCCAGGACGCGGTGGCGGTCGGCCTGCCCCAGCCCGCTGTCGCCCTGGACACCTACCTGGCGCTGATGGGAACAGGCGACGACGCCTGCCCCGGGCACGACACGGTGCTCACGGACTCGGTGGTTCATGGCTGCCTGGCGGAGAGCGGGACGTGGTTCGAGGGGGTCACCGAGTACACCTTCGAAGACGACGTCAACTACCAGGTGCAGGTCCTGGCCGGTGACTTCTTCATCCGCTCCGATGCCGATGAGCTGTTGGAGGCAGGGGGTCACACCGCCCGCTGGGCCTCGCGGTCCGACCCGCCCGAGTACGGCATGGAGCTCGGTGGGTCCTGGGTCTGGACACCGTCGGACACCTTCCTGGACCTCGAGAACAGCCTGGCGATCGAGGCGGCGTTGATCGTGGACTCGTCGCTGGCGCTGCACGGCGGTTGGGGCCGGGGCGATGTGGACCTGTTCTTCGACCAGCTGACCTGGACCGATGACTGCGATGGGCACCCCACGGGCGGCCTGTGGATCCGCGAGCCTGCCGGGTACTGGTACGTGCTCGATCTGACGGGCTCCTGTGACGGCTGCGGACCGATCACGTGGGCGGATCAGAGGTCTCTGGGCACGGGGTGTGTGGACCTGCGGGCAGCCGGCGAGCAGCTTGCCCAGGACATGGCCTTCCTGTGATCGGGCTGTGGTTGTTGGCCTGTGGTGCGAGCGGCGTGGACAGCGCCGGACCTCCCGTGGACTCGGTCCCGGCCCAGGCGGAGCCCCTGCCCCCGCTCCATGAACCCCTCGACGCCCCCAGGCTCCTGCGCCGGCTCAGCCTGGACCTGCGCGGCATCCTGCCCAGCGTCGACGAGCTGGACCGGGTGCAGGACGACCCGGCCAGCCTGGCGGTGCTGCGGGATGCGTACCTGGAGGACCCGCGCTTCGAGGAACGCCTGGCCACCCTGCTCTCCGAGCGCTGGCACACCTTGATCGACGAGTTCGAGGTCGAGTACTTCGACTACGACCTGGACTCGGAGCTGGAGTACGCCTTCGAGCGCGCGGTGGGCCAGGAGCCCCTCCGGCTGATGGCGCGGGTCGCGGCGAGCGATCGCCCCTGGTCCGAGATCGTGACCGCGGACTGGACCGTTGCAGACACCTTGCTGGAGGGAATCTGGCCTCTGGACCGGGACCCCGGAGAAGGCTGGCAGGTGGCCCGCTACACCGACGGCCGACCCGCGGCGGGCGTGCTGGCGACCAACGGCCTGTGGTGGCGGTACGTCACCAACACCGGGAACCAGAACCGGTCCCGGGCTGCGGCGATGACCCGCCTGCTGCTGTGCGAGGACTACCTGGCCCGCCCTGTGAGCTTCGAGGGCTCGGTCTCGCTGGTGGACGAGGACGGCGCGGCAGACGCCATCCGCAACGAGCCCAGCTGCCAGGCCTGCCACGCTTCGCTCGAGCCCCTGGCGGCGTCGATGTTCGGGTTCTGGTGGCTGGCCCAGTACAGCGCCTTGGAGATGACCACCTACCACGCCGAGCGGGAGCCCCTGGGGCCGGAGATCCTGGGGGTGGAGCCCGAGTGGTTCGGCACGCCCATCGCCGGACTCGCCGACATGGGGAGCGAGATCGCCCGGGACCCGCGCTTCTATGCCTGCACGGCCGAGTCGATGGCCGGCCTGCTGTGGCGACGGCCGGTGGCGCTGTCGGACTTCGAGCGGATCGAGCGCTTTCGCAGGGACTTCCTGGACAGCGATGCCCAGCTCAAGGCCTTGATCCGCGCGATCACCGACGACGACGAGTACCGGGCCGGGGTCGCCGATCCGGCTGAGCCCGATGCCCACACCACCCGCATGATCACGGCCACCCAGCTGGACAGCCTGGTCGAAGAACTCACGGGGTTCCGGTGGACCTTTGGGGGCTACGATCTGTTGCTCAACGACACCTCTGGCTACCGGGTCCTGGCCGGGGGCGTCGATGGCTACGCGGTCTACCGGCCCCAGCAGATCCCCGGTCTCACCTGGACCCTGGTCGTGCGACGGGTGGCCGAGGCGGCTGCCGCGCACGTGGTCGCTCAGGAGCTGATGGGGGGCGAGCGCCACCTGCTCTGCTGCGCCGACATGAGCCTGGGCCCCGAGGACGCGGCCTTCGAAGAGGAGCTGCGGCACCTGCACTGGCGGCTCTTTGCGCGGGTGCCGGCCGAGGATCGGCTGGACCGGGACGCGGCGCTGTGGCGAGCCGTCAACGACGAATTCGGTGCCGGCTTCGCCTGGCAGGCCCTGCTGACGGGGCTGTTCCGAGACCCTGCGCTGTGGGTGTACTGATGGCCCGCGGACCGTGCATGACGCGACGGCAACTCCTGGGTCTGATGGGGGCCGGCCTGGTGGTGCCGCGCCGGGCGCTCGCCGCCGGGACCGAGCGCCGCTTCCTGTTCGTGTACAACCGCGGGGGCTGGGACACCACGCGCGTCTTCCTGAACAAGCTCGACGACGACGCCTACGACACGGAGTCCGACGCCACCGTGCGCTCCCAGGGCATCAGCTGGGTCGACCATGCTGAGCGGCCGGCGGTCACGGAGTTCATGGAGACCTATGGGGACCGGGCGTCGTTCCTCCATGGCTACGAGGTGCGCTCCGTCACCCACGAGCGCTGCCGTCTGCTCTCGCTGACCGGGAGCTCCGAGTCCGGGGTCGACGACTGGGGCGCGGTGCTCGCCGCCCACGCGACCACGTCGCCCCTGCTCCCGCACGTGGTGATCTCCGGCCCGGCCTTTACCACCCGCTACACCGACCGGGTGGTCCGGGTGGGCTCGGACGGGCAGCTGGGCACGCTGCTGGATGGCACCGCCCTGTTGAGCTCGGACATCGCGGTGGTCCCCCCGATGGACGCGGTCAACGCCCACGTCGAGGACTATGTGCTCGCCTTGGCCCAGGAGTACGAGCGCTCAGCAGCCGACGCGAGCGCGCTGTCCATGCATGGGGGCGTCGCGGCGACGCTCCGGGACCTGGGCACCCTCCAGGACCGAGGCGGGCTGCAGATCACCCGGCAGACGGCCGGGTGCATGCGGGATCTGGCAGCGGACTGCAGCGCCGCCTTCGACCTGTTCTCTCAGGGGCTGGCCCGGTGCGCGATGGTCGAGTTCCAGGGCTGGTGTGGCGAGTCCTGGGACACCCACCAGGCCAACGAGCGACAGTCGCTGCACTTCCAGACGCTGTTCGAAGGGTTGGTGCCCGCGATGGCCGAGCTCGACAGCCGCTACGGCGTGACCGGGGCCCCGCTGGCGGACGAGGTGGTCGTGGTGGTCTTCTCCGAGATGGGCCGCCACCCCAGGCTGAACACCTGGGATGGCAAGGACCACTGGACCTACACGTCGGCCATGTTGCTCGGCGCGGGGGTCCGGGGTGGCGTCCAGGTCGGGGATCAGGGCAGCGACGGGCTGGGGGTGGCGATCGACCTGGCCACGGGAGAGCCCAGCGCCAGCGGCACGACGCTGTTGCCCGGCCACCTGGGGGCCACGCTGTTGGCTCTGGGGGATGTGGACGGGGCGGAGTACCTGCCCCAGGGCGAGCAGCCGATCACGGCGCTGATGGTCTGAGTGAGCGCAGGGTCGGCAAGGTGCGAAATGGAGGAGGGTTACGTGCCCGACCCCGACCCCGGAACCCCCGTGAGAGCCCGGCTGCGACGCCGCAGACACCCGCTGCGCGACCACGCGCTGCCCGGACGGTTCGGGCTGAGCCGTCTGAGCGGCCGCCGGTGGGCATTGCTTGGCGCCGTCCTGATCGCCAGCGTGGTGGGCCCGCTGTGGATCTTCCCACCGCCCCCGGCCCCGGCCCTGATGGGGCCGTCGGTCAGCGCCTGGTGGCTCGCACACGTGCCCGAGGACCAGCGCTTCGGCCACACCCTGATCTACGGCGAGTCCTGCGGGGCTCTGGGACCCGCCCAGGTCCGGACCCGGGCCGACGCTCTGCCGGAGTCTCTCCGGCCCGTGTTCTACGACGGGGTGGGCCACCGGCTCCAGGCGGCGGGCTGGACGCTCCAGGATGTGATCGCCGCCGCCCCCGAGCCGCTCCGAGGCCCCCTGTTGGACGGCCGCTTCCAGGCTGTGGTCCTGGCATCGGACGGCCTGCCGGACTCGGTGCTGCCCCAGGTCGCCGTCCTCCAGGCCGAGATGCCGGCGCAGTCCCCCTACAACGGCGTGCGGATCGGGCTGCAGAGGCGCCTGGGAGACGACCTGCCAAGGGCCCTCGACACGGCGGCGGCCTACCCGCCCGACTGGTGGCCGGCGCTGTTCGAGGAGCTGGGCTGGCGGGTCGGCGACGAGAACCTGGATCCCTCGGGCTTCCTGGATCGCGTGCCGCCCCAGGCTCACTGCCACTTCGTCCACGGCGTGGTCCGGGGAGGAGCGCTGGCCTTCCTGGAGGACCCGCTGTGGACCCGCAAGCTCACAGAGCGGGCGGGCATGGCTGCGCCGGCCTGTTGGGACGCCGCCTGGCAGGGCCTGGCCACGGGGCTGCACCTGGGGCTAGGCCAAGATCCGCGAGCGCTGTCGGAGGCCGTGGATGCCCTGTTCCTCTCGGTCCCGGACAGCGTGCAAGCGGCCCTCGCAGCCGCCGCCACGACCCACGCCCGGGGTGGCATCTGGGTGTTGCCGGACGCGGCACAGGAGACGCCCTGATGCTGCGCTGGGGGCTCATCGGCTTCGGCCGAGCGGGCTGCGCACGAGCCCGGGCCATCCAGGCCTGTGAGCGGTCGGAGCTGGTCGCCGGGCTGCGGGGCGCCGTGGCGGACTTCGGCCTGACGCCGTCGCCGGGCGTGGCGGCGCTGATCGAGCGGGTCGACGCGGTGGCGATCTGCTCGCCGACGGACAGCCACGCCGCCTACGCTGCCCAGGCGCTCCAGGCCGGCCGCCACGTGGTCTGCGAGTACCCCCTGGCCGCGGATCGCCAGGGGGCCCAAGCCCTGTTCGACCTCGCGGATCGTCACCAACGCGTCCTGCACGTGGAACACATCGAGCTGCTCGCAGCGACCCAGCAGGCCCTGGCGACATCCCTCGAGGCCACCGAGGTCCTGGGCGGGCGCCTGATCGACCGGCGGGGGTCGCCGGGCCCGGATCCGCTGGACCTCCTCGCCCGGCTGCACCGGCTGGTCCAGCTCCTGGGCCTGGCGGATGGGGTCTCTCCGCAGGCCCTGCGCTTCGGCACGGTCGCTATCGAGCTCGACGTGGGGCTGTCGGGACCCGGTCGCCCCGCCACTCGGCAGCTGACCCTGCGGACCCCCCGCGGCGTCCTGGCCCTCCAGGGCCGCCAGGTCACCCTCGATGGCCAGCCCGTGCCCCTCCCGGCCACTCCGGGACTCTTCGCCCAGGACCACGCGGTCGCCACGGCCCGCATCCTCGACGGGGCTCCTTCCTACGTCTCCCGAGGCCGCATCCTGAACGTCCTGGGGCTGGTCGACGCTCTGTCTGGATCGGCGTGGGTCTCTCGGCCGGATCATCGAAGTTGACCGGCCCTGGCTCGCCCTCGCTCCGATCAACTTCGGTGACCCGGCCGAGCAGCGGGATAGCTGGCCGCCGATGCGGAGAGTCGTGGCGATGATCTGGGGCCTGGGCGGGGTCGTGCTCTTCCTGGGCTCGGCCGTGTTCCGGCTGTGGGGCCACGCGGCCGAGGCGCTCGCCATGGACCTGGCGCTGGCCCACTGGGCCTTCCTGGTGCCCTGGGTGCTCTTCATGGCGTACAGCGAGGGCCACAAGGGCTTCCACAAGAGCTTCTCGCCTCGGGTGGTTGCGCGGACCTGGGCCTTGGCCGACGATCCGCACCCCCTGCGCTTGCTGCTGGCCCCGGCGTTCTGCATGGGCTTCTTCCACGGGACCCGCAAGCGCATCCTGACGAGCTGGATCCTCACCGGGGTCATCGTGGTGCTGGTGTTGGGGGTGCGGCTGCTGGATCAGCCCTGGCGCGGCCTGGTGGACCTGGGTGTGGTGGTCGGGTTGACCTGGGGCACGATCTCGATCCTGGTCCTGGCGGTCCAGGCCGCTGCTGGCGACGGGCCGTCGGCGGACCCCCAGCTCCCGCTGCCCGCAGCGGGCTGAACGCGCAGCCGGGGCCAACCGGCTACGTTGCCGCATGATCCCGCTCCTCTTCGCCTTGGCCTGTGCCGGCGACACCACGACAGGCACCAGCGACTCGGGCACGACCGACAGCGGTGCGACCGCGACCGGCACCACCGACACCGCACCCCCGACCCAGGTGACCGACACGGTCGCCTTGAACGGCACGGCGCCTGCGGTCCCGGTGCCTCTGCCCACCTTTGCCGCTCTCAACCAGCTCGGCGAGCCCCGGGGGCCAGAGCACCTGGTCGGACACGCCACGGTGGTGTGGTTCTACCCCCTCGCCGACACCCCTGGCTGAACGGAAGAGGGTTGCGGGTACCGCGACCTCTACGAAGAGTTCCAGGCCCTGGGCGTCGAGATCGTCGGGGTCAGCTACGGCTCGCCCGAGGACCACCTGGCGTGGGCCGAGGACCAGGAGTTCCCCTACGAGCTCTGGACCGACGATGACCGCCAGCTCAGCATCGCCTACGGCGCCGGCGACGAGGACGCCTGGTTCCCGGACCGCGAGACCTTCCTCATCAACCGCGAGGGGGACCTGATCCTGGAGTACGTCGACGACGTCAACGCGGCGACCAGCCCCTACGAAGTCCGCGACGACTGCCTCCAGCTCTTCGGCAACGAGTAGGCCCATGGCTCGGCGTCGTGCCCTGCCCATGACCCGCGAGGAGGCCGGCGGCCCCCTCGACGTCGTGCTGGTGACCGGCGACGCCTATGTCGACCATCCTTCGTGGGGGGTCGCGGCCATCGGTCGCTGGCTCCAGGGCCACGGCTTCTCGGTCGGGGTCATCGCCCAGCCGGACTGGACCGACGTCGACGCCTTCCGGGTGCTCGGCCGGCCTCGGCTGTTCTTCGGCGTGACCGCCGGCAACATGGACACGATGGTCAACCGGTACACGGCGTCTCGCCGGATCCGGTCCAGCGATGCCTACGCGCCGGGGGGCCAGGCGGGGCTCAGGCCCGATCGCGCCACCATCCCCTATACGGGCCGAGCCCGACAGGCCTTTCCAGGGGTCCCCGTGGTCGCCGGCGGCATCGAGGCCTCGCTGCGCCGGCTGGTCCACTACGACTTCTGGCAGGACCGCATCCGCGGCTCCATCCTGCTCGACGCCAAGGCCGATCTGTTGGTCCACGGCATGGGGGAGCACACGATCGTCGCCATCGCCGAGCGCCTGCGCGCGGGCCAAGACATCAAGGACTGCCGCGACCTGCCCGGCGTGGCCTACGCCCTGGGCGGCAAGGAGCCCACCCCCGTCGGCGACCACGTGGTCGCCTTGCCGTCGCTGGCGGAGTGCCGGGCCGACCCGCTCCAGTTCAACCGGGTCACCCTGCACATGTACCGGGAGAGCAACCCCCACTGCGGGCGGGTGCTGACCCAGCTCCACGGCAGCCGGGTCGTCGTCGCGAACCCGCCGGCCGAGCCGCTGTCGACCGCGGACATGGACCGGCTCCATGAGCTGCCCTACACCTACCGTCCCCATCCCTGCTACCGGCAGCCGGTGCCGGCCCTGGCCAGCATCACCGGCTCGGTCACGGTCAACCGAGGCTGCTCCGGCGGGTGCAGCTTCTGCGCTCTGACCATCCACCAGGGCAAGGACGTGACCAGCCGCTCCTCCGAGAGCGTGCTGCGGGAGCTCAAGGGGCTTGGTCAGCGGCCGGGCTTCAAGGGCATCGTGAGCGACCTGGGCGGGCCCACCGCCAACATGTTCCACATGAAGTGCATGTCCGAGGCGGCCAACAAGGTCTGTCGCCGGGTCAGCTGCCTGCACCCGGTGCGCTGCAAGCACT
>CAZFLE010000160.1:13994-15729 GCA_964519895.1 uncultured Enterobacterales bacterium | reverse complement strand
ACCTGGTCTTCCTGCAGCAGTGCGGCAAGGCGAGCCTGGAGACCCTGCACGCCTTTGGCCTGGCGGCCGACACCGTGGTGGCCAGCCAGGCGGTCATCGGGGCGCCGAATTTCTACTACACCAAGGCGCTGGGCGAGTTGAGCGCCCAGCCGACTTGGTACGGCGCCGCCCTGGGGGCGGCGATGGTCCGCCACGACCGCAGCGACATGTACCGAACCTACACCGTCGCCAGCGGGTCCGGCCTGGCCGCGCTGCCCAGCCACATCGATCCGGTCCTGGCGCCCCTATTGGCCCGCGGGAGCGCTCTGCGCTGGACCGGCGGACCGGAGCCTGTCTGGACCTACCGGGGCGAGCGCTACCTGGACCTGTTCGGCCTCCTGGGTCTGCTCTACGCCGACAATGGGCTCGATCCCGAGCCGGTGGAGACCCTGCGGGCGTGGTGGGACGCCCAGGTCATGCTGACCCACCAGGTCTCCCCCGCCCATCCCCGGGACGCCCAGAGGCTCTCCGGGGCGACGGTGCTCCTGCCCGACGCCGCCGGTGGCTGGCGGTCCTATGCCGACTTTCCGCTCTACCAGCAGACCCAGCTGGCCCTGGTGCTCGACCGACTGGTGCGCTGAGGCACCAGGGTCGGGGTGGCTGGGCCGGCTTCGGCTACTCCAGCGGTGAGAACTGGTGCACCAGCACATCGGCCAGGGCCGTCGTCTCGGGGCCCGGCGACTGGCTGAGCCACGCGTGTGTCACATCAAAGGTCCCGTCCAGCTTCTGGACCCGGGTCAAGCGGTTGTCCGCCTCGACCAGCTGCCCATCCCTGTACAACAGGTGCCCCGCAACCAGGCTGACCCGGGCGAGAGCGCGGTCATCGGGGCAGACAAAGCTGTCCAGGTTGACCAGGGAATCGGACAGCGGCATCCGGTCGAGCGCCACCAAGCAGGCGACCTCGAACACAGGCGTCTGCGGGTTGCCAGGGTCCAGGAAGCCCGCGCGGCGGATCGAGTCCACCGCGCCGTGCCAGTCCCCGACGGCAGCGTGCGCCTGGGCCTGGGTGAAGTGGTCCGACGCCATGCCCCTGGCCTGCTTGGACCCTCGTGGCGGGGTCGCCAGCTCTCGCAGGGTCCGCAGGTGCCCGGAGAGCGCGACCGGGTCGGCCAGCGCGGCCTGGAGGACCACCACCAACTCCCCCAGCTCCCTCGCGGCCTGGCGCACGCTCCCCGCGGGGTAGGCGCTGGGGTCGCAGTGGGGCACGATGCGCTCGACTCGGCTCAGCAGGTCATTCAGCGACAGGTAGGCCGTCGACTCCTGGGGGCCGTAGCCCAAGTTCTCCAGGGGGTTGTCGCTCAGTCGGCGAGCCAGGTATCCACGCAGCTCGGCCTCGGAGAGGTGGCCCGGGGGCACGGAGCGCCACGCGGGTGCGAGGAAGGGGCGGACCCGCACGTGAGCCACGAAGGCGTTGCGGCGGGCTTGGCGCACGGAGGTCTCGCCGCTGTTGAGCGGCTCCGAGTCCACCGAGACTTCGGACACGACCGAGTCCATCGCCTCCTCGAGGGCCTGGCTGTCGCTCAGGAAGCCGACGGTCAGGGCCGGGGAGTCGTCCAGGTCGGCGAGCTCCGTCGGCAACTCGTCGGTGCCCAGCGCCAGGTCCACGTCGTCGTCGAGGGGCTCCAGGGCCGAGGTCTCGATCGCCGGGTAGAGCTCGGTCTCCTGGGCTGCGAGCTCTTCGGTCCCGGCTGGCTCG
>CAZFLE010000160.1:0-13894 GCA_964519895.1 uncultured Enterobacterales bacterium | reverse complement strand
GCGGCTCCAGAGGCTGCGGTGAGACGTGGCCTGGGGCTCGGGCTCGTCGGCTGGCTCGGGCTCGTGCTCGTCGTCGGGCTCGGGCTCGTGCTGGGGCTCGTGCTCGGGCCCGTCTTCGTGTTCGGGCTCGTGCTCGGGCTCAGCCGGAACCTCGTCGGGAGGCTCGGGCTCGGGCTCGTCTTCGTGTTCGGGCTCGTCGTCGTGCTCGGGCTCGGGCTCGGGCTCGTCATCGTGCTCGTGTTCGCTCTCCGGTTCGGGCTCGCCCTCTGGTACAGCCGGAACCCCGTCGTCGTGCTCGTGCTCGTCGTCGTGCTTCGGCTCGCTCTCCGGCTCAGCTTCGCCCTCGGGCTCAACAGAAGCCGCGGGCTGGGGCACTTCGTCGTGCTCGGGCTCCGCCTCCAGCTCGGTCTCGCCCTCTGGCTCAGACGCAGCCTCGGGCTCTGCCGCAACCTCGTCTTGATCCCCAGGTTCGGGTGCAGGCTCTGGCTCGCTCTCGACAGCCGGCTCAGCCGCAGGGTCCGACTCACTCTCGCTCTCCGGCTCAACTGCAGCCTCGACCGCGCGATCCGGCTCAGCTTCCGGCTCAGCCGCAGCTTCGGCCTCGCCCTGTGGCGCCGCTTCCGGCTCAACCGCAGCCTCCGCCTCACTCCCGTCTTCCGGCTCCGCTTCCGGCTCAGGCTCAACCGCCGCCTCGCCCGCGCCTTCCGGCTCCGGCTCCTGCGCCGGCTCCTCCTCGGCCTCAGTCCCAAGCTCGTCCTGGTCCTCGACCTCGACCTCCGCCTGCTCCTCCGTGTCCCCCAGCTCGGCCTCGTCCTGGGCCTCGGCCCCACCCGCCCGGCCCCCCGGCACGCTGGCCTCGACCTTCAGGGGCGCATCCTCCTCCACATCCCCAGCCCCGCCCTCGGCCAGGCCCCCGAGCTCGATCTGGACCGGGGCAAACCCGCCCACCGCCGCGACCGGCGTCTCTTCCTCGGGCTGCTCCTCCGGATCCTCGAGCACCAGGGCCACCGTCTCGACCACCGGTGCCTCGGACGCGGGTTCGGACGGAGGCACTGAGCTCAGGGGCTCGAAGTAGTCGTCGGACGCCAGGCCGGAAGACGGCGGCAAGAGCTCCTCGGAGTCCCCGGACAGCTCGGGCAGGGCGTCGACGTCTGACGGCTGTTCCCCGCTCGCGGGGTCGAAGTCTCGGAGCTTCAGCGGTTCCTCGCGGGTCAGCGCTTCGACCACGTCGGCGCCGAAGTGGAACTCGGCCGGCTGGTCCCAGCTTGCGCGCTCGGCCGGGGGCTCCGATGGCAGCGCCTCGCTCACCAGGGGTTCCTCGACGGGCAGCTCAGCGTCGTCGCTGGGGCTGGCGTCGAGCTGACTGGGTGTGCCCGACCACTGGCCGTCCAGCTGGATGTCCACCGACTGGTACTCGCGCTCCAGGTCCAACAGAAAGGCCGGCGGCGCCGGGGCACCGCCGGACGCCGAAGGGTCCTGGTCGTCGAGGTCCGCCAGGAAGGCCGGCGGCGCCGGAACACGGCCCAGGGCCGGCTCAGGGGGTGCCGGGCGGGGCTTGGCCAACAGCTCGCTCACCCGGCTGCCGCGGATCTCGATCATCTGGAGCTGCAGGAGCAGATCCAAGGACCACCAGAACTCCCGGACCTGGCCCCGTCTGGCGTGCTTCAGGCTGTCCACAGCGTCTCTCAGCCGCGTGAAGGACCGGCACCGCCGCACGCACTCCAGCGCCGACGACTCCAGGTCATCGAGCATCGACTCGTCAACGGTGTCCACGACCAGCGGCTTGTCCAGGTCGGCCGCCAGCTCCAAGGCGATGAGCTCTGGCGAGCGCAGGTTGCGCAGCCCACGCACCGCGATGTCCATGAGCGGCAGAGGCAGGGTCAGCCCCAGATCGGCGCTGTCGCGCAGGGGCTCGACCCACGCTGTGGCGCCCGTGCCGACGAGCTTGGCCAGGAAGGTCCCGAGCCCGCGACAGGCCTCCATCAGCACGTCATCGACGGGGATGCCGGCGTTGACGGCCAGGGGCAGCGCGGCTGCGAGACCGCCTTCGAGGGTGATGCCGTCGGGGAAGCGGTGGGCCAGTCCGTCGAGCAGGTCCGGCACCGCGTCCACGCTCAAGACCTGGCGGTGCCGAACGTGCAGCTCCGCCCGCGTCCGGTCCGAGAGGATCTTCACCGTGCCTGATCGCTCGGTCAGGTGCAGGTCGAACAGCACCATGTGCGGCGAACCGTGCTTCATCCTTCCTCGGTCAGATCCTCGCGGGCGTGATCAAAGCACGACCGCCGTTCAACCAGGAGGACAATGTCCCCATGAGCGGGTCCAACACCGACGGCTTCACTCGGTGGATCGTCGCCATCGTGGCGTTGGAGGCCGTGGCGACCGTGCTCGACCTGGTGGCCGGACCTCACGCGGTGCTCCACTGGGAGGAGCGCGTCAACGCCAGGAACGGGGCGCTGTTCTCCTGCGGGCACGGAGCGAACTGGGCCGCGCTCCAGTACCGGACCTTCTGTGGTGGGTGCACGGCCGAAGGGCTGCTGGTGGCCCCGTTGTTCCAGGTCGCCGGAGTCACCGTGGGGGCGTGGAAGCTCGTGGTCGCGGCTCTCCACCTGGGCATCGTGGCAGCTATAGGGCTCCTGGCCCGCAAGCTGGCGGGCCCACTGGCTGGAATCCTGGCCGTGCTGTTGCTGATGGCAGCGCCCGGGTTCTACCGGGAGCAGGCGCTCACCGGCTGGGGCAACCACGCCGAGTCGAGCCTGTTTCCGCTGATCGCTGCCCTGGGGCCGGGGCCGATGGGGGCCCGCGCCGTGATCGCCGGAGGGGTCCTGGGCCTGGGGATCTGGTTTGCGCCCATCACGGCGCACGCCGTGCCGGCGCTGGCGTGGCTCCACCGCGGGGGCCGGCACCTGGTGGGCTTTGGCGCCGGCCTGGCCCTGGGTCTGCTCCCGGTGGTGTCCTTCCTCCGCGCCCGGCCGGCCGGGGCCACGGAGACGGGCGAGCTGTGGACCGGTCTGTCCCTCGCCCCGCCAGGCGAGCTGCTCGGCCTGTTGTCGGGGCAGGGGATCGGCGGCGGCCTGTGGTCGCCCTTCGAGTATGGGGAGCTCGGCCTGCTCGGCCCGGTCTGGTGGGGCACGCTCTGGCTCGTGGCCCTGGTGGGGGCCTGGCTCCAGGCCCGCCGGAAGGCACCTCTTCGGGGACTGCTCGCCCTTGCCCTGGGCGTGTTGATCGCGCTGTTCGCCGTGCGGCACGACCTGTGGCGCCAGCTCCCGGAGTTCCCGGACCACCCCACCTTCAACCTGCGCTACCTGGCCCCGTTCGTGCCGTGGCTGGTGCTCGGCGCAGCGGTCGCTGCGGTCCAGGTGCCCCGACTTCGGCGAGTCACCGGGATGGTGATCGCGGGCCTGATCTTGAGTGGCCTGGCCCTGCGCGGGACCTCGTGGTCGGCGTGGCACCCGGACCGCCTGGCCGAGCCGGTGGTGACCCGGGCGGAGCGCCTGGATCGCACCGTGCCGCTGGGCCAGCCCCCTCAGCCGAATCGCCGGCAGCAGGGCCGGCCCCAGGACCTGCGGGCCGCCCTGGACTGGCTGGGCGATCACCGGGACTCGCTGGACACCTGCCGCGGGGTGCACCTGGCCGAGCTGGGCCGGCGGCTGGGCGTCGCCTCGGATCCGAGCCCCTGGGTGGCCGGCGCACTCGCTGCCGCCGACACCCCGGCGTCCCGGGCCCTGCTAATCGACGGCATCGCCCGTGGACTCGGCACGCCTGGGGACCTGGCCGGGTCCCTGGCGGCCCTCGGTCCCCTGGGCCCGGCCACCGGCCAGGCCTGGGGCCACGTCAATGCCCACCGTCACCGGGCCGCGACCTACGAAGCGCTCCAGGCCGCGCTCCCGGCGTCGGTCGTCGACGGCATCTGCGCCGCGCGGCGGGCCCCCGACGCTGACCGGCGTCGCGGGCTGAGGCCCGGGTGGCACGTCGACGACCCGGGCGACCCGAAGGGCTGTCCCGCCCCGGCCGGCGCCCGGCGATAGACGTTCCGCCCGCCCCGGAGCCCCCATGACCGCGCAGTCCGCACCCGAAGTCCTCCCCCACGGCAAGGTCACCTGGCAGGCCCGCGGCGGCGTGGCGGTGCTCACGCTGACCAATGCCCCAGCCAACGGCTACTCCCACGAGATGATGCTCGACCTGGACCAGGCCATCCTGCGGGCCCGGTTCGACGCCGGCGTGCACGTGATCGTGCTGGCAGGGCAGGGCGAGCGGTTCTTCTGCGCCGGCGCTGACATCCAGGTGCTGCGCACCATGACCCCGCGCTTCAAGTACCAGTTCTGCCTGCATGCCAACGAGACCCTGCTCCGCTTGGAGCACACGCCCAAGCTCACCATCGCCGCCCTGGGCGGGCACTGCGTCGGCGGAGGGCTCGAGGTCGCCCTGGCCTGCGACCTGCGCTGGGCCCGGACCGGGTCCGGCCGCTGTGGCCTGCCCGAGGTCGCACTCGGCGTGCTGCCCGGCACCGGCGGCACCCAGCGCTTGGCCCGTGCACTGGGGCGCAGCCGGGCTCTGCAGTGGATGATCGACGGCAGCCTGCACAGCCACCAGGACGCCCTGGCGGTCGGCCTGGTCCACCGCCTCTTCGACGCTGACGACGACGCCGGCTTCCTGGACCAGGTCGTCGAGGCCGCCGGCGCCTACCTGCCACCCCACCGCGCGCCGCTGGCCGTCGGCCACATCAAGCGGGCGGTGCAGTCCGGGCTCGAGGTCCCCCTGGAGTCAGGCCTGGCCCTCGAGCGCGAGCTCCAGGCGTCCCTTTTCCAGTCCCAGGACAGCCAAGAGGGCATCGCCGCATTTCTCGACAAGCGAAAGCCCGTGTTCAAAGGGGAATAGTTGAGCTCAGCACCCCCGTGGCTCCCATCGTCGGGCCGGCGCCACCGGGGGGAGCCTTGGACTCTGACATCGGCTGGCCCGACCACACGGGCGGCAGCATCCGGCTGGTCATCGAGCAGGTCCCAGCGGGGTCGTCTCGATCTTTCTGGTCACACTCCGCGCGGATTGAAGGTACCTTGGGTACTGTCCCGTCAGGGCAGCGGGAGGAGACACCATGCGCGACCGCAAGGTCTTCGCCGGCTTCGGCCATGCCCTCGGCCCGCGTGGCCTGTTCTACGCCAGCTGGCTCACCATTCCATTCTTCGTGGCGCCCTGTGGCGGCCTGTCCGACAGTGCCTACCCGACCGGCAGCGCCACCGCTCTATTGTCCGGCTCCGGCCAGGCGATCCTGGCGGTCAACGAGGACCTGGGCACTCTGTCGAGCGTCGATCTGACGACCCAGGAGGTCCAGGAGATCGCCGTCGGCGAAGAGCCGACCCGCCTGGCCCGCATTGGAGACCGCGTCTACGTCTCCCTGCGTGCTGAGCGCGGGATCGCCGTGCTGACCGACAGCGGTGGCCAGCTCACCCTAGACACCGTGGTCGACACCGGCGCCGAGCCCGTGGGCCTGGTGGCGTCCGAGGACGGCAAGTCGCTCTACGTCGCCTTGTCCCAGGACGGCATCGTGCAAGAGCTGGATCCCGAGGACATGAGCGTGCGGCGCTCCTGGGAGATCGCCGACGAGCCCCGCTGGCTGGCGCTCCACCCGGATCACAAGACGCTGTTTGTGGGCTCCGCCTTCCGCGGCACCCTGACGTGGATCGACCTGCGCGACGGCACCGCCACCGAGCTGGGGCTGCCCGACATGCTCGGCAGCGACCCCAACACCGGTCAGAACCGTGACCTGTCCGGCCGGATCACCGGCGACATGGCCATCACCGCCGAGGGCGACCTGTTGGGCATCCCCGTGCTCTTCGTGGACAACCTGTCCCCGGTGGGCGAGGACGAGCCCGACGCCAGTCCCCAGCTCCAAAGCGGCTACGGCGCCGGTGCCACCACCAACAGCGTCAGCCGGTTCAACCCGTCGATCGTGACCATCCCGCTGAACCCGGGTGGCCTGCCCGACGACGACTTCATGGAGGCCAGCCTGCTCGTGGGTCCGGCCGACGTGCCTGGCGACAGCTTTGGCGAAAATGTTCGCAGCTACCTGAGCGGCGTCACCTTCTCCCCCGACGGCAGCGCCATGTTCGCGGCCATGGAGGGCTCTCGCGTGGTCGTGGCCGCCAGCACTCGCGACGTGCGCCGCGGCATCGACGGCGAGGACTTCCCCGACGTGCCGGCCGAGCGCGGCGAATTCACCACCGTCGCGTCCACCTTCATCGTCACCGATGCGGGTCCCCGGGGCGTGGTGTTCGTCGACGACGACTCCGCCTGGGTCCACAGCTTCCTCGACCGGACCGTCGCCGACCTGCGGGCCGACGTCGCGCTGACCGAGCTGGCCCAGGCCGACGACATGGGCTTTGCCGACGAGAGCACCTACCAGGTCTCCGACGGCATCCCGTTGACCGACGACCGCCTGGACGACGACATCGAGTACGGCCGCCGGCTGTTCTTCAGCGCCGTCGACAGTCGCATGTCCCATCCCGGGGCTGGGGTGTCCTGCTCGACCTGCCACTTCGATGGCCGGACCGACGGACTCACCTGGACCTTCGTCGATGGTGTGCGCCAGACCCCGACCCTGGCGGGCGACGTGTCCCTGACCGCGCCGATCACCTGGTCCAAGTCGGTCGACAGCGTGGCCGACGAGGCCATGGCCACCAGCCAGGACCTGATGGGCGGCGACGACCTGTACCCAGAGGACGCAGCGCGGATCGACGCCTTCGTGAACAGCACGCGGCACGTGGACATCTCCACCGACGACCTGAACGCCGACGCCATCGCGCGGGGAGCCGAGATCTTCCACCGGGACCAGGTCGGCTGTGCCGACTGCCACACCGGCGCCCAGGGCACCGACAACGAGCACCACGCGCTCTACGGGCTGGACGCCGTCAACACGCCGCCGCTCCGCGGCATCGCCGCGACCGCGCCCTACCTGCACGACGGGTCCATGCGCACCCTGGCGCAGCTCGTGGACAAGCTGGTCGACGGCAGCATGGGCGACACCTCGTCGCTGACGGCCGACGAACAGGCGGATCTGGTCGAGTACCTCAAGAGCCTGTAGGGGCTCTCGTCGGCGTCCGGTTGATCCCTCGAGCCGCCCCCTCGGCCCTGGTGCCGGTGGGGGCGGTGTCGCGCGCCTGGGCTCGCTGACTGTCTGGAGACACTCAGAGGGGTCGAGTGAGGGGGGCCACGCACTCAGAGGGCCTGAGTGAGGGGGTGACCGGCCGAGTGGGTCGCCAATGACGGCCGACCCCGTCACTCAGGCCCTCTGAGTGCACCTGGGGCAGGTCCGCGGGCCGGGCCCCGTCACTCAGGCCCTCTGAGTGCGAAGGGCCCCTCACTCAAGCCGTCTGAGTGCGGCTGGCCCGGGCGAGTGACCTGTTAGTGCGGGACCCATGGCCAACGAGATGCCCACGGAGCCCGCCGACGCGTACTACGACCGCATGACGTCCGTGTGGGCCGGGCAGTACCCCTCCACCGAGACCGTCGAAGACTACGAGGCCTTCCAGGCCGAGATGGGCGCCGACCGGTCCATCGCCAACATCGTGGAGACCCTGATGGGCCACGTGCCGCTGCACCAGGGTCGGGTGCTGGAGTTCGGCTGTGACAACGGCGTCCTGCTGAACTTCTTCGACGGTCAGCGGCTGGAGCGGTTCGGGGTCGACATCAACCCGGCGTCGATCGCACGCGGTCAGAAGCTGTTTCCGGGGCTGGATCTGCGGGTGAGCTCGGGGGTGAGCGTGCCGTTCGAGGATGACTTCTTCGACGTGGTGGTGGTGTCTGCGGTGCTCAAGCACATCCGGCCCCAGGAGCGGCCGGCGCTGTATCGAGAGTTTCGGCGAGTGGCGCGACACGTGATGGCGTTTCACGAGGAGACAGCAGCGCCGTCGCGGGAGGTCTTCGGGGGGTTCGTGTTCTACCGGGCGGACTTCACTCGGGAGCTGGGTGGGGTGTTCGAGCGGGTGCACGAGCTGCGGACGGCTGGGCACGTGTACGAGGTGTACCGGACCTGAGGGCGAGCCCAAGGCCGGGTGCAGCGGTGCAGCCCCAGGATCAGGACCGTTGCCAGCGTGGCATGGGCCAGGGCCAGTCCGATGCGCCCGAGAGGTGCTGCAAGCGACCACCCACCACCACCCTCGCGCTCCGCGGCCCACCACAGCCTCGCCAGCCCGTGCTCCGTCACCCCCCCGAGAGTTCGCGCCCGAGGCGCACCCGGCTCCTCCCCGTCGCCTTCGGCAGCCCCTCGTGGCGGCCAGCGCTTCCGCAGGACCGGCCAGAGTTCAGTCGCACCGAGTCAAGCCACACCGTCCGCCACCTCCATCCTGGCTGTCTGGCGAAGCCACGTGGCCGCTTCCGTGGCAAGGAGGACGACGCGCACGAGGAGAGCGCCGGCCTCGTCTCACGACAGGCACTCCGTCAGTGGCGCAGCCCGCTCCCCGAACCCGGCCCGCCCTGAATGTCCGGATCCCGGCCACTCACCGTCCCTGGGCCACCCCAACCCAGCTGAATGTCCGCAATTCGGACATTCACCCCGGCCACCCCTCTCACCCCCGCGCCTTCTGCAGACTCGGCGGCAACGCGACCGACCGCATCCCCCCCTCCTCCAACCACTTCTTCGCCGCCGCCTCGGCCGTCTCGATCAAGACCGCCGCCTGCGAGAAGTCATACGGCTTCACCGTGATCGGACAAGGCGGCTGCACCACATGGATCGGTACCCGCTGGTCATACGCATCCAATTCCCCGATCAACTGACGCACCTGGCCGATCACCAGCGCATGCACCAGCATCTCGAGCGGCGACTCGGGCACGCCGCCCAGCCGACACGAGTACCCAGAAGGCAAGAGCACGATGCGCTCCGCGCCGTTCGCGATCGCCTCGGCCACCGGCGCGTGACTGCCAACCCCTCCGTCCATCAACAGCTGCCCGTCGATCTCCACCGGCGGCCAGACCGACGGGATCGCCGCGCTGGCCATCACCGCCTGCAGCGCCGGACCCCGGGACAACACCACCTCGCGCCCGGTGCGCACGTCCGTGGCCACCAGGTGACACGGGATCGCACAGTGCTCCAGCCGCTCCACCGGCGCATGACGGGCCATCAAGCGCCGCAGGTGATCGACCTCGAACACGTGGGTCTGACGGCCGTTCAGCAGCCCGAACAACATGCCCGGCTCCCACTGGACCAGGTCCTCTCGCCGGATGTCCAGCCAGACCTGCTCCAGGAAGTCCACCGCCTCGGACCGATCAGGCCCCCCGGCGTACCCGACAGCATTGACGCTGCCCGCCGACGCCCCCACCACCAGGTCCGCGTGCACACCCCCATCGCGCAGAGCCTTGAGCATGCCCACCTGGACCGCTCCCAGGCTGGCACCTCCGGTGAACACGAACGCGGTGCGGGGCGCCACTCACAGCGCCTTGGGCTGAAGGAAGGCCACCAGGGACCACGGGCCCCCCACGGCCTCTGTCCAGCTCTCACCGTGCGACTCGAGCAGCGCGGCATTCGCGGTGGTCATCGAGGTGGGCACCCCCGACAACACGGACACGGCATGCTCCCAGCCCGGGTTGTGGCCCAGGCACAGGACCGTGCCCCAGCTGTCCTCCCAGCTGCGGGCGGCGTCCTGGATGGCCCCCAAGCCCGCCAGGTAGAAGGCCTGGACGTAGAGGGTCGGCACCTCGTCGTCGAAGGCGCCCTCCATTCGAGCCCAGGTCTGGCGGGTCCGGTTGGCGGTGCTGCAGACCACGACGTCGGGCACCCACCCCAGAGCACAGAGGGCATCGGCGATCCGCGGCGCGTCCCGGCGGCCCCTGGCGTTCAAGGGCCGCTCGTGGTCGGTGAGCCCCTGGTCCTTCCAGGCGCTCTTGGCATGACGCATCAGGATGAGGCGGCGGGCAGGAGCCGTCATGGCCCCAGTCTACGCGCGCCTCGGCCCTGAAGGGCTTAGCAGCGGGCCGCGAGCTCGGTCTCGGCGCTGAGCCAGTTGGCAACGGGATCCTGGCCGCCGGACTGCCAGAGCTGGTAGGCCCGGGACGCGATCTGCTCCGCGGTGGGCGGGGCGGGCGGGGCGGCAACCACAGCCGCCGGGGCCTTGGCCGCCCGCTTGCGTGGCGTCGCACGCTTCTTGGCAGGGGCGCGGGTCGTGGCCTTCTTGCGGGGGCTCTTGCGCGGG
This sequence comes from uncultured Enterobacterales bacterium, assembly GCA_964519895.1. Taxonomy (GTDB): domain Bacteria; phylum Myxococcota_A; class UBA796; order UBA796; family CAJQPC01; genus CAYFPX01. The sequence continues at coordinate 3,716 of CAZFLE010000160.1, read as the reverse complement.
GTCTTGGGGGCTTCGGGCATGGTCTGGTCTCCTCTTGGACCCGGATGGGTCGGTTCGGAGAGAGCGTGACTCATCACTGTGTCACGCTAGTGCCGGACAGGCAGCACTCAGGGAAAGGGGCGATCGGTGACCCGGGCCAGGTCCTTGAAGGCCTGGCGGTCCTCTTGCTTGAGCACCATCAGCGCGGCGTTGGTGCCGGCCTTGGTCGCGATGGGCACGCCGCCGCCGTACTCGGCCCAGTGCCCGCTGAGCAGCAGGTTCTTGACCGGCGTCTTGTAGTGGGCAATGCGGGCCTGGATGTTCGCCTTGCTGGGGCGGGCGGCCATGATGCTGCCGCCCTTGTTGCCGGTGTAGCGGAGGTGGGTCACCGGCGTGGCCACGTCGAGGTGGGCGATGTGGTCCTGGAGCCCCGGGGCCATGGTGGCCTCGACCCGGTCCAGCACGACCTTGGCGTAGTCCTGCTTGAAGGTCTTGTAGGCGGCGCCCCGCTTGAGGCCGTCCTCGGTCCGCCAATAGTTCCCGTACTCCAGCGTCGCCGGGCAGTAGACGGTCAGGGTGCCCTTGCCCTCGGGGGCCATGGACGGGTCGCGCACAGTGGGCGCCAGGATGCTCAGGCCGCTCTTGTGCGGGTCGCCGCCGTTCAGCTCCTGGCGCGTGACGCCGTCTCGGGACAGGTAGATCATCTCCTGGCCGAAGCCGAGCTGCTGGGCCGGACAGTCCAGGCCCAGGGACAGGGTGACCGAGGAGTCGTAGAGCTCGGCCCGGCCCAGCTTGTCCAACAGGTCCTGGGGCACCACGCCGGTCGGGAGCATCTTGGTGTAGACGGTCTCCAGGTCACAGGCTGCGAGTACGTAGCGGGCGCGGATGTGCTCGCCGGACTCCAGGCGCACACCGGCTGCCCGGCCGTCGTCGAGCAGGATCTCCGCCACCCGCTTCTTGAGCACCACCTCGCTACCGAAGCCCCGGGTGCGCTCGACGAGCCACCGGGGAAAGGCCTGGCTGCCCCCGACCGGCGGGGCCTGGAAGTCCCGATTGTAGGCCCAGCCCAGGGGGATGAGCACCGCGAGTAGCTGCTCCTCGGAGGCGAAGATCTCGCTGAGCCGGCCCGATGGGACGTACTGGGCCAGGCCCTCGACGGCGGTCTTCTTGTAGACCCGGGCAAAGGGCATGCCCCACACGGCCATGCGCAGGCCGTAGATCATCTTGTCGAACAGGCCCATGGTCTCGGTGGCCCGCATCAGGTGGGCGTACCGCATCATGCGGTCCCCGAACACGGCGGCGTCCTTGAACATGCGGTTCAGGCCGCGTTCGTTGCCGGGCAGGTCCGCGATGAGCTGCCGTCGCAGCTCGTCGGGCCGATCGGTGAGCAGGTAGTCGAAGGAATCGCCCTTGTAGCGGCGAATGTCGTGCAAGGGCTCGCAGACGGGAAAGTCATCGCCGATCCAGCTCAGGATCTTGTGCACGAAGCCGCCAGGGCCACACTGGTTCAGCCAGTGGATGGCACTGTCGAACACGAAGCGCCGCCGGGTGAAGCCGGCCAGGTAGCCACCCGGCCGTCGCTCGGGCTCGATGACCACCACCTCGCGGCCGGCCTTGGCCAACAGCGCCGCGGCGGTCAGACCGCCCATGCCGGCGCCGATGACGACGACCTCGGCCTCGGTGGGCACATTCTGCTTCACGGGGCGATCGGACCGATCGGCCGCCCCAGCGCTTCGGCGACTCGGACAGCGGCGTTTCGACCGCTGAGCATCGCCCCCAGGATGCCGTGGCCGGCCCGCTGGCTGGCCCCGCACAGGAACAAGCCCTCGACCGGGCCGCGGTAGCCGGGGCGCTTCTGCATGAACTGATCCGGCGTGCAGGCCAGGCCGTAGCCCGTGCCGTCGCTGGCCGAGGTGTAGCGAGAATGGGTCACCGGGGACGCCGACTCGCGGAACACGATGGTCTCGCGGGTGCCCGGGAACAGGTCCTCCAAGCGGTCGACCAGGCCGTCCTCGATCCTCTGCTTCAGCGCCTTGTACACCGGGTCTCGCCGGTAGGTATTGTTCTCGTAGGCCTCGCGGCTGACCCCCCACTTGTCCAGGGTACCGGGCACCAGGGTCATGATCTCGACGCTGGTCACGCCGTCTGGGGCGTGGCCCGCCGAGTCCGGATCCTTGAGGCTGGCGCTGGTGATGTAGCAGCCCTCGGGCGCCACCGTGTCCCGGGCCCGGGCGTCCAGGTACATGCCATCGAAGTCGGTGCGATCGAACTGCCACACGTTGTGGGCCCCCATGCCCTTCTCGGTCATGTCCGCGGTCACGCCCAGGAAGGTCATGAAGATGGCCTCGGCCATCTTGAAGCCGCCCAGGCGCTGCCGCCAGGCCCCGGTCACCGCGTCGGCCGGGAGCAGCTCGCGCAGGGTGACCATCAGATCGGCATTGGACACCACGAGCTTGGCCCGCACGTCGTGCCGGACCTGCTTGCGGGGCTCGGTGCGCACGCCGACGGCTCGGCCGTCGACCACCAGGATCTCCTCGATCCCCCGAGACAGACACACGGCCCCGCCGGCGGCCTCGATGGTCTCTGCCAGCCGGTCCGAGATGACCTGGCCGCCGCCCTGGGGGTACCAGGCGCCGAGCAGGTAGTGGTTCACCAGGCCGGCGTGCAGGATGGCCGAGACCTCGCTCGGAGGCAGGCCGTAGTCGCCGTTCTGGCCCAGCATGACCGCCCGGAGCATCGGGTCGTCGGTGCAGGTGTCCAGGAACTCGCCGATGGTGGCGTTCTGATTCCGCGCCACCAGGCGGCCGTGGCGCAGGGCGGTGGCGGCGAGCTTGAGACCCGGTCGCCCCCGCTGCTCGACGGTCTTGCGGCCCATGACGTCGACTTCCTGGATCAGCCGGCAGTACCGGTCGATGCCCTTGACCTCGCTGGGGAACAGCTCGACCATCCGGTCCCGGTACAGGTCGCGATCCGCCGGGACTCGGAACTCCAGGTCCGGGAACACCAGGCGGTCGAAGCCATCGGGGTCCATCTCGCGGAAGGGCACGTCGATGCCGACTCCACGCAGGATGCGCGGGATCAGCCCGTCGGACGCGCAGTCGCCCACGTAGTGCAGGCCGATGTCGAAGATGTAGCGCTCGGACCCGGCGCCGCGGGCGAACTGGGTCGCGCAACCACCGGCCACGTAGTGCCGGTCGAACACCGCCACCTTGAAGCCCTGCTGGGCCAGATAGGCCCCCGCGGTCAGCCCACCTGTGCCGGCCCCGACGATGGCGACATCGACCTCTTCGGGGATGGGGGCGGTGACCCTGGAGCGGGTCGCGTGCTTGGGATCCAGGACGGCCATGCCCGGGGTCTATCCGGTGGTCATCGGCCGGATCACCGAAGTTGATCGGACGATGGCGAGCCAGGGCTGGCCAACTTCGGTGATCCGGCCGATCAGACCCGGCGGGCGATGGCCCGGGCCACGCCTCGGTCACCGTGCCAGCCCTCCTCCAGGTACAGGACCTCGAGGTCGCCGAGCCCGGCCCGGACCTCGCCCGGCTGGGCCAGCCACCGCAGGCTGGGCCGCTCGTGGCGCGCGGCGTGCAGCACGTGCAGGACCTCGACGATCAACACGCCGCCCGGCACGAGCGCCCGCCGGAGCGCAGGCCACAGGGCGCCCGGCCGGTAGCTCAGCACACTGACCGCGTCCCACTGGCCACTCGGCAGCACGCCAGTCGCCAGGTCCGCCCGGA
>CAZFLE010000159.1:1433-15824 GCA_964519895.1 uncultured Enterobacterales bacterium | reverse complement strand
CCTGAAATCGCGATATGGCGTCGCCTGCTCGGTCCGAAACGACGAAACGCGAGCCCTATCCGTCACAGGCGCCGGCTTGGCAAGAACCGTCACACCTGACTATAAAAACAGTCAGCTGTGACGGTTTGCCTCCTCGCCGTTGCCCAGGGAGCCCCCGATGTCTGCTGTCCTGTCCTTGCTCACGCTGCTGGCCTGTGGCTCCCTTGCCGACGGCACGGACCCCGACGCGGTCACCGAGACCCCTGACACCACCCAGCCCGAGGCCGGCGAGACCCAGGAGACCTCTCCCGGGACGACACAGGACACGGACACGTCGCCCACCGACACCGAAGGGCCGACCGACACCTCGCCGACGGACACTGGCGATCCCACCGACGTGCCGGACAGCGACGCGGTCACCTTCGACAGTTGCTTTGCCGACATCGGCGCTTCGGATCCCGGGGCCAGCGGGCCGGACTACGACCAGTTCAGTCCCGTCGTGGGCAGCCACTGTTCCGGCACCGACCACCAGGACATCACCGGCGTCGAGCGGGTGGTGTTCTTGGGGGACTCGATCACCGTCGGCACCCTGCCGACCCTGGACTACGACCTGTACAGGAACCGCCTGGCCCTGGAGCTGGCCAGCCAGTTCGGCCTGGAAGCCCCCGATCTGTTCTGGCAGGCGGTGGACCTGATCAACGGCACGACCATCAGCCAGGAGTCCGGAGACTTCGCCAGCTGTGCCAAGTACGGGGCGCGGACAGACGACCTGATGCGGGACAACGACCAGGTGCTGGACTGCTTCCCCGAGGACCAGCGGGACAAGACCACCCTGGTCGTCATGACCATCGGGTCCAATGACCTGTCCGCTCTGGCCCAGGACTTCGTCGACTCGGGCAAGACCCACGACGAGCTGTGGGCCCAGACCGAGCAGACCATGACGCTCCTGCGCGAGGCGGTCGAGTGGATCGTCGAGCCCGGCCGCTTCCCCAACGGCGTCTACGTCGTGTTCACCAACCAGTACGAGTTCACGGACGCCACCGGCGACGTGACCTCGTGCCCCCTGGCGAGCCTGGCTGGGTTCGGCGCGGCGATCAGCGATCCGGCTCTGGAGGAGATGGTGATCTGGTCCATGGAGCAGTACATGTCGATCGCCACGGACACGGGCACCGACATGCTCTTCCTGCTCGAGAGCTTCTGCGGCCATGGGTTCAACTTCGACGACACCACCGGGCGCTGCTACCGCGGCAGCGACGCGGAGCTGTGGTTCGACCTGACCTGCATCCACCCCAACCCCACTGGACACGGCGAGCTCTCGGAGATGTTCCTGGACACGATCCTGGAGTAGCGCCGGGTCAGCGGCAGCAGCGGAAGCCCACGTCTGGTCCCGGGCTGTCGGGCTCGCCCGTCCCGTCGGACCAGCTGCCCCCCAGGGCGGCGCCGGTGCGCGCCCACTCGGCCACGTTGCCGATCAGGTCCAGGGCGCCCTCGGGGCTCGCGCCTTCGGGGCGGGCGCCAACGGTGTCGGGGCGGTCCAGGCCACACCCGGGCCCGACCTGGTCGGGAATGCTGGCCACGAAGCAGCTCGGCGCGGCGTCCCCCCAAGGGTGGTCGGCCCAGCCCAGGGCCCGCTTCCACTCGGCCCGGGAGCACAGGCGGCGACCGGTCCACCGGCAGTAGTCGCTGGCCTGTTCGCGCGTGACGCAGTTCACCGGGAGTCGCTCGTCGCCCAGGCCGCTGGTGCAGCCGGGTTCCTTGCCTGCAGAGGTGCACCCCCGCAGGTAGGCGCAGCGGCCATAGGCGCCCACGGTGACCTCGAGCTGATCGATCCAGGCCGGGCCATCCACCCCTTCGTTCGGGACCACACCACCGTGATCGTCGAAGCACGCAGGTGGGGCGCTGCCCTCGCCCCGCCACCGGGTGTTGTGCGGACAGCGCTGGGAAGGGGGGAGCGTCTCGTCGGCCAAGGCCAGGGGCGGGCTGGAGTCGCGGGGCGCTTCGGCCGCGATCGGCGCCTGGTCCCGAGGCTCGGCCTCGGCAGAGCCACCCATCGTCAGCGGTACCAGCAGCAGGCCGACGGCAAAGGCGATGGCGGAGCGCAGCGTCCCGCCGTCGCCCACATGGACCGTGCTGCGAGCGACTTCGCCCAGGGACTGGGTGGCCATGCGCAGGTGGGGCCGACGCTCCCGCAGGCGCTGTTCGACTTCGGCCAGGGAGATGTTGTAGACGGGCGCCAGCGCCAGGAGCCCGTTGCGCTGGAACTCCCCGATGTCGGAGCGCCAGCAAGCCCGGACCAGGAGCAGCGGCCCCCATCGGGAGCAGGCCTCCAGGTCCGTGAGCCGGGTGCGGGTGTGCTTCTTGCCGAGCTCGACGTAGAGCCAGGTGTCGTCGACGGAGAGCACGCGCCGGGTCGGCCTGCTGAGCTCCCAGGAGGCCAGGCCGGCCTGGACCAGGGCCAGGAAGAAGGCGCCCAGCCCCACCAGTCGCCTGGCCAGGGGCAGGTCCTCCCAGCCCGGCAGGATCTGGAGAGCCAGCACCAGCGCCGGAAGCGCAACCGCCAGGGCCATGACCACACAGGCTGCGCCGATCAGGCCCTGCCGCGACTCGGTCGGCGTGAGTCGCCAGTCCCGTCCGCGGGTCGTGGACGGGATCGGGGTGTGGCCACCGCTCAGGGCGTGTGTCGTGCCGCTCAGGTACTCGATGGCCTCGTCCAGGTCCTCGAAGCGGCCATCAGAGGTGGTGCTGCACGCCCGCTCCACGAACTCGGCGAGCCAGGGGGGCAGACCGGCCTGTTCCGTGAGCCACCACACCCGGTGCCGCTGCGGGATCTCGCTGACCATGCCGCCGCTGACCGCAAAGAGCAGGCTGGCGCCCACGCTGTAGGTGTCGCTGCGAGGGCCGGGCTCACCCAGCTGGACCTCTGTCGCCGCAAAGTCCAGGCGCAGCAGCTCCCGCGCCCGCTTGCCGGTAGCGGCCTTGCGGGGGCCCAGCCAGCCCAGCGCCACGACACGACAGCTCGCCAGGCTCGGACCGACCAGCCAGATGTTCCAGGGATTCAGGTCGCCATGGCACCCACGCCCTGAGCGCTCCAGGTCCTTGAGCAGCAGCAGCAGCTCCTCGCTGACCCGCTGGAGCACCCGCTCGGGCAGGCCGCCCTCTCGGACGGCGGCCGACGCCAGGGACTGGCCTGCCAGGTCGTCGAGCACCAGCCACAGACCCGGGCGTGCGGGGTCTGTGTCCAGGATGACCTCGCGGACCCGCGGGACACGGGGCGACGGCCAGCCGTTGAGGGAGGAGACCGCTCGCTGGACCAGGGGTGGCACGTCCTGGCGTTGACAGGGCCCGAGCCACTCCATCAGCACCACGCAGTCTGTCTCGTGGTCGAAGGCACGGACGCGGACCACGTCTCCGGCGCTGTCCAGGACCTCGTAGACCTGGAACCGGTCTGCAAGGACCTCGTCCACTTCGAGCCCAGGCCCGCGCTCCACCTGGTCCTGCATGCGTCCTCCCCCGAGAAGGCGTCAGGATCTCACATCCGAGCCCAGGAGGGAAGAGTTGGGCTGGGGGTCGTCATCTCAGTCTTGACATTGCAAGACCTGACCTCAGGTGAGAGGATCGGGCCCTAGGAGGTGCCGAATGACCACAGGAACCACCCACTGGCCAGCGGTGGGCGTCGCCGCCCTGCTGATCTTCATCTCCGGCGCGGTCTACTACGGCATCGTCGGGGACGCCTGGCTGGCCGCTGCTGGGCTGACCATGGAACAGGCTCAGAGCGCCAACCCAGCGATCTACGCCATGGCTGCTCTGGGTGCGGTCTGCCACGCCTGGTTCATCGCCCAGCTGATCAACGCCTTCGACAAGCGCTCTCCGGGGGGCGGCGTGCTCACCGCGTGCTTCACCTGGGGCTTCATCGCGTTTCCCGTGACGGCCGTGCACAATGCCTTCGGCCTGAAGCCCTATGCCCTGACAGCCATCGACACCGGCCACACCCTGCTGGCCTTCATCCTGGCAGGCCTGGTGCTGGGCGCCTGGCGTCCTAAATCGGAGTAGCGCTCAAGGATTCGTCCACTCCAGCTCCAGCAGGTAGTCGTGCTCACCGGCGGGGCCCTCCCAGCCGAGCACGGACACGTACCAGGTCTCCCCGGGCAGGAAGGTGTGGCCCAGGTAGCTGGCCGAGTCGAAGCCCTCGGGGTTGGCGTCTGCGACGTCCCAGCCGGCGCCCCACCAGTCTCCGGCTTCGGTGTGGAAGTTCAGGTCCAGGTTGATGTCCGGGTCCGTCCAGCTGATGGCGATCCGGGCCCCCATCTCCTCGGGGACCTGGAAGGCGTAGACGTCGCTGTCTCCGTACTCCCAGTAGGGGTCGGCTTCAGGGAAGCTCATGACCGCGGTGACCTGGTCCACGAATCCGGGGCCGCTGGGAACGGGCAGCAGCTGGGCCTGGTCCAGGCTGTCCGGGTCCAGCCCGTAGGTCTCGTAGATCGTGAACACGTCGTTGGGTTCGACCTCGGGCTCGACCCAGCCGATGATCTTGGGTGAGACCGTGTCCAGCACCACGTCTGGCATGAGCACACGCTCCCCCAGGCTGGCCCCCAGCTCGACCTCTTCGCGCTCGGCGTCGGCCAGGTTCACCCGAGGCACCTCGCTGTTGTAGAGCGTGCCGGCCGAGATGCCCGCGTTGACAGTGCTGAAGGTGCCGGCCAACAGGTCCACGCGGTCCACGCCTTCGGTGACCGTGACGACCGTCTCGCCGCCCTCTTGGGCCTCGCCGACCTCGCGCAGGAACATCATCTCGTAGGTGCCGGTCCACGTGTGGCTGCGCCGGTCCAGGGACCAGTCGTCCACCGAGGCACCGCCCACCGGGTCCCCAGTGCTCAGGACCTCCTCGAAGGGCTTGAAGGCGCCGGCCAGGATGCCGACGTCGTCGGGCTCGAGCCCCGAGAAGTCCAGGGTGTAGGTGGGGTCGAGCTCCTCGTCGTTGGCCAGGCCAGCGACCATCAGCGCGTACCGGGTGCCGGCCTCCAGGGCGTCGAAGCTGAAGTTGACCAGCCCGTCCCACCCCTGGCTGTTTTCCAGAGCCAGGATCACCGGCACGCCGTTGTCGTCCAGGTCGTCCAGGTCGACCAGAGCGACCTGGTAGATGAGGGTCTCGAGCTCGCCGGTGTCGCCGGTGTCGCCGGTGTCGCCGGTGTCGGCCGTGTCCGTGGTCCCCGTCGCGGTGGTGGACCCGGTGTCCGTGTCCGTGTCGGTGTCGGTGTCGGTGTCGGTGTCGGTGTCCGCATCGACGTCGGTGTCCGCGTCGGCGTCACCGGTGTCCGGGGGCTGGCCGGTGTCTGCGGTCGTGCCGTCCCCGGTGTCGCTCGGCGTGGTGCTGGTGGTGTCGGTCGTGTCCGTGTCCGTGTCTGTCGCGGACGCGCTCGGTCCTGGGGGCACCACGCCGCCGTAGTGGAACGTCACCTCGAGCAAGGGATTGGTGCCAGCGGTGAAGGCATAGAAGTCCGCGTCCCCGACAAAGGCCAGGTTGCCCTTTGGGTTCCCGAACCGCCGAGCCTCGCCCTGGATCCGCAGCCAGCGGGCGGTCTGCTCGCCGAGGTCCTGGGCGTCGTCCCAGTGGTCCATCATGTTGTCGCGGTCATCCAGCTGCTCGGCCACGGTGCCAGGCGGGATGACCACCGTGCCAGCCAGCAGCGTGCGGTCGATGTCCTGCTCCTCCTTGCAGGCGGAGGCCTGGATCAGGGGAGCGCTCACGAACAGCAGGGCCAGGGCCCGCAGACGGTCGTTGTGTGCCATCAGAACTCTCCCCGAAGGCCCAGGCGGGCCCAGCGGCCACGCTGGTAGCTGTAGGGTTGCCAGTACAGCGGTGCACCGGTGGTCTCGTCGACGTAGACGCCTTCGCCGTCCTCGTCGCCGTAGATGTCCCAGACCGACGTGACAGCCCGGCTGTTGAAGACGTTGAAGACGTCCAGGGTGACGTCGAAGGAGATGCGGTCCAGGTCCACGTGCACGCCGCCGCGCACGTCGGTCTGGGACCACGCCGGCAGGCGGTCGGGGTTGTCCCCGTCGTCGCCCCACGCGTACCAGTCGCCGTAGTAGTCGTTGTAGTAGAGCTTGCGCACGGGCTCGCCGGACATGAACGCGATGTCCCAGCCGCCGAGCACCCCCAGCGTGGCCGGCCCGACCACCAGCGCGTCGTTCTTGCGCCACGTGCCCTGCACGTTGAACACGTGGGTCACGTCGTAGGGCAGGTAGCCCTCTTCGTACTGGCGCTGCTCCGGGATGTCGAAGTAGGCCGACGCCACGTGGTCACCGTTGGTGCCGTAGGCCTCGGACCACGTGTAGTTGGCGTTGATGCCCCAGCCGTCGGTCCACTCCTTGGACATCGAGACCTCGATGGCGTCGTAGCGGGTGTACAGGTCGTCGGCGGTGCGGAGCCGGTAGATCGCCTCGTTGGTGCCGTTGCGGTAGCCGACCACGTCGGTGCCGTCCTCGTTCCAGATGAGGTTGACCTCGTCGTCCTCCCAGAAGCCCTGGGCCTTCTCGTGCACCCAGGTGACGTCCAGGGACACGCTGTCCCCGATCGCCTGGGTGATGCCCAGGTTGAATTCGTCCGAGTAGGGGTTGTCCAGGTCCTCGTGGGACTCGAAGCCCGACGCGACCGAGTAGAGGGGCTCCGCGGCCCAGTCCTCGGCCTCGGGGTCCCAGCCATAGACCGAGTAGCTGGTGTCCTGCTTGATCAACAGGTCCGAGATGTAGAGGAAGCCGGTGTCGTAGAAGCGGCCGTAGTAGCCGTGCAGGCTGGTGCGGCCGTCGCCGAAGACGTCCAGGGCGATGCCCAGCCGCGGCGCGATCTTGACCGAGCTGAAGATCGACTCTCCCACGTCGTTGCGCAGGTCCGAGTAGTCCAGTCGCAGCCCAGGTCGAATGGTGAGCCGGTCGATGGGCTGCCAGACGTCCTGGAGGTAGAGGCTGACCAGGCCTGCAGCGACCTGGCTCTCCCAGTCGGTGGCGTATTCCTCGCGGAAGGAAGGGGTGTAGCCCTGGAGGTTCTCCGGGTTGCCGTCGTGGGTGTAGTAGTCCACGCCGTTCTTGATGCCGGGCCAGATGGTGTAGGCCGTCATGTGCTCGGCCTGGATGCCGGCCTTGACCGCGTGCTGCCCGATGAAGTCCGTGTACCAGGTGGCCGCCGACGTGAGGCTGAAGCGCTTGCGGTCGTTGTAGCTGGCGTACGGATAGGCGCCGAAGCCGTAGCCGTCGGGGTCGGCGGGCAGCCAGTAGTCCGACGGGAAGCTGGGCTGGGCGAAGCTGTCGGTGCAGTAGCCGACGTCGTCGTAGCTCTGGCAGTCCTCCCACGCGACCGGGGTCACGTCGATGGAGAAGGTCTGGTAGAAGGCCTGGGACTCGACCTGGAGGTCGTCTCGGGGCATCCACAGGTGTCCGATCGAGCCAAACCAACCGCTCTCTCGCTGGATGATCTCCGAGCCCGGCAGCAGGTGGGCCGAGTCGGCCTCGTAGGCGTCGATGTTGAAGTGGCTGGTCAGGTCGCCCTGGAGCTGGGCCCAGACCCTGTGGGTGCTGGTCGGCTGGTAGGTCAGCTTGCCGAACCAGTACAGCGTGCGGCCGATGTACGGGTCCACCGTGGACATGGGCTCGCCCGTGATCGGATCATCCCCGCGGGGCAGCACCAGGTTCCCCGGGTCCTGGCCGATGACAGCCCGGTCGGTCTGGAGGCTGGTGAAGAACCAGAGCTTGTCCTGCAGGATGGGACCGCCGACGTTGAGGGCGGCCTGGAAGTCGCTGTACTCGCTGGGGATCTCGTCGTCGCGGAAGCTCTCGAGCGCGGTGGAGCCGTACAGCACGGTGGCGGTCGCTTCGAACTCGTTGCCGCCGGTCTTGGTGACCACGTTGACCGCGCCCCCCAGGGACCGGCCGTACTCGGCGTCCATGCCACCGGTGATGATCTGCACTTCTTCGATGGCGTCGTAGTTCATGTTCGCCGACCACGTGTTCGTCATGGGGTCAGACGTGTTCACGCCGTCGATGTAGAACTGGTTCGAGCTGTCGAACCCGCCGTGCATGTTGGGGTTGCCGTCACCGTCGTCGACCACGCCCGGCGCCGACGTGAGCAGGGACTGGTAGTTGCGACCGGCAGACGGCAGATCCTTGAGGATGTCGCTGTTGAGCGTCACGCCGGTCTGGGTCTTCTCGGTGTCGACGACCGGGGTCTCGGCCACCACGGTGTAGACCTCGCCGGCTGCGGCCAGGGTCATCTCGACGTCGAGGGTGATGGTCTTGCCGATCGAGACCTGGAGCCCCTCGGCGACCCAGGTGTTGAAGCCGGGCTTCTCGGCGGTCACCACATAGGTCCCGGGGGGGAGCCCGACGAAGCGGAAACGCCCGTCAAAGGGCGTCTGTGCCGCGCGCTCACCCTGGAGCTTGGGCGATCGTGCCGTGACGATCACGCCGGGGATCTCCAGGCCTCCGTCGTCGATCACCTGGCCGACGATCTGTCCGGTCAGGTCGACCGCGTGGGCGGGAGAGGGGACTGCGGCCACGAAGAGGACCAGCAGCAGGGCACGCAGCACTCGGATGAGCCGCATTTCGCACCGGGGTGGAGGGACCGCGCATCCTACCGCGGACCGTCCCGGTGTGGTGATCTACCGGTAGATCCCGGCCTTCCAGAGCGAGTCCACCAGGCCCAGGACCCGCTGCACATCGGGGCTGGTTGCCTGTTCCAGGGGCACGCTGAGCAGCTCCAACAGCTGGCGGTTGGCGTTGCGGAGCTCGGCCACCGCGACCCGGGCGAGGGTCAGCTGGATCTTCGCCGCAGCGGCGCCGTCGCTGTACCAGAGCTTGCCGAAGGTGCCCGCGTCCAGGACGGCGTAGCGCCCGTCCTCGAGCGCTCGCAGAGTCGCCGTCCGGGGACCGGGATCCACCAGCGAGACCTGTCCGAGCAGGGTTCCCGGTTCGGCATAGGCCAGGTGCACGCGGCCCTGGGTGCCCTCGCGGGTGAGCTCGTAGACGCCGTCCAGCAGGACCAGCAGTGCATCGCCCACGGAGCCCTCTTCGAACAGGACCTGATCTGCTGTGCAGGTCCGTTCTACGAAGCAGCACGCCAGGCTGACGGCGTCCTTGACCGCCAAGCCCCGGAACAGGTCGGTGTCCTGGAGCCTCACGAGCCCGCCTTGCGCAGGTACTGGGCCAGGCGGTTGGCCCAGCTGTCGTCGATCTCGTCCGGGTCCACGTCGGCGACCACCCGCTCGATGCGGCTGAGCAGATCCAGGGGGGACGCCCCGCGGAGAGCGTCCTGGAGCACGGCGATGCGGGCATCTGTCTGGCGCAGGCGGTGACAGGTCCGCACGGTGATGGCCTTCAGCAGGGCTTCGGCGGCGGGCTCGCGCCGGGCCAGCGCTGCGGTGAAGTCGTCTCGGTTCAGAGCCAGTGTGCGCACGGCCGTCAGCGCGGTGGCCGTCGCTGTGCGCGGTGCCGGGGACAGGACCGCCAGCTCCCCGAACACATCGGCCGGCTCGACCCGGGCAAGCTCCACGACTTCGCCGGCGTCGGTGTCGCAGCGCAGGGAGACCTGGCCCGAGAGCAGGATGAACAGCGCGTCGCCGGCATCTCGCTCGCGGAAGATCACGGCGCCCGCTGCGGTAGAAGCTGGCGCCAGGCGATCCAGGAACTGTGCTGCCGCGGCGCTGTTCACACCGGGAAAGAGGCCTTCCGTGGGGATGTCTGTGGGCGGCCGCCGCATGATCGTCCTCCTAGCTTCCGCCCGGGTGGCGGGCCAGCGCGCCAAGCACTCGTGTCCTGTCGAGACAAGCACTTGACGTGTCCAGAGAAATGGGTGAGTCTCCAGTGGGGATCCCACGCCGACAGGCGAGATCCCTCCCGCCGCCAGCAGCCCACCGATCCCCCGCCCCCCTGCCTCGTGAGGCCCCCTCGATGCGCCGTGACCGCTACGTCCCCCAGGAACCGCCCTACCTCCTCTACGCCCTGCTCGGCGCGTCCTTGGCGATGAACCTCTACATGGTGGTCGATCGGGACGACGCGACGTCGCCAGACGCTCCAGTCGCGGTGCTGACCACCCCCTCTTCGGAGACCGCGTTTGCGGAGCAGGCCCCGGCTTCCTTGGTCGCCGCGGTCCAGGCGCCCCAGGCTCCTCCGCCGGTCCCCGCCGCCGCGCCCCAGGTCCTCACTCCGACACCCGAACCGACTCCTGCCATCGACCGGGGCGGCTACAGCCTGCTCTCTGCCGACGTGAGCCACTCCCTGGCCCGCACCGTCCAGGGCCAGGCCGGCGACGACGCCGACGTGCTCACGGCGGTGTTCAGCCGGATCTTCATGTGGGACCTGGACCTGCGCCGGGACGTGCAGCGCGGCGACGAGCTCGCCATGGTGCACGGTCCCGGGGTCGACGCCGCCAACCCGGACCTGCCGGTCGCCACCTACAAGAGCAACAAGCTCCGTCGCACGCTCCGGGCCTACCAATACAGGGCTCCGGGGGACAGCCACGTCAGCTACTGGGACCAGGACGGCGTCGAGGTCCCTCGTCGTCTGGTCGGTGGCCCCATCGAGGACTACGCCCAGATCACCTCCCTGCTGAAGGACCGACCGAATCACCACGGCATCGACTTCAAGGCAGACGTGGGCACCGACGTCATCTCCCCCAAGGCCGGCACCGTGACCCGCGTCAACTGGAACACCCGGGCCAACGGCGGCTGCGTCGAGGTTCGCTACGCCGACGGCACCCTGGCCCGCTTCCTCCACCTGAGCGATTCCCGGGTCAAGGCCGGACAGCACGTGGCCGCCGGCCAGACCATCGCCCTGAGCGGCAACAGCGGCAACAGCACCGCCCCCCACCTGCACTACGAGCTGTCCCGCGGCAAGCGCTACCTGGACCCGCTCGACTACCACGGCACCGTGCGCCGGCGCCTGGAAGAGAGCGCCTTGCCCGCCTTCCGGCGCGAGGTCGCACGGCTGGACGGGCTGCTCGGGGAGTCGTTCGCGTCCAGGTACTAGGGGCGAGGCCAAGGCGCCGGCTCACTCTCGCTCGCTGATCGGCGTCGGCCTTCGCGGGGGAAAGCAGGGGTCAGAAACAGGGGAGAAACAGGGGTCAGGAACCTTTTGTTAAGCATTAGCCATGCGGGCATGGATCGTCATGATTGAATGTTCTGACTTTGGGGCATGACTCCGGGTTGGCCGGTCAAGGCAGAGCTCGAGCCACTCCCGCTCCGGCTGCGGGGCAAGCCCCGGGGCCCTGTCGGGCGCGGTTCGCGTCTCCTGGGCTCAGCTCCGGCGGCGCACGATCAACAGACTCATCGCGGTGAGCAGCATCATCATGCGACCAAAGGGAAAGGCCCGCAGCCGCCCTCCACTGGTCGTGCAGCCGGTGTCCTCGCAGCCAGCGGCCGGGTCTTCGCAGCTGGTGGCGCCCTCTTCGTTACAGCCCAGCAGGGTCTCGAAATCCAGCGCGTCCGTGCTGATCTCGCCACCTTCGCAGCCCAGCGACGCGCCATCGCAGCCAGGGACCTCGAGCGGCTCGACGCCGCTGGTGTCGAGCTGGACGTAGCCCCCGACCCAGCGGCCCGCGTCGTCCTGGACCCAGAAGACTTCCTCCAGGCCGATGCCCATGATGTCTGGCAGCGCCATGGTGGGCAGGATGTCCGAGGGCAGGAAAGTGTCCAGGACCGTAGGCACCAGATCGGCCAGACCGGCGGAGAATCCCGGCTCCAGCAGCTCGTTGACGGTCTCTTCGAAGTCCATGTCCCGCGGGTCGATGACGATGCTGGGCGCCAACGAAGCCGCTGTGAGTCCGGGATCCAGTCCGACCTCGGCCTGGAGATCGACCCGGAACAGGCGGGTGGCTCGGTCGTCGACGCGGGCATGTACCTGCAGGCCGAAGTCGTTCAGATCCAGGCTGAGGGGCGAACCGTCCTCGTGGAACGACACCGTCGGCGCCGACTCGGGCGACGTGGCCAGGGCAAGGTTCTGGGTCTCGTCGAACAACGCCACGAACGAGTCGCCGAAGAACGGTCCCAGCAACTCGGTGGTCAGCGGCACGCCTGCAGAGATCTCCTCGAGCTCGATGCACAGTGCACCGGTGGACCACACGACCCACATCAAGTGGTCCAGGAAGTCCTTGCTCATCAGCAAGGCCAGGTCGTAGGGCAGGCTGGTCGCCATGGCGGTTTCGGAGACCGCAGGCCAAGGGTCGTCGTGGAATTCCGATCCGGCGCCGGCATCGACACATGCCGAAGGTGCCGAGCTGAACAGGGTGGACGACAGGCCGAGCAGCAACCCGCTGTCGTCGAGAGTCAGCGCGGAGGGCTCGAGCACCAGCTGGACCAGGGACTCTCCGAGCGCCAGGTCCGTGTCGATGACCAACCCGCCCAAGGCGTCCTCGAGCGCGGTCTCGATGTCTTCGGCCACGCCCTCGAGCTCGGGCTCGACCAAGCTCAGCACCAGGTCGGTCAGAGCCAGCTCGTTCTGGCCAAGCAAGGTGCCGATGGCGTTGGCCAGGGTGCAGTCGGACAGGGGGTTCCGGACCGGGGACATCTCCATCGAGACGTCGTCGACCGTGACGTCGACCAGACCTTCTGACAGGGCCATCGTCATGCCCACATGCAGCGTCGCTGACGTCACATCAAGCTCGACGTCGCAGACCTCGTCCAGACCGATGAGGAAGGTGCAGTCGCCCACGACGGCGAGCTCGGCCGGTGACGTGCCCAGCGTCAGGTACAGGGTCAGGTCCAGCCGTCCCTCCGACGCGAGCAGCTCGGCGTTCTGAGCCACCAGCTCGAGGTCCAGATCGGACAGGGAGAATGAGAGGGGTTGGGCGTCGGCTTCGTCGCAGACGAACTCACCGCCTACACCCGTCACGGGCATCGCACCCGGGACCATCTCTTCCACCACGTCTCCGAAGTGGGCCAGGCCCCCGTTGGTCACGTGCAGTCCCAGGGCCCGGTCGACCGGCAGGCCAGCGGGCAAGGTCTGGGCGAGCGCAGCGCCAAAGAGCAGGGGGAAGATCACGGGCGAACTGTAGCCCAACCCAGGGCCCCCTTGGGGCGGGGACTCCTTGCGCCCGCTACCCCGAGGAGAGTGCCGGGTGGCCCGAACCCAGAGGTTTTTGAGGGCTGCTGAAAATTTTTCGACAGACAATCTGGACGGGCTTTCCCCGGGTAAGCCCTTTGGATCGAGGACGGGTCCCAATGTGGCGTCTCCGCGAGGGCTTTCACTATTTGCAGAACGGCTCCTGGGGCCGATCGGCGCTCATCAGGAGCCTTGCAACTGACCCCTGCGCGAGGCAGAGTGCGGCCTTGGCCGCGGGTGGAACTTCGGGTGTCTTGGCCAGACGTTCGGAGTCGTGGCCGAGATGAGCTGATGCTGGGCGCCGCTGACCTCCTTCTGCCTCCGCGCCGACCGTTCCGCCTTTCCTTCCACCGAGTTGAGAAGACATTCCGGAGTTCAGGATGAACCTGGAGCGCTGCCTGAAGCACAGTTGGACGCTTGTCCTGTGTGCGTTTTTTGCCCTGACCGCATGCGCAACTGAACCAGGGGATGCGCCCCTGGAACCGTCGGCTTCGGCCGATCTGCAGCACCCGGGGGTGGCCGGCGACTTGCTCAACCCGACGGAACCCGGTGCCACGGCGCCGGGGGCGGGAGAGATCCGTCTGTTTGGAGACGGCATCCCCGAGGCGCTCTGTGACGGCGTCGACGACGACGGTGACGGAACCATCGACGAGGGCCACGACGCCAACGCCAATGGCATCCCCGACTGCGCCGAGCTGTGCCTGGAGGGGGGTGGCTTCCCCCTATGCATCGAGCTGTGTGACGGGCTGGACAACGACTTCGACGGCAGCATCGACGAGGGCTTCGACGCAGACGGTGACGGAACGGCCGACTGCTTCGACACCGAAGAGTGCGACGGCGTCGACAACGACGGCGACACCAGCGTCGACGAGGGTTTCGACGCCGACGGTGACGGAACGGCCGACTGCTTCGACACCGAGGAGTGCGACGGGCTGGACAATGACGGGGATGGGTCGGTCGACGAGGGCTTCGATGCCGACGGCGACGGCACGGCGGACTGCTTCGACACCGAGGAGTGCGACCAGCTCGACAACGACGGCGACGGCGCGGTCGACGAGGGCTTCGACGCCGACGGCGACGGCACGGTGGACTGCCTGGACACCGAGGAGTGCGACGGGGTCGACAACGACGGTGACAGCTCCGTCGACGAAGGCTTCGACGCAGACACCGACGGCATCGCTGACTGCTTCGACACCGAGCAGTGCGACGGCCTCGACAACGACGGCGACGGCACGGTCGACGAGGGCTTCGACACCGACGGGGACGGCACCGCGGACTGCTTCGACACCGAGGAGTGCGACGGACTCGACAACGACGGCGACGGCA
>CAZFLE010000159.1:0-1333 GCA_964519895.1 uncultured Enterobacterales bacterium | reverse complement strand
TCGACACCGAGGAGTGCGACGGACTCGACAACGACGGCGACGGCACGGTCGACGAGGGCTTCGACAGCGACGGGGACGGCACGGCGGACTGCTTCGACACCGAGGAGTGCGACGGACTCGACAACGACGGCGACGGCACGGTCGACGAAGGCTCACCCGACACCGACGGCGATGGCACCCCGGACTGCCTGGACACCGAAGAGTGCGACGGCCTGGACAACGACGGCGACGGCACGGTCGACGAGGACCAGCCCGACACCGACGAGGACGGCATCCTCGACTGCTTCGACACCGAGGAGTGCGACGCCAAGGACAACGACGGCGACGGCAGCGTCGACGAGGGCTACGACAACAACGGCACTGGCATCGCCGACTGCTTCGAGTTCGAGCGCTGCGACGGCATCGACAACGACTACGACACGATCATCGACGAGGGCTTCGACGCGGACCAGGACGGCATCGCCGACTGCTTCGACGACTGTGAGCTGATCGTCGACTTCGACACCGACGGCAACGGCGACGCCATCCTGGCGGGCCAGGATCTGGAAGACGCCTACACCGTGCACGGCCTGACCATCACGGTCTGGAACCCGGCAGAGGACGACCAGGGCGAGGCCATCGCCTTCGACTCGGAGAACCCGACCAGCAACGACGACGACCTGGGCACCCCCCACGAGTCCTTTGGTGGGCCTGGCATCGGCGCGGCCGGCGAGTTCACCAACGACGTCGAGCGGGGGATGATCCTGATCAAGGACGAGAAGGAGGTCGACGCCGACGGCGACGGGTACTTCGACAACCCGGGCGACGACCCCGACGGCGCCACCTTCTACTTCGACCTCTCCACGCCGACCTGCATCACAAGCCTCCAGCAGATCGACTGCGATCGGCACGAGGACCCGACCTACGTCTATGCCTACGACTCCGGTGGGACCGAGATCCTGGCCACGACGATCGAGTGCGTGGGCGACAACTCGGTGGTGGTCGGGGCCCTCGAGATCTGCGATGTGGCCCAGCTCAAGGTCGTGTTCGAGAACTCGGCTGGCATCGACGACCTGCGGCTGTGCGTCGAGGACGAGACCTGCGACGGCGTCGACAACGATCTCGACGGCAGCACCGACGAGGGCTTCGACAGCGACTCCGATGGCCTGGCCGACTGCTTCGACACCGAGGAGTGCGACGGCCTCGACAACGACGGCGACGGCAGCGTCGACGAAGGCTTCGACAGCGATGCTGACGGCCTGGCCGACTGCTTCGACACCGAGGAGTGCGACGGCCTGGACAACGACGGCGACGGCGGTGTGGACGAAGGCTTCGACAGCGACGGAGACGGCAC
>CAZFLE010000158.1:0-15890 GCA_964519895.1 uncultured Enterobacterales bacterium | reverse complement strand
CGCGAACAGGTCTTCGTCGCTGGGCTGGGGGGCCATGGGCCGGCGAGCATAGCCCTCAGCGGGGTCGGCGTGGAGGGGACCGGCAGGTCCAGGAAGTCAGTCAGGCAGGAAGAATCAGCCCGCCAGCATCCCCTCTCACGCCGCCTCGATGAAGTCTTCGTCGTCCACCAGGTCCCAGCCGCCACCCGCCAGGTCGAGTGCCGTGGCGCTCGCGCTGCTGTCGCTGCGGGACGGGTGGTGATCGTGGGCCAGCCAGTAGCAGTCCTCGGCCGCGGCCGAGCTGGCGTCGGCCAGGTAGATCCGGCCCAGCAGGTGCAAGGCCTGAGCGCCAATGCGGCCGCCCTGTGCGCCGACCGCGCCAAGGTGCTCGACGGCCTTGCGATGGGTCACTTGGCCCAGTCGCCACTGCACGTAGAGCAGGAGCGAGCGGTAGGAGGCGTTGTGTGGCGCGGAGCGGAGCGCGCGGTCCAGCTGGGCCTGGGCCTGGGCCCACTCACCCTGGGCCGTCAGGTCCAGCGCCAGGCGGTAGTACCGGATTCCAGCGGCGCCGAACATCGACCTCTCCTTGTCCCCCCGGGGATCGGCTGAGAGACCCACCGAGTAGAGTGGGCCTGCCCAGAAAGAAGAGGCAGGAGCGTCTTGAGGGTCCGGCACGCCCGCGCCATCCCGCTGGTCCCGCTGTTCCGGGATACCGCCAGGCCCCTCGCCTACGTGGTGTTCGGCCTGTCGGTGATGATGCTCCTGTCCGCGGCCGTCGGGCTGTGGATGGGGGAACCCCGAGGCGCCGGGCGCATGGCGATCTCGGCAGCGCTGGTCGGCATCGTGGCCTTCGGGCTGTTGTTGGTGGGCCGGGATCGGGTCGAGCTGGACAAGCGGGGGGCCCTGCTGGTCGTCGCGCTGACCTGGGTGCTGACCTGTCTGCTGGGTGCGGTGCCCTTTGTCCTGGGCGCCGACATGACCCTGTCCCAGGCCATCTTCGAGTCCACGTCGGGGTTCACGACCACCGGGGCCACGGTCCTGCCGGAGGTCCGCGAGCGGCTCGACCCGGCTCTGCACTTCTGGCGCATGCTGACCCACTGGCTGGGCGGCATGGGCATCGTGGTGCTGTTCGTGGCGATCTTCCCGGCCTTGGGGGTCGGTGGCCGGCACCTGGTGCGCTCGGAGACCCCGGGGCCGCGCTCCAGGGACTCCGCACCGCGGATCCGCCAGGCCGCCGGCGTGATGTGGCGCATCTACGTCATCATGACGGCCAGCCTGGTCGCGCTGCTGTGGCTCAGCGGGCTCTCGCCCTTCGACGCCGTGGCGCACGCTTTTGCCACCACGTCGACGGGTGGCTTCAGCACCTTCAATGGCTCGGTGGGGGACCTGGACAACCTGGCTGCGGAGCTGCTCATCCTCCTCTTCATGGTGCTGGGCGGTATGAACTTCGCCCTGTGGCCCGAGGCCCTGCGCCGGGGCCCCAAGGTCTTCCTGCAGCACACCGAGACCCGGGTGTTCCTGGGCATCCTCGGCGCCGTGAGCGCGCTGGCCACCCTGGCGCTGTTGCCGGCGCGGACCTCGATCGGCGAGGCCCTGCGCGACGCCACCTTCCAGGTCGTCTCGGTCATGACCACGACGGGCCTGGGCACCGACGACTTCGAAGTCTGGCCCACTTTTGCCAAGCTCATGCTGGTGTGCCTCTACGTCACCGGCGGCTGCTCGGGTTCGACCGCAGGCGGCGTGAAGCTCATCCGGATCATCGTGGTCGTCCGGGCGGCCTGGGCTGCCGTGAGGCGGTCGTTCCGGCCCCACCTGATCCTGCCGGTCCGAGTGGATCGCCAGGTGTACAACGACCAGGCGCTCTCCGAGATCCTCTCGTTCATGACGCTTTCGGCGCTGACCGTCGGCGCCGGCGCCGTCAGCGTCGCCCTGCTCGACGGCGTAGACGGGACCACGGCCCTGACCGCCAGCCTGGCGTGCGTGGCCAACGTGGGGCCTGGCCTGGGCCTGGTGGGGCCCACCGACCACTACGGCATCTTCTCGGCGGCGTCCCAGGGGGTGCTCAGCGTGTGTATGTTGCTGGGCCGGCTGGAGTTCCTGACGCTGCTGGCCCTGTTCACGCCCTCGTTCTGGCGGCACTGAACCGCGCTGGAGGGACGCAGAGCCCGGGCCCACCCCGCCACGGGAAGACCCGGGCCAATGCGCCGGGAGGATTCCCGGAACACTGAAGCGGTCTAGGAGTCGGTCCTTGCGGCGTGCGCATAGGCGTGGTTCCGGGCCCAGACCTCGACCTCGAGCTGTTGGTCGGGTCCCAGGGCGCGGATGCGAGCGCGGATGCGCTGGATCCTCTGGGTCACGGCCGCGCGGCTCACGCCCGTTCGGCGGGCCAGCCGCGCCTGACTGCCTGCGGAGAACAGCTCCTGCAGGTAGTCGGCGTCCTGTTGGCTCAGCGAGTGGCCACGGGCCAGTTGGACCCCCTGGTCAGGGGCCAAGGTGGTGCCGTTCCACCCGGCGACCACCTGGCGGGCGTCGCCTTCGAGGGTGTCCCGCTCGCGGATGCGCCGCCGGGCGCTGTGGCCCACGGTGCGGTCGGTCAGGGTGCGCACGAAGGCCAGGAGCTCTGGGATGGTCTGCCCTTGGAAGCGGCACAGAGCGCCGTTCATGCAGTGCAGCAGGACCTCGCCCACCAGCTCCTCGTGTTCAAAAGTGCCGAACAGGCCGGAGTAGCGCCCCGAGCACAGCCTCACGATCCGGCGGTGGATGTACCGCGCCAGGGTCGTGTAGAGCGCCCGGGCCTCGGCGCTTCCCCGATCCGACAGCAGCTGCTCCAGCGGCTCACGGATGTTTGTCTGGGAGGGAAGCACGATCAGACCCCGTTGAAGATGCCGTTCTTGCCATTGCGGTTCAGCCGCAGCTGGATCTCCACCCAGTCCGGCTCCTCCTGCTCTTCTTCCTCGGCCGCGCTCGCGCCTGCGCAGGGCGGGGGAGCGACTTCGGCGTCGTGGCTCATGTCGAACCCGGATGGGTTGATGCCAGTGATGGTCAAGAGCCAGAACAGGAAGGCGTTCAGAGAGGTCACGGGGAGTCCTCCTTGCGGAGCAAGGCCAGGTCGGGATCGCGCTGGATCATGCGGACCAGCTCGCGAGTAAAGTCGGGGGGAAAGGCGCCCAGCACCTGGTCCCGCAGGTCCCGGGCGTCGTCGACGTCGCCCAGGCGGATCAGGGTGCACAGCACGTTGGCCAGGTTTCCGGGGATGTGCTGGCGCTCGAAGGCCCGGGAGAAGTAGTCCAGGGCCACGTCGAAGCGCCCGAGCTTGAACGCGAGCACGCCACGGTGGCGCTCGACGCTCGCCAGGTTCTTGCTCAGCCGGGGCCCGCCCTGGGCCAGGGCGGCGTGTTCTTGTTGGGCCACCAGCCGGGATGCTTCCTCGTAGTTGGCGACCTGGGGGCTGGCCGCGATCACGTGCAGCAGCGACAGGGCGTTCACGGCGTCGATCTGGCCAGTGCTGGAGAAGCGCTGGGTGAGGGCTCTCGCCACATCGGGACCCTGGGAGGGATCCCGGAGCGCCCGCAGGGCCTGGTTGATCGGTCCGAGCTGCTCGTCGTCCAGATCTTCGTGCTCTGCGTGGTAGGCCTGCTCGTCGACCCTGTGAAGGATCCGATGGACCAGCTCCTCGTAGTTCACGCGCGCTCCGAGGGAAGGGGGCAGGGGGGGAGTGGCACGGTAGCTCCAGGCGTTAACGCCGGTGTCAAAAACCCTGCGAAGCCCTGGTGCGAGCGGGAATGATGTGGGTGCGGCAAGGCCGGTGCCGTCGGGGTCAGCAGGGAGTGGAGATGGGTGTGTGGGTGTCGGTCCTGGCCTTGACGATGGCCGCGTTGGCCCAGGACCCGGCGATCGATGACGGGGCCGAGCCACCGGTCGCGCTCGAGGAGCCAGCAGCCCCTGCGGTCTCCCCGATCCAGAGCCACGCCACAGACCTGAATCTGGCGGCCCAGGAGCAGGCACGCAGCGGATCGACGACGCCCTCCAAGGGCCACGTGGCCCTGTCTGCCCTCGCCGGCCTGCTGGTTGCGGGCCCAGACCTGTCGACCCGAGATGCGGGTGCCGGCGT
Organism: uncultured Enterobacterales bacterium; assembly: GCA_964519895.1. Taxonomy (GTDB): domain Bacteria; phylum Myxococcota_A; class UBA796; order UBA796; family CAJQPC01; genus CAYFPX01. Next base: position 11,800 of record CAZFLE010000158.1, on the reverse strand, counting down.
GGTGGCGCTCTGCGCCTGGTCGGACGCCGCGGGTGATTCAGCTGCCTTGGGGGTCGCGATCGCGACAGCCGAGTGGGCACTGAGCGATCGTTCGCTCGACGGCAACGGCTTCAGCGAGCTCGGTGATCCGACCCAGCCGGCCGCACTGGCCGACTCCGTCGCTATGGGCCAGGCCCTGCTGGCACTGCATTCTTCGACCGGCGACCCGGTCTGGCTGGCCCAGGCCCAGGCGACCGCCGGCTTCGTGGCCTCCCGGTTCCTGAGCGGCGGTCCGGGCTTCGCCTCCGAGAGTGCGCTGGGTGCCGAGCGCCCGGTGTCGCGGGCCGAGAACCGGGACACCGTGGTGTTCATGAGCACGCTGGGGCGTCGAACCGGCGAGCCCCGGTGGTCGGGCATGGCTCGTCATGGGCTGGCGTGGCTGCGGGCCAGCCCAGACGCCGATGGCGCGACCGCCGATGCCGCCCGGGCCGTCGAGCTCCGGCCTCCGCACCTGGTGGTCGTGGGGCCCACGGACGACCTGGCGACCCAGGCCCTGTACGGCGCAGCCCGGGCCCTGCCGTTGGAACACCGCTGGCTGGAGTGGCGGGATCCCCAGGTCTGGCTGAACTCCCCCAGCGCGGTCCCGGTGCCTCTGGTCGGCCCCCCGACGGTGTGGCTGTGCGACGGCATGGACTGCGGAGAGCCGCTGCGCACGGTCGACGACGTCACCAATCTGGGGGCCGTGATCGGCGACAGCCCCCTGGCCCAGGGCGACACCGCGGCCGAGTGAGATCCCGCCCCTTCGGGGGAGCGCGGCTCGGGTTAGGCGGGGCCCATGAAGATGCCTGCCGAGGCCCGCGAGGCCTTTGACGCCCTGTTGGTGCTGCCCTTGGGCAACACCCGCGCACTGAAGAAGCGCTTCGCCGTCCGGGCGACGGCGCTCTCCGACACCGCCGTGAAAGACCAGTCCGAGCTCATGGATCGGGTGGTGCAGACCACCCAGGCCCTGCTCGAGTCCATCGAGCGCAAGACCTCTCCACTCTACGTGCGCCTGATCCACGCCCTGGCTGAGTACCTCATGGAGGACAGTCGCGTGGTCGGACCCGCGCTGCCCCTGGCGGCCAGCGTGGTGAACTCCGTGGCGCACAGCACCCGACGCTTCCAGCTCAAGTTCGAGCACTGAGGGACCGGCGATGAGCAGCACCAATCGGTCCACCCTGGTCCTCCTGGGGATCTTCCTGGTCATCTGGGTCGCCACCGGCCCCGCCATCGGCTTCGTGGTCGACGCCCTGTGGTTCGACGCCATGGGGTACTGGGGCATCTTCGCCACGTCCCTCGGGACCCAGGTCGCGGTCTGGGCGGGCGTGTTCGTGGCGTCGGTCCTGTTGCTGGGCCTCAACGCCCGCATGGCCTGGAAGGACGCCCCCTGGAACTTCGCCTGGCTCGCTGGCAGCAGTGGGGAGCTCCAGCTCACGGCCCCCCAGCTCCGTCGCATCGCCAGCAGCGCCGTCGCCGCCGGGGTGGTGCTGGTGTCGATGATGTTCGCCCGCTGGGCGTCGAGCCATTGGCTGGAGATCCTGTCCTACATCGACCGTCAGCCCTTTGGCCGCGTCGACCCGATCTTCGCCCAGGACATCGGCTTCTACGTGTTCCAGCTGCCCTTGTGGCGGCACATCCAGCAGCTGCTGTTCCTGCTCACCTTGGTCAGCCTGGGCACGGTGGCCGCGATCCACATCGCGCGGGAGCGCCTGCGCCAGGGCCCGCTGAACCTGGCCGGCCAGGCCGGCGGCCAGGTCCTGACCATCGACAAGGCCGACGGTGGCCTGGAGGCCCGCTTCGGTCCGCCCCGGGCCCAGGGCTTCTCGGACACGGCCCGGGCTCACCTGCTCAACCTGGGCGGGGTGCTGTTCCTGCTCTTCGCCTTCGACTTCTGGCTCCAGCGCTTCGGCCTGCTGACCCGGCCGGGTGGGGGCGTGGTGTTCGGCGCGGGCTACGCCGAGGTGAACGCCCAGATCCCCGCCCTCTGGATCATGGTCGCGGTCTCGATCGGTGTGACCGTGGCGCTGGTCGCCAGCGTGTTCCGCGGCGATCTCCGGCTGGCCGTGAGCGGCCTGGTCGGGTTCTTCCTGATGAGCGTGCTGGCCAACGGGGTCTACCCGGCGGTCATCCAGAAATTCGTGGTCACACCCAACGAGCTCCAGGTCGAGCGGGAGTACCTGGAGTACAACATCCAGGCCACACGCGAGGCCTATGCCCTGGACCGCATCGAGGTCCGGCCCTTCGAGGCCAGCAGCGACCTGACCCTGAGCGAGGTCCAGGACAACCCGCTGACCGTGAAGAACGTGCGCATCTGGGACGACCAGCCCCTGGAGACCACCTATGGTCAGCTCCAGGAGATCCGGCTCTACTACGACTTCGTCGACGTGGACATCGATCGCTACATGATCAACGGCGAGCTCCGCCAGGTCATGCTCTCCGGTCGCGAGTTCAACTACAACGCCGTCTCGGCCACCGCCAAGAGCTGGGTCAACCAGCACCTGCAGTACACCCACGGCTACGGCCTGACCATGAGCCCGGTCAACGTGGTGACCCAGGAAGGCCTACCAGACCTTTGGATCCAGGACATCCCCCCGGTGAGCAAGGTCGGGCTCGAAGTCACCCAGCCGGAGATCTACTACGGGGAGCTCACCAACCATTACTCCCTGGTCCGCACTTCGGCCGAGGAATTCGACTACCCGGTCGGGGACCAGAACGCGTCGACCCGCTACGCCGGCGACGGCGGGGTCGAGATCGGACCGCTCTGGAAGAAGCTCGCCTTTGCCGCCTTCTTTGGCAGCATGGACATGGTCCTGTCCAACTACCTGGGCGACGAGACCCTGATCTTGATGCGGCGGAACATCAAGGAGCGGGTCCGCACGCTGGTGCCGTTCATCGAGCCGGACAGCGACCCCTACCTGGTGCTCTACGAAGGGCGGCTGGTCTGGATGCTCGACGCCTACACCATGTCGAACCGCTACCCGTACAGCGAGTCCGTGCGGGGCGGGCGCATCAACTACCTGCGCAACTCGGTCAAGATCGTCGTGGACGCCTACCACGGCTCGGTCGACTTCTACGTGGCCGACGACCAGGACCCGCTGATCAAGACCTATGCGCAGATCTTCGACGGCGTGTTCAAGCCGCTGGACGAGATGCCCGAAGGCCTGCGAGCCCACGTGCGCTACCCGGTGGACTTCTTCAACGTCCAGGCCGGCATGTACATGGCCTACCACATGCAGGACCCCACGGTCTTCTACAACAAGGAGGACATGTGGACCCTGCCCAAGGAGCTCTACGACGGCCAGGCCAGGCCGATGCAGTCCTACTACCTGATCATGAAGCTGCCCGAAGAAGACAGCGCCGAGTTCGTGCTGCTGGTGCCGTTCGCACCCACGAACAAGGACAACATGATCTCCTGGCTGGCCGCTCGCAGTGACGGCGACGACTACGGCAAGCTGATCCTGTACCAGTTCCCCAAGCAGAAGCTCATCTTCGGCCCTCGGCAGATCGAGAGCCGGATCGACCAGGACCCGGAGATCAGCCAGCAGCTGACCCTGTGGGACCAGGGCGGATCCCGGGTCGTGCGCGGGAACCTGCTGGTCATCCCGATCGAGGACTCATTGATGTACGTGGAGCCCCTGTACCTCCAGGCAGAGACGTCGGAGCTGCCGGAGCTCAAGCGGGTCATCGTGTCCTACGAGAACCGCATCGCCATGGAGACCACCCTTGACCTGGCTCTGGCCAAGGTCTTCGGCGTGGTCCAGGACATCACCGACACGGACTCCACCGACGCGCAGTTCGCGGCCCAGGACGTGCGCGAAAGCGCTGACTGGCGGGCGCTTGCGCTCCAGGCCCGTCACACCCTCGAGACCGCCGAAGCGCTCCAGCGCCAGGGCGACTGGGCTGGCTACGGCGCTGCGCTCGAAGCCCTGCGGCGGGACCTGGCGGCCCTGGGGGGCCAGGCCAGCGACATGGGCTTCTCAGGCGAGGAGCCGCCGCTAGCCACCGACGAGCCGCCGCCCGAAGAGTGACATCGCTGTCGTGGTTTCCATCTGCGGGCGGCCCAGGACCGCGGATCCGCGGCTTGGCACGGCCCTCGCATGGGGCCTCTCCAGGAGGAATTCCCATGACACGCATGACCCTGACCCTGGCCGCCCTGACCCTGATCGCCTGCAACGACGGCGGCGAGACCAACTGCGACGCAGCGGCGATGGCCTCGGTCTCGATCGCCATCATCGACGCCGATGGCAACGCCGTGGCGCCCACGTCGATCACCTTCACCCTGGACGGTGGCGAAGAGCGCGACGCCGACTGCATGAACGACGACTGCAGCGAGGCCGTCGCCGGCTGGGAAGAGCCCGGTGAGTTCGTCATCACCGCCCGCTACGAGGCCGACGTCGAAGGCGATCCTTGTTGCTGGTACAACGACAGCATCACCGAGACCATCACCATCGAGCAGGACGAGTGCCACGTGGCGGGCCAGTCCCTGGACTTGGTGCTGGACCCGACCCAGATGATCTGCGCGGACGCGACGGACGAGTGTGGCTGATCAGGCCTCGATCTGGGCTAGCACCGACCGCATCCCCGCCGCGATCTCCGCCGGCACCTCTTCTTGGAGGAAGTGCCCGGCGTCGGTCGCCGTCACTTCGGCGTCGGGCAGGAAGCGCTCGGTCCGGCGGCGCAGGCGGCCCAGGATCGGGTCCTTGTCCCCCCACACGATGGCGCTGGGCCCCTCGAAGCCGGTCACCAGCGCGTGGCACTCCTGGAGCTTGGGCACGCTGGGGTGCTCCCAGCGGTCCGGCACCATGCGGGCCAGCGCCAGCGGGGCGGCGTTGCGCTTCACGCCGCGCAGGGGCCAGCGGTAGGCCCGGGCGACCGGGCCGCGGATCGAGCCCCGGTCGCCCTGGGCGGTGTGCAGCGCGTTCTGGGGGAAGCCCAGCACGCGAAATGCGAAGTCGCTGAGCACCGGGGTCTGGGCGAAGCGGTGAAAAGCCGTGGCCTTGAACTCGCGCTTGGGCGGGCCCACCACGGTGTTCAGGATGACCAGGCCGGCCAGGCGTTCGGCCTGGCGGGCAAACGCCAGCAGGCCGATCGGCCCACCCCAGTCCTGGCCCACGAAGACCGCGCCCTGGAGGTCCAGGTGAGCCACCAGGTCGTGCATCACCTGTTGGTGCACCGCCAGGCTGCCCAGGTCAGCCGCCGGGGGCCGAGAGGACAGACCCAGCCCGAGGAGATCTGGACAGATCAGCTGCACCGGCTCGTCGAGCAGCTCGGCGACCACCTTGCGCCACAGGAAGCCCCAGGTCGGGTTGCCGTGGAGCAGCAACACCGGGCGACCCTGGCCCCACGTCATCACGTGGATCAGGTGCTCGCCGATGGGCACGAGCTCGCGAGAGACACCGGGCGGGAGCTGGTCCGCGATCCAGCCCGGCAGGGGCTCGATCACGGGTCTTCTTCCGACCCGCGAGCGATGACCTCGAGCTCGGCCAGGCCGGCGGCGTCGAAGCCGTTGTGCTTGCCCGTGACCTGGTTCACGGTCACGCGTACGGCCCGACAGGCCACGTCGTTGAACAGCACGTCGGTGCCGTCCCCGGCGATGGGCCCCGCACTTCGCGAGGCGACGACCTGGGTGGCGGCCTCGTCGGCGTAGAGGGTGACCGTGACGTTGTCCAGGGTCAGGTCCGAGCCGGCAAAGGCCCGCGGGCCCCAGGGCCGCACCGATCGCACGTCGATGGGCACCGGGAAGCTCAGCTGGGCCCACTCGCCGACGGCCAGACCCTTCTCGCTGTACCAGCCCAGCCCGTCCTCATCGACCTCGACCCGGCGGTTGATCAGCGTGTTGTCCCGCTCGGGGCGCTCCGAGCTCGAAGTGGTGATCGTGCCGCCCGGGGCCACGTTCGAGAACTGGGCGTCCTCGTCGCTGTCGGGCACGTCGATCATGGTGTGGCCAGCGTGGCAGCCGACACAGCGGGCTGTGGTGCCGGGACGGCCGTAGTTGAAGCCTGCCACGTGGGCGACCCCCTTCTGCTCGGGGGCACCGAGGATCGGTACCGTGCCGTCGGGTGCGCGGACCTGCTCGAACAGCGGCGTGTTGGCGGGCGCCTCGGTGTCCTTGGCCTCGCCGGCGGCGTTGAAGGGGACCACCTTGAGCTCGACCGGCCAGTTCCGAGCCGGCTCCACGGCCGGCTGCACATCGGTCTGGTGGTCCAGGAAGAAGCGGATCTCGGCGGCCTCGCCGATCTTGATGCCGCTGACCATCGGGGCGTCCACGGGGCCATTGGCGTAGACGTTCAGGGCGTGGAAGACGAAGGTTCCGTCCACGTGGTAGGGCGCGTCGGGGGTGGCGGTCTCCATGGACGGGACCTGGGTGATCTCGTCGGTGACCACCACCTCGTCGGGCCGGGACCGCACGACCTGCGTGCGCAGCTCGGTGGTGTCGGCCCAGTCCAGGATCCGCTCCCGGTTGCCGCCGTCGGCGTCGACCACGTACAGGCCGTAGTCCTGGTAGTGGTCCGGGGCGATGGACACGATCATCCGCCCGTCGTCCAGCAGAGCGGCGTCGGTCACGTACTCGCTGTCGTAGATCCAGGGCGCTTCGGTCGAGCGCAGGGTCAGGGAGTGGTCGGTCACACCCATCAGCCCGATGGGGTCGAAGGGGCCGGGGCAGCCGATGCGTAGCCCGCCGAAGCCGGAAGACTCGGTCATGTCCTGCTGGGGGAAGTAGTTCATGATCATGCAGCCGTCGTCACGGAAGACCCCGCCGTAGGCCACGTTGTCGTCGTCCTTGTGGTGAGTGCCGGTCCACTGGATCAGGCGGGTGCCGTCGGGGTTGATGGCGGCCTGGTGCCAGCTCAGGCGGTCCGAAGCGCCAAAACCACCGGCGTCGTCGGCGGACTCGATGGTCAGGCCTTCGTGGTGGCTCCAGCCAGCCCCCTGGGCCTGGTCGTCCCAAGCGTCGTACGGGAAGCGCGGGTTCCGCCACCAGCGGCCGAACACGATCATGCCGGTGGCCGGCTCCACGATGCCCCGGTCGGCCCCGCTGCGCTCGCTGGTCACCCGGCGCAGGTTTGTGCCATCCGGGTCGACCAGGAAGATGTTGCTGCCGCGCACCAGGTTGTAGGCGGCCCAGGTCAGCCAGCGGGTGCTGGAGAAGCCGATGCGCCCGTCTGGGAGCTCGAAGGGATCGGTGTCGTCGTAGCCCAGGTCGTGTGCCACGTCGTGGTCGTCGTCGGTGAGCTGTTCAAGGCCCGTGCCGTCCGCCCCGATCCGATAGATGCGCCAGCCTCCTGGGAATTGCTCGTCCAAGTACTCACCGCTCGTCGGCATGTCGGAAGCGCCGATGCCGGCGAACAGGATGTGCGCCCCGTCGTGGGTCACGTGCGGGGCGGACACGTCGACCAGGTCCAGGCTGGCGGCGGTCGGGTTCTCACCGTCCACCAGCACCGTGATCTTGCCGCTGGACTCCCGCAGGACCAGCTGGCCGGGTGGTGTCGCGCGGGTGCGGGTGTGGCCGCCGACGCCGGGCATGCCCCGGGGCTCGTCCCAGTACCAGCTGCCCTCGTCGGGGCGCTGCCGGCTCACGAAGACAAGGGGAGGCAGCCCTTCGACCACCGGGGTGGCCGAGTCGGTGGTCGTGGCGGTGTCCGTGCTCGATCCTCCGTCCTGGCAGCCCACCAGGGCGATCCACAAGTGCAGCAAAGAGGTCTCCGGGGCGCGGGATGGCAGGTATTGTCGGTCGGTGATCCGCGACCTGCAAATCCGGGCGCCGGGAGTTGTCCTGGTGCTGACCCTCGCCGGCTGTGTGGACGCGGTCCCGGACGAGCCCGCAGACGAGCCTTGCAACACGCTGGACGACAGCCACTGCCTGCTGCCCTTCCCCAGCTCGGCCTTCCTGGTCGACGCTGACACCCCCACGGGACACCGGGTCTCCTTTGGGCCAGACGCGCTGCCAGCCACCCTCGATGGTGTGCAGACCGACCCGGAGCGCTGGAACCGGCTGGATGGCTTCTCGACCCTGGGGCCCATCCTGGCGCTCTTGCCCGGCGCCGACGCGAGCTCCCTCGCCGGTCCCTGGGACATCGAGACGTCGGTCGGGCCGGACGCGACGACGGTCATCCTGGATGCGGCGACTGGGGAGCCGGTCCCGCACTTCGCCGAGCTCGATGCCCAGAGCGACGACCCGGAGCGCCAGGTGATCGTGCTCCATCCGGCCCAGCCCCTGGACTGGGACGCCCGGTATGTGGTCGGCATGCGGGGTGTCACGGACAGCAGCGGCCTGGTCCTGGACGCCCCCGCCGGCTTCGCTGGGCGCCGTGACGCAGGCGATGTGCCGCCGGAGCTGTTGGACCACGGCTGGACGGGTGACGAGCTTCAGCTGGCCTGGGACTTTCACACCGCGAGCGAAGACGGCACCCTGCGCACCGTGCGCCACGTGGTGGACGAGGCGCTGGCGTGGGCCGGGTCGGACGGCCCGCCGTACCGCATCGACGAGCTGGACGAGCTGGGCTGCGACGAAGGGCAGCTGATCGGCCGCCAGGTCGAGGGGGTGCTCGAGGTCCCGCTGTTCCTGGAGACCTGGGAGCCCGGGGGCTTCTTGCGCTTCGACAGCGAGGGCCTGCCCCTGGCCGAGGGCACCGTCGAGGTCCCGTTCATGGCCCGGGTCCCCTGCGCCCTGATCGACGACCCCCGCGCGGCCATCCCGCTGCAGTTCGGCCACGGCCTGTTCGGGGACCGCAAGGACGTGCGCAGCAGCTCGCTGGAGCGCATCGCCGACGCCCTGCCGGCGGTGCTGCTCGCCGTGGACTGGACCGGCATGAAGGACGACGACGTCGCCCCCATCACGCTGGCCATCGGGACCGACGTGAGCGACTTCGCCACCATTCCCGACCGCCTGCACCACGGGCACATGGAGACCCTGTTGGCCGCCCGTGCCCTGCGGGGCGCGCTGGGGCGAGACGAGGTCTTCCAGAGCGACGGCGTCGCGTTGATCGACGACAGCGCGGTGCACTTCTACGGCAACAGCCAGGGCGCGGTGCTCGGTGGCGCGACCCTGGCCCTGGGCACGGACTACGACCGGGCCATCCTGGGGGTGCCCGGCGCCCCGTTCAGCCTGTTGCTCCCCCGGGCCCAGGGTTTTGTGCCGTTCTTCTTCCTGCTCCAGGCCCAGTTCTCCGATGCGGCGGACATTCCGGTCCTGATCGCCCTGATGCAGATGCTCTGGGACCCCACCGAGAGCGGCGGTCACATGCCGAACATGCAGACCCCGGTGCTGAAGCAAGCCGCCATCGGAGACTCAGCCGTCACGACCCTGGGCGCCCACGTGATGGCCCGGGGCTTCAAGAGCAGCCTGGTCGCGCCGGCCACGCGGGACGTGCCCGGTCTCGAGAGCCGCGAGCCGCCCTTCGAAGGATCCGCGCTCGTCGAGTTCGACTTCGGGGTCGCCGAGCCCGACGAGGCGGTGCCGGCCGACACCGACCTGAACACCCACGACAACCTGTTCGGCGACACCGAAGCCCAGGCCCAGGTGGTGCACTTCCTGCAGACCGGCGAGGTGATCCACGTCTGCGAAGGCCCTTGTGATCCGGACTGATCAGCCGATGACGTAGACTCCGCGCCAGACGGAGGAGTGGTCGATGCTGTGGGCAGCGGTGATCGGGACGATCTGGGCGGCGAACCCCGTAGAGCTGGGCCCCCTGGGCCTGCGGGACCTGGGCTGGGAGGGCGACCCGGCCCACCACAGTCCGCTGGCGGCGGACTTTCCGTCCCCCTACGCGACACCGGACGACCTGCCGGACGTGGTGCGCATCCGAGCCCCGTACCAGAGCTTCAACAACCACCACTACTACGCCCTGGTCAACGGGCGGATCTGGGAGAAGGAGCGGGTCAAGACCGAGACCGGCCAGCCCGAGACCGTGACCGACGCGACCTGGCACCTGATGGAGGGCACCGGCCTGCCCCATCGCCCCAAGAAGCGCGGCGACGGCGAGCAGGCGCGGTTCGTGCCGGTGGGCTGGATCCTCGCGATCGTGGCCGACGACGACGAGATCATCGCCCTGGGGGCCAACCAGCGGGTCTACTTCAAGCGCCTGTACCCCACCCGGCGCTTCGACGACCGCTGGTATGACCTGTGGGGCTTCCCGATCCGGGGGCGGTTCTACTGGCCCGACGACAAGCTCGACTTCAAGGGTTGGGGGGTGGGTCGTCGCCGGCTGGACTCGACCGGCTACTTCAGCGACGTCGATGGCAACGAGCACGTGAGCGGCTTCGGCATCACGACCACCTACATCTTGGACGCGGATGGCCACACGATCTGGTACGCCGACACCGGGCTGCCGCCGCGCATGAGCCACCGCATGTGCGGGCCGGAGCGCGGTCGGGTCATCAGCGAGAACCTGGACGCCAGCGCCAGCACCATGATGCTCATCGACAGGCACGGCAACATCTGGACCCGGCTCGCCGACTACGACACCCAGGGAGGCACCCCTGGCCACCGCTACAGCTACGAGCGCGTAGGGCTGGACGACCTGGACCCCTTCGATCCGCGGACCATCGACACCAACATGTCCCTGCCGGCCGAGCCGTGGATCCATCACCCATCCGTGGCCTTGGAGGGTCAGGGCGCTATCTCCCAGGAGATCACCATCCTTCAGACAGGCCTGGGCAACGACGCCCGGGAGCTCCGGGTGGTCGGCAGGGGCCCAGGCGGCGAGCTCGGCTACTACTGGAAGGCGCTGCTGGACGAGAGCTGGCAGTTCCAGGCCACGCCGCTTTCCCTGGCGGAGATCCGCTGGCTGGACCCGGCCGAGCTGGGTGGCACCCCGGACCTGGCCCCCAGCGAGGACTTCGCGCTGCGCGGCCAGCTCGACGTCAAGGGCGTTGGGCTGCTCGACGTGCACATCCCCGACTTCAACCTGACCTGCACGCCAGCGACGGTGAATGTGTCAGTGGGGGACAGCGTGCTGCCGCTCGAGCTGCACCTGGTCGACGCCTGGACGCCCTTCCGTGAGCCGGATCCCGGCTACGACGGCACCCCAAAGGGCTCCCTGGGCACGCTGGTCCTGCCCGAAGGGGCCGCGGACAGCGCCGATCCCGCAGTCCAGGAGCTCATCGCGGCCCTGGAGCCTCACCTGTTGGACACCTACGGGGTCTGGGTCGAGGCCAACGACGGCTACGTGGAATTCTCCAGTGTCGGCTTCATGAAGCGGGGTGACACGGAGCTGCTGGCCGCCACGTCGGGCACCACGGCTGAAGAGGTGAAGGTCGGGCGCGAAGCCGCGCTGGTCCACACCCGCTGGATCGAGGCGGCCAGCGACCCGGGCCTGATCTTGGCGGACCCGTCGACCGCCTTCATCGGGCAGCTCGAAGCCGCCCTGGCGGCGAACATCGCGCTGATGGAGCGGCTCCAGGACCTCAAGGCCAAGCAAGAGGACAAGCGGGCTGGCTCGCTGCTGTTGTCGGGCACCATGATCGGCGTGAACGTGGTGATGCGGGCCACGGGCATCCGGCTGGCGGGGCGCATCGGCGACAAGATGCGCCCCAAGGTCAAGCGCCCGACCAAGGTGGGCGTCTGGTTCTCCAAGGTCGCCTATGTGCTCGAGAACACCGCCAGCATGGTGATCCGCGCCACCAAGAAGGACGCCCAGACCCTGCGGGCGATGCGGCCGGACTACCGGATGGCGATGGACATCCTGGGGGAGCGGATCCGGGCTTACCAGGCGGAGTTGAATCGGCGCTAGGAGCGGACGCCCTGGGGCGCAGAGCCCCTTCCCTCTTCCGCCTGGGGGCC
>CAZFLE010000157.1:0-16031 GCA_964519895.1 uncultured Enterobacterales bacterium | reverse complement strand
CGCGCCAGTTGGCGATGTGGCCACCGTCTCCGCCCAGCGAGCCCGACAACGACGAAGAGCAGCCAAGCCCCCGAATCCCCCGACCGTGTGCTGCATCCGCAGTCGTCGTCCTTGCCGCCGGTGCCACCGGTGTCGCCGAGTCCCGTCTCGCCCCAGCCGGTGTCGGCGGTGTCCGAGCGCACGGGGTCGCAGTCCTCGGTCCACCCGGCCGAGCCAGGCCAGGCGTTGGGATCGGTGTCGTCGCAGTCGGTCTCATAGCTGTAGCCGTCGCCGTCCTGGTCGTCGTCGTTGTCGTCGCAGTCCTGGTCGGTGCCGTCGTACCAGATCTCGGTTGCGTCCGGATTCACGGCGGAGTTGTTGTCGTCACAGTCGTCGTCCACGTGCCAGCCGTCGCCGTCCTGGTCGTACTCGTCGGCGTCGTCGCAGTCGTTGATCAGACCGTCATAGGGCGTGTCGGGCGCGCCCGGGTAGGTGTCGGGATCGCTGTCGTCACAGTCGTCGCCGCCATGGCTGGCCGACGCGTGGCCGTCGCCGTCCGCGTCGTCGTCGTCGTTGCCCAGGCAGTCGCTGTCGACGCCGTCGTACCAGGTGTCGCTCGCCCCGGGGTAGACGGTCGCGTCGGTGTCGTCGCAGTCGTCGCCGCCGGCGACGCCGTCCCAGGCATGGGCGTCACCGTCCTGGTCGTCGTCGTTGCCGTCGCAGTCCTGGTCCACGCCGTCGTACCAGAGCTCCGCGGCGCCGGGGTTCACGCTCCCATCGGTGTCGTCGCAGTCCGTGTCATCCGCCACGGCGCTCGGCGGCGCGTCGCAGGCCACGACGGTCGTGGCCGGGTCGCCGTAGGTGTCGCTGTCCGCATCGGCGTACCAGGTGCTCTGACCGGTCACGTCGGGATCGTCGTCGTCGACCAGTCCGTCCCCGTCGTTGTCGCCCCCGTCGCACTCCTCGACGTCGTCGCAGTCGCTGATCCCGTCCGCATCGACGTCGTCCAGGCAACCGTCCCCGTCCAGGTCGCAAGCGCTGGCGTCCTGGGTCGGGCAGTCGTCGTCATCGTTCTCGACTGTGCCAGAGGGCTGGCTGCAGCCGGACAACGGCGAAGCCGTATCGCCCAGGCCGTCCCCGTCGCTGTCGTCGTACCAGGTGCCCGCATCGGCGCTCGTGTCCGGATCGATGACGCTGTCACAGTCGTTGTCCACCCCATCGCAGACCTCGGTGGCGCCGGTCCAGACCGATCCATCGGTGTCGTCGCAGTCGCCGTCGTCCGGGGTCTCGCCGTCGCCGTCGCCGTCCAGGCACCCGATGTCGCCGCCCACGGACGGGCTCAGGCCCATGGGCGACGTGATCCAGCTGGTGTCCCCCATCAGTGTCCCGTCCAGGCCACCGCCAGTGCCGTCGACCGCGGTGCTCCCGCTGCCGTCGTTCATGCCCCAGTGGGCGAGCAGGCCCGCCTCGCCACCGGTCAGCGACCAGTCCCGCAGGCACTGGAGCTCACTCTCGGTGCGGGCATGGTCCCAGATGCGCCACTCGTCCAGGGCGCCGGTGATGTTGTCCGACGTGTAGGGCGTGCCGTCGCTGTCGGCGCCCAGGATCCAGGTGTGCCCCGAGAAGCTGGGCCCCGCGGAAAAACTCGTGCTGCCCGCCAGGGCCCCGTCCAGGTACAGGCTCACGTCGCCCCCGTCGACCACCCCCGCCACGTGGATCGGCGTGCCCATGGCCGGCGTGTCCGTCACGCACAGGGCGACCCCATCCCCGCAAGAGTCGCCCTCGCCGGTGGTGGTGTCGTTGATCTCGATCTGCCAGGACGAGCCGTTGTAGATCACCCCAAAGGTGTTGTAGCCACTGGCGTCGACGGCCTCGATCAGGGCATCGCAGCAGCCGCTGAGGTGCAGGGCGTCCCACTGGATCCAGCCCTCGACGGTGAAGGCCGATCCCGGTGCGACAGCGCCCAGGTCGACGTAGTCCCCGTCGCCGTCGAGCTGGACCGCGCTGTCCTGGGCAAGGGCCTGGAGTGCGAAGAGGACGAGGGGAAGGAGGCCGTTCATCGGCTCAGCCTATCGCCGATGCTTGCGACGTCGCCGTCGCGGCTGGGATCCCCGTGCCCGGACCCGGAAGGGGCACGGCAGGCCGGACGGGCGCCCCTTGGGCCTCTACCGGCTGGCTCGGCCCTTGCACAGGGGCCGCTCCTGGCACCGCGGGATCCCCCATGCGACCCTCCTGGATCGCCCTGCTCGTGCTGCTGGCCCCCCGGGCCCTGGCCCAGGAGTGCCCAGCGCCCAGCGGCCTCGACGAGCTGCTCATGGACCCCGTTGCCGCCCTGGCTGCCGAGCTCGAGCCGGTCTTCATCGGCTGTCGGCCGTCTCCCGGGGAGTGCGTGGCTTCCTGTCCCGATCGCCAGGCCAGCTGGGCGCTCGACCCCGAGCAGTGCGATCTGCACGGCCCGGAACCCTACGCCTGCAGCTGCCTGGTCGAGGGTGAGCCCACCCCCGAAGAGCCCCCAGAGGGCGCGGTCTACGTGGGCTGCCGGCCCAGCCTGGGCGAGTGCGTGAACAGCTGCCCGACCCGGAACGCCTGGGGGACCGAAGACCCGGGCAGCTGCCCGCCCGAGCTTGGGGAGGGTTCGGTGGCCTGCTACTGCCTGTGACCTGTGACCGTCCCGGACAGAGCGCGGCCCCGAGGGACTGGAGCTCCCTCGGGGCCGGCCTGATTCCTGTACTGTCTCTCGCTACTTGGCGGCGTTGAACTGCTCCGCCTCGGTGCTCTCCGCCATCGCGCCCGTCGAGCTGAGACCACCGCTCAGCACCGTGCGCACGCTGTCGAAGTACCCGGTGCCCACCTCGCGCTGGTGGCGGGTCGCCGTGTAGCCGTTCACCTCGTCGTCGAATTCGGACTGCTGCAGCTGGGAGTATGCCGTCATGCCGTGGTCCCGGTAGCCGCGTGCCAGCTGGAACATGCCGTGGTTGAGCTGGTGGAAGCCGGCCAGGGTGACGAACTGGAAGGCGTAGCCCATCGCGCCCAGCTCCCGCTGGAACTTGGCGATCTCCACGTCGGTCAGGTGCTTCTTCCAGTTGAAGGACGGCGAGCAGTTGTACGCCATCTTCTTGCCCGGGTACTTCTCGTGCAGAGCCTCGGCGAAGCGCTTGGCCTCCGCCAGGTCCGGGTGGGACGTCTCACACCACACCAGGTCGGCGTAGGGCGCATACGAGATGCCGCGGTCGATGGCCTGGTCCAGGCCGCAGTTGACCCGGAAGAAGCCCTCGGCGGTGCGCTCGCCGGTGCAGAAGCGCTGGTCCCGCTCGTCGATGTCGCTGGTGAGCAGCTTGGCGGCGTTGGCGTCGGTGCGGGCGACCAGGATGGTCGGCACGCCCATGACGTCGGCGGCCAGCCGCGCGGCGACCAGGGTGCGGATGAACTGGCTGGTGGGCACCAACACCTTGCCGCCCAGGTGGCCGCACTTCTTCTCGGCCGCCAGCTGGTCCTCGAAGTGCACGCCCGAAGCGCCCGCCGCGATCATGTTCTTCATGAGCTCGTAGGCGTTCAGGGGACCGCCGAAGCCCGCTTCTGCGTCGGCCATGATGGGGGCCATCATGTCGGTGCTGGTGTCACCTTCGGCCCAGCGGATCTGGTCGGCACGCTGGAGCGCGGCGTTGATGCGCTTGACGACCTGGGGCACCGAGTTCGCCGGGTAGAGCGACTGGTCGGGGTAGGTCTCGCCCGCCAGGTTCGCGTCGGCCGCGACCTGCCAGCCGGACAGGTAGATGGCCTTGAGGCCGGCCTTGACCTGTTGCACGGCCTGGCCACCGGTCAGCGCACCCAGGGCCCGCACGGGGGGCCCGGACTGCATGAGCTTCCAGAGCTTGATCGCGCCCTGTTCGGCGACGGTGTAGCGCACGCGCATCGGGCCGCGCAGCTTGACGACCTGGTCGACGCTGTAGGGCCGCCGCACGCCAGCGTAGCGGTCCGCGGGGACCTCGCCGACTTCGGGGGTGACCAGGCTCAGCGCCTGGTCCGGGGTGACAGGGACCTCGACGGTCTCGTTCTCGTGCTCGATCATCACTTCTGCTCCAGGATGGTGGTGATCCGCGCGTACGCGGGCAGGGTCAGGAACTCGGGGAACTCGTCGCTGGTGGCCACGGCGGCGAAGACCTCGCGGGCCTCGTACAGCCGGCCGAAGCGACCCGCGGCCGGGCCTCCAGCGTCTTGGAGGGCCTGGACCTCTTCGTCCAGGATGCGGGCGACGCGCTCGGCGGTGACCGGCTCACCGTCGGTCATCACCACGCCGTGCTTCAGCCACTGCCAGATCTGGGCCCGGCTGATCTCGGCGGTCGCGGCGTCCTCCATCAGGTTGGCGATGGGCACGCAGCCATTGCCTCGCAGCCAAGCCTCCAGGTACTGCAGGCCCACGCTCACGTTCAGCCGGAGGCCCTCGGGGCTCACGGTGCCCTGGGGCACGGCCAGCAGATCGTCGGCGCTCACCGCGACGTCGAGCCGGGCCCGGTCCAGCTGGTTCGGCTGGCGCATGTGGGTGTCGAACACGTCCTGGGCCAGGGACACCAGGCCGGGGTGCGCCACCCAGGTGCCGTCGTGGCCGTCCTCGACCTCGCGCTGCTTGTCGGCGACGACCTTGTTCAGCGCGGTCTCGTTGGCCACGGGGTCGTGACGAATCGGGATCTGGGCCGCCATGCCGCCCATCGCGTGCACGCCGCGGCGGTGGCAGGTCTGGATGACCAGCTCGGTGTAGGACTTCAGGAAGCGGCGATCCATGCCCACCAGGCTGCGGTCGGGCACCACGAAGGCCGGGTCGTTCCGGAACGTCTTGATGAAGCTGAAGATGTAGTCCCAGCGCCCGCAGTTGAGCCCGGCGGAGTGCTCGCGGAGCTCCCACAGGATCTCGTGCATCTGGAAGGCGGCCAGCACGTGCTCGCACAACACGGTCGCCTTGATCGTGCCGCTCGGCAGGCCCAGCGCCGCTTGGGCGGCCAGGAACACGCTGTTCCACCAGCGGGCCTCGGTGTGGTCCTGGAGCTTGGGCAGGTAGAAGTAGGGGCCGCTGCCCCGATCCAGGAGCGCCTGGGCGTTGTGGAAGAAGAAGAGCCCGAAGTCGAGCAGACAGCCGGGCACGGGCTCGCCGTCGACCACCAGGTGGGCGTCGACCAGGTGCAGGCCCCGGGGCCGGACCATCAGCGTCGCGACGGTGTCGTTCAGCCGGTAGGTGCCCTTGGTCGGGTGCTCGAAGGTGATCGTGCGACCCACCGCGTCCGCCAGGTTGACCTGGCCGTCCAGGTTGTTGGACCACGTTGGGGCGTTGGAGTCCTCGAAGTCCGCCATGAAGACCCGGGCGCCCGAGTTCAGGGCATTGATGATCATCTTGCGGTCCACCGGACCGGTGATCTCGACCCTGCGGTCTTGGAGGTCTGCGGGCTGAGGGGCACAGGTCCAGTCGCCGGAGCGGATCTGGGCCGTCTCGGCTAGGAAGTCCGGACGCTGGCCGGCGTCGATGGCCTCCTGTCGGGTCACCCGCGCAGCCAATAGCTCCAAGAGTGCCGGGCGGAATTCGCGCACCAGCTCGGCCACAAGAGACAGGGCCGCGGGGGTCAAGATGCGCTCGTGGGCGGACGTGACGGGGCCCACAACCTCGACGCCGTCGAGGGTCGGTGCACGCCGCGGGGGCTCTTCCGTGCCGAGGGAGAAGGGGGTCATGTACAGGTCTCCGTGCCAACCGGGGATCCGGTGTAAAGACCTTGACCCATCCTTCGATGGTTTTGTAAGTGTCCGACAATATTGCTGTAAATCGGTTGACGGGAGAAAACCTACAACCGGTAAATCTGTAAGGTCTGTAAAGTCCGGCCCTGTGCAGCTGGCCTTTCAGCACCGGGTGGTAGGGTCGGGCCCGCCGAGGCAGGCGCAGAGGTGCCCGGGTGCCCGATCGCACGCTGATCATCGTGAGCGATCTCCACCTGGGGGGCGCCCCAGCGAGTGCAGGCCACCCCGGCTTCCAGATGTGCCCTGTGGAGAGTCGGCGGCGCCTGGTGGCCCTGGTCGAGCGGTGCGGGAAGCGCGGAGACGAGCTGGTCATCGCTGGCGACTTCATCGACTTCCTGGCCGAGGAGCGACCGGGGTCGGGCTTCGCGGCCTTTCGGGAGGACCCAGAGGAGGCGGTGGCCTGTCTGTGGGCGGCGATGGCCCACGCCGACGAGCCCCTGGCACCCGGGCCGGGGGTGTTCGGCGCGCTGGCGGCGTTCGTCAAGTCCGGCGGGGCACTGACCCTCCTGTTGGGCAACCACGACCTGGAACTGTGCGTGCCCCCGGTCCACCAGGCCCTGGTCCAGGCGCTGACCGGGGGCGCACCCGCGCGCCTGACCTTCCTCTACGACAACCAGGCCCTGTGCGTGGGCGACCTGATCGTGGAGCACGGCAACCGCTACGACGGCTGGAACCAGGTCATGCACGACGGCCTGCGGCGCTTCCGCTCCCAGGTGTCCCGGGGCGAGCCCGCGTCCTTCGGGCCGCCGCCGGGCTCCAAGCTGGTGGTCCGGGTCATGAACGACCTGAAGCAGCGCTTTCCCTTCGTGGACCTGTTGAAGCCAGAAGAAGAGGGCGTGGCCCCCATCCTGGCGGCGCTGGAGCCCAAGGTGCTCTCGGAGCTGCGGCACCTGGCCCCTCTCAAGGCCCATGCCTGGGTGTTGGAGCCCAAAGCGGGCGGCGTGCCGAGGGTGCTGTCCGCCATCGCCGCGGATCCGGAGAGGCTCCGGGACGCGGACCAGGTGGAGCGGGCGATCGCGGCCGGGCCCGAGTCGGCGTGGGCGCCCGCGCCGGGCCTGCAGGCCGTCGCTGCCGACAAGAAGCCCCAGCCCGGGGCCCTGCGGACCGTGCGGGACCTGTGGCAGATCGCCAGGATGGCGGAGCAGGATCCCTGGTCGGCGCTGCACCGCGCTCTGGTGCGGCAGCGGGAGTCCTTCCACTCGACCTTCGACCCCCTGCACGAGCAGCCCCGCTACCTGGAAGCGGCCCGTCGGCTGGCCGGGGACCAGCCCAAGGTGGTGGTCTTTGGCCACACCCACCTGGCCAAGGACATCCCGCTGAATCCGGTCGGCGGGCGCTACCTGAACACGGGCACCTGGTGTCCTGTGATCCGCCTGCCGGACCGCTTCACCGATCCCGCGCACCTGGGGGACGCCACCGTCGAAGCCGCGCTGGAGGGCATGGTCCGGGACTTTCGCGAAGGCCGCCAGGACGCCTGGGTCCAGCTGCGCACGACCTTTGCCCGGGTGGTGGTGGGCCCCGACGGGGCGATCGGAGACGCGGGTGTGTTCGAGTGGGACGGCCAGGGGGAGACCCCCTTCGCCGGGCACCCGGCGTGATGCTCAAGGCCGCCGTCGCCCGCGTCCAGGCCGACGGTGGGCCCCAGGGCACCGGCTTCCTGGTTCGGCAGACCCACCTGGTGACCTGCGCCCACGTGCTGGGGCGCGATCCGGACAGCTTGGCAGAGCGGGCGACGCTGACCTTTGCCGACGGCCGCACGGTGGGGGCCAGCCGGGTCTGGGTGCACGAGCGGCTGGATCTGGCGGTGCTGGCGCTGGACCACCCGGCCCCGGTGGCGCCACTGCTGCGGGGCGAAGTCCCGGAGCGTGGAGCGGCCTGGGAGAGCTGGGGCTTCCCGGACCAGGTGGACCATGGCCACCCGTTCACCGGCAAGGTGAGCGATCCGGCCTTGGACATCGGGCCGGTCCGCACGCTGCTGCTCGAGACCGGCGCCGCACGGGAGAGGCTGTCCGGGGTCAGTGGGGCGCCGCTGGTGGTCAGCGGTCGGGTGGTGGGCGTCATCACGTGGCAGCTGACCCGGGACGGCAAGCCGTCGCTGGACGCGCTCTATGCGCTGCCGATCGCGGCGCTGGAGGGCTCGCCGACCGTGCCGCTGCTGCCGGTCTCGCCGTACCCGGGGCTCAGGGCATTCGAGAGTGCTGATGCAGCGGTGTTCTTCGGCCGGGAGGAGCAGAGCGAGAGGCTGGCGGGGCAGGTGCGGGCCGTGATGGAGGACCCGGCGGACGCGCCGCGCATGGTGGTGTTGTACGGCCCGTCGGGGTGCGGCAAGACGTCGCTCTTGCGTGCCGGGGTGATCCCCAGGCTGGGTGAAGAGACGGAGGTCGTGTTGTTCCAGGCCCGAGCGGACCTGACCTGGCAGCTGGCGCTAGCGATGGCCGAGGGGAGCCCGATGCAAGAGGTCCAGGCCCTCCGCGACGAATTGGATCGCGACGCCGGGGGCCTGACTCGGGCGCTGCAGGCAGTGCCCGAGCTCGCCGGGCGCCACGTGTTGATCTGCATCGACGCCCTCGAACAGGTGCACGCCCAGGACGCGGGCGAGGCCTTCCTGGACCTGCTGCTGCACGCGGCTTCGCATCCAGAAGCCCGGTGCACGGTGGTGGTGACCCTGCGCTCGGAGTTCCTGGGCTGGCTCCAGGGGCGGGCGGACACCAACCTGGCGCTGGCTCAGCACGGGACCCTGGTGAGCGCGATGACCCGGGAGCAGCTGACGGCGGCGGTGGCACGGCCCGCACTGGAGGCGGGTCGGCCCTTGGACGCTGGGGTGGTGCACCGGCTCGTGGATGAAGCACTCGGGCGACAGGGGGCGCTGCCGGCGCTCCAGTACGCGCTGGCCCGCGTCTGGGATGGCCTGGGGCGGGGTGAGCCGGCGGCGAGGGTGATGGAGGCGATGGGGTGGCTGGGGGGAGCGCTGGCGACCCAGGCCGAGGAGGTCTACGACAACCTGCCCGAGGGGGAACAGGGCCGGGCCCGGTTCTTGTTCAGCATGTTGGCGACGCGACGCGCCACCTCCGATCCGTGGGTCCGACGTTCGATGCCGGTCGACGAGCTGGTGAAGGACGCGGAGACCCGGGCCGTCCTGGACCGCTTCGCTGCGCCCGGGGTGAACCTGCTCGTCACCTTCGATCCAGACGGACCAGGTCCCAGGCCGATGCACGTCGAGGTGGCTCACGAGTCCCTGTTCTCGTCCTGGGACCGGCTGGGCGGTTGGCTCGAGGAGGTAGGCGAGTGGCTGATCTTCCGGGACAAGGCAGAGCTGGCTGCTTCGGAGTGGCGCCAGGGGGACGGACAGCTGTGGCGGGAAGCTCGTCTGCAGCGGCTCCGCTGGCTGGTGCACGTTGGTGGCTACCCGGTCAGCGACGATGTCCGGGCCTTCTTGGACGAGAGCTTTCAGGTGCAGGCCAGGACCGACCGGCTTCGGCTGGCGTTCTTCGCGGCCCTCCTGTTCGCCCTGATCATCGCTATGGGGAGCGCGGTGTGGGCCCTGGACGAGCGGGACCGCGCCGAGGACTTTGCAGCGGTGAACCTGCCTCTCACGAACCTGGTGCTCTATGACCTGGTGGTGGCGGGCATGGGGGAGGAGGAACTGGAAGCCCTGGACGACGCCCTGGCAGCGATGCACGCATCCCTCGAGGCCAAGCCGGATCGCGATGCGGAAGAGGAGCGGATGCGCGGCATGGTGCGGCGGGCGCAAGGGCAGATCCAGGTGGAGCGGGGCGAACCCGAAGAGGCGCTGAACGCCTTCCGAGAGGCCCAGGCCATCGCGAGCAGACAAGCTGAACAAGCCCCCGCCAACCCGCTTTACCTGCAGGACCAGATCGTGTACCTGGAGCGCCAGGGCGACGTCGCAGCTGAGCTGAATCGCTGGTCAGAGGCGCTCCAACTCTACGAGGATGAACTGCTCGCAGCGAAGCGGGCCGCCGAGCTGGAGCGAGAACAGGGCGGCTCTCTCTGGGTTCAGCGCGTGCGCCGCCAGCACCTGGCGGCACAGCGGGTGGCCCAGGCGGCGGGAAGCATGGGTCAGCTCACCCGTGCTCACGAGACCGCGCTGTGGGATCTGTCGCTCTGCCGGGAGGCCCTGGTTCGGGGTGTCGAGCAGGGGCTCGCTCCGCCAATGCTCGACCACCTGGCCCGTTGGCTCCAGGCCGCGGAAGTTCAGGTCCACGCTCACCTGGCGGCCCAAGAGGACTGGCGCACACTCCATGACTTCGTGGCCCAGAGCAAGCGCTGGTGGCGCACGAACGACAGCGTGACAGGGGCCGATCTCGGCTGGATGGGACCGTTCTCGAGAGGGGTCACGCAGGCCCAGATCCGGGCCATGCTGAATCGAGGAGATGCCAATGGCGCCGCGGCGTCAGCGGCGCGGGGGCCCTGGCGATCTGGCTCAGAGGCCTACGGTGCGGATCTGCTGGAATCAGAGGCCCAGCTGATCTATGGGCGCACCCACGAGAGCCGCGTCATCGCGCTGGAGCTCCTGAAGGAGGGGCCAAGCGACGACTGGCCGAGTATGGCCTTCCAGCGCGTCCTGGCTGCTGAGCTCGACATGGCTCAAGGTGCGCAAGCCTGTACACGACACAGCTTCATTCGGAGTGACGACTCGTCGGGCAAGCTCTTGGTCGGCCGTCACTGGTGCCTGATCCCCACCCTTCACGGCGATCTTGCGCCACTCCAACTCGATACCCAGGCCCCAGCCGATGCCAATCCAGGCGCGGCGCGCAATCTCCTGGCGCGGCTCCCCGAGATGGCCACAGAGCGCCTGGCCCCCTCCGAAGCCCGCCGCCTGGTCATCGGGTACGCCGTCAACCTCGCCACGCTCGACCTCTACGAGAACACCCCCGACACCGCCCTCACCGGCTTCACCGACGCCCTCACCCAGATCGACAGCGCCGGCGAGCTGGCCCCCCTCATCGAGTGGCGCAAGATCAAGGCCACCGCCCTCGAAGGCCGCGGCGCTGCCCTGACCGCCCTCGACCGCCCCGAACAGGCCCTCGCCGCCCACCGCGAAGCCCTGGCCCTGCGCGAAGGCATCCTCGCCGACCAGCTCGGCTGGATCCACAACCAGCTCGACCTGGCCGCCTCCCAAGCCCGGCTGGCCCAGGTCGTGGGCGGAGAAGAGGGCCGCGCCCTGGTCGACCAGGCCCTGGTCACGGTGCGCGATCTCGCCAGCCGCGACAGGCTCCCGCCCCGCTATGCCAACTGGCCCACCGAGCTCAGCGCCCTGTCCCAGCGTCTGTAAGCTGTGTGGCTGTAAGGGCCTGTAAAGTGCGCCCATGGCCAAGACACCCCGCATGGGCGGCAAGGTGCGCAGCCTGCGGCGCAAGGAGGGCCTGACCCAGGCCCAGCTCGCCGCAGAGCTCGACATCTCCGCCAGCTACCTGAACCTGATCGAGAACAACCGCCGGCCGCTCACAGCGCCGCTGTTGATCAAGCTGGCCCGGCGCTTCTCCGTGGACCTGGACGCCTTTGCAGAAGAGGACGAGGCCCGGCTGGTCGCTGCGCTCCGGGAGATTCTGGGTGACGGGCTCTTCGAGGCCCACGAGGTCGGCCTCAACGAGGTCCGGGACGTGGTCGCGCGCTCGCCCGAGCTCGCCCGGGCCCTGCTGACCCTCTACCAGCACTACGACGACGCCAAGCAGACCGCCCGGGACCTGCTGGAGCGCGTCAACGACGCCGGGGGCACGCCCGAGCTGAACGAGCGCTTCCGCAGCCCCGCCGAAGAGGTCTCCCAGGTCCTCCAGGACGCCGCCAATCACTTCCCCACCCTGGAGACCGGGGCCGAGCGCCTGTGGCGAGACGGCGGGCTGGACATTCCCAACCTGCGCCACCGCCTGGCGACATGGCTAGAGGGCAAGCTGGGCATCGAGGTGCGCTCCTTGCCGTTCCATGCGGGCGATCGCCGGGTTCGGCGCTATGACCCCAAGCGCCGCTTGCTCGAGCTCAGCGAGGTGCTCGCCCCCCGCAGCGTGAACTTCCAGCTGGCTCACATGGTCGGCCTGTTGTCCCACGAAGAGGACCTGAACCGCATCCTCGAGGGGGCCCGGCTGAGCACCCCCGATGCCCGGTCCCTGTGTCGGGTGGCGCTGGCCAACTACTACGCCGGCGCGGTCTTGATGCCCTACTCGGACTTCCTGCAGTCCGCCAAGACCGAGCGCTACGACGTGGAGCTGCTCGGGGCCCGCTACCGCACCAGCTATGAACAGGTCTGCCACCGGCTCACCACGCTGCAACGGCCCGGCGAGCAAGGGGTGCCCTATCACCTCATCCGCGTCGACATCGCGGGCAACATCTCCAAGCGCTTCTCGGCGAGCGGCATCCACTTCGCCCGGTTCTCTGGCGCGTGCCCCCGCTGGAACGTGCACGCAGCGTTTCTGACGCCCGGGCGCATTCGCACCCAGGTCTCGGAGATGCCGGACGGCACGGTCTATTTCTGCTTCGCCCGCACCCTGCGCAAGGGCCGGGGTGGCTGGCACGCCCCCACCGCCGTGCACGCCATCGGGCTGGGCTGCGACGTGCGCTACGGCAAGGAGCTTGTCTACAGCGACGGCATCGACCTGGACACGCCCACGCCGGTCCCGGTGGGCGTCAGCTGCAGGCTGTGCGAACGGCTGGACTGTGCCGAGCGGGCCTTCCCCGCCGTCGCACGACCGATGCGCATCGACGAGAACGTGCGCGGCCTGAGCTTCTACGCCCCGGTCGAGCGGTGAAGGCCCTGTTCCCCGAGCTACGCCGCTGCGCAGTCATCGGCATGGTCCACCTGAGGCCTCTCCCGGGCAGCCCCGGGTGGCAGGGCGCGATGACCGCTGTGCTCGACGCCGCCATGTCCGACGCCGAGGCACTCATGCTCGGGGGCTGCGACGGCTTGCTGGTCGAGAACATGGGGGACGTGCCCTACCTGAAGGGCCGGGTCCATCCAGAGACCGCCGCGGCGATGGCCGTGGTCACGGCGGCGGTGGTGGAGCTGGGGCTGCCGACCGGAGTCCAGGTGCTTGCCGGTGCGAACCGGCAGGCCCTGGGCGTCGCAGTGGCCGCGGGGGCCCGCTTCATCCGGGCCGAGGCCTTTGCCTACGGCCACGTGGCCGACGAAGGCTGGCTCGAAGCGACCGCGGGCGAGCTGCTCCGGGCCCGGGCGGCCCTGGGTGCCGAGATCGCGATCTGGGCCGACGTGCAGAAGAAGCACGCCGCCCACGCCGCCACCGGCGATCTGTCCCTGGCTGGCCTGTGCCAGGGCCACGCCTTCTGCGGCGCCGACGCACTGGTGATCACCGGGCCCTCCACCGGCTCCCGCACCGACCCCGGCGACGTCCAGGACGCCCGCACCGCCGGCCTGCCGGTGATCGTGGGCTCCGGGGTGGACGACGTGGACGCCGCCGAGCTGGCGGGACTCGCCGACGCCTTGATCGTGGGCAGCTGGCTCAAGGAGAGCGGCGACTGGCGCCGGCCGGTGGACCGGGAGCGCGTGCGGCGGGTGGTCCAGGCGGTGGCCGGCTGACGGCGAGGTGCACAGGTCCGCCCTGAACGCGACAACCGCTTCGCAGGTCCGGGCCGAACGCGACACTTTCAGCGGCCGGGAGGCCTGGGCAGCTCCGTGGAGCCCTCGAGAGCCCCCCGGAGTCCCGCGGACCGCCCTTGCGGTCGCGTTCGACCCGGACCTGCGCGCGATGCGTCGCGTTCGACCCGGACCTGTGCGCCATGTGTCGCGTTCGACCCGGACCTGTGCCGGGCCGAGGCCGACTGCAAGAGGAGGCGCCACATGACCTACAGCCCCACAGAGAGGGCGACCAGCTTGTCGTCCTGGGTCGCGCACTCGCATCCTGCAACCTCTCTCGATCCGCCAGGAAAGCCACTTCATGCGGCGGCGCCCACGCGGGCCCCTCACCATGTCTCGGTTTGCTCTCCGACTCGGTAGGATCGCCCTGGATGCGTCCAGCCCTCCTCATCTCGCTCCGGGATCTCTCGGACCCCATGGCCGAGCAGGAGCGCCAGTGCTTCGCCGACACGGCCCGCCACCCGGTCGAGCTGTGCTCCGCCGTGGGCCGCATCGTGCCGCGGGACGTGCTCGAGGATCGCCCTGCGGTGTTCTTCGGCGGTTCGGGCGCCTACTCGGTGCTCGACGAGCACGACTGGATCAAGGGCATGCTGGACCTGCTGGTGCACACCGCCGACGCCAGCATCCCGGCCTATGCGAGCTGCTTCGGCTTCCAGGGCCTGGCCCTGGCGATGGGCGGCCAGGTCACCCGGGACGACACCCGCCAGGAGCTCGGCGCCTATGAGATCACACTCACGCCCCAGGCCGCCGCAGACCCCCTCTACCGCCAGCTCCCCCAGCGCTTCTTCGCCCAGCTGGGACACCACGACCACGTCGACGCCCTGCCAGGGGGGGTGACGCTGTTGGCCACCGGCGACATCTCGCACCACCAGGCCTTCAAGGTCGACAGCGCCCCGTTCTGGGCCAGCCAGTTCCATCCGGAGCTGACCAAGGCCACGACCTACGCCCGGTTCCTCCACTACCTGGACCACTACGCCGACGACCCCGACGAGGCCGCCCGGATCGACGCCCAGATGCGCGCGATGCCCGAGACCAAGGCCCCCGCGGTGCTGCTGCAGGACCTGGTCCAGCTGGGGCTGGCGCGGGGCTGAAAGACTCCCAGGCCTGGGCCGTAGCCCCAGGCATGTCCCGACCAGACCTCACCCCCCTCCTGGACCGCCACGCAGAGCTCGAGAGGTCGTACCGCCGCAAAGCGGCCATCACTGCCGTCGCCGCCATCGGGCTGGGCCTGTTGCTCGCCACGACCGCTGGGGCCCTCTGGAAGCTCGGCATCGGGCTCTACATCGGCTGGTGGGCCGTCGAGGGGCTCGGGAAGAGGGCCCTGCGCACCCACCGCCAGCTCAGCAGCGAGGCCCGGCAAGCCCACAACGAGCTCGTCGAGACCGAGACCCAGCTGGCTGTGTCGCGTCAGCGCATCTCGGCGACCGCGTCCCTCCAGGGCGCCTCCCAGGGGCTGGCCGTGGTCGACGACGTGGGGGGCGGGGAGCTGTCGCTCCCCCGGGCCGGCGAGCTGTCCCTGCCACAGGACTGACCCCGGAGCGGCTAAGGAGACCTCTGGGGAGAAGCTCACGCGGTGTTCGGCTGGCTCCTGACAAGACTGCTCGTCCGCCCAGGGCGATTCCTGGGGGGATCCACCCTGGCGTGCCTGGCACTGGCCTCGGTCGCCCTGGTCGTGCCCGCTGACACGAGCTTCCTGTCGGTGCTCCCCCAGCACGACCCGCTGGTCCAACGCTACCTGGCGATCGATCAGACCGCGCGGCTGAGCCATCGGGCGATCCTCCTGCTCGAGGGGAACGACGACGCTGTAGAGGCCGCCGCACTGACCGCGCTGGAGACCCTGGACGGCCACCCCGAGGTCGACTGGGTCGCGCCCGACCCCCGTCAGGAACCCGGCGCCCGCGTGCTCGTGGCCTCCCTCGTGGACGACCCGATGCGGCTGGCTGGCAAGGACATCGTGAGCGGCCAGACGTCCTTCAGCGTCGTGGAGCGGGAGCTCGCCGCGGCCCTGGACGGCTCGGGGGTCTCGGTCGGCTGGGCCGGGGTGCCGCCCCAGACCATCCAGGACATCGAGGCCACCATGGGCCGCATGCTCTGGCTGACCCCCCTCAGCTTCCTGGGCGTGCTGCTGCTCCTGCGCACCGTGGAGCGTCGGCTGGTTCGGCTGGGGCTGATCGGCGGGGCCCTCGGCCTGGCCGCGGCCGGCACGGTGGGGCTGAGCGCTCTGGTGTTCGGCAGCCTGACCTTCAACGAGGGTTTCCTGGTCGTGGTGGTGTGTGGCCTGGGCGCGGACTTCGCCCTGCACCTGGTCGTCCGCCTGCGCGAGGAGCGGGCAGCCGGGCCCGGCTTCGAGGAGGCCCTGAGCCGTACCCTGGACGGCGCCGGCCCGGCCGTCGCCGCCGGTGCCCTGACCACGGCCGGTGCCTTCGCCGTCCTGGCCCTGGCCCCGGAGACCCTGCCCCGCCGCATGGGCGTCATCGGCGCCAGCGGCCTGGTCCTGTGCCTGCTCCTGATGCTCACCTGGCTGCCTGCGGCGTGGGTGCTCCTGGAGCGCCGTGGCGCAGCGCCGTCCACGGACGCCGCGTTTCGGGTGCCAGGGCTCCGGCGGTTGGCGGGCCTGTCGGTGGCCCACCCCGGGCGCACAGTCGCCGTCGGCCTGCTGGCGCTCGCGGTG
>CAZFLE010000156.1:0-16048 GCA_964519895.1 uncultured Enterobacterales bacterium | reverse complement strand
CGTAGTCCCGCATGCCGCCGTGGTCGTCGAGGATGTAGGCCTCGCGCCAGGTGTCAATGCCCCCGAGCTCGGCCGCCTCCATCGTCCCGATGCGGCCGGTGGGGATCCAGACCCCGTCGGAGCCTTCGTGCACCTGGGCGCCGCCCGAGCCGTCGCCGACAGTCTTGGTCTTGCAGCCGCTCTTGCACTTCTCGCCGGCGGCGTCGTCGGAGCATGGTTCGCAGACCACATCGGGACAGTGGGGTCCCGCCAACAGTCGCACCCGGCTGTGATCGTATGGAGCCCAGTCCTTCTTCGGAACCTTACCGGTCGCGCAAGCCACTCCAATCAGGATCAAGACCAAACCGCCTAGACTCCACGAAACCCGATGGAAAGAGGACGTCATCTCGTGCCTCGCATGATCTGCCTCCCCCGGCTGTGAGTCTACCGCCCGCTCCTGGGTGGCAACAGTCCGCCAGCCTCGACAGGGGACAGCACGTCTAGCCTGCGCCCGGGCCAAGCCGCAGCTAGCTCGTCAACTCGAACCCTGGCCATTTCGAGAAGCGCACGACGGCCGGTCGCCCAGCCTGTCAATGCCAGGATCTGGGCGCCGAGTCCCGGATCCCGCGCCCGGCGACCAAGACCCGCCAGTGCCTCGGCGTCTCCCGCGGCCCCGTGGAGCAGGGCCAAGGCCCCCGCCAAGGCGGCGCCCTCGGCCTGGCCGGCCTGCCGCAGAGCGCGCTCGGCAACTACCGCGAGCACACGGCAGAGCGCTTCGTCCGCTCCCCGGAAGGCCAACGCCGACTCGTTGAGGGCCAGGGCACCCTGTGCCCAGACGGACACGCTGCCTGCGGCGTCTACCAGTGCCTGATCCGCCGGCGGATCGTCTTCGCGCCGGTATGCCACCGTCCGGAGGATCCAAGTCAGGCTGGCCTCGAGGCGGGCGAGACGGAGCCCCCGGGCGACCTCGATGGCTTGCAAGGCGGAGCGTTCCGCACGCGCGAGGTCGTAGTCCTCAAGATAGGCCGCTGCCGCATTGTCCAGGGACCGGGCACGCCCCAGCGCATCCCTCCGAAGCGCCGCCGAGCGAACGTGGCAGTCGGCGGCTCGGGCGTACAGGCCCTGGCGATACCGAAGCTTGCCCAGCCACCCCTGCCGACGCGCCGCGCGCTCCGGAGACGAGGCGGCCCAGGTCGCCATGTCCTCCAGCGTCGTTTCCTGCGCCGCTTCAGACCCCGCCCGACTGGCCATCCCAATTGTCGCCTGCCGCCAGATCTCCAAGGCTTCGTCGCCCTGCGGGCCCACCCCTTCGAGCAACGCTCCACACCGTTCCCACTGGCCATGGAGCGCTGCCCGGCGGGCGCGAAGCACCGCCTCGACTTCGGCGAGCGACCCAGGCTCGCAGGACGACCGCCCCAGTTCGTACAACGCGACCTCCAGCGCGTCCCGGGTCTCCTCTTCCAGGCTGGCTGCGCTCATCGCCACCAGCAGACGCCGCTCCGCAATCAGGTCCCCTTCGGCCCGAGCCAGGCCCAGCGCAAGGGTCCGCTCCAGCGCGTCATCCGCACCCCCCAGGACCCTCAGCGCGGGCACCCCGATGCGCAGTGCCCCCGCGTCCCACACTCCACGGCCTTCCCGTACCCAACGACCAAGCTCCAAGCGACATGCTTCGGACTCACCGCCCGTACGAGCGTACAGTGCCGCAGCCCCATCCGACTGCAGGTGCAGGAAGTGCTCGGGCCCGTGGAACAACCCCCGCAGCTCCTCCTGGGTCGCCGCCCGCCCTACCGGCAGGCCCAGGTCCGCGGTGCCCAGGGGCCCAGCGATCGGCCCACCCAAGGCCGCGATCACCTGGTTCGCACTCGCCGGGCGGTCCCCGGGATCGCGCGCCAAAAGCCTGTCCACGGCCCGTGCGACCTCGCCCGGCACCCCCGGGGCGTGCGCCACGAGCGACCGCGCCGGCTCGCTGAGCTTGCGCGCCAGCAGCGTCCGAGTATCCGGCGCAACATGGGGCGCACCCCCGCTCAGGGCCAGGTGCAGCATCACGCCGACCGCATACAGGTCCGTGCGCGCGTCCAGGGCCTCGCCGGCGATCTGCTCCGGGGCCGCGAACAGGGGCGTGCCCTCGAACACCATGCCCTCCGCGACGGCCTGCCGCGGCTCCCGAGCAAGCCCGAAGTCCAGCACGACCACCCGCCCGGTCCCCTGCTCCACGAGCACGTTCGAAGGCTTGAGGTCCCGGTGCACCAGCCCGGCAAAGTGGACCGACGACAGGATCTCCAGCAGCCGCAGCGCCACTGGTGCGAGCTCCGGCCAGCTGCGCGGCAGCGCCCCTCCCGGAAAGTGCGCCCCTTCGACCCGTTCCATCACCAGGAACCAGCAGCCGCCCTCGACCCCGTCGTCGCGCAGACCGACCACCCCGGGCAGCCGTGCCCAGCGCAGGGCCGTCACCTCTCGCCTGGCCGCGGCCAGGGCCCCCTCTGACAGCGCCGCCACCCGCTTGAGCGCCACCTGGTCGCCGGTCAGGGTGTCCAGGGCGCGGTGGACCACCCCGCCGCCGCCCTGGCCCAGGACCCCCTGGAGCACATAGCGACCCGCGACCCGCTCCGGCGCCAAGCCGGGCCTCGGCCGAGGTCCGCTGGTGCTCCACCAGGACGAGAGGCCTTCGTGATCGTCGTGCACACCCCGAGGGTACGCGACGGATCAGGTCACTCGGCGCACTCCAGGCCAAAGCCCTCGGGCGTCACCGTGGCCCAGTCGGCGCCCGGCGTCTCGACCTGGAGCGCGCTGTAGCCCGAGCAGCAGGCCTCGAAGCCGATGGCCTGGAACAGGTAGGTGCCTTCGACCAGGTCCAGCGAGCCTTCCAACAGCTCCGCCGTGTTGTCCCAGCTGTAGTTCCACCACAGATCGTCCACCGCCCCGTCCAGCTCCTCGCCGTCCAGGAACAGGGCTCCCCCGAGCCCGAAGTCCGGTCCCAGCCGGAACGACCAGGTCCCCTCGGTCTCGGCGGTCACGAAGAAGGTGAGAGCGAGCTCGTAGCCCACGTCACTGGTGCCGCTGCCACAGGTCACAGGCCCGCTGAAGGCGTCGGTGTCGGTCAGCGACGTGGTGCACAACAGCGGCGAGTTGATGACCTCGCTCTCCAGGTGTCCGATGCTCTCGATGCCCTGGTACACATAGGTCGACGTGAAGGCCGTGAAGCGGATGTCCCCGTCGGACTCCCCGTCGCAGTCGTTGTCCACGCCGTCGCAGAGCTCTTCGGCACCGGGGTGGACGCCCGGGTCCGAGTCGTCGCAGTCGTGATCGTCCAGGACCGCGTCGGCCGGCTGGACACAGGCCACGACGGCGTTGTCCGGGTCGCCGTAAGTGTCGCCGTCGGCGTCCGCGAACCACACCCCGGCCGTGGCCGGGTCCAGGTCGGGATCGTCCAGGTCCACCAGGCCGTCGCAGTCGTTGTCCAGAGTGTCGCCGTCCGGGTCGCAGATCTCCTGGGCGTCCGGATGAACGTCCGGGTCCTGGTCGTCGCAGTCGGTGCCGGCGTCGACGGCGCCATCCGGGGCGTCACAGGCCTGCTCGCTTGCGTCCGGGTCTCCGTGGCCGTCGGCGTCGGCGTCGGCGTACCACAGCTCGCCCGCGTCCTCGTCGGTCGTGCCGTCGCAGTCGTTGTCCACATCATCGCAGGTCTCGGGGGCGCCGACCCAGCTGCTCGGATCGGCATCGTCGCAGTCGTCGGCGCCGCTGTAGCCGTCCTGGTCGGCGTCGACGGGCCCGGTGGTCCCGGTCAGGCTGGCCGTGTCGTCGGCCGAGACGATGCCCGATGGGGTGCAGGCCAGCAGGGTGAAGATCCCGAGCGTGTTCACGATGGCCTCCGGCCCCCCGGACACCCAGGATAGCTCAGTCGGGCCAGGGCACCTCGCCCGGAAGATCCCACGTGACCAGCCCGGCGTCGACGTAGCGGGCATGCACGTCGAGCAGCCACTGCTGGAGCATGGCGGCCTGGCACTGCTCACCGGTCCACAGGTCGTCCTGGACCGCACAGTCCCGGGTGTAGTCCCACTCACCGATGTCCGGGAGGTGGAAGCTCCAGGCCGACTCGCTGTCGCTCCGGCCTGCGAGGGCCCGGAACAGGAGCAGCTGGAGCACCTCGATGTCCTGGGGGTCGAAGGTGGGCTGGTCCTGGGCGCCCGGGACCAGGTTGCACTCCCAGAGCAGCAGGTTCGGACAGACCGAGAGCCGGAAGGCGGCGAGGGAGTTCCCGGCCAGCAGACGCAGCGCACCGCCGCTCTCCGGGTCGAAGAGATCGTCCAGGGTCGACGCCACCAACGTCTCGGTCCCCCCGCTCACCCCAAGCGGAAAGGGCTGCTTGGCCCGTGGATCACCACCGTGATCGATCTCGGCGAGCACAGACAGCCCGAACTGCAGGTAGGTGTCGCTCACCCCCGTCGCCACCAGGTTCTCCACCCAGTCCGCGCCGCCGTCCTCGTGGACCACGAGCCCCGAAGTCCAGCGGGGGGTCAGGCCGATGTTCGCGACGTCTGCGTGCTGCTCGCTCAGGAAATTCTGGTGGCACGCCGGCGTCTGCACGCAGGTGTCGTCGGGCAGCTCGTGGTTCAGCACGCCCAGCTCGATGCGCGGGCCGGACACCACCCGGTGGAGGTCGTGGATCTGCCCGCACCGCAGGGCTCGTCGGGCCATGTGCGGGGTCACGCCCAAGGCCACGCCGGTGGGCAGGTCGTCGAGCAGGCGGCGGTTCTGGGCCGCCACCGCCAGGTGTGAAGCGATGGTCTCGTCGCCGTCCAGGCAGGGATAGTCGCTGTCGGCGGAGCGGGGCTGCTCCACGAACGCGGCGGCGATGAGCGCCAACGGCGGCGCCCCGACCAGGACCTCCTCGTCGCCAAACACGGTCAGGCCCTCGCCGTCGAGCACCACCAGCTCGTGGTGGTCGTGAAAGGCCAGGTCCTTGACCAGCCGGTCCTGGACCCGCGCGAGCTCGACCCCATCGGCCAACAGAGCGAAGCCCCCCTCGATCGCCAGCGCGACCCGGCCGGTGTGAACATCGACCGCCACGGGTCCGGTGGCCCCCGGCGCTTCCCAGGCCGTCGCCGAGCCCGTGGGGCCCAGGTGCACCGCCCGTTCATCGGCCAGGTCAACCGCCCACACGCCCCCCGCACCATCCGGGGCCAGCCGGTTCACGTCGGCGCCGTTCACCAGCCCCAGCTCGGGACTCCACACGCCCGCGTCCGTGGCGACCCAGGGCAAGCCATCGCTCAGCACGACGTCCCGCACGGGCCCAGGGAGCGCCCAGCTCTCCAGGGTCACGCCGTCGTCGTCCACGGTCCCCAGCCAGCCGTCGGACGCCACGTAGACGACCCCCTCCCCTGCGGCCAGGTCGCTGCTGAACACCGGCGACGGCACGTCCAGCGCGACCCCCTCGTCCAGCCGGAGCAGGTCCCAGGGCGACCCCCCGAGCAGGTCGGCGCTGGCCTGGTACAGCCGGCCCTCGGCCCACAGGACCACCCGGGTGCCTTCGGCCGCCAGGCCCAGCGGGGTGCCCAGCGGGTCCAGGGTGCCCCGGGCCAGCTCGACCTGGCCGTCGTCGCAGCTGCCCTGCTGGACCTCGGACACCGGCAGGTCGGGCCACGACTTGGTGGCGATGCACGCGGTCTCGTGGTCGTGGCGATACCGGCTGTCGAAGACGTGGACCAGCCCTGCGTCGCGGTCCAGGACGAAGGCGTGGGGCTGTTCGGACAGCAGCGACAGCCGCGTCGGGGTGCCCGCGTCGGGCAGCGTGGCCCTCAAGAGGGGTCGGAGGGGGTCCAGGGGCACCGGCGCCAGCTGGTCCCACAGACTGGAGGCAGCTCCGGTGTCGTCCAGACCGGCCGAACACGCCAGGACGAGGGTCAACAGCAGCATCGGCGGCACCATAGCCCCCCCGCTGGGGGCGCCGGTGATTACATGCCCAGCCGTGGCGTCGTTGGCCCCCGGCACTGTGCTCGCCGAGCGCTTCGAGATCCTGGGCGTGCTGGGCCGCGGCGGCATGGCCACGGTCGTGCTGGCTCATGACCGCCTGCGCGGCGAGCGCGTGGCCCTCAAGGTGCTGCACCCGCACCTGGCCGGGGACCCGGCCATGGCGGCCCGGCTCAAGCGCGAGGTCCA
The DNA here is from genome assembly GCA_964519895.1 of uncultured Enterobacterales bacterium. Taxonomy (GTDB): domain Bacteria; phylum Myxococcota_A; class UBA796; order UBA796; family CAJQPC01; genus CAYFPX01. The sequence goes on along the minus strand of CAZFLE010000156.1, from coordinate 9,913 downwards.
GGCCGCCGCCCGGGTCCGGCACCCCGCCGCCCTGGTCGCCCACGAGCTCCACCAGCTCGACGGGCACACCCTGCTGACCCTGCCCTACCACCCGGGCCAGACCCTGGCCGAGCGCGTCGCGGCAACGGGCCCGATGGCCCCGGAGTCCGTGCGGGTGATGGGAATCCGCCTGGCCCAGGCCCTGGCACACGCCCACCGCGCTGGGGTGCTGCACCGAGACGTGAACCCGAACAACGTGATGGTGTCCGACGACGGACAGGCCGTGCTCATGGACTTCGGACTGGCTCGGCTGGCCAGCGCCTCGACCGGCCACACCGCCGGCGTGCTGGGGACCACCGGCTACGCGGCGCCCGAGGCCCTGGACGGCCAGCGGGGGGACCCCCGAAGCGACCTGTACGGGCTCGGAGCCACGCTCTACCTGGCCCTGACCGGCCAAGCGCCCTTTGCTGCGGCGACCCCGCTGGGTGTCGTGCAGCGCCAGCTCGCCGACGAGCCGGCGCCGCCATCCGTGCTGCGACCAGAGACCCCGGCGGACCTGGACGACGCACTGCTCGCACTGCTCGCCCGGGAGCCGGATCAGCGCCCCCAGGCCGCTTCCGAGGTCGCCCGGGTGCTCCACGACAGACAGGGCCCAGAGTCCTGGATCGCGGTGTCGGACCCGGCGCTCCCGCTGGGCTCCTGGACCGTGCTGGTGGGCGAGACCGGCGAGGACGCGGGCCGGCGACAAGCCCTGAGGGTGGACCTGGGCATGCGCACCTCGACCGCCAGCGACGACCTGGAGCGCTTCGTGCGGAGCCGGATCTGGGGCGGGTTCAAGCAGGTCCTGGGCATTCCCGAAGGCATCACGCCCGAGCGGCACCTGGTGCGCTCGGTGGCTCGCTCGGCCGGGCTGCCCGACGACGCGCTGGTGCCCCCGGAAGCGCTGATGGAGCCGCGCTTCCGGCTGGTCGACCGGGTCGACGAAGGCACCGCCCGATCCCTGCAGACCCTGGCCGGCCAGGCAGGCTTCAAGGCGCTTGCGGTGCGCATCGGCGCCCAGCCGGAGCCCGGTCCCCGCTGGCGCAACCCCTGGCTCCTGGCGCTGCTCTCGCTGGCCTTGGCCGGGGCTGGGGCCCTGGTCGCCGGGGTCACCTGGGCCGCGGTGGTGGCGGTGTTCGCGGCGATCGCCACGGTGTTCGTCTGGGGCCTGGTCTCCAGACCCGCAACAAGCACCCGGGGCGAGGACTGGGCGGCCAGCCTGCCCGTCGCCTTTGCCGCCCTGGCGAGCCACCTGGCCCCGGGACACCGGGTCGAGGCCACTCTGATCCAGCGCGTCCAGAGTCGCCTGGACCGGCTCGACGCCGCCCTGGAAGAAGGCGTCGCCCACTTCACGTCGGCGGCCATCGCCAGCGGCCGGGCGACCCTGCGCCGGCTCAGGGCCGAGGCCCAGGCCCTCAGCCAGGACCTGGGACAGCTCGACACCCAGCTCCAAGGCGCCCTCCAGTCCGAACGCCCGGCGAGCGAGCTGGCCTGGTTGGGCAGCCGCCGGGACCGACTGGAGACCCAGCGACGTGCCGGCGAGCCCATCGATCCCGAGGAGCTCGGACGTCTGACCGCCGAACTCGAGGACCAGGCCGACGTGGCGGCCGTCGTCGAGGCCCTGACCGCCCGCCGCACGCGCACGACCACCCAGCTGCTCGAGCTGGGCGCATCGGCCCATCGCGCCCGCCAGGATCTGGCCCGCGCCGTCTCCGACGACTCCCCGGCCACCCCGGTCCTGGACCGCCTGGACCAGGCCCACGACGAGCGGGTGGCGGATCCGGTCGGACCTCGACCGGCCCGGGGCCGGACCCGGACCTGAGCCCGGTCGCCGACGGGCGCCAGGGTTAGATTGCGGCCCTGTGTCGTCCCCCCACGCCCGCCTCGTCCTCTGGGGTCCCCCAGGCATCGGCAAGACCCACAGGGCCCGGGGCCTGGCCCAGGCACACGACGGCTTCGTGGTCTGGTGGCGGCCAGAGGTCCGACCGCCACCGCCCGCCGGGGCCCTGGTCATCGCCGACGGCTTCGACAGCGTGCCGTCCTGCCCGGCACGGTCGTCTACGAGGGAACGACCCTGACCCACAGCGGCTACAACGGCGACGGCACCGGGCCGGGGAACGCGACCATCACGGTGTCGGGCACGCTGGGGTCGGACCTGATCGTCAAGGCTCTTGGCTACGCGGCTGGTGAGGCAGAGGTGACCTATGCTTGGGGGGTGGAGGGGCTGTGGGGCACTCCCCCTCGCGCCCTGCCCGCAGATCGCCTACGGTGCAGTCACCCTCAAGCCTCGCAGGAGTCCCCCTTGTCCCAGGGCTTCAACAAGACCGCACGCCGCGCGACCCGTGGCTCGACCCAGACCGGCACGGCTGCAGCGACCAGCACGACAGGCTCCGAGACCAGCGAGATGGTCGACCTGCAGGCGTCGATGGGCAACGCCGCCGTCGCGTCGCTGGTGGCCCAGGACGCCGCCGCGTCGACCCAGGACCGGACCCGGTTCAGCTCCTTGGAGCGGGCCACCTTGCTGGCCAGCAGCGAGCGCATGGCGCTGGCCACGATGGTCTACTCGGAGTCCACACCTTCGACCGAGATCAACGACGAGATGCGGGCCCTGGCGGCGGTCGGGCAGAACCGGGTCGACCACATGCGGGACAACCCCGAAGACCAGGAGCTCTTCGGTGCTGGGGCCATGCACGACGTGGTCCAGGATCCCTTCCAGTTCGAGCAATATGGCCAGGCCCCCCACCTGGTCTTCAACGACGCGGCGCGCTTCAACGCCGAATTCGCCGACCAGGCCGACCTGGAGCACGCCCTGGCGGCGATCCAGGCCGCCGCCGAGATCGAGAACGCAGGCAACCCCTTCTCCGACGACTACCTGGTCTTCTCCGCCGACGAGGAGATCCCCCACGCCGACCGGATCGACGAGAGCACCAAGGTCACCTACGGCGCATTGACCTTCTGGGCCTTTACCGCCCAGACCGCCCGCAAGGTCGAGGAAGAGGAACAGGCCGAGGCCGAAGTGGACGCCACCGGGGGCGACGATCCGGTCGCCTGAGCCGCGAGCGGTGCAGATCCGGTGCAGCTGAAAGATTCACGGCTCGCTCCGCGTTGACCCACTGATGTTCGAGAGGGTCCGCAACATCGACGCCCGGATCGCGTCCACTGGACGGGTCTGGTTCTGGCTGGGGCAGCTGGGTCTGGTGGTGCTCGGGGTTCACCTGGCCGCGGACCAGCTCGACGATCTGGCCTATCGGGCCCTGGGGGCGCTGCCGTGGTCCCCCTCCGACCCGGCCCCCGCGGCGGCGTGGGCGGCGGTGGGCCTGGAGCTGTTGGTGGTGCTCAAGGCGGCCAGCGCCCTGATGCTGACGCCGATGGTGCCGCCGCTGACCCGCGCCCGCTGGTGGCGTGCGCGCTCGGTCGACGCCTTTGTGCTGCCGGTCTTCTGGGGCGTCGCGGCGCTGGCGGGTGCATGGAGCCTGGCCATGGGGCTCGAAGACCTGCTGTCACCTCTGCAGGCCCAGGCCGCCCGACCCCTCGCCATCGCGGCCGCGCTGCTCGTCACCTGGCGCCTGGGCTGGACGGGCTGGCGCCGGGTGGTGGGCGCGATGGAGCCCGGCGGGTCCGCCCTCCGGGGCATCGTGTGGGCGCCCCTGTTGCTCGCGGTGACTGTGAGCTGTGCGATCCACGGCCTGCCGATCTGGGGCTGGCTCTCGTGAAGCGCGTGCGACAGCGCTGGGGGTTGTTGGACCTGCCGCTGGTGGCCCTGGTCGTGCTCGCGGTGCTGACTCGGACCCCCGTGGGCGGCCTGGCCCTCAGCGCCGCCCGGGCCGCGACCGGCGACGACGGCGAGCGGCAAGCGCTGACGGCCTACTTCCTGACCGGGGTCCCGGTCTCGCTGGAGGTCCTGGTCGAGCAGTCCTTGCCGATGGCCCTCGAGGTTCCGGCGGGCGGTCTGCCCGAGCCCTGGCGCACGGCGGCCACCCTGGGTCTGCCAAAGCGCCTCCCACCGGCTGCCAAGACCCTGGCCCAGACCGCGGGCCTGACCCCCGAGCCGCTCCCGGTGCTCGACCACCTCTACCAGGGCTCTCCCGAAGCCGCCCTCGAGAAGTACGCCATCGGCGCCGATCAGCGCCAGCGGGCCATCGACCGTGCCCATGCAGCCGGGGCCGAGACACCGGAGCGCTACCTGGCCCATCGGGCCTACCTGCCCGCTGACGCAGCCCGCCAGGTCGACGAGACCCTGGCCCGCACCGCGGCCCTGGCGACCGTGCTGGACCTCCACTGGCCCTTGAGCATCGCCGGTCGGATCAGCAGTGGCTACGGCGAGCGGACCCACCCCACCCTGGGCCGCAAGCGCTTCCACAACGGCGTCGACGTGGCCGTGCCCATCGGCACCGGAGTGCTGGCAGCCCAGGACGCCACCGTCGCCCGGGTCGCCCACGACAAGCTGAACGGTCACTACGTGATCCTGGATCACGGCCACGGCGTGCGCACCAGCTACTGCCACCTGGACGGTGCCGACGTCGCCGAAGGCGACCACGTCGCGGCGGGCGCTCCCATCGCCCGCTCCGGCAACACCGGACGCTCCACCGGCCCCCACCTGCACTGGACCGTGCGCGTCGGGCGAAAGACCGTGGACCCTCTGAAGCTACGCCCGGCGGGGGCCCCACCAGACAGCTGAGCAGCCCCGGGTCTGGACCGGCCGAGCGCCCCCCGCGCCGCGGATGCGAGGTGTGGCGCGGAGCGCCCACGCCTCGCCCGGCGGCCGCAGCCGGGAGCGGAAGTGGTTCAGGGGGTACTCAACCGGCCGAGCGCCAGCGAGGGCAGGCCGAGCGCAGCGAGGTCCCGGGTGAGTTCCCCCTGAGCCACTTCCACGTACGGCGGAGGCGGAGGCCGCCGGACCAGAGGGGTGACCGCGAAGGCGAGCGACAGCGAGCCCGCGGCCTCACCCCCTGAACAGATTCACTGACACTTCTGGAAGATCGCGTTGCAGCGGATCAATGTCGTGCCGCCGGCCGTGATCGTGGTGCTCCCGGCCGGAATGGCGCCCGCACCATCGCTGAACACGGCCAGGATCTGATAGCGACCGGCTGGCACCGCGCCCTGGCCATGCCTGGCCCCACCACTGGCGACCAGCGTGACCCGGACGGCGTCGCCGGACCAGGACCAGCGGCCTTCGGTGACCGGCTCGGGCTCGGGCACCGACTCGGGCTCTGGCACGGGTTCGGGCTCGGGGACCGGCTCGGGCTCGGGCACGGGCTCGGGCTCTGGGACCGGCTCGGGCTCGGGTACGGGCTCGCGGGCCACGGGCTTGGGCTTCACGGGCTCGCGCCGGACCCGGGGCTCCGGGGTCGGCGGCGCTGGCTCGTCGGCCACCGGCTCGGGCTCGGGCTCGGGCTCGGGCTCGGGCGCTGGCCCCGGATCCAGCGCTCGGGTCTCCGGCACCGCAGGGGCCTGGGTGCGCGCCGGGGGCGCGATCTGGATCTCTGGACGGGGCGGCTCCTGGGGCTGGCTGGACACCCATAAGCCCGCGCCGCCCAGGCCCACCACCAGTCCGACGGCCGCGCCGAACCACCGCCTGGGACGGGGCGGCTCGACGGCGGGAGCGATCGCCACCAGCCCATCGTCGTCGGGGATCGAGGTGGCCCCACGAAGGGACTCTTCGCGGGCGAGGTGAGCCGGATCGTCCTCGGGCAGCAAGAAGGTCTCGGAGCTCTGCGACGGGTTCGTGCTCACCGGCGGGCTGAGGTCCAGGGTGCCGCCACTAGCCCCGGACAGGCTCTCCCTCTCGGGCAGCTCCGGCAGGTCGCCCAGGGCGGGCACACCCTCGGCCAGGGCGGGCAGCAGCTCCAGGCACGACCGCAGGGCCTCGGCCATCTCCGAGGTGTCCTGGTAGCGGTCGGCTGGCTTGTAGGCCGCGGCCTTGCGGATCACGCCCGCCACGTGGTCTTCGACCCCCTCCAGGAGGGTCTCGTCCAGTGCCAGGGCGATCAGGTCCACCGGCGTCTGGGCCGTGACCAAGGCGTACAGCGTGGCCCCCAGGCTGTAGACATCCGAGCGCACGTCGACGTTGCGGCTCGCCGTGCGCTGCTCGGGGGCCATGTAGCCCTGGGTCCCCAGGACTGCGGTGGTCTTGGTGAGGGCTGAATTGCGATCGGCCACCCGAGCGATGCCGAAGTCGGTCACCTTGGGCTCGCCTTCGCCGGTCAGCAGGATGTTCTGGGGCTTGAGGTCCCGGTGAATGACGCCCGCCCCATGGGCCACCTCGATGGCCTCGAGCACGGGCACCATCACTTCGGCGGCCAGCCGAGCAGGCATGCAGCCATAGGCCTGGACCCAGTCCCAGAGCGTGCCCCCGCGGAGCAGCTCCATCACCATGTAGACTTGGTGGCCGTCCAGCTCGACGTCGTGCACCGACAGGATGTGGGGGTGCCGGAGCCGGGCCATCGTCCGGGCTTCGCTCTGGAATCGGGCGCGAATGTTGGCGCTCGCGCTGTACTGACTGGAGAGGATCTTGATCGCCCGGTCCACGCCCAGCCGCGAGTCGTGCGCGCGGTAGACCGTGGCCATGCCACCCTGACCGAGCACGCGGATGAGCTTGTACCGCCCACCCCCGATCACCTGGATCCCCGGGTCCGTCACGCGCTCCTCGATGCTGTCTCGACAGGGCCCTGGACCCTAGAGCGTCATCCTACCGCGGCCGGATGGGCTTCGTGCACACCCTGGTATGGTCTGCCTTCCCCCTCCTCCCGGGAAAGCTCCCATGAAGCTGCTGTACGTGGCCCTCGCGAGTCTCCTTTTGGGCTGCCAGGACCGCTCCGCAGGCGGTCAGGTCGTCGACGGCATCACCGAACAGCCGATCGCGGGTCTGCGCCTGGTGGCCCGAGCCACCGAGCCGACCGACATGACCTGCCAGGTGCTCGAGGCCACCACCGACGAACAAGGCAAGTTCCTGCTCAAGGCCCCGTGCCGAGACACGCCCTACAAGCTGGAGTCGGGAGACAAGACCATCTTCCTCGCCGGCGGCCCCAGCTTCGTGGGCGGCGTGCCCTCCGAAGGGCCCTGGACCATCAACGCTTGGCGAGGCCCGCCCGGACAGGGCGTCTACGTGCTCAAGGACGCAGACATCTTCGCCATGCGCCAGGCCTCGCGGGTCGCCGAGCTCCCCCTGTGGAAGAGCCCGGACAAGGTCCTCTACCCCGAGACCGTGCCCGCCAAGCTGCCGACCCTCGCTGCTGCGGACTTCTTGATCATCTCCGGAATCAAGGACATCCAGAAGCTCGAGCTCTCCCCCCTGATCCGACATGAGGGCAAGCTGCGCTTCGGCTCCAGGAACCACTACTTCGACATGGATCCCTGGTCCTACATCGGCCGCAAATTCACGTCCAAGGAAGACCACGAGGCCGTCGCGGCCAACCTCGACGAGAAGCTCGTGCTGAAGCTCAACGAAGAGAACCGAGCCCTCAAGTACATCCCCGGCAAGGCCCTCGCCAACGGCGTCTACGCGATGATGGCCCCCGGCGACCGCAAGGTCTACCTGTTCGAGGTCAAGCAGTAGGGGCGGCGCCGCCTACCTCGAGCCACTGATCCCGGTTCGGGTGGTATCCAAGCAGGGTGCGCTGCTGTCCAGGACGGCGCGGGTCCACGAGGCCGTGGGGCTCGCACCGGACATAGTCGCCGAGCGGACCCTCCGACTCACGCCAGTCCGGGTTCGACCCGCCCTGGGCGTAGAATGTGTGGTCGAAGGCGGCCTCGTCGTGCACGCGCCCGTCGTGCACGTGCAGGGTCGGGAAGAAGAGACGGTCGAGGGAACGGGTGGGGAACACGAACGCCATCGGGTGGATCTGGGCCGGGCGCCCCCGCACCAGACCGAAGAGCTTGGAGGTGGCCTTGAGCTTGAACACGGCGAAGCCGAAGTCGGCGACCTGGGGCATGGCGTCGAACACCGCGTCCGACAGCCGAAAGCGCCTGTCCAGCCGAGAGAAGTCCGCCCGGCTGGGCGCGAAGCTGGCCTCGAAGTCCCCGACGTCGTGGACCTCGAGGGTCTGGAAGGGCTGAGGAGCGGCCACCGGGGGGAGGCCGCCCAGCGTCAACACGGTCTCCTGGGGAAAGGCCCGGTCCAGGTCCGCGAAGAAGGCCGGGTAGTCCGACAGGTCCACGAACCGCACGGCGTCGTCCCCGCTCCCCCTCGCGACCGGGATCGGGAGCACCATGGCCAGATCCTCGTCGGCCGAGAAGCGCATGCCGTAGACGAGCGCCTGGAGACCGGGTTCGACGAAGCGGGCGAAGAGCTTGGTTCCGGAGACCGACTCGACCGGGCGTGAGAAGCAGCACATGGGCACGTTCCGGGGCTCGACGAGCCCGGAACGGGCCCGCGCCGAGGAGCGTAGCACCGCGCCGCGGCGCCGCCAGGGGGTGCTACCGTTCGCCAATGGCCGTGGAAAGCGAAGTCTTCGCCCGTCTCTCGCCCGTCGTCCGACAGGCCGTCGATGCGGCACTACAGGCCAAGGCGGCCGGCGAGCCTCGATGGTGGGCGGGCATGGCCGAGGCCATCGAGGTCGCGTCGCTCCTGGGCCGGCGGGAGCGCGGGGTCCTGCCGTTCGCCGAGCTGTCCGACGAACAACAGGCTCTGTGCGAGCTCCTGGTCGCCTGGGAGGCTCCGGCCGGGCCTCGCGCCATCGTGCCGCGCTTCTCGAAGCAACTCGACCGCTGGATGACCGGGGAGCCCGCCGGTGTGCTCGAGCGGGAGGTGCCGTTCGAGCACGGTGGCGAGCCGCTCGTGCGACCGCTCTGGCGAGCCCTCTGGATGGTCGGCAAGGAGGCCGCCCCCGCCTTCCTGGAAGGGCTGGCGCTCCCGATCGCCGAGCGGCTGGAGCTGTGCACGGACGTGCTGGCAGGCGCCTACGACCTCACCGCCCCGCTCACCGGGCCCTTCCACAACCGCTCGCCCCGGTGGGGAGAGCCCCAGGAAATCGACGACTCTCTCGGCGTGTGGGCCCGCTCCACGGCAGACCTGATCGCGGGCAAGTCCCTGAACAACGTGAGGCACCTCACGACGCCGGTCTTCCTGGCGCTCGCTCGTGCCGGGGTTCCCATCGCGGCCCAGTGGGAGCGGCTGTTCCCGGTGGTGCCGGTGGCCTTCCCGGTCGCGGCGGAGTGCGCGGCGGCCCTGGCGCCCGCGCGACGGCGCCAGGTGGTCGCCGATGCCGTGCGCGCCCGCGTCTTCCCCGGCGAGATCGTGAGGGCGGCCCTGGGGCTGCTGCCGCAGCTGCCCACACCCGAGCTGCTCGCCGTCGTGTTCGAGCACGCTCCGGATGCCGCCCAGGCCCCCAGCTGGTCGCGCACCACCCCAGAACAGCTGAACGAGGCCCTGGCAGCTCTGGCAGCCCAGCACGGCGGGCTCCGCCCCGTCATCGAAGACCACTTCCGCCGCCGGCCCCCGGAGCCGGGCCTCGCCGTGGCTAGCTTCGACCGCCCGGACTCCGCAGAGCAGCTGGACCCGCTCACCCGCGCCCAGCTCGAGCTCTGCGGCGAGCTGTACGACGGCGAGCGTCTGAGCGCCGAGGAGCGCCTGGCCGACGACCCCGACAGCGAGCAGTCCTTTCGTGGCTTTGTACAGCGCGTCCAGCTGACCCGGGACGGCGCCCCCGAGCCGGCCTACGACCTGTGGCTCTACATGGTGGACAGCGGGACCCTGTTCGAGAGCGGCACGACCCGGGTGGTAGGCGAGATCGTCCAGGACAGCATCGAGTGCGCCGAACCGGGACTCACCGCGGCGCTGGTCGCGCTCAGACAGGCGCTGAGCGCCTCATCCTCACGATGACCCGTCACGGCTGCCGCAAGGCCAGGGCCTGGGGTCTACAAGCCGCCCAGGTCCAGGCCCACGTCGTCGCCATCA
>CAZFLE010000155.1:0-16381 GCA_964519895.1 uncultured Enterobacterales bacterium | reverse complement strand
CAGAGGGGTGACCGCGAAGGCGAGCGACAGCGAGCCCGCGGCCTCACCCCCTGAAGACCTAGTGAATGTACTCCTCGTCGTCGTCGTCGCGCCCGCCCTGGAGGACCTGGAGGTGGACCAGGTCGCGCTGGATGTCCTGGGCGGCCTTGCGGGCTGCCAGGTGGTCGCGGACCTGACGCAGGCCGCGGATCCAGGCCCAGGCTCCGATCCAGGCGAAGAGGGCCAGGGCCCAGCGGGGACTGGGATTGGCCACGAAGTACAGCAGCGCCAACAGCCCCATGCCCCAGGCCATCCACCCGGCGCGGATCGGCAGGATGCCCATCAGCCGGATCTCGGCGTGGGGCTGCGACAGGCCGAAGTAGACGATGAGTGCGGTCCACACGGTGGACAGCCCCAGCGCCGGCTCGCCCCCGGGCAGCAGTCCCGCGACGTCCAGGACCAACGCCCCGATCACGCCGGAGAAGTGGGCCACGAGCCATCCGCGGATGAACCGCTTGCGGCCCAGCATCTGCTCCACCGAGCCCAGGAAGGACGCCAGGAAGAACCACTCGATGAGCGGCCAGGGCAGGGCACCGTTCAGCAGCAGGAAGGTGAGCGGCTGCCAGGGCCGCCACGCCCCGGACCGCACCGGCCACATGGCCAGCCACTGGGTGACGGGGAACCAGTGGGACAGGACCAGCTGTAGCAGGTACGCCACCACCAGGGTGACGAGGATCTTCCGCGACAGCGGGGTCATGTTCAGGCCGAAGCCGCCGCCAGAGCCTTGGGGATGCATGGTGAGCAGCTAACCCGGCCGCGGCGGGCGGCAGTCCCGACCGCCCTCGCCGGTCCCGGTCCCTCCACTGCTCGCCTTGACAGTGGAACACCTGTTCAGGTAGGAAGGGTTCAAGGCCAGTCCTTGACACCGCAAGTCCGGAGCCCCGATGGAAGACCTCGCCCCCCGTCAGCGCCAGGTGCTCGACGCGATCGCGTCCCACGTAGACCAGTTCGGAATTCCGCCCACGCTCCGCGAGCTGGGGGACGCGCTGGGCATCCGCTCCACCAATGGGGTGGCGGACCACATCAAGGCCCTGATCCGCAAGGGCTACCTGAAGCGGGGGGACGGCAAGAGCGTGCGGGCCCGCAGCCTGCGCATGACCGCCAAGGCCACGGGGAGCTACCACACCGAGGCCACGGTCTCGGTGCCCCTGGTGGGCCAGGTCGCGGCTGGCGTTCCGGTGCTGGCCCAGGAGAACTACGACGGGTCCATGCGGGTCGACGCCAACCTGGTCCCCCAGGGCGCCGTGGTCTTCGGGCTCCGGGTCCGCGGGGACTCGATGATCGAGGACGGCATCCTGGACGGGGACATCGTGTTCGTGCGCCAACAGGAGACCGCCCGCAACGGGGACACCGTGGTCGCCTTGGTCGACGAGGACGCCACAGTCAAGCGCTTCTACCGCGAGCGCGGCCGGGTCCGACTCGAGCCCGCCAACCGCGAGATGGCGTCGATCCTGGTGCACCCCGACCAGCAGCTCAGCGTCCTGGGCAAGGTGATCGGCCTCTACCGGAGCGTGGTCTGACCAGGGAGTGATACCTTTGCGCGGTGTCGGCCCGCCCGTCCGGACTGTGGGCAGAGATCGCCCTCGCTCTGGCGCTGATCACCCTGGCGACGATCCTGCTCAACGCAGGCGTGTTCTGGCTCGTGGCCGAGCAGGGAGAGGTGGATCGACGCACCGATCTGGCGCTGCACACCGCCCGGAGCCTGCGTGCGGATCTGGAGGTGAGCGAAGGCAAGCAGGCCTGGCAGCGGCCGCTCGCCCGCTTGGAGCGGGTGGGCTTTCCGCTGGGTGAGCTCTGGGTGGTGAGCCCCGGGCTGGAGACCGTGGCCCAGGTCATCGGCGAGCCACCACGCATTCCCGACGTGGGGCTGCGGACCGCCCTGTACGGAAGAGAGGAGCACGTCGAGGTCACCGGCGACCCGGTGAGCGGGCGCGCCATCGTGGTCACAGAGCCTGTGATCCGGGGCGGCCGCGTTGCTGGCGCTCTGCGGCTGAAGATGCCCTGGGGCCGCTCGGGCCCGTTGGGGGGACGGCTGGGCTTCCTGTTGGGCTACACCCTGCTCTCGGGCACGTTCATCGCGGCGTTCGGGTACGTGCTGTTCAAGCGCCGGCTGGTGAGTCCGGTCCAGGCCCTGCAGGAAGCCACAGACCGGATCGCAGGGGGGGACTTTGGCCACACCCTGGACCTGTCGTCGGCCAAGGAGCTCGTGGACCTCTCGGCCGCCCTGAACACCATGTCGTCCTCGCTGCAGCGGTACCGGGGCTCCACGGCAGAGCAGCTGCGGAGCCTGGAACAGGCGAACGTCCAGCTCCAGCAGGTCCAGGAGGAGCTGATCCAGAGCGAGAAGCTCGCGTCGGTCGGTCGGCTGGCAGCCGGCATCGCCCACGAGGTCGGCAACCCGCTCAGCGCGGTGCTCGGCTACGTGTCGCTCCTGGAGAGCGGCCTGGAGGACCCGGCTCTGGAGAGGGACCTGATGGGTCGGACGACCGGCGAGCTGGAGCGCATCCAGCGCATCATCCGGGAGCTGCTGGACTACGCCAGGCCGGGCACGGGGCTGGCACTGACGGTGGACCCCATGAGCCTGCTCGAGGACGCGGCAGACACCGTTCGGCCCCAGGCCGCGTTCAAGCGGGTCCGGGTCCGGGTCGAGTCCCTGGGCCCGGTGCCAGGGGTGCACGTGGAACCGGACAAGGTGCACCAGGTGCTGGTGAACCTGTTGTTGAACGCGGCCCATGCTCTGCAAGGCGAGGGCCGCATCACCCTGTGGGCTGCGGAGCGCGGCAAGGAAGTCGTGCTGGGCTGCTGGGACGACGGCCCGGGCTTTGTGGTCGGGGACCTGGGCAAGGTCTTCGACCCCTTCTTCACGACCAAGGACCCGGGCGAGGGGACCGGTCTCGGCCTGGCCACCAGCCAGCGGATCGTGGAGGGCTTCGGCGGCTGGATGCGGGCCTCGAACCACCCGGAAGGCGGCGCCGAGGTGACCCTGGCCCTCCCCGTGGCGGCTCCTTGAGGCGACGCACCCAGGCTGCGCTCTGGGGGGTGCTCGCCCTCGCGCTCGTCCTGCGCCTGCTGCGGGCCGCCCAGCGCTGGGACGAAATCGCGCTGGCCTACGTGGCCTACTGGCAAGCCTGGGGGGATGCCGCCGCAAGGGGGGCCTGGGGCGAGGCGCTGACCACCTTCACCGGCCTGCATCCACCGGGCTACGCCCTGGTGCTCCACACCGTGGACTGGCTGAGCGGCCACAGGCCTGGGGCCTGGCTCGCGCTCAGCGTGGCCTGCAGCCTGGGCGCGGTCTGGGTGATCGGTCGGCTGGCGGGTGCGGCCGCGGCGGCGGTGCTCGCGGTGGACCCCTTCCAGCTGGCCTACTGCGCCGAGGTCAACAACTACCCTCAGTTGGTGCTGGCGGTCGCGCTCTGCCTGGCGGGCCAGGAGCGTGCCCGACGGGGCCGCGGCATGGCCTGGTTGGTCGCCGCTGGCGTGTTCGCCGGGTGGACCCACCTGCTCGGGGGCCTGGTGGCCGGACTCTGTCTGCTGTCCGTCGGCAGCTGGCGGCAGCGGGGCATCGCGCTGGCCGCCCTGGCCCTAGGCACGGCGCCGGTGTCGTGGACCGCCCTGGGACTCGCCGGACAAGAGAGCACTTTTGGCCAGCAGGGACTGGCGTGGCAGGCGCTCGCTGGCGGCATCTGGACCAAGTCCGGGCCCTGGCTGGTGTTGCTCCTGCCCGGGGCCTGGGCGTGCCGTCGCCGACCGGACCTGGCCGTGGTGTTGTTCGGCACGGTGGGCGCCATCGCCCTGCTCGTCGGCTTGCAGGTCGCGGCGCCCCACCAGCAGCCCTACTGGGTCGCGGTGGGTCCTCCCCTGGCCGCGGCTCTGGGTGCGGGCCTCGCCCCGGTCGCCTGGGCGGTGGCAGTGGCCGGCCTGTGGGGCGTTCCCGCCGAGGTAGAGCGTCTCCAGCGTCTCCGGGCTGACCTGGACCGGGACCGGGCCGTGGACCAGGTGCTCGCGCAGCTCGCCCCCGGGGACGCCCTCTGGCTGTTGGCCCCAGCGCTCATGCCAGACGACGACAAGACCATGACCAGCGACGTGTTGTGGCGCTTGCCTCCGTGGCGACCCGCACCCCCGTGGCGTGGCTACGGGGCCCGCGCCGGCGGCGGGCCCGACTTCGAGTTCGCCGACTACGGCTTCGGGCAGCCTCGGGTGTTCGATGGCGTGGTGGTCCACACGACCACCGACCTGTGGCAGGAGCAGCTGGACCAGGTCATGGCCTGGCATCTTGGCGCGGGCCACGCCGTGTGGTTCGTGCTCTACGACCACGGGCCCGCCGCCGACTATCCGGGCCTGCTCGAGCGGCACCTGGCGGCGTGGGGCGCGGTGCCCCTGCCGACAGGAGGCGACGCGGGGCTGGGGCGGGACTACATGGTGCGGGTGACGGCAGCCGATGCCCCCTGACCCCCCTCTCGTCACCCCGCTGGAGCCCTGGCAGACAGTCTGGCCTGCCGGACTGGCCCTGCTCCTGCTCCTGTGGGGGGCCTGGGGCCTTCGACGCGAGCTCCGGCCGACCCGGGCGGTGTGGGCGGTGCTCGCCCTGGCGTTGGTCGTGCGCGTGCTGTGGCTGCCCCTCGGGGACCACCAATTCGATGGGCACGAGGCCGAGTACCTGGACCTGCTGCTGGGCCAGCGGGATCTGTCCCGTGGCGGGCCCTTGCTGGTGCCCGCGATGCAGTGGACGGCCTGGGGGCTGGGCCAGGTGGCGCCCTGGTCCGGCACCCTGCTGGTCCTGGCCCTGGGGGGCAGCCTGCTCGCCATCGGGGCCTGGATCGGCCTGCTGTCCCGGCTCTCCGAGCCGCGAGTCGGTCTGGTGGCTGGCTGCGCCTTGGCCCTGTGGGGCACCCACGCTTTCTGGAGCAGCAGCGCCTACAACGTGATGCATCCCCACGCCCTGGGCGCCGTGTCCCTGTGGGGACTGGCGGTGCTGATCCGCGGCGGCCCCCCCCGGGCGGCCGGTGCGGTGGCCGGGGGCGCTGCGGCGCTGGCCGTCGCCTTTCGGGCCGAGCTCGTGCTGCTGGGTCCGCTGGGGTTGGCCTGGCTCGTCCTGTACCGGCCGCCCCGGTGGCGCCGGTGGCTCCCCCCTGTGGTGGCCGGCGCGGCCTTGGGTCTCGCGGCCTTGGGCCTGATGCTCTACCCGGGAGAAGTGCCAGGCGCGGGGGAGCGGGGCCTGTCCTGGGCCGCCAACCGGGGGTTGTTCGACTACTTCGCCCCGTTCTCGTCGGAGACCCTGTTGCTGGTGCCCTTGGTGGGGCTGGGGCTGGGGGCTCGACGCTGGCCCCGGCTGGTGCTCCCGCTGATGGTCTTGGTGCCGCTGGTGCACGCTGTCGGAGCGACCTTTGACGACTACGGCTTCCGTCACGTGCTCACCGCCCTGCCGGCGCTCGCCGCCGGGCTCGGCGTCCTGTCGCTCTGGCGGCCCGCGTGGCTGGTCCTGGTCGCGTCGGCCGTGGCCCTGGGCCTCCACACCGCCGACGTCGCCGACCGCTACTACGCCGGCGAGGACGACTTTGCGGCTTCCCTCGATCCGGATCTGCCCGAGTGGTCACTGGACGCCCTGGACCACTGCGCCCTGGTGTGCGAGGACGGCCGCGTCCTGCCCGAGGCGCGCCAGCGCTCGCACTTCAACCTCCTGGATCCCCACGAGGCCGAGGACCTTCGGAGGGACTCCGGCTGTCTCTTCTGGCTGGTGGGCTTCCAGGACCACCGCTGGTCCAGCCGGGCTGTGCGTGACCGCTTCCTGCGGATCCAGCACTTGTACGAGACGGAGTCGCGGGCTGTAGTGAAAGACCCGGACACCGACTACGTTGGGTGGGTGGTCCAGGTGGGGGCCAGGCGCCCGGGAACGGTGCCTCCTGCCTGGGGTGTTCAGCCCCCAGCCGACGACGCTCCAGAGAGGAAATGACGGGAGAGAGCCGACCCATCGCCAAGGCCCTGGCGGGACTGGCGAGCCGTGAGCGTGGCCTGGGCCTGGCCGCCTGGGTGCTGGAGCTGTGCGCCCTGGTGCTGGTGTTGCTGGCCGCAGCGATGGTCCAGGCCGCTTCGGCCCGGGCGGTGGGCTGGGGTCTGACGCCGGGGGCCGTGGCCTTGGGGCTGGGTGCCCTCGTGGCCTGCACGCTCGTCTTGCGGCGCTGGCGCCGGGCCGTGACGCCCCTGCGCCAGGCGGGCCTGGTCGAGGCTGTCCGGCCGGAGCTTCGGGGCAGGCTGTTGACCGCAGCCGAGCGCCCTCAGGGCCCGCGGGGCCAGGAGTCCGGGGACATCCTGGCCCTGACTCGGGCCCGAGCGGCCCGGGTCCTGGCGGACGTGCGCGGTGCAGAGGTGCATCCCCGTGCCGCCCTTCGGCCCTGGCTGGCTTCGCTGGCCTGGGCGGGCCTGTTGTTCGTCGCCGTGGGCACGTGGTCGCCGATCGGGCCTCTGACCGCCCTGTCCTGGCTCGCGGCCGGTGCCCAGCCAGCCCAGGCCGCGCCGCTCCCGGCCCAGGTCCACATCGAGGAGGAGTCCGCGCTGGTCGGGGACCTGGTGCTGGTCTACATCTATCCGGCCTACACCGGCCTGGAGCCGATGGAGGTTCCCAACTCCAACGGCACCGCCCACGGCCCGCCAGGGACCCAGGTGACGGTTCGGGCCCGCACCGCCGAGCCCTTCGAGAGCGCGGCGATCCAGGTCGACGACCAGGAGCCGACCCTGGCCCAGCTCGCAGGCGGCCGGGACCTACAGGCGGGCTTCTCGATCCAGGAGCCCGGGGTCTACCGCTTCCTGCTGCGCACCGCGACGAGCGAGCAGCGCAGCCCGGACTACGCCATCGAGGTGGACCCGGATCAGCCTCCCGTGGTCGAGGTACAGGCCGCGCGGGACAAGCTCGAGGTGGGCTGGGACGACCGCCTGCCCCTGCGGTGGGAGGCCCGCGACGACTACGGCCTGACCGAGACCAAGCTGCGGATCCGCCAAGGAGACCAGGCCCGGGACGTCCCGCTCAAGCGGGCCCTGGAGCCCACGGACATGCTCGAAGGGGCCCTGAACCAGACGCCTCAAGGCCTGGGCCTCAAGCCCGGGGACGAGGTCACCTTGGAGGTGGTGGGCCTGGACAACGATGGCGTGTCCGGCGCCAAGGAGGGCGCGTCACGCCAGATCCAGGTCGTGGTGCTGGGACCCAAGGGCAAGCAGCGGCGCAACATGGCCCTGTGGCGGGAGCTCCGGGACGCGATGGTCGATGCGCTGGCGCCATTTGCGCTCGAGCCCGCGCCGCCGGCCGTCGTCCAGGCCGAGCTGGCCACCTGGGCCGGCACCGCGTCGGCGCGGCTCGATCCGATCGACGAGCTGGTCGACAAGTACTGGGACGCCTTCCAGTACACGTCGCTCGAGGCCATCATCGTCGGCGAGACCCGGCGCCTGGCCGGTGGGCTCTTTCGCTTTGTGCACGAAGTGGCGGACCCGCGGGCCCAGGACGCGGTGGGCGCTTCGGACCTGGCGAGCCTCGAGACCCAGCGCCAGGAGCTCATCGAGCGGCTGGAGAAGAACATCCTGACCTTGGACCTGCTCGTCCGCCGCCGGGCCGTCTCAGAGCTGAACCAGGTGGCGGTGATGATGGTCGCCCGGGGCGATGCGCTCGAGGCGAGGGTCCAGACCGAAGCCGAGGTCTATGAGGTGACCAGCCGGCTGGACAGCCTGGCCCGCCTGGCCCTCAAGATGCGCCGGGCAGCTCGCGACGCCGACAGCGGCTCCCTCAGCGATCTGGTCACCGCGGGGCTGGACGACCTGGGGCGGCTCGAGGACCGGATCCGCGACGATCTGGCGACCGGCGGCGTGGCGCTGGCGACCCCGCAGATCGCGCTCATGGCCGACAACCTCCGGCGCATGGGTCGGAGCATCGACCACATGCAGCGGGAGATGGAGGCCGCCGAGGAACAGACCCAGGACATGCTCGCGGAGCTCATGGAAGAACTCGCGAGGCTCGAGGCCGCCGAGCGAGCCCTGCTTGCCACCACCGAGCAGACCCGCCAACAGAAGGGCGATCAGGACTGCGAAGAGGCCCTGTGGACCCCGGCAGCGGGCCTGGCAGCCGAGGTCATCGAGCGCACCCAGCGGGCTCATGACGAGCTGCTCGACGACGGCCTGGACGAGAACATCTCCTTCACCCAGGTCGAGGCCGCCCTGCGACAGGCGGAGCGGCTGGGTCGGTCGGTGACCGCCCGGGACCTGACCGGTGCCCGCTACGAGGCCGCCCAGACCGCCCTGCGGCTGGACAAGACCAGCCGGCGGCTGACCGTCGAGGCCAGGTTCGCCAACCCCGGCAGCCCGGCACCGTCTGCGGGCAGCCTGCGGGACCTGGAGCGGGCGGCGTCTCGGGCCGAGCAGATCTACAGGCTGGTGGAGCGCATCCACGCCTGCCTGAACAACGGCACGCCCGACCTGGCGGCGGCCGCCCAGGAGCTCGCCCTGGACCAGGAGGGCCTGCACCGCGAGACCGACCAGGCCCGGGACCTGGCCCAGCAGCTCGATCAGATGGCTGCGCCCCTGGGGCTGCCCGGCGTGGTCGACGCCATCGACGCGGCCCGGGACGAGATGGGCCGCGCCGAGCGAAGCCTGAACGGCGCCCGGGTCCAGGAGGCCGAAGGGGCGGAGAGCGCGGCTGCGGACCGGCTGTGGCAGGCCCAGCAGCAGCTGGCCCAGGGCGCCGCAGCGCTCGAGCAGCTCCAGCGGGCCATGGACGCCCAGCAGGGCCAGGGCCAGCGCGGGGACCAGGACGGTCAACGGCGCGGCGAGGGGGAAGAGCTCAGCGACAACCCGGAGATCGAGATCCCAGTGGACGACCTGCTCGACGCCGAGGCCTACCGCAAGGCCCTGCTAGAGGGCATGAAGGGAGAGGTGCCCGCGGAATTCGAGGCCCTCAAGCGGAGGTACTATGAAGAGCTGGTCCGCCAGTAGCGCCCTCGTTGTGGCGCTGTGGACGGGCCTGACCAGCGGCACCGCCCAGGCCGCCTCTGTGGACGAGGGCCTGGCGTGCCTGGAACGCACGCACCTGACCTGCGCCCGGGAGGCGGTGGACGCGCTGCGGTCATCCGGCGAGACGGGCGAGGACCTGGACCGCCTGGAGGCCCGGGTCTGGTTCCACGAGGGCCGCGCCACCCAGGCCGCCGGCACCCTCGCGCGGCTGGCCCAGGCCCAACCGGACGCCTACGCCGAAGGGACCGAGGGCGGCTACGAGCTCGCGCTCTACTCCCAGACGGCGTCGGCTCACCAGGGCCTGGTCGAGACCGTGCGGGGCAACGTCACGGTGCTCCACCATCCGGGCATCGATCGCCTCTTGGTCGACGAAGCGCTGGCGTCCCTGCTGCTGGCCCAGGAGCGCATCGCACCGCTCCTGGGTGGCGACCCGCCAGAGCCGGTGCGGGTCGAGATCTACCCAGACGGCGACAGCTTCACCAAGGCGTCGAGCCTGCCGCTCGAGGCCATCCAGACGACCGGGGTGGTGGCCATCTCCAAGTGGAATCGGCTGCTGATGGTGAGCCCTCGGGTGCTCGGCCGCGGCTACGGCTGGAAGGACACCCTGGTGCACGAGTGGATCCACGGCGTGGTGGCCTGGCACTCCGACGACCGCTGCCCGGTCTGGCTCCAGGAGGGCATCGCCAAGGGCCTGGACATGCTCTGGGACCAGGACGAGTTCCACCTGGACCTGAAGATGCAAGCACTGCTCGCCGAGGGCCTGCAGTCGGACAACTGGGTCACGCTGGAGCAGATGCACCCCTCTTTTGCGCTGCTGCCCAGCGCCGACATGGCCGGGCTGGCCTATGCCCAGGTCGCCACCCAGGTCGAGCTGGTGCGGCGCACTCAGGGCGCAGACGCCATGGCCCGCGTGCTCCGACTCATCCGCGACGGGGCCCAGGCCCACGACGCCATGGCCGACGTCTATGGCACCGACGACTACGCCGCCCTGGAGACCGACTGGAAGGTCTTCATCGGCGAGATGGACCTGGTCCAGCAGCAGCTCGCGGCCCTGCCGACGGTGCTCGACGGCCAGGGCGACGGCTTCGCGACCGACCCCCACCTGTCCCAGGACAAGGAGCGGGCGAACATGGCCCGGCTGGGGGATCTGATGGTCGAGCGGGACCACCTGGACGCGGCCCTGCTCTACTACGAGCAGGCCCTGCCCGACGCCGAGACCGCGGGGCCCGATCTGGCCCTCCGCATCGCCGGCGTGCAGCGCCAGCTGGGCCACGCCGACCAGGCCCGGACGCTGCTCGACGAGAGCCTGGCGGCCTACCCCGAGTACGCGCCGACCCGGCGCCTGATGGGCCAGGTCCTGCTCGACGCCGGAGACACCGCGGGGGCCATCGCCCAGCTGACCCTGTCGACGGACACCGATCCCTTCCACTTGGCGACCCAGGAGACCCTGGCGCGGCTGCTCGCAGAGACCGGCCAGATGGAAGCTGCTGCCCGGCGCAGGGGCTACGTAGACGTGCTGAACTACCGCTGATGAAGAACCCGTTCCGCTGTCGGTCGACAGCCGCAGGTGCAGATGTCTGACGTTGCCCTCTTCGAGCAGTTCGAAGCCACGCGCGAGGCCCTGCTCGGCCAGATCGGCCGGGTGATCGTGGGCCAGTCCCAGGTCGTCGAGCTCATGCTCACCGCCCTGTTCGCCCAGGGCCACTGCCTGTTCATCGGCGTGCCCGGCCTGGCCAAGACCCTGCTGGTGTCCACGACGGCCCAGGCCCTGGGTCTGTCGTTCAACCGCATCCAGTTCACCCCCGACCTGATGCCCACGGACATCATCGGGACCGAGGTCCTCGAAGAGGACAAGCTCACCGGCACGCGGTCCATGCGGTTCATCCAGGGCCCGGTGTTCACGAACCTGCTGCTGGCAGACGAGATCAACCGGACCCCGCCCAAGACCCAGGCGGCTCTGCTCCAGGCCATGCAGGAGCGAGAGGTCACCGCCGGGGGCCACACGATGCACCTGGACCCCCCCTTCCAGGTCTTCGCCACCCAGAACCCCATCGAGCAAGAGGGCACCTACCCCCTGCCCGAGGCTCAGCTGGATCGCTTCATGCTCTCGATCCACGTCGACTACCCCTCCGAGGAAGAGGAGGTCGAGGTGGTCCGGCGCACGACCGTCGGCAGTCAGCCCACCGTGGACCCCGTGGTCAGCGCCGCCAAGCTCCTGGAGCTCCAGGCGCTGGTGCGCCGGCTCCCGGTCAGCGACGACGTGACCCGCTTCGCCGTGCGGCTTGCCCGCATGACCCGCCCGGGAAACGCAGCGCCGGACGCCACGCAGCAGTGGGTGCGCTGGGGGGCCGGACCCCGCGCCAGCCAGTACCTGTCCTTGGGTGCACGGGTGTGGGCGGCACTGCACGGCAACGAGGTCCCGCACGTGGACGACGTTCGGGCCGTGGCGCCCGCCGTGCTGGGCCACAGGGTCCTGCTCAACTTCCAGGCCGAAGCACAGGGGATCACCCCGGCGCGGGTGATCGAGGAGCTCTTGGAGCGGGCTTGAGCACCGAGGTCCTGACCCCCTGGGAGCCCGAGGTCCTGGCCCGGATCCACCACCTCCACCTGGTGGCACGCCACGTGGTCGAGGGGGTCCTGCACGGCGCCCACCGGGCCCGCAGGCTCGGCCCCAATGTCGAGTTCGCCGACTACAAGGAGTACTCGGCCGGCGACCCGCTCCGGGACCTGGACTGGAAGGTGATGGCTCGCTCGGATCGGCTGGTCATCAAGCGCTACGAGGCCGAGACCGAGCTGGCGTGCACCCTGGTGCTCGACGCGTCCGGGGACACGGGCACCGGCGACGGCGCCGTGCGAGGCCGCCTGCCCCCCGAGGGCAGCAAGCTGTCCTATGGCGTGGCCCTGGCGGC
This sequence comes from uncultured Enterobacterales bacterium, assembly GCA_964519895.1. Taxonomy (GTDB): domain Bacteria; phylum Myxococcota_A; class UBA796; order UBA796; family CAJQPC01; genus CAYFPX01. The sequence continues at coordinate 4,445 of CAZFLE010000155.1, read as the reverse complement.
GACCCTTGCCTACTTCCTGCACCTGCACGGGGAGCCGGTCGGGCTGATCGTGTTGGGCGGAGAGGGCGTCGAGCAGCCCTGGATCCCGCCGCGGGGCGGTCGGCAGCACCTGAGCCTGATCTTCGCGACCCTGGCCAGGGTTCGCGCCGGCGGCACCGCCGAGCTCGCGTCGGGGCTGTCCCAGTACGCGCCGCGCGTGCCCCGTCGGGGCCTGGTGGCGCTGATCACCGACTTCATGGAGGAGAGCACCGACTGGCTGCCGGCCCTGCGCGGCCTGGCCCGGCGGCGGGCCGACGTGGTGGCCTTCCACCTGTTGGACCGGCGAGAGCTCAGCCTGGACTACGACCGACCGCTGGTGGTGTTCAGCCCCGAGGGAGGCGACGCCTTGCCCATCGACCCTGGCGGCGATCGCAGCGAGTTCAACCGGGTGGTCTCGGACTGGCTCGACGAGGTGCGCGGCTCCGTGGTGGGCCAGGGCGGGCGCTACTTCCCGACGTGGTCGGATCTGCCCCTCGAGGACGCCCTGCGCCGCGCCATCCAGGGGCTCTTGTGAAGACGCGATGAGCCTGGCGCTGCTGGTGCCGATCGCCCTGGGTCTCGGGGTGCTCATCGGCGGGCCGATCCTGGCCCACATGGCTCGCCAGAAGCCGGTGGAGCGGCTGCCCTATGGCGCCATGATGCTCGTCCAGCGGCTCGTGAAGCGCCTGCGCAGGCGCCGGCGCCTGCGGGATCTCTGGCTGCTCCTGCTTCGGGCCCTGGCGGTGGCCGCGCTGGTGCTGGCGGTCGCACGACCCGAGGTCAGCTGGCCCGGCGACGTGCCGGAGTTCGGGGGCACGGGCCGCGTGGTGCTGCTGGTCGACGACTCGATGAGCATGTCCCTGCGACAGTTCGCCGGCGGGCCGACGCTGTTCAGCCAGGCACAAGCCGACGCCATCGCCCTGGTCAGGGACCTGCCCGACGGCGCACGGGTCGGCCTGGTCCGGCTGGGGGGCGGCGCCGAAGCGCTCTCTGGCAGCCTGAGCACCGACCGCTCTCGGCTGCTGGCGGACCTGGCTTCCTTGGAGCCCGGCTTCGGGCGCACCGACTTGAGCGGTGGCCTGCGGCTAGCCCGCGGCCTGCTCGAGGACGAGCCAGGCGAGGTCGTCGTGTTCACCGACCAGGCCGGTCCCGGGGTGGTCCAGGGCGCGGCCGAGGAGCTGGAGCGGCTGGTGGAGCGGGGCAGCTCTGTGCACCCGCGCATCGTCGAGGCGGGTGAGCTGGGCAACCTGGTCGTGTCTTCGGCGGTCTATGGCGAGGGCTTGGAGGGGGGCACCATCACCCTCCAGGTCGACAACTTCGGCCCCGCCGAGATCGAGGCACCGGTGTCGGTGACCCTGCCCGATGCGTCGGAGATCACGGCCTTTGCCACCGTGCCGGCCGAAGGCTCGGCCCGGGTCCAAGTCACCGTGCCCCCCGAGGTCCCCGGTGGCATCGGCACCGCCCGCGTCCGGGATCCAGGGCTCGCGGTCGACGACAGCCGCGCCTTCCACCTGCCCAGGGTCGGCGCCTCGCGGGTGCTGGTGGTCGACGGGGATCCGGGCTCGACGCCGGTGCGCAGCGAGGTCTACTTCCTGGAGCGGGCCCTGGCGCCCTGGGGCGAGGTGCGCGGCGGCGTGCTGCCGGAGACGGTGGCCCCTGCGGGCCTGGCGCGCCTGGATCCCGACGTGCACCGGGTCGTGTACCTGGCCAACCTGTCCGATCCGGCCGCCTGGTCCACCGACTTGGTGGACTTCGTGCGAGCCGGCGGGGGCCTGGTCATCTCCTTGGGCAGCAACGTGACGGCGGATCGATACAACGCCGCCCTGCGCGAGCTCATGCCGGCCACCCTGCGCAAGCCCCGGAGCCTGGTGTCCGGGTCCGCAGAGGGGGGGGTGCCCTTGGTGCTGCCCCCGGTCGATGACCCGCTCTTCGCGCCCTTCACCCGGCGGGGACGGCGGGCCCTGGAAGCGGTCGAGGTCCGGGTGGCTTGGACTCTCGAGCCCTATGCCGAGTCCGACGACGTGCGCACCCTGCTGCGCCTCGAGGACGGCAACCCGGTCCTGATCGAGCACCTGGTGGGGCGGGGCCGTGTGCTGCTGTGGACGTCGACCTTGGACCTGGACTGGACCAACCTGCCCCTCCAGGCCGCCTTCTTGCCGCTCGTCCAACGCCTGACCAGCTGGCTGGGTGGCGAGGCCGGCATGAGCTCGTCGCGCTTCGAGGGCCTGGTGGGTGAGCGGGTCTCGGTGCCCTTGCCCGACGGCGGAGGCGATCCACGGCTGACCGGCCCAGCAGGCGAGGAGCTGCCCTACACCGTGCACCCGGGCGCTGAGCCCGCCGTGCGCTTCCTGCCCACCACACCCGGGGCCTATGCCCTGCAATTCGAGGGCAGCAAGCCCTTCGCCCGGGTCGCGGTGAACACCGACCCGCTGGAGAGCGACGTGCGGGTGGGGCTCGCCCTGGCCACGATCGAGGCCGAGCTCAAGCCGGAGCTGTTTCTGCGGCGAGCCGAGCTTGGGCTCTGGTCGATCTGGTTGGCTGTTGCGCTGCTGGCCTTGCAGGGGGTGGCGAGCCGCCTCCTGGGCCGTCGGATCACGCCCAAGTGAGGCGTCGGGACCTTCTGATGGGACTGCCGGCGGTCCTGGCTTCGGGGCCCGCCCTGGCCCTGGGGCGGAGCTCCGAGGCCGACGTGGCGGAGATCGTGCTCCCGGCCGGCACAGTCTCGCGCCCCGACGCCTGGACGCGCCTGCTCTACGAGCTCGAGGTCACCACGAGCATCGAAACGGTCACGTCGGTGGTGCAGCTGGCCCCCGAGGACCCTGCGCTCTTCGACCACCCCTTCGCCGTCCTGTCCGGGTCGGCGCCTTTTGCGCCCCTGAGCACCCAGGCCCGGCAGCAGCTGGTGCGGTACATCAGCTACGGCGGCTTCCTGCTCTTCGACGACACCACGGGTCTGGAAGGCTCCGGCTTCGATGCTTCGGTCCGCCGCCTGTGTGCCCGGCTCTTCCCGACACGCCCCCTGGCCTTCCTGCCGTCGGACCACTCGCTCTATCGGGCCTTCTTCCTGATCCATCGCCCGGTGGGGCGGCTGTCCACGTGGACCCGACTCGAGGGCGTCTCCCTGGGTGAGACCACCCCCGTCATCTACAGCCGCAATGACCTGGGCGGGGGCCTGGCCCGGGACGGCAGCGGTCGCCACGCCTTTCCGGTCGACGGCGGCGTGCCGGCCCAGCGGCGCGAAGCGGTCAAGCTGGGTGTGAACCTGTACGTCTACGCGCTGACGTCGAACTACAAGAAGGATCAGGCCCACGTGAAGGCCCTGATGGACCAGGGGCGGCTGGAGTGAGCACCGGCACGCTGGTCTGGTCGTCGCCCCCCGTGGTCACCGCGGTGGCCGTGGTGCTGGGGCTGCTGACCCTGGGCCTGGCGTGGCGCAGGGGCGGTGGAGAGCGTCGGGTGCTGGAGCTCGCCCTGCTGGTCCCAGCGATCGGCGCCGCGGTGGTGGCCGCCGCCGGCCCGCTGTGGGTCGTCGAAGGCAAGCGGCTGGAGCAACCCCGGTTGGTGGTGCTGGTTGACGACTCGCGCTCGATGGGTGTGCTCGAAGGCGGCGCACCGCGCTCCGACCAGGTGGCGGCGGCCTTGGACGCCCTGGGCGGTGACGCCCTGGTGGAGCGCTTCACCTTCTCCTCGGTGCTTCGGGCGGGCTCCGAGCTGGACTTCGAGGAGCCCGACACGGACCTGGGGGCCGCGCTCCAGGCGGTCCGGGAGCGGTTCACCGGCGAGCGGCTGGCCGGGGTGGTGGTGATCACCGACGGCATCGACCGAGGGGCCCTGGGCCGACGGCTGCGCGACGAGGACACCGTGGCGGCGCCGGGCCTGCCTGGCCCGCTGACGCTGTACCAGGTCGGCGCGGTCGAGGACGTCCGGGACTTGTCCCTCGCTGCCCTGCAGACCGGTGACTTCGCCTTTGTGCGCACCCCCTTCACGGTCCAGGTCGAAGTCGAGGGCGCTGGCTTCGGTGGCCGCAAGGTGCCCGTGACCCTGACCCGAGACGGCGCCCTGGTCTCCCGCAAGGAGGTCACCCTGGACGAAGCGGGCCTGGGCCAGGTGACTTTCTCTGTGGTCCCGACCCGGCCCGGCCGCTTCAGCTACGAGGCGTCGGTCCCGGTCTTCGACGGAGACGCCGTGCCGGGCAACAACGCCATGGCCGTGGTGGTGCGGGTGGTCCGGGATCGGCTTCGCATCCTGCAGGTGTGCGGGGCCCCCAGCTTCGACCAGAAGTTCCTGCGCCTGTTCCTCAAGCAGGACCCGGCTGTGGATCTGGTGAGCTTCTTCATCCTGCGGACCAACGAAGACCTGCACGGACCCCAGGACTACGACCACCGTGAGCTGTCGCTCATCGAGTTCCCCTATGAGCGGCTGTTCTC
>CAZFLE010000154.1:0-16411 GCA_964519895.1 uncultured Enterobacterales bacterium | reverse complement strand
ATGGTGGAGCTAAGGGGACTCGAACCCCTGACCCCTAGAATGCCATTCTAGTGCTCTCCCAGCTGAGCTACAGCCCCACGAGCAGCAGCCATATAGCGCCGGCTCATGGGCCGGGCAAGCACATTGCTCACTCCTCGCCGACCGGCACCTCGAGCGGCGCAACAGGGTCCTGACGAGCGCTCTCGAAGCGGCGTTCTTCGTCCCGGATGCGCCGGGCACGTTTCACCAACCCCGGGTGCTCGACCTCGCCTGCGTCGACCAGGCAGACGAGCTCCCGACCGAGCTTGTTGTACAGCGACTCGATGTCCCGAGACGCCTGGGCGAGCTCCAGCCGTCGGCGTGTCCACCGTGCGGCGTCCTCGATCCGGGTCTTGCCCTGGTTTCGGAGGATGTCCAAGACGCGTCCCGCGGCCTCGGCCACGATGGGTGCGATGGCCTCTGCGGCGGAGCCATCGTGGGTGCGCTCCGAGTCCGGCTCCGAGGCCGTGCCGTCTTCGTCCCGCATGGGGCCTCCGGGGCGGTGGTGGGTCGACAAGGGCCGGGATAACCTGCGGCCCCTTCAGGGGAGTGCTCGATGATTCTCGTGACCGGCGCGACCGGCCTGCTCGGTAGCCAGATCGTGCGCACCCTGCGCCGAGGCGGCGCAGACGTGCGCGCCCTCGTGCGCATGGGGTCGGAGTACTTCTGGCTCAACGACACGGGCTGCACGTACTTCTTCGGTGACCTGCGCAACCCGACCAGCCTTCGCCGGGCCGTCCGGGGCTGCTCCCACGTGATCCACGCCACCCACATCCGTCGGGAGACCACGGACAACCACCACACCGTGGCCACCCTCGAGGGCTCCAAGGCCCTGATCGACTTTGCCCGCGAAGCAGGGGTCGCCCGGTTCGTGATGGCCAGCTGCATGGGCGCCGGCGGCGACTACCCGGTCCCGGCCTTCCACGCACTGCGCCAGGTCGAGGAACACCTCCAGGCGTCGGGCCTGTCCCACACCATCCTGCGCTACAGCCTGTTTGGCGACGAGCTGGCCGGGTTCGTGCACAGCCTCGAAGTCGGTGCTCGCGCGGTCATCTGCGGCGACAAGTCCGACGAGATCACCCCGATCTTCAAGGTCGACGCCGCGAACTTCGCCATCGCCGCGCTGGACCACCCGGCCATGGCCGACCAGGTCATCCCCGTGTCCGGCGTGGAGTCGGTGACCCTGGGCGACGCGATGACCCAGGCCTGTGCTGCGGGCGACGCCGACCCCGACGAGCTCACCTGGCTGGGCGCCACGGGCGCCAAGATCGCCGCCAAGGGCGTGTCCCTGGTGCTCGGCCGCCGCTGGCAGCACTTCCTCAACCAGCAGAACGTGCTGCTGACCGAGAATTTCCGCGCCGACATGGGCCCGATCATCGACGCCATCGGCGTGCCGGTCACGCCCTTTGCTCGGGCCATCGCCGACGCGGTCGCCGACCGTCCTCTCAACCTGGACCCGGACGCCCGGGAGACCCAGGTCGTGCACCGGCAATTCCAGGCCACCGTCTACACACCGGGTGAGACCACGGTGGACCAGCTCCCCCAGGGACCGCTGAAGATGGACGGCGAAGCCTAGAACGTCAGGGGGAATTGGGGGCCACCAACCCGGGTTCCGGCGGCGATGGCTGGGCCAAGCTCAACCGGGAACCTGCCAGCGTTTAGCCAATGGGAGCCTCGGTGCTTGGTCGACCGGGGTCGCCGAGGCGAGCGCTGGTGGTTTCATGTTCCCTCTTTTCGGGGGGCGTCGGGGGTGACTTCAGCGGGCGCCAATTGGGGAGACCGATGCCGCGTCTTCGCTCAGGACCCAGCTACCCCTTGGGCTTCGGCTTGGCGTTCCAGAGCTTCAGCGCCAGCACCAGGCCCAGGATCGAGATCGGGATCATGGAGACCGGCCAGCTGACCCAGTTCGATGGATCGGCGGCGACGGCCTTGTCCGCGTCGTTGGGCAGGATGAAGTAGTAGGCCAGCGACATCACACCGGTGCCCGCGTAGACGAAGCCATCGATGATGCCAACGGCGACGCCAACGTTCTTGGTCCCGCCGAAGTCCATGCTCGCGGTGCCACTCAACATGCCGTGCACGCCGATGACGAACATGGACATGATGACCACCAGCCAGGGCAAGAACGGCGTCTGGTAGGTGAACACCATCACGATCGAGCCGATCAGCATGCCCCCGTACAGGATGCCGGCCACGGGACCCCGGCGGGACTGAAAGACCCGGTCGCTGAGCAGGCCGGCGAAGACGCCGCCCATGATGCCGGCGCAGCACAGGAGCATGCCCCAGTTCTCGTAGACGAAGGAGTCCTTGAGGCCCAGGGCGACGTCGGTCTGCTTCGCGTAGCTCCGGAACCACTGCATGATCGCCTGGCGCAGGAAGCCGCTGCAGAACTCGACGCAGGCGATGGTCACGATGACCGGGTTGCGGAACATCATCTTGAAGACGTCGAGGACCGGCAGCCGCTCGCCGTCGTCGCCAGCCGACGCGTCCCCGGTGTGGAAGTCGGTGAGACCGGCCTCCCCCGGGGTGTTCTTCACGATGGCCAGGTCGATGCACCAGAAGATGGCCAGGAGAATCGTCGGGATGAGGAAGACCATCTCGAGGTCGAAATTCGAGATGATCATGTAGCCCCAGTCGAAGGCGAAGTAGACGCCGAGGCTGATGAGGATGCCGAAGATGGCGCCAAAGACGCCTCGCTCCCGCACGTGGAACCAGGGGGCGTTGGCCTTGACGATGGCCACGGCTCCGAAGGACTGGAAGTACATGTTCAGGCCGTAGAGCACGCAGAACAGCACCGTCAGGTTCTCGCCGATGGCCTGGGCCCCCGGACCGTCGTTGAGCACCGACCACGTGGCCAGGCCCATGAACAGGTTCATGACCGACGAGCCCCCAGCGCCCATCAGGATGGAGAACTTGCCGCCCAGGCGGTCTGTCAGCGGACCGTTGACCAGGAAGGAGCAGCCGTAGACCCAGACCCCTGCGGCGAAGATCAGGCTGAAGTCCTGGTTGGTCATCAGCGGGGAGCCAGCGAAGTCGATGTCGCCGAAGGCGTGCTGGCTGACCTTGATGTTGTACCGACCCATGTACAGGAAGGCGTAGGTCAGGCCGAGCGGCAGCCAATTCATGACCCGGCGCCTGCGGAAGGCGTCGCTGTGATCGAGGCCCTCGACCTTGGGCAGCCGGGCGATGACGATGGCCACGACGACCAACAGAATCGCGATCGGCGCGAATTTCTCCATCCAGATGGGCATGAGGACTCCGGGGGTCCGCGGGAAGGGCTGGCTTCCTAACCCGAGTTCGGGCCCGAGCGGCGGCTAGTCCACCCGGACGATGCGCGGGTCCTCCGGAGCGACCAGAGGGCCCTCGGCGGCGGCCTGGACGGCGACCTCGAAGACGGTCCGGCCCAGCGGCGTGGCGTGCTGCGGGCTGGCACCGCGCAGGTAGCGCTCGGCCTGCTCGACCACGTAGCTGTTGCTGGCACAGCGATAGACCCGCTCCGGGTCCAGTGGCTCTCCGGCCACCGTGATGGTGACGAGCTCGGGGGCCCCGAGCACCTCGCGCCACGTCACCGTCGCCCCAGAGATCGGGATGAGCCCGCCATCGCCTTCCGAGGTCACGATCGCGTTGCCGAGCAGGATGCTCATCAGCTCGGCACCGGTGAGGTCGAAGGACACCACCTGGTTGCCGAAGGGGAAGACCTCGAACAGGTCCATCTTGGTCACGGGACCGGCCGTGATGTCCGCCCGGAGACCCCCGGTGTTGTACAGCCCGACCTCGGCGCCGGTGGCGTGCCGGACCAGGTCGCTGGTCCAATTGCCCAGGTCCGACTCGGCGCTGTAGTTTCGGCCCAGGGTCCGGGGGGCCTCCGTCAGCGCCTGGCCATAGTCGGCGTCGATCCGGTCCTGGTAGCCCTGGGCCAGGGCCTCCATCTCGTCGCTCGTGGGACCGGGCGCGGTCCCCGGGACCATGTCCACGAGCCCATAGTCCAGGGTCTCCACCCCGTCGTCCCCGACGGTCAGGAAGAGCATGCCCAAGGCCTTGCAGTAGTCGCCGGCCTGGACGATGGCGGTCTCACCCTCCATCACCGGGTCCTCGAGCCGGGTGTGGGAGTGCCCCCCCACGATCAGGTCCAGCTCGGGCACGGCCTGGGCCAGGGCCCGGTCGGCGTCGAGGCCGATGTGGGTCAAGGCGACCAGCAGGTCCACGTCGGGCGCCAGGCGCGCGGCCTCGGCGGCAACGGTCTCCACCACGGGCCGTAGATCGATGCGCGCCATGGTGTCCGGGGACGCCAGGTGCCCCAGGCCTTCGGTCGTCGCACCGATGATGCCCACCTGGAGGCCGTTGACCAGACGGACCACCGAGTCCCGAAGCCCTGGCATCGCCGGGCCGGAGCCGTCGGGGGCGTCCAGGTTGGCGGACAGGGCCGGGATGCGGCTGCTGGCGACGAAGGCCGCGGTGTTGTCGAAGCCCTGGTCGAACTCGTGGTTGCCCAGGACCCAGGCGTCGTAGCCGACCAGCTCCATGAACTCGAGCATGGCGCCGCCCCGTGACCCACGGACCTCGATGTCCGTGAGCGGCGTGCCCGAGAGCAGATCGCCCCCATCGAGGAGGAGCACGTCTTCGAGGCTGTGCTCCGCCCGGAGCGCCTTGACCCAGGCGTCGAGCTCCCGCATGCCGCCGATGTCCGGCTGCCCGTCGAGCCACTTGGCCCGGCCCGGCAAGAAGTGGCCGTGCAGGTCGTTGGTGTGGAGGAGGAGGAGCTGCCCTGGGGCCAGCCCGGCCGGCGGCTCCGGGACAGTGGCGGGCTTCTGGCAGGCACCCAGGAGCGCCAGGGCCGCGATCATGCCGTCGTCCCACCCAATAGACCCACCAGATCCGTCACGTCGGCCTGGCTGATGGGACCGTCGAAGCGCTTCATCACGCGGCCGTCGGCGCCCAGCACCTGGGTCTGGGGGATGCGCTCGAACGACAGCGACAGGGCGTCGAACAGGGCCTCAGGTTCCTCGGTGAACAGCAGGGAGGGCCAGCTGAGCCCGGCCCCCTGCTGGTACGCGGCGACGCGCTGGGCCACTGTGCCGGGGTCCCCGCCGCCCTCGAAGAGCTCCCAGCTCACCCCCAGCACCCGGGCCTGCCCCGCCAGGGCACCGGCCAGGGCTTCGATCCGGGGCAGCTCCTCCTCGCAGGGCTCGCACCAGGTGGCCCAGTGGTGGATCACAAGAGGCTTGCCCCCGGTGGCGCAGGCAGCCTGGAGCGACGCCAGGTCCACCGGCTCGCAGCCCGCTGCGGGTCCAGATGCCGCCGCGGTGGAGACCACGGGCTCATCCGGGATCGGCGCGGGCGGGTCGGAGACCGGGTCCACCGGCAGCGGCGCCGTGGGCGCACGCTCTCCCGGCTTCTCGAAGAGGTCGTCTTGGGCGACGACCCGGGCGACGCGTTCCGCGACGCGCCGTACGGCGGACCTGACGAGCCCCATCGGCGCTCCCGTTCGGGGCGGGAGTCTATCACCGCCGGCACGCCGGCCCGACCCGGACGAGGGGTACCATGAGGCCGGAGGTGTCTCGGGCCATGCCCACGGCCAGCCACTGGGTCGCGCGCGGCATCACGCTGCTCATCCTGTGGGCACCCATCGTGCTGGTCTTGACCGTGGTCCACCCCACGGAAGGTCGCCCCCCTCCCCTGCACGGGCTGACCGCGCTGGTGCTCGCGCTGATCGCCGAGCACCTGCTGTGCGTGCTGTTCTGGATCCCTGTGGCCACACCCGCGAGCGGCCGCCACCGGGTCCTGCCCCGCTGGCCCTCTCGGGGCGTTCACGCGGCGGCGCTCGGAGTGGCTCTGGCCGCGTGGGCCGCATGGAACCTGGCCGCGCGGGAGGCGCCTGGTCTGGCCGCCCTGGCGGTCATCGCCGGCCTGTTGAGCCTCTGGGGCGCCCGGTACATTCGGCGCCAGGCCCTGTGGGGTGGCTGGTTCGAGGTCAATGACGGCCTGCTGAGTCTTCAGGGCACGTCCCAGGACTATGCGGTGCCGGTCGGTCAGATCCGGGCGGTGCATCGCCGCCAGCGGGACGGGAGCTACTGGATCGAGACGCCCTGGCCGGACCGGAACAGCCTGGTGCTGACCCGGGGGGCTCAGGGGCGCTACTGGATCGAAGACGCCGAGGCGATGCTGAGCCTGCTGGGTCCGACCGTCGATGTCCGCGAGGTCAAGGCCTTGATCGGTCTGTTGAGCGGGAGACGCCGATGAACCGACCCCGCAGTGGGCCGGTGGCACTGGCCGTGTGGGGCAAGGAGCTGAAGGAGATCCTCAGGGACTCCCACGCCCTGACCTACATCATCGGCTTCCCGGTCCTGTTCTATCCCCTGCTCATGTGGGGACTGGTCCAAGTGGCCCAGGTCAAGGCAGGCCATGCCCGGACAGAGTCACCCCGCCTGGAGGTCAGCGGGCCCGCCACCCTCTCCCAGCCTCTGATCGGCGCCCCGGCCATCACGACCTCGGGCTCACTGACCGCGGGCGAGGTCGACGCCCAGGTGGCCCTGCGGCCCGAAGGGGACAGGCTGGGGGTCGAAGTCCGCTACCAGTCGACCCGGGCGCGCTCCGAGCGGGCGAGGGAGTTGGTCACCCAGCGCCTTGGTGAGGTGGAGCGGGTCTGGCTCACGGAACGGGCCGCGGCCGCCGGCCGCCCCCCCCCACCCATGGACCCGGCCCCGCTCTCCGAGGAGAACGTCGACCCAGCACGGCGAATGCTGGCCTACATCGTGTCCCTGGCCCTCCCAGGCATGTTGCACCTGGTGATGCTGCTCGCGGCGCTCTACCCCACCGTCGACGTGGTGGTGGGGGAGCGGGTGCGTGGCACCGCCGAGACGCTGCTGGTGTCTGGGGCGCCCAGGAGCCCCGTGGTGCTCGGCAAGCTTCTGGCGGTCCTGTCCCTGACCCTCGGCGCCGTGGTCGCCAACGCCGGAGCCATGGGGGCCACCCTGGCTCACCTGCTGATCCTCCAGGGCGGGGCGGGCAGCCTGGACCTCGGTCTGTCCCCAGGCGCCTTGGCGCTGGCCGGGCTGGTGTGCCTGGGGGCGACGGGGCTGGTGGTCGGGGTGATGACCCTGGTGGTCACCCCGGCTCGCTCCTTCAAGGAGGGACAAGGGGCCGGCAACCTGGTGGTGACGGCCGGGGCCGTGCTGGTCGTGGTGGGCATGCTGCCACTGACCGAGCTCACCCCCGTGACCGCCTTCGTGCCCCTCGCCAATAGCGTGCTCGTCCTCCGCAGCGCCTTGATCGGGGAGCTCGCCCCCGGGCTGGCATGGCTCGCCTTGGCAGAGCTCCTGGCGCTGACGTGGCTGGCGCTCCGACTCGCAGGTCGTACGCTGTCCCGCCCAGACACCCTGCTCGGCTGATGATCGACGTCCAAGGCCTGACCAAGCGCTACGTGCACCCCAGCACCCGCGAGCCCTTCGAGGCTGTGTCCGGCCTGACCTTCTCGGCGGAGCCGGGCCAGGTCTTCGGGCTGCTGGGGCCCAACGGCGCGGGCAAGACCACCACCCTGCGCATGCTCTCGACTCTGATCAGTCCCGACGAGGGGCGTGCGACCATCGCCGGACACGACCTGCAGGGCGATCCGGCCGGTGTGCGGTCCAGCATCGGCTACCTGTCCACGACCACCGGGCTGTACGACCGGCTGACCGCGCGGGAGCTCATCGCCTACTTCGGCCGACTCCAAGGGGTCGAAGATCCCCGGCCTCGGACCGAGGCGCTGCTGGACCGCCTCGACATCCGCCGGTTCGCCGACGTGCCCTGCGGCAACCTGTCGACCGGCATGAAGCAGAAGGTCTCGATCGCCAGGGCCATCGTGCACGACCCCCCGATCCTGATCCTCGATGAGCCCACGACCGGACTCGACGTCCTGGTGGCCCAGACCTTCCTGGAATTCATCGAGGAGGCCCGCAGCGACGGGCGGTGTGTGATCTTCTCGACGCACATCATGAGCGAGGCCGAGCGGCTCTGCGACCGGATCGCGGTGGTGCACCAGGGCAGGCTCCGGGCGGTCGGAACCCTCGAAGAGCTGCGGACCCAGACGGGCGAGCACTACCTGGAGCGCATCTTCATCTCGCTGGTCGACGGCACATGAACCGTCGCCGCCAGGTCGGCGTCGTGCTGCGCGGCGACCTGCGCTATCACCTGCGGGACCCCATCGCCCTGCTCCTGATGGTGCTGCTGCCGGTGGTGGTCCTGCCGGTCTTGCTGGCTGGGTTCTCCAACTACCAGACGCGCCAGCAGGCCGCTCTGGAAGAGGTCGCCCTGCACGTGTCGGCCAGCGCGGGGCTGGCCGAGCGTCTCGCAGACGCCCCGGGCATCGTGCTGGTCCAGGATGGTTCCTTTGCCGCCGGTTCCCTGGACCTCGAGGTCGTCGGCTCCCTGGACCCCCAGACTGCCGACGTGGTCCTGCGCTACCAGGGCTCCGAGGCGCGGAGCCTGCAAGCGCTCGAGCGCGTCCGGTCTCACCTGGAGAGTGCCCACCAGAAGGTCCAGGCGGACCAGGCCCGCGAGCTCGGCAACCCCTACGGTCCGGGCGAGGCCCTGGAGGTCCAGTGGGTCGACCTGGCCAGCGACCAGGAGCGGTCGGGCAAGCTCCTGGGCCGCCTGGTGCCTCTGGTGCTGGTGTTCCTGGTGGTGTCTGGCGGTTTGTACACCGCCCTCGACCTGTTCGCAGGCGAGAAGGAACGGGGAACCCTGGAGACCCTGCTGACCACGCGGATCGACCGGGGGGCGGTGCTGCTGGCCAAGTCCTTGGCCGTGCTGGCCTTCAGCTTGCTCACGGGCTGGCTGGCGCTGGCGTCTCTCTGGGCCACGGTCGGACTGGGGTTGGTCCGGACCCCGGTAGACAGCCTGCAGGTGTCTGGCACTTCGGTGGTCCTGTTGGGCTTGATGCTCATCCCGCTCGCCGCCGAGCTGACGTCGCTCCTGGCCGTCGCGGCGGCCTGGGCCCCCGATGTCCGCACGGGCCAGGCCCTGGCCATTCCCCTGTTGCTCGTGTCCCTGGTCCCCGCTTCGCTGGGCGCCTTTCCAGGGGTGGAGCTCACGCCCGCGACGGCGCTGGTGCCCATCGGCAACCTGACCCTGGCCGCCCGGGACGTGCTGGCCGGGCGGGCGACCGCCGGACCCCTGTTGATGGTCGTCAGCGCCACGGGCCTGCACGCCTGGCTCGCGGGGGCCGTGGCCGCCCGCATGCTGGGGCGGGAGGGCGTGATCGTCGGGGGTGGGTCCAGGAGCCGCCGGGCCCATGAGCGCTTCGGACCCGAGGTGTTCGCGGCAGGCTCAGCGGTGCTGCTCGGTGTCTGGTTCCTGGGCCAGGCCGCCGCCAGTCTGGGGCCGCTGTCCGGCCACCTGGCCACCCAGGTCCTGCTCCTGGCACTGCCGGCCGTGGGGCTGGTGTGGTGGCTCGGCCAGCCCCTCCGGCGCACCCTCTCGCTCACGACCCCCAGGCCCACAGACCTGGGGCTCGCCGTGATCGCCGGGGTCGCCGCGCCGGCCCTCTCCCTGCTCGTCGAGGCGCTGCAGGCGCCCCTGTTGCCCCTGCCCCCAGAGCTGCTGGAAGCGGCCAGCGAGGCCACGTTCCTCCAGGAGCTGTCGCTGCCCGTGCTGATCCTGGGCTTTGCGGTGGTGCCGGCGCTGGCCGAGGAGCTGCTCTTCCGCGGGGCCTTCCTGGGGCTGCTCCGCAACAGCCTGGCACCGCGGGCCCGCTGCGTGGTCGTGGGGCTCGCCTTTGGGCTGCTGCACCTGTCCATCTACCGGGTGCTGCCCACCGGGGCCTTAGGCATCCTGCTCGCCTTTGCCGCCCTGCGCAGTGGCTCGATCTGGCCGGGTGCCTTGATGCACGCCCTGCACAATGGACTGCTGCTCACTTGGGCGACCCAGGCCTCGCCCTCCGAGCCGCCCGGGCTTCCACTCCTGCTGGTCGGAGCCGGGGTGGCCATCGCTGCGGTGGCGGGGTTGGGCCGCCGTTGAGCTCTCCCTATGGCTGGGTGGCGGCCTTCGTGGCGCTCTTGCTCGTGGGGTCGGCGTGGACCCGGCCGCTGATCGATCCAGATCTGTGGTGGATTCTGTGGGCGGGGGAGCAGATCCTCGATGGGGCCATCCCGCGCCTCAACGGGCTGTCCTACACCGCCCCGGACCACCCCTGGGTCTCCCACGAGACCGTGGTCTCCGCCGCCTATGGTCTGGCCGGTGTCGAGGGGGTGCCTTGGCTCCGTGGGCTGGTGGTGAGCACCACGGGTGTGCTGCTGGTGCGCCTGGCGATGGTGCCCAATGGCGGGTGGGCCACCGTGCTCGCCCTGCTGTGGGTCGGCCCCCTGGCGGCCATCGGCATCTCCGAGCGAGCCCTGGCCTGGGGCGACCTGCTCCTGGCGGTCGAGCTGACCTTGCTGCTGGGGCCCCGCACCACGGGCCGGACCGTGGCGGCGGTGCTGGTGGTGTGGTGCTGGGCCTGGGTCCACGGGTCCTTCGTCCTGGGCCTTGGCCTGCTCGCCCTGTTCCGCGGCCCCTGGGCCCTGCCGGCCGCGCTCCTGACGCTCGTCAATCCTCACGGCCTGGCGCTGTGGGGACTGGTGCTGGGCTACGGCACCGGCGCGGGCGCCCAGGGCCTGGTCCACCACTTCGTCGAGGAGTGGGGGTGGCTCACGCCGTCCGACCTGCCCCAGACCGTGCGCATCGCCTGCCTGGTCGTGGCCGGGGTCCTGATCTGGCTGGACAAGGCCTGGCGACCCCGCCTTGTGTGGCTGGCGGTCACCGCCCTGGCCGTCCGGCACTGGCGCTACTGCGACCCCGCCGGCATCGCGCTGCTGCCCTTCGTGGCCAGGAGCCTGCATCGACGCCTGCCGGAGCGCCCGGTGGGCCGCCCGGACCTGTGGCTCGCCACAGCCCTGGTGCTGGTCGCCGTCGTCACCCCCAGGGCCGGCCCGGACCCCGAGCGCTTCCCCCCAGACGTGCCTGGGCTGCTGGCACCCGAGGACCGCCTGTGGACCGACTTCACCCTGGGCGGCTGGCTGGGCTGGCACGGCCATCCGGTGTTTTGGGACAGCCGCAACGACTGCTACCCCGTGGCGGTGGTCGAGGACGGGCTGCGGGTGGCCTACCAGCTCGAGGGCTGGCAGCAGGTGCTGGCCCGCTGGGAGGTCGACACCGTGCTCACCCAGGACGGGGCGCTGGGTCAGGCTCTGGCCGCGGCGGGCTGGGTTCGTGTGAACACTTCGGCGCTGTGGCTGCTGCGATTGCCTCCGAACAGCCCGGACGGTACGCTCCCGGCAGGCGAGGACGGGTCACATGGGTCTCAGGAACAAGCTCCGCAAGATGGTTGACAGGCTCTCGGGGGAGTACTCGGCCGCCGCCCCGGAAGAGATCAAGCCCTTCGAGCGCAACGTGGACCCCGCCGACGGCGGCGAGGTCGTGCGCGCCAAGCTGGTCCGGCCCCGGGACCGGAACGCCAAGCCCAAGGACTGAAGGGCCGGCTACTTCTGGGCGACGACCCACATGAACACGCTCGAGTCGGCCTGGAGCGGTATTGGGTCTTCGGGCACGTCCCACCCGGCGGAGCCACAGATCTGGACCGCCGAGAAGCCGGCGGTTCCGAGCATGGCGACGAGCTCGGGCGGGGTCCACACCCGCAGGACCTGGTCGGGCACCCGGTGCCGGCCCGTGGCGTCGAACAGGGTCACCTGGTCCACCAGGCGGCCGGCCAGCGGGTCGAAGCGGTAGGTCCGCACCACATCGGCGTCGGGCGCCGCGGTGCCAGCAGGGAAGTGTCGGGTGACCTGGTTGTGGGCCCAGAAATAGGGGTTGAACAGCTCCAGCACCAGCCGGCCCTTGGGGCGCAAGCGCTGGTGGACCGCCGCGAGGGTGCGCAGGTGATCCGAGTCGTCGTCGAACACGCCCAGTGTCACGTCGAGCATGACGACCGCGTCGAAGGGGCCCGAGACCGACGGCCAGCGCATGTCGCCAGGCGCGAACAGGGGCCCGGGACGACCGGGATTGCGCTGACCCCAGCGCTCCCGGGCGAGCTTGAGCAGGCGCGGTGACAGGTCCACCCCGGTGACGTCGAGGCCCCGCTCGGCCAACAGGATGGTGTGACGGCCTGCCCCGCAGCCCAGGTCCAGGACCCGAGACCCGGGACCCAGCGCGCACAGGCCCACCACAAAGTCGACCTGGGCCTCGGCGGTGAAGTCCGCTTCGCCGACAAAGGCGGGCGCCGCCTCGGACAGCAGCTCGTAGCGGGCAGCCCACCAGGGGGTCTCTTCCATGGCCCGAGCCTAACCGCTGAGGCGCCGGCGGAGGTCGCTGGCGGCCACCTCCAGACCCTCGCGGCCTGGGCCGATGGCCGGGAGCTCGCCGTAGCGCAGCCCGATCCTCGCAAAGGGCAGCGGCACTGCGAAGCGGTCCCACGAGCGCAGGCGCCACGCGGGCCTGGCCACGGCCCGCGCCCACACGACCCGGGCCTGGGCGGCGCGACCGACGGCCAGAGCCCCCAGCTGGGGCTCTCCAACAGGACCACGGGGGCCGTCCACGGCGATGGCTGGAGACGCGCCCGCGCCGACCGCCCGGCAAGCAGCCCGCACAGCCGCCAGACCGCCGCTCGACGAGCTGCCCCGGATGACCTTGAAGCCCAGGGCCGCCGCCACGTCGGCGGCCAGCTGGCCGTCGGAGGACCGGCTGACCAGGCCCACCAGCGGCAGCCCCCGGTGAAGCGCGACCAGGGGCAGCAGGTCACCGTGCAGCATGGCGACCACGACCGGTCCGTCCGCGAGCAGGTCCGCCATAGGCGTGCGACCCGGGGACTCGACCCGCCAGGTCCAAGCGAGCAGTCGGATCACGGCGCTGAGGAGCCTGGCCCACATGGTGCCAGGATGCCACCGGTTGGCGTCCGTTAGTGTCTCGGCGTGAGCGTCCTGCTGCCCGCCCTCGCCTTCGCCTGCTCCGCGAGCCACGGGGTGCGTCCGGTCGGCGCGGGCAACATGGCTCTGCAGGCGTCGGCCGGGGGGCCACTGGTCGAGATCTACGGCAAGCCTGTGCCCCTCCCCCTGTCTACGGTGGGCCTGCGCTACGGGCTCACGGACCGAGCCGACCTCCACGCCGCCGTTCACCCGAGCCTGCTCGGTCTGGTCCGCCTGGGGGGCATCGAAGGCGGCTTGAGCTACCAGCTGGTGGCCCCCGGACGTCTCCGGCCCGCGCTGGTCGTGGACGGCACGATCAGCGTCATCGCTGGCGACGCCGAGCTCGGCGAGGCCGACGGCGGCACCGGGGTCTTCGGCGACCTGGCGGTGCTGGCGAGCTGGGCCTGGTCGGCCCGGGAACACCTGGTCTACACCGGCGCCCATCTGTTCGCCCAGCCCCGGCCACTGTCGTTGCACCTGGCGCCTCTGGTGGGCATGCGTTGGCGCCTGACCCCGGGGCTGGCCGCGGTCACCGAAGCCCGCTGGATCGACCCGTGGCAGGCCACCGACGACTGGACCCTGCACTGGTACGGGCCCCGGAACCAGGGCGCCATCCAGGCCCTGGTGGGCCTGTACTGGACCCCTCAACGGCTGCGACGAGGACCCCCCCCATGATCATGCTCTGGCTGACGGGCTGTCTCACCCTGGACAGCTTCTTCTACACACCCGACGTGGTCGAGAGCTACGCCCTGGAGCTGGAGCTGGTGCCGACGTCGCTCCAGGAGCTGGGCCCCTTCGTGGCCGAAGACGACCTGGAGCTATGGGGGCTGTGGGCCTGGCAGCAGGACCGGGTCGACGCGCCGGTGTTGCTCTACTCCCACGGGAACGCCGCCCAGATCGGGGCCTACAGCCGGCGGGTGGACCTGTACTGGTCGTGGGGCTGGAACGTCTTCACCTACGACTACCGGGGCTACGGCCGCTCCGAGGGCACCCCCCACCACGACGGCGTCATCGCCGACGCCCGGGCGGCCGCCCGCCAGGCCGCCGCAGCCCTGAACCGCGACGTGGGCGAGATCGCCATGCTCGGCGAGAGCTTGGGGGGCTTCGCGTCAGTGCACGCCGCGCGGGACGAGGTCCCCTGCGCTCTGGTGACCGAGGACATGTTCGCCAGCGCCGAGGCCCTGATGCAGCTCAACACGGGCCTGGACCTGCCGGTGGGCTGGCTGTTCGCTGACCCCTATGACAACGAAAGGGCAGCGGCCGAACGGGGCGACGTGCCGATGCTCGTGGTGCATGGCGAGCTGGACGACTACATCCCGGTGGCCCACGGGGAGCGGGTCATGGAAGCTGCAGCGGAGCCCAAGGCTTACTGGATGGTGGAAGGCAGCGATCACGCCCAGGACCCCTGGGTCCAACCGGTGGAGTACCTGATCCAGGTCAAGGGCTTCATCGACGACAGCTGCGGGTGGTCCTGATGGGCGATCCGGGGCCCCCCGAGCTGCGCAGCCTGGACACCTCCAGGGCCCGCAAGGACGTCGTGCTGACGCGCACCGCCCACGACGGCCCCACCCCGGACGCCAAGGCAGGCGGCGCAGAGCGGCGCGGCCGGATCCTGGGGCTCGGCCTGCTGGGCACGTCGCTGGTGTCGCTGGGCGCCACCCTGGCGGTCGGCTGGCTGGCGGGTGGGGCGATCCTGGGGGTGGGCCTGGTCGCGACCTTCGTGGCTACCGCCCGGGCCGTCGAGGCGCCCCCCGCCCCTACCCCGGACCGCTTCCAGGCCCTGCACGCGCGGCTGATCGAAGCCGACCTGCCCCCCGCTGCCGAGTCCGAGTTGCGAGGCGCCCTGGACGAGCTCCGGGCCGCCCGGGATCGGGACACCAAGGCCCTGGAAGTGCTCGACAGGTCCCTCGCCGAGCTGGACGGCGACGGGCTCGCCCGCCAGCTCGCCACCGCCGAAGAACGCGGTGACGCCACGGAGATCGCGCTACGGAGACAGGCCCTGGCGGCCCACCAAGGCCTGGTCGATCGGCATGGCCAGCTCCGCAAGGGCGAGGCCCGAGCGACGGCGGCCCTGGACGCGCTGGAGCTCGCCCTCGCCCAGGCAGCCGGTGCCGCAGCCGGCGACAGCAGCACGGTCGAGGCGGACAGCCAGCGCCTCCAGGACCAGGTCACGGCCCTGCGGCGGGCGACCGACGAGCTCGACGCGCTGGACGCCCAGGCCGACCGGGCTCGGCCCGGCACCGAGCGTGCCTGAACGACCGCTCTCCGGCCGCATGGCCCTGCTGGTGTCGCTGGTCCCGCCGGGCGGCACGGTGGTGGACGTGGGCTGCGATCACGGCCACGTGGCCCATGCGCTCCGTGCCGTGGGCGTGGAGCGGGCGCCGCGTCGCCTGCCGGCCCGGCCCGGCCGCTACCTGGTCGCCAACGGGCTGGCGCCCTTTCGCGCGGTGGACACGGCGGTGATCGCCGGCATGGGCCCCGCCACGCTGCTGGGCATCGTCGACCGCGGGCCGCAGCCCCGGGTGCTCGTGGCCCACTGTCCAGACGGCATGGACCGAGTCCGGCAGGGCCTGGCCGATCGGGGCTGGCGCATCGACGCCGAGGGCCTGGCCCGCGAGGGGGACCGCATCAGCGAGGTCCTGCGAGCGGTGCCTGGCCGCGAGCCCCACACCGGCCACCGGCTCCGCTTCGGACCCCTCCTGGAGTGCGACCCCCTGGTCGAAGAGCTCGCCGCGCACCACCTGGCTCGCTGGCGCCAGGTCGCCGAGCGAGCCCCGGCCGCGACAGAGGCGCACCAGCGAGCCGTTCGCTGGATCAAGTGGTTCGAAGCCGGCCGACCGGCGTGAAGCCCCCCATCGGCACCCTGCGGAAGTCGACGCCGACGGGCCCCGACCTTCCCGAAAGGTTTCGTCCCAAGTCGGCACGGACTCTCTAAGACTCGGGTTTCCCGGTTCCACCGCCACGGCCACGTTGAACGGCCACGTCGCACGCTCACGACGTGGTCAGGCGGATCCCCGGAACCATGCCCCGAGGGGAGTGGCTCCCATCAGGACCAGTCGGGGCAGAATGTCCGGTTTGGCAAACCAGTCGGATTTCAATGTCCGCGAACGGGCCCGTGAGCGCCCGGTTGGGGCCGAATTCAGCCTCCGAAGACCCGATCCGGAGCGATCTGCAAGGGCCGGCGGGCGTGGCACTGAGGGTGCGCTTGGCCGTGCGCGTGGCCGTGGAGTCCTTCGATGTCACGATCGTCGCAGCGCTCGTTCTTCGATCCGACGTTTGTCTGTCCGAGACTCCTGAGTCCTGGCTCGCTGTGCTGGCTGCTGTCGACTCACCCTGAGTGGGCCTTCCCAGATGGGCTCGTGCATGTGTGGGAGCGTCCCGGCCTGCCGGGCCGGGACCCTTGGCCGTTCCGCGTGGTGGCCGGCGCGACGTTGCTGCGCTTCTCGGAGGAGGGGATGAGCCGGCGGGGGGCGGCCCGG
>CAZFLE010000153.1:0-16483 GCA_964519895.1 uncultured Enterobacterales bacterium | reverse complement strand
CTCCGCAGGACTGTACGAATCCCGTCGGGTTCACCCCTCCCAGCCCGTCGACGTCTTCGACGGGTGGAAGATTGACCCCAACGGGATTCGAACCCAGCTCCGGGACTGCGTCCCTGCGCCTCCGCGCCCGCCCTTTGGTGGGCAGTGCTCTTAGGTCGGTGAGAGGGCGCTCCGCAGGACTGTACGAATCCCGTCGGGTTCACCCCTCCCAGCCCGTCGACGTCTTCGACGGGTGGAAGATTGACCCCAACGGGATTCGAACCCAGCTCCGGGACTGCGTCCCTGCGCCTCCGCGCCCGCCCTTTGGTGGGCAGTGCTCTTAGGTCGGTGAGAGGGCGCTCCGCAGGACTGTACGAATCCCGTCGGGTTCACCCCTCCCAGCCCGTCGACGTCGTCGACGGGTGGAAGATTGACCCCAACGGGATTCGAACCCAGCTCCGGGACTGCGTCCCTGCGCCTCCGCGCCCGCCCTTTGGTGGGCAGTGCTCTTAGGTCGGTGAGAGGGCGCTCCGCAGGACTGTACGAATCCCGTCGGGTTCACCCCTCCCAGCCCGTCGACGTCGTCGACGGGTGGAAGAAGTGACCCCAACGGGATTCGAACCCGTGTTGCCGGGATGAAAACCCGGTGTCCTGGACCTGACTAGACGATGGGGTCAGAAGAGCGGATGCCGGGGGAGGAGGTGGGCCGCATTGGACTCGAACCAATGACCCTCGGCTTAAAAGGCCGGTGCTCTACCAACTGAGCTAGCGGCCCTCCGAGCGCTGTCTAAAGTCTCCGCTCACGAGGGTCAAGAGGCGAACCGGGGCTCTCCACGGGGTGTCTGTGAAAGGGCCCCTGAATCCTTGACCCCGTGCCGCACCCAGATAGCCACTCCCCACCTCCCGGAGCCTCCATGCCGCGTCACCTGTTGTGCCTCGCAGACCAGACCCGCGAAGAGATCCGCCACCTGCTGGACCTCGCTCGGCTGATCAAGGCCAACCCCCGCGCCTTCGCCAGCGCGTGCGAAGGCCAGACGCTGGCCATGATCTTCCAGAAGCCGTCGCTGCGGACCCGGGTGAGCTTCCAGACCGGCATCTACCAGCTCGGTGGCCAGGGCATCTACCTGGGCCCGACCGACATCCAGCTCCACCGGGGGGAGAGCATCGCGGACACCGCGGCGGTGCTGTCCCGCTATGTCGACGGCATCATGGCCCGGGTCTTCGCCCACGCCGACCTCGTGGACCTGGCAGAAAACGCCACCATTCCGATCATCAATGGCCTGTCCGACCTGCTCCACCCCTGCCAGGTCCTGGCGGACCTCCTCACCGTCCAGGAGAAGCACGGCCGTCTGGCGGGCCTGAAGCTGGCCTACGTCGGCGACGGGAACAACATGGCCCACAGCCTGCTCTACGGGGGCGCCCAGGTCGGCATGACCGTGTCGGTGTCGCACCCTCGTGGCTACGCGCCGGACCCCGAGGTGCTGACCCGCGCCCGAGAGATCGCGGCGGTGACCGGGGGAGCCATCCAGGTCACCGAAGACCCCCACGATGGCGTGGCCGAGGCAGACGTGGTCTACACCGATGTCTGGGCTTCGATGGGCCAGGAGGGCGAGGCCGCAGAGCGCCTCAAGCGCTTCGACGGCTTCCAGGTCGACAGTGCTCTGATGGCACGGGCCAATCCGGGCGCGATCTTCCTCCACTGCCTGCCCGCCCACCGGGGCGAGGAGGTCTCCGCCGACGTCATCGATGGCCCCGCCAGCGTGGTCTTCGATCAGGCCGAGAACAGGCTCCACGCCCAGAAGGCCTTGATGGTCCGGCTGATGGGCCGATGACCAAGTTGGTGTCCACCGACCGTCGGGCTCGACCCGAGGCCAGCGGTGTTAGGTTGGACCCTGGAGGCACCGCCAGGTGACGGACAGAGTCACGGTCTACGAAGTCGGCCCCAGGGACGGCCTGCAGAACGAGCAGGCCATCCTGCCGACCGACGTCAAGCTGGGGTTCATCGAGCGGCTCGTGGACGCGGGCTACCGCCACATCGAGGTCAGCTCCTTCGTTCGCCCTCGCTGGATCCCACAGCTCGCCGACGCCGCCGAAGTCGTGCGGCGGCTCCCCCAGGGCGCCGACGTCACTTTCTGGGCCCTGGTCCCGAATCGCGTGGGGCTGGAGCGCGCTCTGGACGCAGGGCTGGGGGCGGTGGCGACCTTCATGTCGGTGTCCGAGACCCACAACAAGAAGAACGTCAACCGCACGGTCGCCGAGTCGCGCATCGCCCTGGCAGAAGTCGTCGCAAATGCCACCGCCGAGGGCCTCCAGGTCCGGAGCTATCTGTCCACGGTCTTCGGCTGTCCTTACGAAGGCGCGGTCGACGAGGCCCGCGCGGTCGAGCTTGCACTGGCTTTCCTCGACGCCGGGGCGCAGCAGATCTCTCTGGGCGACACCATCGGCGTTGCCAACCCCGGCCAGGTCCGCCGAGTGCTCGAGGCGATGGAGGCAGGGGGCGTGCCCCTCTCTCGGATCGCCCTGCACATGCACGACACCCGGGGCACGGCCCTGGCCAATGTGCTGGCTGGCTACCAGGCGGGGGTGCGCACCTTTGATGCGTCGGCAGCGGGCCTGGGTGGATGCCCTTACGCACCGGGTGCCTCGGGCAACCTCGCTTCGGAAGACCTGCTCTACATGCTCGATGGCATGGGGGTCGACACGGGCGTGGACCTGAACACGGCCTGCGAAGCGGGCGCCTGGATCGCCGATGCCCTCGATCGGCAGCTCCCGGGCCGGGTCCACCGGGCCTTCTTGGCCGAGCGCTCCCGCGAGACCGCCCGCAGCGCCTGAACGACGGGTTCACGCTTTCACAGATGGCCAGGGCCTTCCTCAAGATCGTCGCAGGTGCCAAGCAAGGCATGAACGTGCCCCTGCCCGACGACGGCGCCCTCATCGTGGGGCGTCGCGACGGCGACCTGGTGCTCGAGGACCCGATGGTCTCTGGCCAGCACCTCCAGGTGGTGCCAAAGGGCACCGGCTGGCTGCTCCAGGATCTGGGCTCCACGAACGGCACCATGGTGGATGGTCGGCTCGTGCGGGAGATCGAGCTCCGGCCCGGCGCAGAGATCACCGTGGGAAGCACGCGCATGGTGCTGTTCCTGGCCAACGAGCAGTCCGCTGATGGCCCGCGGGACGGGGGCCTGGAGTCCCAGCTCGAGATCGCCTGGCTGCTCGACGAAGAGCTCGTGGAGATCAAGGGAGCCAGCGATCACACGGGCAGCACGGCCGACGTCATCGGCCAGGACCTGCGCCTGCCGCCGGGCATGAACGCTGTGGTCGAGGTGGTCGCTGGCCAGGACGTCGGCAAGGTCTACCGCTTCACCCGTGGCAACGTCATCATCGGGCGGCGGATGGGCGAGATCCCGCTGTCCGACGTCGAGGCCAGCCGGCGTCACGCCGTGGTCGAGGTCTTCGGTCGGGAGATGATCTTCCTCCGTGACCTGGGCTCCACCAATGGCACATTCCACAACGGTCGCAGGGTCGCGGTGTCCAGGCTGCGGCCCGGCGACACGATCGGGGTCGGCAAGACCGTGATGAAGCTCCAGGTCACGCGATAGCGCGCCGGCTCAGAGCCCTTCGTTCATCGCCCAGCGGCGCCAGGCCTCGATGTGCTCTTCGCGGGTGCGGCCCTCGGCGAAGTCGTAGCCGTTGATCTTGCGGAGGGCCGACAGCGATGACGTCACCACGTTGGGGTCGGTGTCCTCGAGGCCCCGGACCAGTGCCGGCAGGGCCTTGGCGCTGCCGATCTCCCCCAGGGCGTCGACGTAGTGGCGGCGGGCCCACACGGACTGTCCCCGGTAGAAGCTGTCGGTGTCCCACAGGGCGTCGGTCAGCGGTCCGACCGTGGCGGCGTCCTTGAGCTGGCCCAGGCTGTCGGCGGCCGCCGCCCTCACGATGATGGCGGCGTCCTGGAGCATCTTGGCCAGCTGCTGGGTCACGCTCTTGTCGCCCAGGTCTCCCAGACTGGCCGCGGCGGCGGCTCGGATTGCGGGCATGGGGTCCAGGCACAGGGCCAGCAGGGGGGCCTTGGCATCGGGGTGGCCCGTCTGCCCGAGCACCCTGACCGCGACCCACCGCTCCCGGGCGTTGTGGGCGTCGTCGGCGGCGATCTCCTCGAGCCAGGGGCGATTCCGCGGGTAGTCGGCCACCATGGCGTGGAACAAGGCCATGCGGTCGTCTTCGGTCAGGTTGGCGTCCGCAGCCTGGGTCAGGTCGGCGGGACCGCTGGCCAGCGCGACGCCGAGCGCCAGGAGTGTGACCAGGGCCGCCACCTAGATGCCCCCCCGGGCCACCAGGCTGATGGCGAAGTGGAGGATCAAGATCACCACGAGAGGCGAGAAGTCGATGCCGCCGGTCAGCCGGGGGCTGAGCACCGCCTTGACCGGGGCACACAGGGGCTCGGCGATCACGTGGGTCACATTTCGAGGAAATGCCAGGGGGGATCGGACCACCCAGGACAGCACCGCATCGGCGATCACCACCCAGACCAGGGCCCGGAGTGTGAGGATGATGATGCCGGTCATGCGCTCTCCCTGAGCGTCGAGGCCACGGGCTCCACTAGAACACGTAGGCCAGTCGGGTCTGCAGAGTCCACACCCGACCGTCCTTGGTCAGTCCCATGAAGTCCGTGGGCAGACGATCGGTGACCTGGGCGATGCCGCCCTCGACCGACCAGTGCACGTGGGGGACCAGCCGCATGCGCAGCGCCAGGTCGAACTCCTGGCCCAGCAGCTTGTCGTAGCCGTCGTCGCACTGGATCTGGAGCGCTTCGTCACAGGTCTCGCCCCGCACGATGGCGCCGTCGGGGGCGTGGGGGAAGGCCACCAGGTACGCGGCCACGATCTCGGCCCAGTCGAAGGGTCGATACTTGATCATGGGGTAGATGTACTTGCTGTTGTAGACCCCGCCCTTGCTCCACAGGCCGGCCGCGGCGTCCCCCCAGGTGTACTGGGTGACCCGACTCAGGACCTCCTCGTAGAGCAACAGCCCCACGTTGTGGTCGGGGTGCAGGGGGCGACCCTGGAGCAGCTCGTCGGCGATGTTCGGATCGCCAGCGGCCCAGCCCAGCTCCAGCTGGGCCGTCAGATCCGGGGTCTCGTAGCCCCCGCGCAGCACCCCGCCCCAGATGGCGGCGTCCTTGTACAGCGGCGACGCGTCGGGGTCCCGGTTCACAGCGCCGGAGAGGGTGATGCCCTCGGTGGCCCCGCGAATGGTGAGCATCTCGCCGGTCAGGAAGAACTTGCGGTAGGACGCGTCGAGGTAGGCGTCGAAGATCCAGACGTTGCTCGCGGTCTCGACCTGGCGGCGGTTGATCGCGTAGGCCCCGGCGGTCAGGTCCATCAGGTGGTCGCCAACCTTCAGGTCCTCGCCCCGGTAGATGAGCACGTAGATCAGCTCGAAGACGTCGTCTTCGGGCTCGGCCCACCAGCCGTCGTCGCGCTGGGTGGGCGCCCGGTCTTCGGTCCAGGAGTGGTCCTCGTCGTCGGCGCAGCGCGGGTCGTCGCCCTCTTCCACCGTCAGTTCGTCGTCGCACTTGTACCCGTAGTACTGAATCAGCGGGTCCTCGACCAGGCGGTCCGCTCCAAAGGCGAAGAACAGCGGGATGTTCGCCGGGTCCTTGCCCGCCAGGGTCTGAGCGATGGCGATGGGCTTGGTCGCGAACACGATGCGGTCAAAGGTGTTGCCGTAGTTGTGCTCGCCGAACTCGTCCCCGAGCCCGTTGCCGTCGTTGGCCAGCAGTCCCATGCCCCAATTGGAGGGTTGCCGCCCGACGCGCAGCAGCCCCACCGGCAGGCTGAATTCCACCCAGGCGCGGGACAAGCGCACCTGCTCGGCGGGCTCACCGTCGAGCCCGGTGTTCGACGGCGATCCCGCGAAGATCGAGGTCGACGCCAGGGACTCGTTGTCGCCCCAGACCACCTGGTCCAGCGCGTTCACCTCGAAGATGAACTTGGCCCGGGAGTCATAGGAAATCGCAGGACGGAGCTGGAGCTTGTGGGTGGCGTAGCGCGCGTGGTCGCGAGGGTCGTCCGCGGCCGGGGTGTAGAGGTTGGTGAAGTGGTACAGGCGGGCCCGGTAGTAGCCCTCCAGGTCCACGTTCAGCTGGCCGCCGTCGTCGTCCTGGGCCAGGGCGGCCGCGGGACAGAGGGCGGACAGGGCCAGGCCCAGTCCGATGAGCTTTCGCATGAGCGACTCCAAGGGGGGAAGGACGGGTCGACTCAGGAGCCGGTGCCCGAGTCGCCGGTGTCGCCGGTGTCGCCAGTCCCGCCGGTCGTGCCGCCGGTGCCGGTGTTGGTGTCGGTGCCGCCGGTGTCGGTGTCGGTGCCACAGGTGGGCTCCAGGCACTCCGCGTCCAGCAGCACGCCGTCGTCGTGGCCGACGTAGATGCTGGAGATGTTGATGCTGTCCGGGAAGATGTCCAGCGACGTGGAGCCCATCATCACCGGGCCCTGGCCAGGCTCCATCACCATCCACGCCTCGACCGTGGCGCGGCCGGTGGGGACCTGCATCGCCAGCCACAGCCCGTCCTCGGACGTGTACGGCTGCTCGCGGTGGGGGAATTCCTCGACGAAGTAGCGGACCTCCTGGCCAGACACGTACTCGCCGTCGATCTTGACGATGACCTGGGCCCCTTCGATGGGGTCCTCGTTGCAGTCGTATAGGGCGCCGGCGACCACGCCATTGGCCGGGTCGGGGCTGATGCCCAGGAGCGCCTGGATGACCGTGTAGGTCGCGTCCGAGACCGAGTTGAACTCCACGCCCTCGAGCGCCGTCGGGTTCTCGGTCAGGTGGGCCTGGATCGTGATCTTGGTGGGGTCGTCGGCGGTCTCGTTGTCGGTGGTGACCTTGTACGAGTAGGGGGCGCAGGTCCGCAGGGTGCCGGAGACCTGGCCGTTGTCGTCGCTGATGAAGGACGTGTCGGCGTCGCCTTCGACCTTGTCGGAGTTGAAGATCTCGACCGTCGCTTCGGGCACCTCGTTCGAGGACTCGAAGTCGATGACCTCGCCGGTGAACGGCAGGTCCTGGATGCAGGCCGGGTCGGCGGTGTTGTCGATCCACTCGTCGCCCGCGGCGAAGCAGGCATTGTCGCCGGTGGCGGCCTCGGTGATGTTGATGATCTCGCTGAAGATGTCGACAGCGCCGGAGTCAGTGGCGGTGCCGGTCGTGTCGTCGCCGGTGCACGCGATCAGCAGCGTGGCCAGGACGCAGGTGGACCTGCTCATGGGGATCTCCTCCTCGGGGAACGGCAGCTTCTAACGCACTGCTCGGTCCGCGGGTCCGGTCCGGGCATCGAGTTGGGCTACGGCAAGGAGAAGTCGCTCCGCGGATGCGTCTCGTAGAGCTCGGACAGGGCCTCGGCCAACCCTTCGAGGCGGGGGTCGTCGGACCGGGGGACCTCGGGCCGAAGCACCAGGTACAGGTCGCCCCGGGCATCGCCCCGCCGGATGCCGTGCCCCCGGATCCGCAGGCGGGTACCGCTGCGAGCGCCCGCCGGGATCGACACGCGGACCTCGCTCCAGGGAGTCGGGACGGACACCTTGGCGCCCAGGGCGGCTTCGGCCACGGTCAGCGGCAGCTCCAGCGCCAGGTCGTCCCCCTCTCGCCGGAGCCGGGGGTGCTCTTCGAGCCGCAGGGTGACGTGCAGGTCGCCCGCTGCACCGCCGTCGCGTCCGGCACCGCCCTGGCCCTTGAGTCGGAGTGTCTGCCCGTCCTCGACGCCGGGAGGGACGTTGATGGTCAGCTTCACCCGCGCCATGCCGCGGCCTGTGCCGGCGCAGGCACCACACTCCGACGAGAACACGTGGCCATCGCCGCCGCAGGCATCGCAGCCCACCAGCGCATCCAGCCCCCAGCGGCTCGCCCGGACCCGGCCCGTGCCCTCGCACGGCCGGCACTGGGTGCGGCCGCTGCCCCCCTGGCCGCTGCAGACCGCGCAGGACGAAGGCTTGCGAACAGCCAGGGGCACCTTGCCGCCCTGGATGGCCGTCCACAGGTCCAGCGACAGCGTGGACCGCAGGTTGGGTCCCTTGCGGGCCCTGCCGTAGAACGTGGCCGAGCGACGTCCCTGGCCGAACAAGCTGCTGAACAGGTCGCCGGAGTCCATGCCGCCGCCCGCGAAGCCCGCCGTGCCGTAGCGCCGAGCCAACTCCGGATCGAAGCCCTGCTGCAGCGATGCTTCTCCGAACTCGTCGTAGAGCGCACGGCGCTGCTCGTCGCCGATCACCTCATAGGCCGACGTGACGGCCTTGAAGCGCTCGGTGGCCGCCGCTTCGGGGTTCCGGTCCGGGTGGAATTCCCGGGCCAGCTTCTTGTAGGCGGACTTGATGGCCGCAGGGTCGGCGTCCCGGGTCACGCCCAGGACGCTGTACAGATCACGCATCAGCGCTGCCAGGTCAGCAGCCGGGCCGCGGCCTCCTCGACGATCGGGACGGTCTCGGGGCCCAGGGAGTTGGTCTCCTCGTAGTGGTCCCCAGGGGCCTCGCCGATGTACGGCGAGAGGTCGTCCAGCTCGAAGTCGTAGGGAGGGATCATGTAGCCCAGCTCGTCGTTGCCCAGACCGATGATCCAGGCGTGCTCGGAGTTCATGTCGTCCCTGAGGTAGGGACCATCGGGGGCTTCGTCCACCGCCGGCGGGTTCGGGTTGGTGGGTGAGATGAAGTCCACGCCTGGCGCGTTCACGTGGGAGCCGTCGTAGCCGCCGATGGCGACCTCTGGGAAGAGCTCGCCGGGGACCGAGAGCAAGGTCCAGTCCCCGATCCGGATCACCGCCATCTCGGTGTCGGTGTACGGGATGTTGTCCAGGCCCAGGGGTCGGTCGGGGTCATAGCCGTGCGCATTGCGGTCCAGCACACCGGTCAGGTACATCGCCTGGAAGCCGATGTTGTCGATGGGAAAGGTGACCGTGGTGGCGGCGACCGAGAGCTTGGGGGCCGCGAGCGTGTCCCCCTGGGCGACCGCGTCGAGGGACATCTCGGCCACCAGCTTGCCCAGGGACTCGGACTTCTGGAAGCTGGGCTCCCGGAGCTCGTTGCCGTCGGGGTCCATGACCGTGGTGTGCAGGGGGGTCATGAGCCCGCCGACCATCGCCTGGACGTAGATCGCAGTGCCGCCCAGGCCGGGGGTCTCTCGGGTGGTCCACGTCACCCCGTCTTCGACACCCCGGCGCAGGCTGTCGGCGAAGTCGGACGTGATCGCCAGGTTGTCGCTGCTCAGGACCTCGGGGTGGTTGCCCCAATTCACCAGGGTCGCGATGGTGCCGTCGGTCCCGGCCAGGTGGGCGGCCTTGACCTGCTCGTCGATCACGACCGGATCCCGGCTGTCGTCGACCACGTTGTAGGTGCCCTGGGCGTGGTAGGTGCTGCTGTCGACCGCGCCCACCGTCAGGGTCGTCACCGTCTGCAGCCCGTCGATGGCCTGGGTGATGGCTGCGACCGAGGCCTCGCGCACGAGCTGGGCGTAGTCTTCCTGGTAGCCAGTGGCGCCCAGCCGGCGGCCCCACATGCCGATGGTGTCCGGCCCCTCGTGCTGGTGGGTCGCGCTGACCAGGACGTAGTCGACGTGGACCCCGCCCTCTGCGAGCAGCTCCCGGGTCTTGACCACGTCGTCGTAGAACCAGCCCACCAGGTCCACGCTGACAAGCGCCACACGGGTCTCGCCCTGGTCGAGCACGATGGCCCGGGCCCAGAGTTCGTCGTGCACGGACTGGGCGGCGCGGCCGTTCCCGAAGCCCGAGAGCCAGACCGCCTGGAAGTCGTCGTCACCCTCGCCCTCGTCTGGGCCGGGATAGCCCTCGTCGCCCGCGCACAGCCTGTCGCAGCCGCAGTCGTAGTAGACGTCGACCGTGGACTTGTACTCGGCGTTGTCGTCCAGATCGTCCCAGGTCTCCCAGCACACGGGCGTGATGGACACCGCCGCGGCGCCGGCCCGGAGCTCGCCGTCGTTGTCGGGGCAGCCACCGCCGGGGTCGCCGGGGCAGGAGACGTCGGGGGTCCAGGTCGCGGCCGAGTCCTCGCCGCCTCCGCTTCCGGAGCAGGCCAGCGCAGACAGGGCGAGGGCGCTGAGCGTAGTGGGCATGGGGACTCCGGGCAGCTGTCCACCCTATCCGGCCGCGCGCCGATTGACCGTGCCCAAGGGCTGTGCAACGCTGTCCTGCCGGGGTGTCGCTCTGACGCCCCCGGTCCGCGCCGGTCCCGCGCCCGGCGCGCCAGGGAAGCTCAGGAAGAGACGCATGACCAGAACCCTCCTCGGCCTCGGCCTCATCGCCCCAGCGCTCCTGCTCCAGCCCGGCTGCAACCTCCTCGGTGACGGCCAGGACTGCGACGAGACGCCCTTCCTCTGCACCAGCGGCAGTGGGACCACCGACACCCTCGACACCGGGCCCACCGACAGCGACGCCGACACGGACGCCGACGCCGACTCCGACACCGACGCCGATGGCGACTCCGACGCCGACGCCGACACCGGGTACATGGACGATCCCGGCGACTCCTACGGCATCAAGCCCAGCGACGCCTATGTGCCGCTGATCGACGCCTCTGGGGACCCCAACACGGAACAGGAGTTCTTCGCCGTCATCGTGAACACCACGGACGCCGAGCTGGGCTTCCGGCTCAGCTACTCGTCGTCCGGCGAAGGCGAGAGCGCCGAGGACACCGGCCTGGGCGGGACGGGCACCGAGGAGCCAGGCGAGGGCCAGGGCGCGAGCGGCGAGGAAGAGGGCGAGGGCGAGACGGCCCCCTCGGGTCCCAGTGCGCCCACGAGCACCTCGATCCCTTGGACCATGCCCGAGTTCGGCAAGCGAGCGCACGGTCTGACCGCCCCGGCGAGTGGCGGGACCGGGGCCACCGGCACCGACACCGGCGATTCGTGCGAGCTCCTGTGCGCCGACATCGGCACCTGCAAGGAAGAGTTCATCGTCCGCTCCGACTTCACCAACAGCGAGGACTACGACACCGTCCGCGCGACCCTCTGGGCCGTTGGCGAGAGCGTCACGCTGTGGGTCGATGACCGCGCGCCCATCGACTGGGACTACGACTGCGACGGCGAGATCGACGCCGAGGCCAGCAACCCGGCCTACGGCTTCGACAACTGCGACCTCAACACCGTCGCGGACATCGTCGACACCAACATCGTCGTCAACTTCCGAGAGCTGTTCGGAGACGAGTCCGACATCAACAACGACTGTCGCGTCTCGGTGCTCATCACGCCCGTGCTCAATGAGCTGCCCCGTTCGTCCAGCGACGACGACGATCACGACAGCATCGTGGGGTCCTACGCCGATCCCGCGGTGGACCTGGACGACTTCGACGTCAATTCAAACCCGATGTCCGATGAGCAGGAGCTGATCTACGTCTTCGCGCCGGACCCGCACGGCTTCTACAACCCGTCCAAGACCGCGTCGGTCGAGGAGTACACCAGCCAGGAGCTGGTGGGCCAGATCGCCCGGGGCTTCTACAAGCTCATCAGCTACAACCACCACGTCATCGTCAACGGTGGCGACGCCGAGGAGGGCTGGCTCGATCGGACGATGGCCGCGGTGGGCACGGACATCGTCGGCTTCGGGGCCACCTACTACGACGACGCGTGGGTCTACCTGGACGCGCCGAACATGTATGCCTTGAGTCCGCTGGCCACGTCCGACAACGACGGCTTCTTCAGCACGCGCACCAAGGGCGCCGAGTACCTCTTCGGCCGCTGGCTGGTCGACAAGTACGGCACCGGCATCCTGTCCCTCATCACCCAGAGTTCCACCACCTCTGTGGACGCCATCGAGAAGGCCACCTCGGACCTGCCCGACGTCGACCAGGCCGAATTCGACGATCTGGCGCTGGAATTCCACGTGGCCCTCTTTGCCTCCGGGGTGGTGGACACGGACGGGGCGCCGCTCGTGGACGTGGCGACCAACGCTCCCTTTGCCGACGCGAGCACCATCTCGGCCCCGACCACGCCACCGACGGATGGCAACGCGGGGCAGTTCTACGGGGCCAACGGCTACCAGACCGGCTTCAACATCCGCGGCACGAATTCCTTCTACGAGGACGGCACCACCGCCAGCCCGTCCGAGAACCTGTCGCGCCGGGTGGTCACCAACGGCTCCGACTTCCAGATCTATGTCCCGGGCTTCCCGTTCTATGGCTACAGCATCGGAGGCCACAGCGCCTTCGTCACCCGGCTGGTGGATGTGCCGTACGAGGCCGCCTATCTGGAGATCCAGGGCGGCTCTGACAGCATCCTGGGCACGGTGATCCGCTGGTTCGATCCCGAGTCCACCGACTACGCCGTCGAGCAGATCTACTCGGCCTTCGACGCCAACAGCGTCGCGCTGCCCGCCCTGCCCGACAACGGCGACGAGATCT
Source organism: uncultured Enterobacterales bacterium (assembly GCA_964519895.1). Classification (GTDB taxonomy): domain Bacteria; phylum Myxococcota_A; class UBA796; order UBA796; family CAJQPC01; genus CAYFPX01. Next base: position 4,106 of record CAZFLE010000153.1, on the reverse strand, counting down.
ACGCCCTGGGCGAGATCACCGACGGCGCCACCACCAGCGTGATCGACTCGACGGGGGAGAGCTCGACCGACGACGTGGCCGACACCGATCGCTGGCTGCTCGACCTGACCGACCGGCCCAGCAGCGCGATCGTCTCGATGGCGATCTGGCTGGAGCGCAAGTTCGAGAACTCCAGCGGCGACGCCACCCCCTACGACCCCTGGATCGCGATCGTGCCCGAGGCCGATGTGCCGACGCCCACGGTCGACGACTTCCACTACGACAGCAGCTGCGCGACGGCGGACGCCTGGGCCTATCCGAACCTGGTCATCACGTCGGTCTTCGATCAGTACTACCTCAAGGACAGCGCAGGCGTGGGCTCCGATGGCGGCGACTTCGCGGACAAGGAAGAGTCCGAGTTCTGTGGCAAGTCCGACACCGAAGCCGACTCACCGGGGGACTCCGGTGACTCCGGGCTCGGCACCGGCGCACCGGCCTGCGACTCGGACTGGGACGGCGACGGCATCTCCGAGGACAACGAGCCAGCGCCCAGCTCCTTTGCCGAGCAGGTCATCACCCAGCAGTGCACCAACAACGGCGGCACCCTGGACGGCGTGGACATCCTCGACGAGGACGCCTTCGACGCCGATGAGCGCGACGAGGACGACATCGTCGGCTTCAGCACGCTCTACAACGTCGGCGGCACCGCGGTCGACGGCGGCGAGGAGGCCTTGCTCTACGCGACCCTCTCCGGCGGTCAGCGCTACATCCTGGTCGTGAGTGGCGGCGGAGACACCGGCTTCTACGAGCTCAGCATGAGGCAGCTGAACTAGTCCCGCTCGTCCTGTGAACGAACCCCAGCCCGTCCAGCGGCGGGAGATCCGCACGGCCCTGGGCCTGTTCTGCGCGACGCTCCTGTCCGTCTATGCCACCTATGGGTGGCTCTGGAGTGCGGACGGGGACCCCTGGCGCTGGGGCCCTACGGCGCGGGACAGCGCGGTCTTCGCCATGGCGCTCATGGCGATCCTGGGGGCCCATGAGCTCGGTCACTGGGCGGTCGCCCGGCGCCACGGCTTTGCTCTGTCGCTGCCCTACTTCATCCCGTTTCCCGCGGGCTTCGGCACGTTTGGAGCGATCATCCGACTCCAGTCCCTTCCCCGGAGCCGGACCGCGCTGTTGGAGATGGGCGCGGCGGGGCCGCTGGCGGGCATGGCGGTGGCGGTGGCCTGCCTGGCGCTGGGCCTGCCGGCGACCGAGGCCGGGCCACCGGTGATGCCGCCCCTCCCAGAGGGGGTCGTCGAGCCCGGGCCATGGGTCGTCGCAATCGCCGACGTCCTGGACCACGTGCTGTCCTGGGGGCCCATGGCCTGGGTCGCCGGGCAGCTGTCGCCGCCGGTTCCCGACGGCCACCTGCCCGTGCTGATCTTCAACAACCCGCCGGTGATGGATCTGATGGGGGGATGGATTCTGGGCTCGCCTCCAGGGCGCTTCGACACTCTGGGGCCCCTGGCCCTCGCCGGGTGGGTCGGGTGTTTCCTCACGGCGCTGAACCTGGTCCCCATCGGTCAGCTGGACGGCGGTCACGTCCTCAACGCCCTGATGCCCCGGCACGCGGCCCGGATCTCCCGGGTTGTGCTGGGGCTGGTCATGGCTGCTGGGATCCTGTGGACGGGTTGGCTGGTGTGGGGTGTGCTCCTGTGGTTGCTCGGCGCCTGGCGCAGCCTGGAGGTGCCAGAGTCGCCGCCGCTCACGAATCGGGCCTGGTGGGTCGCCGGCGCGACCGCGTTGGTCTTCGCGCTCACCTTTCGCGCCCAGCCCCTGGAGATGGACGCGCTCCCGGCGGGGCCCGCCGCCACTCCTGTCGACGCGGGATAGAGCCACCATGTGGCAGGACGACGCCCACTGGTGCTCACGACCGCCCTCGCTGTGGGGGTGTGCGTGATGGGGGGCCTGATCTGGAAGGCCTATGGACCGGCCACGCCGCCGGTAGAGGCCGCAGCGGCCCTGCCCCAGGACACGGGGGGGCGGCACATGGACCTGGACCAGCTGACCCCCCAGGACCTGGCCTTCCTGGGCCAGACCCTCGCCGAGGGCCCGCCCGAAGCGCGGCGCTCGGCCGCCAAGGCGCTGCTGCTCTCCGAGCGGCTCGAAGGCGCTGCGCTCCTGTTCACGGCCGCTCGCCAGGGGGGGGCGGACAGCCTCACCCTCTGCCTGGCCGGCCTCGAGATCCTGCGCATGCAGCGGGCCCAGGACGCGCTGCGGGAGCTGCTGCTGGCACTCAGGCGAGGCGGGGAGCTTCCAGAGGGCTGTCGGGTGGAGCTCGCCGATCGCTTCGGGCTGGTCAGCCGTGGCCAGCTCGCGGCGGTGTTGGCGCTGGCCGAGGATCCAGAGCCCGAGATCCGCAGCTGGGTGGCCGAGACCGCGGCCCAGAGCGACCAAGACGCTGTGGTGCCGGTGCTGCTGGGCTTGGCCACAGATGCCGAGGTCTTGGTGCGGCGGTCGGCCTGGCTGGGTCTGCAGGGCCGGGACCTCGCCCCGCACGACAGCGCACTCCAGGCCGCAATCCAGGCCGAATCCGACGCCCGCAACCTGGCCCTCGTCCAGGTCCTGGAGGATCGATGATCGCGCTCTGGCTGCTCGTCCAGCTCGCACTCGCCGGCGAATTCTACCTGGAGGCCCCGCCTGTGGACGCCCGGGCCGAGGCGGTGGCGATCCAGGACCAGGCCCAGGTGCTCGGTCTGGATGCCCGGGTCATGCGCCGCTACCGCCACGGCTCCGGCTGGGAATTCGTGGTGGTGGTGGAGGGCTTCGACGACCGCCCCGGCGCCGAAGAGGCGGCTCAGCAGCTGGCCGAGGTCAGCGGCCAGGGCATCGCGGTCTACCGCTTGGAAGGGTCTGGGGCGCCTCGGCCCGACGGCGGCACGCCGGCACCCGAGCCTCCCCCCGAAGGACTACCAGAGGCCAACGAGCTCCTGCAGCGCACCGCCCGCTCCCTGGGCGGTGCCCAGGGCGGCCAGGCCCGACTCGAGTCGGCCGGCAGCCTCCGATTCCGCTACGAGCGCACCGTCATCACCGCGTCCTCGACCCTCACCGCCCACCACGACTGGGCGACCCGCGGGGGCCAGGCCCGCGTGACCGTCGACGTCCAGGACGGGTCCGTCGGCGCGGACAGCACGGTGGCGGGGGGCCCCCAGGGGTACTGGATGGCCACGACCGACGGCGCCCGGGATGCCGACCCCCTCCGCGCATCCCAGGTGCTCACGGACCTGTCGCCGATGGCCCGGCTGGCTTGGCCGCTGCAATTCGCCGGCCGCCTGGACGACGCGGGGCCGTACCGGGTCGCGCGTCAGGAGCAGGTGGCGGGGCGGGCATGTTGGGTGGTGGTGGCCGTGGCGCCCACGCCCGATCAGCCCGCGCGGCTGTGGCTGGACGCCGTGGACGGCCGCCCGGCAAGGGTGGACTTCGCGTCGGACGGTGGGCGGGTCGAGCTGAACATGAGCGACTGGCGCGAGCCCGACACCGGGGTGGTGGTGCCCCACGTGGTCGAAGTGCGCAGGGACGGGCGGCTGGTGGAGCGCATCGACGTGCTCGAGCTCACCCTGGACGCGGAGCTTCCAGATGCCCTGTTCGTGCGCCCTGGCGAGGGCTGATCAATGGGGCTCAAACCCCCTTGACACCCCCTCTGCGCATCCTTAAGGGGCGGCGGTCTCGTGCCAGGACCCTTAGTCGGGTGCCTGGTCGCCGGTCGGCTGGCGTAGCTCAATCGGTAGAGCAGCGGTTTTGTAAACCGCAGGTTGTGGGTTCGAGACCCGCCGCCAGCTCTCCGACGGGCACTCAAGGCCCCGGCAAGCTCTTTTCACTTCAGAGTCCTTCGGGGGGTTGCCCGAGTGGTCAAAGGGAGCGGGCTGTAAACCCGCCGGCTCAGCCTACGGTGGTTCAAATCCACCACCCCCCACCCCTTCCTGAGCGGGAATAGCTCAGTTGGTAGAGCATCAGCCTTCCAAGCTGAGGGTCGCGAGTTCGAGTCTCGTTTCCCGCTCCAGTTCACGCCGATGTAGCTCAGAGGTAGAGCACCTCCTTGGTAAGGAGGAGGTCATGGGTTCAATTCCCATCATCGGCTCCATTCA
>CAZFLE010000152.1:0-17061 GCA_964519895.1 uncultured Enterobacterales bacterium | reverse complement strand
CGCGAACTCTATTTGAATCAACTTTCTGCTGATATCTGGTTTTCAAAGACCGACCGAGGAGTCATGGCCGCGAGCGGCAAGGTTCCCTCAGTTGAGCCCCCGGCGTTTATCGGCCGGGGCTGGGGGTGTCAAGGAGGAGAAGGTGCCCTTCGCCTCCGACGCGGCCCGCTTCCTGCAGGCGGCAGCATTAGAACCCGCTAGCCCTGACCTGTCAAGACGGGAAACGAGGCCCGGATCACGCCCCCCGAGAGTGCCGTTCGATCGGCCTCTCTGGCGGGGTCACGGATCTCGCTCAGGCCATCTGAAGCACCTTGAAGATCCATCCCAGGCCCAGCCCGGCAAAGAGAGCCCCGGCGATCACGCGCTCGTGGTCCAGGGTCCAGGTCCAGAGCCGGGCCCAGCGGCCGGTGGGCCGGGCCAGCTCGGCGACGGACAGGACCGCCACGGCGAGGGTGAGCAGGAACAACGCCGTGCCGAAAGGCTGGGCCGCCAGCGAGCCGAGCGGGTCGAGGTGGGCCATGTGGCTGAAGCTGGTGGTCATGCCGCAGACCGGACAGGGCACGCCGGTGGCGGCGAGGATGCTGCAGGTGCCCAAGCCGAGCTGCTTGTGCGTCCCATGGCCGGCCGGGTCGGGGCTCAGGGTGCGGGCCACGGCCAGGACCGTCAGGGCAGGCGCACCCAGGCCTACCGAGACCAGGCGGCTCCAGGTCGAGGAGGACGGCAGCGTTCAGCGCTCGGGCAGGGCGGCGTCGAGCACGGCGCCCACCGCCGCGGCGTCCCGCTCGAGCTCCTCGAGCCGCTCGCCCATGCGCTGGCGGTACCGGCTGTACTCCGACGCGATGTTGAGGCAAGCCAGCATCGCCACCGTGTAGTCGTCGATGTTGGGACGCGAGAGCTCGCCCATCTTGCCGTCGACGTACCGCGCCACGGCGGCGAGGTCTTCTTCAGGCTCATCGGAGCGGAGGGTGTACTCCCGACCGCGAATGGTGATGCGGACGTTCAACCCCGCCTCCGTGCAGACACGGGGACCGTACGGACCGCCGGCCGGCGTGTCAAGGGGCCGGGGGCGGGGGCTCCAGCAAGGCCTCGACGAAGGCGCCAGGCTCGAAGGGCCGAAGGTCGTCCACCTGTTCGCCGACGCCGATGAACTTGACGGGCAGGCCCAGCTCGGCCGCGATGGCAAGCACGATCCCGCCCTTTGCCGTGCCGTCGAGCTTGGTCAGCACGACCCCGGTCACGCCGGTGGCAGCGCCAAAGGTCCGCGCCTGGGAGAGGGCGTTCTGACCCATGGTGGCGTCCAGCACGAGCAGGACCTCGTGGGGGGCGCCAGGCACCGCTCGACCGACGACCCGATGGACCTTTTCCAGCTCGGCCATCAGGGGCTTCTGGGACTGGAGACGCCCGGCGGTGTCGCAGAGCACCACGTCGGTGCCGCGGGCCAGCGCGGCGTCGAGCGCATCGAAGAGGACCGCTGCCGGGTCGGCGCCCTCCTGGTGGGCCACGAAGTCGGCGCTGGCACGCTCGGACCAGATCCGGAGCTGGTCGATCGCGCCGGCGCGGAACGTGTCCCCCGCCCCCAGCAGCACCCGCTCGCCGGCCCGGTGGTACCGCGCGGCGAGCTTGCCGATGGTGGTCGTCTTGCCGGAGCCGTTCACGCCGACCACGAGCACGACCGTGGGGCCCTCTGCCCCGTTGGCACCCAGGTCGCGGTCCTGGCCCTGGAACAGGCCGAGCATCCGGGTCTGCAGCAGGCTGCGCAGCTGCGCCGGCGTCGTGATCTCCTGGGCCCGAACGTCCTCGCGCAGACCATCCAGCAGGGCCGTGGTGGTCGCGACTCCGACGTCGGCGATCAACAGCGCTTCCTCGAGCGCCTCGAACAAGGCTTCGTCGACGTGCTCCCGGCCCAGCACGCTCGCCAGCCGGCGTCCGAAGCCCGCAGAGGTTCGGGACAGCCCCGCGCGCATCCGATCGAGCATCGAGGCTGGGGGCGAGGAAGCCTGCTCGGGGGGCCGAGGAGCAGGCGCTGCCGGCTGGGAAGGCTCGGGGGGCTCTGGCGGCTCTGCGGGCTCGGGCAGAGCCGGCCGTCGCCGGGACAGCGCAGCCCCCCCAGCCAGGGCGACCAACAACGCCAGGGCGATGCCGCCGATCAGGACCGGATCGAGGCCTGCGGAGTCCTGGAGCGCCGGTGCATCCGGCTCCGTCGTGGTCGCGACGCCCGCGGGCTCGGCCGCCGGGGCGTCCGGCGCGACCGGTTCGGGATCAGCTGCAGGCGGCGTCTCGGGCGGCTCTTCGTTGTCGTCCATCGTGCCGCGCCGACTAACGCCGCCGGGGCCGGCGGGCACCGAGCCGGTCCGAGGATCAGGTCAGGCGGACGGTCACCAGGCGGGAGGTGCCGGGCTCGGGCATGGTCACGCCGTACAGGGTGTCCACCGCTGCCATGGTCTTCTTGTTGTGGGTCACGACGATGAACTGGGACAGATCGCTCATCTGGCGCAGCAGGTCGTTGAAGCGAGCACCATTGCCTTCGTCCAGCGGCGCGTCGACCTCGTCGAGCATGCAGAAGGGCGAGGGACGGACCTTGAAGATGGCGAAGATCAGCGCGATGGCAGTCATGGCCTTCTCGCCCCCGGACAACAAGCGCAGGGACTGCATGCGCTTGCCAGGAGGCCGTGCGTAGATCTCGACGCCGGTCTCGAGCAGGTCGTCTTCGTCGGTCAGGGACAGGTGCGCTTCGCCCCCGCCGACCAGCTCCGGGTAGAGGGTGCGGAAGGCCTTGTCGACGCGGTCGAAGGAGTCCCGGAACCGGGTCCGACACGTGCGGTTGATGTCGGCGATCGCCCTGCGGATGGTCTCGGTCGACCGGGTCAGGTCGGCCCGTTGTTCGTCGAGCCAGCTCCAGCGGGCCTGGACCTCGGTGTACTCGTCGAGGGCCGTGAGGTTGACTTCGCCGATCCGGCGGAGCTGTTCGCGGCTCGTGGCGAGCTGGGTCACCCAGCCCTCGATGAAGCCGCGGTCTTCGAGCAGTGCGGGCGTGAGCCGCAGGTCCTGGGCGACGTCGAGCTCACCCAGGGACTCGGGCAGGTCGGCGACGGGCCCGTCTCCTGCGGGGAGGATCAACGCCGCGCGGCGATCCAGGCGATCGAGCATGCCCGGCAGGGAGACCTCGTGGCGCTGTTCGACCTGGGTCTTGATGGTCTCGATCTGGTGCTTTACCTCGCCGATGCGCTGCTCCAGGCGGGTCCGAGCCGCGGTGTACTTCTCCCGACGCTCCCGCAGGCCGCGCAGTCCGAGTTCGGCCTGAGCGAGCTTGTCCCGGTCTGCCGCCAACCGGGTGCGGGCATCCTCGAGGCGGGTCCGAACCTGTCCCTGTTCCGCGCCGAGCCGGGCGATCGTTGCCGCGAGGGCCTTGTCCTCGGTGCCCAGGACCGCGATCCGGGCCTGGCTGGTCTGGGTCTCGTCCCGGCTCTGCGCCAGGCGACGCGCCGCGTCGTCCCGCCGTTCAGTCGCGCTGGTCAGGCTCACCTGGAGGAGCTGGACCTGGCGCTGGCCCCCATCGCGCTCGGCGCGCACACGGGCCTGGGTGTCCCGGGCGTCCGTGTCCCGCTCCTCGTGAGCCTGGAGGCCGGCCTGGCGCTGCTGTAGGGCGGTCTCGGCCGAGGCCTGGCGCTCCTCGAGCTCGCTCAAGAGCAGCCGCGCCTGGCCCGCTTCGGCGGCGAGACTAGCTGCGCCGGTCTGGAGTCGATCCCGCTCGGCAGCCAGCTCCCGGGCCCGGGCCTGGGCGTGGTCCAGGGCCTGGGTCCCGTGGCGGAGCCGCTGCCGGGCCTCGGCCTGGGCGAGCTGGGCCTGCCGAAAGGCACGATCGCTCCGCTCGGCCTGGCTCACGGCAGCGGCCTGGGCCTGGTGGGTGGTCTCGAGGGCCGACTCGGCTTGTTCGGCGCCCACGCCGGCCTGGGTGAGCAGGCGCCGCTCCTGCGCCAAGGCGGCGGTGGAGGCGCGCAGCGCCTGCCTGCGCTGGAGGATGACCTGGCCAGGAGAGCTCCCTGCCGAGCCGACCCAGACCACACCGGAAGCGTCGATCCGCGAGCCGTCCCCGGCGACGACTGCACCGGCGCCGCCGGCGTGGGCCTTCAGGGCTTGGACCAGGTCCGGGGCCTGGGCACTGGAAGCCAAGAGACGGGCCACCGCGGCCTGGCCCGCAGGGGTGCCCGAGAAGCGCTGCGCCAGGGCGGAGGGCGCCGGGGCATCGGCCACGGTGATCAGTCCCACGCGGCCTGTGGCGCACCGGGCCGCCGCGAGCAGGGCGTCGTGGTCCTGGACCAGGACGTGCTCCAACGCGTCCCCAAGGGCGGCCTGGAGGAGGTCCAGTTGGTCGTGGGGCACGTCCAGGTGCTCGGCCAGGGTGCCCAGCACCCCGGGCAGCTCCAGCAGCTCTCGGGCACCGCCCGGGACGCCCTCGTGGGCGTCGAGCAGGGCCTGGAGCGACGCCAGCCGGGCCTCGGCGCCAGCCACCGAGCCCTGGGCCGCCGTGTGGGCCCGCTCGGCTGTCCTGAGCGCGGTCTGGGCTTCGCCGACTGCGGTGCGCGAGGCCTGGACCCCGAGGCGATCGGACTCACGGGTCGCCGACGCGGCCGACACCGCAGCGTCGGCGGTCTCGAGTCCGGCCTGGGCGCCGGCCAACGCCTCGCGCAGGGTGTCGAGATCCGAACGGGACGCGGCATCGCCGGCCTGTGCCCGCCCTCGGCGCTCCTGGAGGTCTTCCTGGGCGCGGGCGTTGGCCGCCAGGGCTGCCCGGACCCGAGTGGCCTGGGTGAGCAGCGCGGTGATCGCGGCCTTGTCCTGGTCGACGGCCGCCCGCAGGTCGACCAGCGCACCGCGGGCCTGCTGGGCCTCGGCCTGGGCGACGCCCAGCGCGTCGTGTTGCCCCCGGACCGCCGCCTGCCAACGGGCCAGGTCCGCGCCGAAGCGCTCGGCCTCGGCCTGGGCCAGGTCGAGCTGGGCGGCGTGTTCGACGACCTGGGTCTCCAGGCGGGCCAGTCGTTCCAGCAGGGCCTCGCGCTCGCGCGCCTGGTAGCGGCGGGCGCTCTCGCTCTCCCGACGCTGCGCCTCGAGCTCGGCGAAGTGGTCGCGAAGCTCCCCGGCCAGGACGTCGGCCACGGCAATGCTGTCGCGGAGACCCCCCAGTCCGTCCTCTCGTGCCGCCAGGGTTCGGCGCGTGGTCTCTTCGACCGTCCGAGCCTGGCGGAGCTCCCCAGCCAGAGCCCGGCGGTCCTCGCTGAGTCCGGCGTAGCGGGCCAGGCCCAACAGGAGCTCACCCTGTCGCACGGTGGCCCGAAGCAGCCGATAGCGGGCGGCCTTGACCACCTGGCGCTCCAGGCTGCGCAGGCGTGCCTGCATGTCGTCGGCGACCTGGCACACCCGATCCAGGTTGGTGCGGGTCTGCTCGAGCTTGTCCAGGGCTTCGGACCGGCGGGCCTTGTAGCGGGAGATGCCCGCAGCCTCCTCGATCAGGGTCCGCCGCTGCTCTGGCCGCGACAGGACGATGCGGTCCACCCGACCCTGCTCGATGAAGGAGTAGAGCTGGGTGCCTACCCCGGTGTCCAGGAAGAGATCGTGGACGTCGCGCAGGCGCACGCGTTCCTGGTTGATTCGGTACTCGCTGGCGCCGTCGCGGAACAGCCGCCGGGAGATGGCGATCTCCTCGAAGCGGGCCCACTTGCCCGAGAAGGGCTCGTCGTCTGCGGCAAAGGTCAGGCAGACCTCGGCCATGCCCACGGGGGGGCGCGAGGCCGAGCCGTTGAAGATGACGTCGGCCATGGCCGCGCCGCGCAGGGACTTGGCGGACTGCTCGCCGATGCACCACTTGACGGCATCGACCACGTTGGACTTGCCGCAGCCATTGGGGCCCACGACCCCTGCGATGCCGGACCCGAAGTGAAAGGTCTGGCGATCGACGAAGGACTTGAAGCCCTGCAGCTCGAGCTTGCGAATTCGCATCGGGGCGGTCGGACCTGGCAGACGCTCGTGCAAGCGCCGTTCAGGGGTCAAGGGTGTCCGGCAGGAGACGCGAGCAATGTAGGACGGCCGATCCACAGGGGCAAGGACCGAAGATCCTTGACAGGATCTGCCCGGTTGCGGGAGCATTTACCCGCTTCCTTCCTGGCGAACCGACATCTTCGGCACACTCTTGATCGCCCTGCTCGGCATGCCCGCCTGCCAGCCGGGGTCCGACTTCGCGCCCGCCGCCGCCACGGTGGCGGATCCGGACGAAGATCGCGCCAAGCGGCCCAGGCACGTCGCGCTGGCGATCCCGGCCGGAGAAGGCATCCTCCTCACCGGCGAGGTCGACTGGCAAGGACCGGTGGACGGGGTGTTTCGGGTGGACGTGCTGACCCTGGCCGACGGCAAGCCCCCAGAGCTGGTGCACCAGTCGACCTTGGACGCCGCGGGCGCCTTCCAACTCACCCTGCCCGCCGGGTTCGGAGACGCGCATCTCGTGGCCTATCTGGACCGCAACGACAATGGCCCGAGCGCGGGTGAGCCGGTGGCGAGTCTGGCCGTGAGGGTGGAGCAAGCCCCGATCTCAGGCCTGACCCTGGCTCTGTCGACCGACAAGGACCTGGGCCGGCTGGCGCCGGGCGCCCCGCCCCCAGACAGCGCAGGCCCCCCGCCAGAACACAACGGCGGTAGTGTGGAGGAGAGCAGCCAAGCCGCGGCGGGTCGTTGAACGAGCCCATCTCCCTGATCGTCCCGGTCTTCAACGAAGAAGGCAACCTGTCCCGCCTCCACGAGGCCATTCGTGGCTCGCTGGAGCCCGGGGACCACGACTTCGAAGTGCTGTACATCGACGACGGCTCGACCGACGGGTCCAGGGCCGAGCTCCAGGCGATGGCCGACGCCGACCCACGGGTCCGCGTGGTCGAGTTCGTGCGCAACTACGGCCAGACCGCCGCGCTCACCGCGGGGATCCGCAACGCGAGCCACGGCATCTTGATCACCCTGGACGCGGACCTCCAGAACGATCCAGCGGACATCCCCTTCATGCTCGAGAAGCTCGACGAGGGGTACGACGTGGTCTGTGGCTGGCGCAAGGACCGCCAGGACGCCTATCTGACCCGGACCTTTCCCTCGAAGCTGGCCAACGCGCTCATCTCCAGGCTGAGCAAGGTCCACCTCCACGACTATGGGTGCACCCTGCGGGTCTACAAGCGGGAGTACATCGAGCACATCCCGCTGTATGGGGAGATGCATCGCTTCATCCCGATCTACGTGACCTGGGCCGGCGCCCGCCTGGTCGAGGTGCCGGTGCGGCACCATCCGCGCACGGTGGGCGAGAGCAAGTACGGGCTGTCGCGCATCCCCAAGGTGCTCCTGGACCTGACCACCGTGAAGTTCCTGCGGGACTTCTACGTGACGCCGATCTACTTCTTCGGCTGGCTCGGCTTCCTGCTGTTCTTCGGGGGCTTGGCGACGGGCCTGGTGGCAGCCCTGGCCTGGACCAGCCTGGACAATCCACCCCTCGCCGTGGCCCTGACCGTGGTGGCGCCGATGCTGATGATCTTCGGCGTGGTCGAGGTGACCCTGGGCATCGTGGCCGAGGTGTTGATCCGGATGCACTACGACATCCGGGACAAGGCGCCGTACCGCATCCGGCGCACCCTGAACATGGCGGACGCACCAGAAGCGCTCGAGGGCAGAGCAGGCTGAGTGTGTGGCATCGCCGGAGCCATCGGCTGGCAGGGTGAGCCGCCCTCGGTCAGCGCCGTGCAGGCCATGCTGGACTGCATCGCCCACCGAGGTCCCGACGACGACCGCGTCGAAGGGCTGAGCCACGGTGCCCTGGGCACACGGCGGCTGTCGATCATCGACCTGGAGGGGGGCACCCAACCGCGCTGGGAGACCGGACAGAGGATCTGCCTGGCCTTCAACGGGGAGATCTACAACCACGCCCGCATCCGACGACTGCTCGAGGCCGAGGGCCAGGCCTTCCTGACCCGGTGCGACACCGAGGTCGTCGCGGCGCTCCTGGCCTTCCACCGCCCCGACCGCGCCCTGGACCAGCTCAACGGCATGTTCGGTCTGGCAGCGTGGGACGCCCGCCACGAGCGGCTGATCCTGGCCCGGGATCGGGTGGGTCAGAAGCCGCTGTACTGGACGCGTACGCCGGGCGGAATGGTGGTGTTCTGTTCAGAACTCAAGGGCCTGTTGGCCCACCCCGGGGTCCCGCGCGTGGTGGACCCGGTGGCCCTGGAACAGCTGCTGCTGTTCGAGTACGTGCCTTCTCCCCGAACCATCTATCGGGGCATCCACAAGCTCCAGCCGGGCACCTTGCTGGTTGCGGGCGCGGACGGGGTCCAGGTCCAGCGGTGGTGGCAGCCGCCCAGGACCGGCGAGGGCCGCCAGGAGGCCGGGCTGGACCGCTGGGCCGCTGGACTTCGCTCGTCGCTCCAGGTCGCGGTCAACCACCGCCTCCTGGCGGACGTGCCGGTGGTGACGCTCCTGTCCGGGGGCATCGACTCCAGCGCCGTGAGCGCCCTGGCGGCGGGCCTGGTGCGGGAGCCGCTCCACAGCTTCTCGGTGGGGTTCGCCGAGGCGTCCTTCGACGAGTCGAGCCCGGCCAGAGCGATGGCCGAGCACCTGGGCACCCGCCACAACGAGGTCCCCTTCCCGGCCGGCCGTCTGCCAGAGGTGCTCGACGCGCTGACCCAGGGCCTGTGCGAGCCCCTGGCGGACGGCAGCCTGCCGGCGACCTGGGTGCTGTCCCAGGCGGTGCGCGACGCCGGCTTCAAGGTGGCCCTGTCCGGGGACGGGGCCGACGAGCACCTGGGGGGCTACCCCACCTACCTGGCGCACCGCATCGCCGATCGGTTGGCCCCCGGGGCCACGGCTCTGGCGGCCCTGGGCGCTGCCCTGCCCGGGTCGACGGACAACCTGAGCCGCACGTACCTGGTGCGCCGGCTGGCGGCGGGGCTGGGTCACTCCCACGCCCGCCGCAACCAGGTCTGGCTGGGGGCCTGGTTGCCCGAAGAGCTGCCGGGCTTGCTGGCACGGCCGATCGATCCCTGGGGTACCGTCGACGCCTGGTCCGAGGAAGCCCGCGCGATCCGGGACCCGGTCGACCGGGCGATGTGGCTGGATCAGCGGCTCTACCTGGGCGAAGGGGTGCTCACCAAGGTGGACCGGGCGTCGATGCTGAGCTCGGTCGAGGTGCGCTCGCCGTTCCTCGATCCCAACCTGATCGGGGTCTGCGCGTCGCTGCCGCGAGGCGTGCGGCTGCGCGCTGGAGAGACGAAGCGCGTGCTGCGGCACGCGGTCGCCGATCTGCTGCCGGCGGACATCCTGGCCCGGCCCAAGAAGGGCTTCGGTACACCTCTGGGTCCTTGGCTCCGGGGGCCCTGTGCACACCTGCTGGACGGTCTCGAGGATGCGCTCGAAGGGACCTGCGATCCGGCGATGGTGCGCCGGATCCGGGCCGAGCACCGAGACGGCTCGGCGGACCACAGACGACGCCTGTGGTCGCTCCTGATCCTGTCCCGCTGGTGGCACGGCCCATGGGGCCCGACGACCGGATAGTCTCGGCGGCATGCCGAACATCGTCCTCCACAAGAAGTCCCACCTGAGCGTCTTCCGACGCATCGCCGCCATCGCCTGGAACGCCCCTCGGGACCCGACCATCCTGGGCACGATGCAATTCAGAGCCGAGGCGCTGGAGGCCTGGATCCAGGCCCAGCGTGAGCGCACCGGCGAGAAGATCACAGTGACCCACGCGGTCGCGCGCGCTGCCGCCGTGGTCCTGCATCGCCACCCGGACCTGAACTCGATGATCCGGCTCGGCCGCCTCTACCACCGCGAAGACGTCGACGTGTTCGTCCAGGTCGCCATCGAGCACCCGGCCGAGCCGGGCGAAGGCGTGGGCAAGACCGACCTCTCCGGCGTCGTGATCCGCAAGGCGGACACCAAGGACATCGGCGCCATCGCCCAGGAGATCCGGGCAGGGGCCTCCAAGATCCGCAAGGGCCAGGACGAGGACTTCAAGAAGGTGCGCCGCCAGGGCGAGCTCATCCCGCCATTGATCTTTCGCTGGATCCTCAGGTTCCTGGAGTTCTTCCAGTACACGCTGAACATGAACCCGCGCATCCTGGGTGCCCCCCGGGATCCCTTCGGCTCGATCATGGTCACCAGCCTGGGCAGCCGCGGCGTCAAGGTGGCCTACGCGCCGTTCTTTCCCCAGGCCCGCACGCCGATCATCATCCTGGTCGGGGCCATCGACGACACCCCGGACGTGGTGGAGGGTCAGGTGGTGCCGACTCGCCAGCTGACCCTGAGCGCCACGTTCGACCACCGGGTGCTGGACGGCCTGCACTGCTCCATCTTCGCCAACGAGATGAACAAGGTCCTGCAGGAGCCTGGGCAGCTGGACCCGGTGAGCTGACCGGGTCCGGGTCTGGGCTCAGCCGGCGATCCAGGTCCGGGCGTTCTCGAACGCAGCCACCGTGGCCTGGGAGCCCATGTCGACCCACACCAGGTACTCCGAGGAGTCGGTGCGCACCACGGCTGCGACCAGCTGACCGGGCCCGACGGCCGTGAGCGCGCGGATGACGTTCGTGGTGGCCACGACCTGGTGGAGCTGGCCCAGGCCGCTGAGCCGGGACCGGTGGGCCTTCCACAGAGCCCGCAGCTTGGAGCGCTCGTCCATGACCAGGGCGTTGACCACCTGGAGCTGGGCGCCTGGGGCCTGGCGCTTGAGGATGCGACGGACCTCGCGCGGGAGCTGGTTGGCCCTGCGCTCGCGAGCGCGGTCTGCCACGACGGCTTCACGCCGCTTGGCCTCGGCCATGGCTTCCTGGGCAGAGGTGGGGCGACGGGCCCGCGCGAGCAGCCTGAGGCTGGGGTCGGGCGATTGCTCTGGCTCGACGACCGGCGGCGGCGCTGGGGCCGATGCGACGGGCTCGACCGCCGCAGGACGGGCGTGACTGGCAGCGCGGGCCATGGCTGCGCGCGCCAAGGCACGGGCCAGGGCGACCTTGTCGATCTCGGGCTCGACGAGACTCGGCTCCTCGACATCGAAGTCGTCGCCCCCCGCATCGGGGTGCAAGGTGGGGCTGGTGTCGTCGTCATCGAAGCTGCCAATGGGCGCGGTCGGAGGACCGGGCAGGCGCTCCGGCGCGTCGAACAGGCTGGCCAACGGGTCGAAGCCTTTCGGACTCAGGGCCATTGGTTTCCTCCTGGGTTCCCTTCGTGGTGTCCGATAGACACAGTGGGTGAAGGGAGCGCGAACTCAGTGGCGTGAACATACCCCCCCGGGCACCGGCGACAACCGGGGCCTGGAGTGGACAGCTGTGGCCGAGATGGGACAGATCCCGCTGGTGATCTGCCGGCATGGTCGGACCCGATTCAATGCCGAGAAGCGCTTCCTGGGACGGCTCGATGTGCCCCTGGATCCGCACGGTGAGCGAGAAGCCGAGCTGTTGGGCGCTCGGCTACGGGGAATGCCCCGGGCCGGGCTCTGGGCTTCGCCCCTGGCGCGGGCTTGGCAGACTGCCCTGCGAATCGGGGCGCCAAAGCCCCAGATCTGCTTGCAAGAGCTTGACCAGGGTGCCCTGGAGGGAAACCGGGCCCCGGAGATGCTGTCCCGGTACCCCGAGTTCTTCGCCGCGTGGGCCGAGGATCCGGCACACGCGCGGGTGCCCGGTGGGGAGACCCTGGCCGAGTGCCGCGACCGCGCCGTCGAGGCTGTGATCCGTCTGGCCCGAGCCCACGAGCCCGGTCCTCCCCTGGTGATCGTGTCGCACCAGATGGTCATGGCGGCCCTGGTGCTGACCGCCCTGGGCCTCCCTCTGAAGGAGTTCCGCAAGCACACCCAGGGCAACGTGGCCATCAGCTTGTTCGGATGGTCGGAAGCCACGGGCCTGGTGCTGCATCGGTTCAACGACACGGCCCACACCGACGGGCTCTTGCCGCTGTGACCTTCAGCGCCCCGCGGTGCCGGGTCCCTGGGCCTCCAGGCTCTCCGCGAGTGCCATCAGGCGCGGGCCCGGCACGACATAGCGCTCGGCACAGAAGTCACAGGTCACCTCGGCCTGGCCCTGCTCGGCCTGGAGGGCCCTCACGTCTGCGGCACCCAGGGTGCACACGGACGCCTCGACCCGCGCCAGGCTGCAGGTGCACGCGAAGCGGACGTCCTGGGCGTCCACCTCGACGAGCTCGAGCCCGGGCATGATGCCCAGCTGGGCCGCCTGGATGCGGGCGACCGGATCGTCGGCCTCGAAGGTGTCCATCACCCGGTCGAAGTACTGGGAGTCCAGACCGTCCCGGACCGGCAGGCGCTCCACGAGCAGGCCGCCGGCAAAGGCGATGCCCTGGTCGTCCAGGGTGGCGTGCAGCCACGCACGGCCCAGGGTCTGCTGGGAGTCGCGCAGATAGCCCCGCAGCACGGCCTGGAGGTCGGCGTGGTCCATGGCCGCCGTGCCCCGGTAGAGCTCGATGCGGTCGTTCCACTTCACCGTCGCGAACTTGCCGGACAGGTGGTGCAGCGGCCCGATGCGAGCGGGCTTGAGCCGCGCACGCACGGTGCCGTCGGCGCGGGCCTCGCCGCTGAAGACGAAGCGAGGCGCGTCGTTGGCCAGCTCGAGCAGGATGCGTTCGTCGCCCTTGATGTGGGCCGACAGCAAGAGGGCGCTCACCGTGCCCTCGGCAGCCAAGCGCTGGGCAGTGGCCCCCTCCAGGCCGTGACGACGGGCGACCTCCTGGGCTGCGGCCGTGGCGCTGAGGGCCAGCACGCGCAGGCGGCCATCGGTGGAGAGCAGGCGGATCAGGCGGTCCATGGCGGGTCTCTCAGAGGGCCTTCAGCGCCCGCTCCATCCGCGGCAGGAACCCGTCTGCTGGCTCGAAGCCGACCAGGGTCAGGTCGCTCATGACCGTGCCATCCGGGCGCAGGAAGAGCACCGTGGGCAGGCCCTTGACGTCGTACTTGTCGAGCAGGTCCTTGACCTTGGGGTCGTCCCCCTTGGTGGCGTCGATCATCACCGGCACGAACGCGTCGGACCTCGCGATGACGCCCGGGTCGGTGTAGGTGAAGTGCTCGAGCTCCTTGCAGGCGGCACACCACTCGGCCGTGAAGTCGATGATCAGGGGCTTGCCCTCGGATGCTGCGCGGGCGAGGGCCGCCGGCTCGTCGGCCTCCCACGCCAGGTGGGGCCCCTGTTGGACCGTGGTTCCGGCACCCGCCAGGTTCAACGGCGGGAGGATGAAGCCCTTGGTGACCAGCAAGCCGACCAGCAGGTAGGCGCCGACCAGGCCCCCGACCACCCCGTAGAGCTTCTTGCCGCGGGCCACGAAGATCCCGTCCATCTCTTCGTCGGAGGGCCAGCCGAAGACCGCGGTGGACAGGAGCACGCCGGCGGTGAGCAAGGCCACGACGGTCTCGGAGAGGTGGGCGGAGACGAAGTAGATCGCACCGAGCCACATGAGCACGCCAAAGGACTTCTTGACGGTGTCCATCCAGACACCGGGCCGGAAGAGGGCGCCCGAGAAGGTGCCCGCCAGGAGGAAGAGCACCCCCATGCCCAGGGAGAAAGCGACCATCAGGGCGGCGCCCAGGGCCAGCTCGCCCTGTTGGCCGATCAGGACCATCAGCGACGCGATCACCGGCCCCGAGCAGGGCCCGGCGACCACGGCGCCTACAGCGCCCACGATGAAGGAGCCCAGGTACCCGGCGCCCCCCTTTTGTCCCAGGCGGGTCTGAATCGACGCGGGCACGCCCACGTCGAAGAACCCGAACATCGCGAAGCCCATCGCCACGAAGAACACGGCGACGCTGCCGACCACCCAGATGGACTGCATCCAGCCGCCGAAGATCGAGCCAGCCAGGGCCGCGGACACCCCTAGGACCGTGTAGACGGTGGCCAGGCCGGCCACGTAGGTCAGCGACAACAGGAAGCCCTGGAGCCGGTTGTTCGACGACTGGGCGCCGATGATGCCCATCGTGATGGGGATCATGGGCAGCACACAAGGCGTCAGGGAGACCAGGAAGCCCGCGCCAAAGGTGAAGAGCACCAACCAGACCCCGCCCTTGGCGGCGGCTTCGGCCAGGGCGCCCCCGCCGAAGGGGGCGGCCTCGAGGGGCTGAGCGCCAGAGCCCGCGGCCAAGCCCGGGGCGTCGACCGGGTCCGCCGGCCCGGCGGGTGCAGCGGCCTGGGCGGCGCCGGTCAGGGTCATCGGCAGCGAGAAGTCGTGGTACTGGGGCAGCAGGCACTTCTCGGCCTTGCAGGCCTGGTAGCCCACGGTGCCGGCGACGGTGTGATCGCCCGCCGGGCCGAGCACCTGGGTGCGAACCGTGAAGTTCCCGTCGTACTCCCCCCGGGTCATGCCCGGCACCGCCGGATCCGGCCGCTGGTGGGCGGTGGGCCAGCCCTGGTCCCCCAGGCTGACAGGCTGGCCCTCGGCCACCTCCAGGAAGGTCATGGCCTGGGTCAGGTGCCAGCCGGGCTTCTGCGTGAAGTCGACCAGCAAGGCGTCGCCGTCGACGCGCACGGCGACCGACACCGGATCCTTGTCGTCCTCGTCGTCCCCAGCCCAGGCGGTTCCGACCAGCGACGGCAGGCGCCAGCTGCTGGACTCGGCCACCGTGAGCTGAGCCGTGACCCGCTCGGTCTGGGGCAGGTAGCACAGAGTGCCCTTGCAGCCCTGCCACCGCACGTCGAGGACCGCGTCGTAGGTGCCGGCCGTCTGGACCGGCGCCACCGGGACCTCGACGTAGACGTCCATGTTGTAGAGCTCGCGCTCCAGTCCGAACGCGGGATCGAGGGCCAGCTCTCCGGGCGGATAGCTGGCAGCGCCCAGGATCAGTCCGCCCGCGTCGACCACGGTCAGATCCATCTGGTCCCGGTAGAGCTTGGTGCCTTGGGGCACCACGATGCGAACACTCAGCGCCGCGGGCTGACCCACCTGGGCCTCGACCGGTGTGGTCAGGAGCTTGAAGGGGGGTGGCTTGGCCGCACGGGCCGTCGCAGCAGCACCCCCGACCCAGAGGATCAACAGGAGGGCGAGCAGCTGTCCGAGGCGAGGTCGTGGCGCGGTCATGGCAACTCCAGGGGCACCGTATGCCGCCAGCGATGCCGGAGGCGCAACCCGGTTCCAGCGCCGCGGTTACGCACCGCGCGATGCGCGTGGCCGTGATCATACCCGCCTTGGACGAAGAGGCGTCCCTGCCGCTCGTCCTGAGGGATCTCTCGGCCGTGCCCAGGGACGGCTTCACCCTCGACAGGGTCGTGGTCGTGGACAACGGGAGCCGGGACCGCACCGCCGACCTGGCGCGGGACGGTGGTGCCACCGTCGTGGCCGAGCCGCGCAGGGGCTACGGCAGCGCCTGCTTGAAGGGCTTCGCCGCACTGGCCCCGGACCCGCCCGACGTGGTGGTGATCCTGGACGCCGACTACTCGGACCGTCCCCGGGAGCTGCCGCGGCTCCTCGCACCGATCCTGGCGGATCGGGCCGACCTGGTGATGGGCGAGCGGGTCACCCGGGCCGAGCGGGGTTCGCTGCTGCCCCAGCAGCGGTGGGGCAACGCCCTGGCCACCCATCTGATCGCCAGGGTCGGCGGGCACCGCTATGCAGACATGGGACCCTTCCGCGCGATCCGCTGGACGTCCTTGGAGACCCTGGAGATGGAAGATCCGACGTGGGGCTGGAACGTGGAGATGCAGCTCAAGGCGCTGCAGCGGGGCCTGCGAGTCCTGGAGGTGCCGGTGAGCTACCGGCCTCGGGTGGGCCGCTCCAAGATCTCGGGCACGGTCCGCGGCACCGTCAAGGCCGGCACACGCATCCTGTGGGCCGTCTGGCACTACCGGAATCGCTAGCGTGCAGGTCGCCGTGCTGGCCAAGGTCCCGCTCCCGGGACGGGTGAAGAGCCGCTTGATCCCGGCCCTCGGTCCGATCAACGCAGCCACGCTGCACGAGGCCATGGCCGCTGACATCCAGCGCACTCTGGACCGGGCCTGCGTGGCCCCCGACTGGTACCTCGACGGCCCCCTGGCCCACCCCTGGGCCACCGGGCTCCAGGGCCGCGTGCACGCCCAGGCGCCCGGTGACCTGGGCGCCCGCATCCAGGCCGCGCTGGGCGACGGCCCCTGCCTCGCCCTGGGCATCGACTCCCCCACCCTGCCGGTGGCCCTGCTGCGGCAGGGTCTCCAGAGCACGGCCGACGTGGTGCTCGGCCCGGCTTTTGACGGCGGGTGCTGGACCATCGGACAGGCCAGACGCCACGAAGGCTGGCTGTCGGGCGTCACCTGGTCCAACCACCAGGTCTGCGCCGAGCTCGTGCTCCGCGCCCGGGGCCGAGGTCTCTCCGTCGAGCTGCTGCCCTACTGGGCTGACGTCGACGACCCCAGCGACCTGAGGCTGCTCCAAGAGCAGCTCCGCATCCTTCCGGAGAGCGAGGCCCCGAACAGTCGTCGGTGGCTCGCCCTCCACCCGGAGTCCCAGTGGCACACCTGAGCACCGGCCTTCCGAGCCCTCTGAAGACCGTGCACGTGATGGGGATCTGCGGGACTGCCATGGGCGCCCTGGCGGGCATGCTCCAGGACGCCGGCTACACGGTCACCGGCTCCGACACCGGCGCCTACCCCCCGATGAGTACCTACCTGGCGTCGCTGGGCATCGACATCATGCAGGGCTTCGTGGCGGCAAACCTGGACCACCAGCCGGATCTGGTGGTGGTCGGCAACGTGATCCGGGCGATCTACGACGAGGCCCAGGCCCTGGTGACCTCGGACATCCCCTACTGTTCCTTTCCTCATGTGCTCGGCGAGCTGTTCCTGGAGCAGGCCCGCTGCGTGGTCGTGACCGGGACCCACGGCAAGACCACCACCACGGCCATCGCCGCCTGGCTGGCCGACGCCTGCGGGCTGGCGCCCGGGTACCTGGTCGGCGGCCTGGTGCTCGGCTGGGACCGGACCGCACGGGCCGGCGCTGGCAGTCACTTCGTGATCGAAGGCGACGAATACGACACGGCGTTCTTCGACAAGTCGCCCAAGTTCCTCCACTACCGGGCGAACACGGCGATCC
>CAZFLE010000151.1:0-17140 GCA_964519895.1 uncultured Enterobacterales bacterium | reverse complement strand
GGACGATGAGCACCGCTTCCTTGGGGTTGAGCACGCGGTCCTCGCGGCTCCGGGCCAGCAGCTCCAGCTGCGCACCCTGGATGTGCAGGCGGATCTTGCCCATCTGGCCGGGGCGGATGGGCAGGACCACCGTGGCCTCGGCGCCCTTGAGGGTGGCGGGGCTGACCGTGGAGTCCGCGGTCGCGGCCTTGAGCTGGCGGAAGCTCCACGCGGCCAGCCAGCCCAGTCCGAGGCCCGAGCCCAGCGCAACGGGCAGGTGGATCGCCACGGGCATGCCCAACAGGGTCAGGATCGAGCCGGTGCTACCACCGCTGGCCAGGGCATAGGTCCAGAAGCGCATGGACAGGAAGGGCAGATAGGGCCGCTTGGCCACGGCCTTCTTGGTGTCCGGGCCTGCATGGGCGACGTCGGCCTCGGGGTGGTCGATGTCGTGTTCGATCTCGACCTCTGCGTCGGCGTCCACGTCGACGTCGACGTCGACGTCGACATCGACGTCCAGGTCGAAGTCCTTGTCGAAGTCGATGTCCTTGTCGAGGTCGAAGTCCTTCTCGTGGTCGCCGAACAACATCGCCGCGCCGATGAGCACGACGCCGAAGCCGGTTGCTGCGAGGTAGGCCGCGAAGATCATGGGTGCGCTTCCTACGGATTCCAGGGGGCTCTATTGCCCGGGTTGGCCGGGGTCCTTCGTGGCCGCCACGGCGAGGGCGGCCCATCCTGCCATGAAGCTCAGCCCCCCGAGCGAGGGGATGGCGCTGAGCCTTCGAAACCCCGTGGCCTTCATGGCGTAGAGGGAGCAGGGGAAGGGGACGATGTCGACCGGTCGCAGCCACGCGGGAGCCGGCGCTGTCCTGGGCCAGGAGTCCAGGGCGATCAGGGCGAGGGCATGGATCAGGTGGTCTCGCGCCTCGGTCCGATCACCCCTCGGCACCCACTGCGGGTCTGACATCTGTCAGGGCCCGGGGCCGGACGGTACCCCCCTCGAGTGGGATCCTGAAACCAAGGCTGGCCACAGGCATCGGCCTCCGTGAGTGGGCATGGAGGCCCCGTGACCGCGACTGGAAAGTCCGACCGCCCTTCCTTCCTCGTTGTCCTCGTGGCCATCGCGCTGGCTGGATGCAGCGGTGAGAGATCTCGGAGCTCGGACGTCATCGTCGAGCACTGGGGCGAGATCGGTGCTGCCCACTGGCTCAAGGCGGACCTGAACGACGCCCGGGTCCTCGTGCCCGACAGGCCGCACTCCAAGGAGGAGGTTCGAGACGACTGGAAGGGCTTCTCGAGCACGATCGAGCGGACCCGCGCGTTCACGGTGACCACCAATTCCGACCGGCTGCGCGGGGGCCCTGTGGGCCCCAAGCAAGCTGGCGTCATCCGCCTCATCGCCTTGGGGGACTCGGTCACCCATGGGTGGGGGGTCGACGAGGCCGAGGCCTACCCGACACGGCTCCAGGTCCACCTGGCCCAGGCCGGTGTCCAGGCCGAGGTCCTGAACGCAGGCGTGCCGGCCAGTCGTCCCGAAGGCATGCTCGCCTGGTGCGAAGCCAAGGCCGCGGCGCTGCAGCCCGACTGGATCCTGTGGACACGGCGACCGGGCTTCAACGACCCTCGGCCCCACAACCTCTACGTCGACGCTGTCCGTCGGTGCGCCCGCAGCAGTGGCGCCAGGGTGATGGTGGTGCTGCCCCCGATCTCCACCTTCGACCTGCACGGCGGCCGGGTGTGGCAGCAGGAGCACCAGGCCTTGGCCCCGGCTCTGCTCTCCTCCCAGGTCCCGGTGTTGGAGCTGACCCCGACCTTCCGGTCCTCCCAGCGAGGGCGGGGCGAGGTCCTGCGGCTGCGCGATGGTGAGCTGGTCGTCACCGATCAGGAGACAGGTGGCGAGTGGCTGTCGGCGCCCGCCGCCGGCGAGCGCCTGCCCCAGGCCGTCTTTGACCTGTTCGAGGCCCAGCCGACGGTGGTCGAGGCGCTGTTCTTCGACGAGGGCCACCCCGACGCCGAAGGCTATGACCTGATGGCGTACACCGTGAGCCGGGCGCTGTTGCCGCGGCTGCAGACCGGAGACGCGACGGGGCGCTGATCGGCCGGATCGCGGGCGGCCCTACTGCCCGGGTGGGTCGGGGTACTTTGTGGCCGCCACGGCCAGGGCTGCCCATCCCGCCATGAAGCTCAGCCCGCCGAGCGGGGTGATGGCCCCCAGCCCGCGAATGCCGGTCAGTGTCATGGCGTAGAGCGAGCCGGAGAACAGGACGATTCCGACCAGCAGCAGCCAGGCGGCGACCGTGGGCGTCCGGGTCCAGGAGCCGATCACGATCAGGGCGAGGGCGTGGATCAGGTGGTAGTGCGCCCCGGTCTTCCAGGCCGACAGGAGCTCCGGCGCGACCGCGTCGCGCAGGCCGTGGGCCCCGAAAGCGCCGGCCGCGACGCCGAGCAGCATCAAGACCGCGCCGAGGGCGCGCCAGTTCGGCGTCTTCATCGATCCAGCTCGCCCAGGGCCGCGAGCAGCTCTTGGGGTGTGGTGAACGCGGCGAAGTAGCTGTCGATGCGCACCAGCAGTCGCACCTCGCACTGCTCGCAGCGGTCGAAGCACTCTTCGGTGCGCACGGCGTGTCCGGCGTCTGTCAGGGCCTGGGGCAGGCCGCGACCCAGGCGGCGCAGGCCGTCTTCGCAGAAGGTCAAGGTGCGGGGCACACTGCTCGTTACTGTGCGGTCGGGACGGGCGCCAGAGGGAGAGCGAGATGTGGCTGTTGGCTGTGCTGGCCGGGTGCTGTCGGGGCGTCGAGGCGCCGGAGCTGGTGGACCCAGGGGCCCTGGCCACAGATCCGGGGGTGACCCTGGAGCTGGCGCTGGAGGCGCTCGCGCCAGGCGTGCCGGCCCAGGACCTCGCGGCCTCTGGGAGCGACCACCTGGACGCGGTGATCAGCGGAGACCTGCTGCGCCTGGTGCCCGAGCCGGGCTGGGAAGGACTGGGGAGCGCAGCACTCACCGCGACGGGGGACTGCGACGTGTCGAGCCTGACGCTGAGCGTGGCGGTGGGCGACGTGGACACGACCGAGCCCACGGTGCCCGACGACTTGCTCTGCCCGGTGACCTTTTCCTACGACGGCCGCACCGGGCCAGCCAGCGTTGCCCTGGCGGGCGTGTTCAACGGCTGGGACACCGCCGCGAACCCGATGAGCCTGGTCGACTCGGACACCTGGCAGGTCACCCTGGAGCTGGCCCCGGGCGCCTACCCCTACAAGGTCGTCGAGGACACCGATGGCTGGGCCTGCGACCCCGGCCAGGCCCAATTCCAGTGCGACGAAGGCACACCCCACGACGGGAGCTGCCCGGTGGGCGGCGACAGCTGCAACTCGCTGGCGACCGTGCCCGACTGCCGTCGGCCGACGGTCACGGCCACCGACGTGGACATCGACCGGGACGGCGGCGCCCTGACCGTCTCCCTGGACTGGGCCCCCGGTGTCGGGGGCGGTGCGCTCGCAGACGCGGCCATCACCTTGGACGGTGAGGCCGTGGAACACGATCTGGACAGCGGCGAGGTCCTGGTGCTCGAAGGCCTGAGCGAGGGGCGCCACACCCTGCGGGTCACCGCCACGGACACCGACGGTTTCTCTGTCGAGCCCTTGTACCTGCCGTTCTGGACCGACGATCGGTCCTGGGAGAGCGGGGTGCTGTACTACGCCTTCGTCGACCGCTTCGACAACGGCGATCCCGACAACGACGCCAGCGAAGGCACCAGCTGGGCGATCACCGACTACCTGGGCGGCGACTGGGCGGGCCTGACCGACCGGCTCGACTACCTGGTGGACCTGGGGGTCACCGCGATCTGGATCACCGCCCCCCAGGACAACCCCACGGGCGTGTGGGGCGAGAAGTGCGGCGAGGACTTCAGCGGCTTCCACGGCTACTGGCCGTCCAGCAGCAGCGGCCTCGAAGAGCACTTTGGCGACGAAGCCGCCTTTCGGGAGCTCATCGACCAGGCCCATGCCCGTGGCCTGCGCGTGCTGACCGACTGGGTCGGCAACCACGTGCACACCGACCACCCCTGGTGGAGCAGCCACCCCGAGTGGTTCAATGACGCCTACATCTGCTCCGAGGACGAAGACGGCGATGGGGTCAGCAACTGGGATCAGCGGCCCGAGACCTGTTGGTTCGACCCCTTCCTACCCGACCTGCGCTACTACGACGTGGAGCCTCTGGTGGCAGGCGTCGACGAGGCCATGGACTTCCTGAAGGAGTGGGGGCTCGATGGCTACCGAGTCGACGCCGTCAAGCACATGCCCCACAGCGTCTACACGAACCTGCAGGCGCGCATCCGGTCCGAGGTCGAGCACCGGGACGCCGGCGGCGACGAGGACTTCTACACGGTGGGCGAGACCTTCACCACGGACCGGTCCCTGATCGCCGACTACGTGAACGACGCCGAGCTCGACGCCCAGTTCGACTTTCCGCTCTACTTCGACATCCTGAGCCGGCTGGGGCGGAACGAGGGCGAGATCTGGGAGCTCGAGGAGTCCGCGACCTACAGCGAGGTCGACTTCTACCCGGCGACCATGAGCACGTTCCTGGGCAACCACGACGTCGAGCGCTTCATCGCCCACGCCGAGGGGGCGGTCTCCAGCCTGTACGGCGACGGTCTGTGCCCAGACGGCGGGCTGCGGGTCGACGACGCCGGGCCCGACTGGGACGAGCCTTACGAGCGGCTGCGGCTGGCCTGGACCTGGCTGTTGACCCGCGAGGGCCTGCCGCTGGTCTACTACGGCGACGAGTATGGGCAGCCCGGCTACCACGACCCGGACAACCGGCAGATGATGCGCTTCCCCGGGGCGCTCAGCGAACGCGAGGCCGACACCCTGGTGCACACCTGTGTGCTCGCCAACGCCCGGTCGATGTGGCCGGCGTTGTCGACCGGCTCCCGCCGGATCTGGATGGGGTACGACCCGCTCGCGGGGTTCTACCAGTCCGATCTGCTGGCGTGGACCCGAATCGACGGCCAGGGAGACCAGGTCCTGGTCGCCCTGAACCGGTCCGACGAGGACCTGTTCCTGCGCAACAGCATCGAGTGGGCCGGGCTCAAGCCGGGGACCGAATTCGTCGAGCTGGTCACCGGCGGCGCCATCGCGTCGGACGGCGACCTGTTGGAGTTCGACCTGCCGGCCCGGAGCAGCCGGATCCTGGTGTCGCCAGCGACCGAAGACGAGGTCCGAGCGCTCCGTGCGCGGTGCGAGGCGTTGGTCAGCGGCCGCTGAGCCCGGGGAGTCAGGACACCCGGGCGAGCACCGCCGCGAGCTTGCGACGGTCGACAGGCTTCTGGAGCACGGGCAGGCGGGACTGCTCGAGGAAGGTCTCGAGCTCGGCGGTGAAGACCCCGCCGGTCATGAAGATCAACCGCTCAGCGGTCTGTGGGCGGTCCCGCTGCAGGCGCAGGAGCAGGTCCTGCCCGGACAGGTCGGGCATCATCACGTCGCACAGGACCCAGTCATAGCGCTCGCCGTCGTTGAGCCGGGCCAGGGCGTCCCTGGCGTTGGCGCACAGGGTGACGTCGTGCCGCCGCAGGAGCCGGCCCATGCCGCGCAGCACCAGGGGCTCGTCGTCGATGACGAGGATGCTCAGGCGGGTGTCCGAGGACCTCCCGCTGGTGCCGGATGGTGCGCGCTCCTGGTGGTCCCAGACCGGCAGCTGGACCCGGAAGCAGGCGCCGCCGTCGGGCCCGTCGACCAGGCGGATGGTGCCGCCCATCGTGGTGACCAGGCCGTGACAGATGGCCAGACCCAGGCCGGTCCCCTCGCCGTGTTCCTTGGTGGTGAAGAACGGGTCGAAGACGCGCGCCCGGATCGCCTGAGGTACCCCCGAGCCGGTGTCCGAGACCTGGATCATCACGTGGTCCGGGGACTCGGCCGGGCCGGTCGTGATGGTGATCCGGTGGTCCTCACGACGGCCGATCGGCAGCGCCTGGGCGGCGTTGATGACCAGGTTCAGGACCACCTGGGACAAGCGCACCGGGTCGGCGGCGGCGGGCGGGGCAGCTCGGTCCTCTCGCACCAGGACAGCCCTGTGGCGGATCTCGTTGTCCGCGAGGCGCAGGGTGCGATCCACCAGCTCGGCCAGTGGGACCGCGGCTTGGAGCTGAGGGCTGTTGCGAGACAGGGTGCGCAGGTCGGTCACGATCGTGCGGACCTGGTTGCAGGCCTCCTGGGCGTCTTGGAGGGCCTCGTCGAGCCCAAGGGTGGACCCGTCGAGCTCGTCCCGAAGGAAGTGCAGGTTTGCGGACAGCGCGGAGAGGGGGTTGTTGATCTCGTGGGCGACACCCGCGGCCATGGTGCCCAGCGATGCCATGCGATCGGCGATGGCCAGCCGCGCCTGGAGCGCCTGGGTCGGCCCCAGGTCCCGCACCGCCGCCACACACAGGTCCTGTCCCTCCAGCGCCATGCTGCGCAGGTGGAGCTCCAGGGGAAAGGAGCCGGACCCACGCAGGCCACTGACCTCGACGGCGGTTCCCGAGTCCTTGCTGGCGAAGACACGCTGGGGATCGTCGACCATCGTGGTGATCGAGCGCCCGGTGAGCTCGCCGCTGGCCACGCCCCAGATGGCCTCCGCCGATGAATTGGCGCGCTGGATCAGGCCTTCGCAGGTGCCGACCAGGATGCCCTCGCTGGTGGCCTCCAGGACTGCTGCGAGCCTGCTGCGGGCGGCTGCCAGCTCCCGGTTGCGCCCCTGGAGGGCTTCGCGGGCCTGGGCCAGGGTCATCACGCCGAGCTCGGCGTCGCCGAGCAGGTGCGCCGGCACCAGGGTCAGCACGGCCGGGTAGCCCTCGAGGGACTGACAGGCCGCGGTGAGCTCGGCCAGGGCTTCGCGGAACAGGGTGCCTGCTGCGTCGTTGCCCATGAGCCGGCCGACGGCGTCGTAGAGGGCCAGGCCCTCGCTGGCCGTGGGATGCTCGGTCGGACTCGGCAGCTGGGCCGCGGCCTGCCCGATCAGGCGGTGTGCCTGGGCCTTGACGGCGTCCAGCAGCCGGACGCGCAGCGCGGCCTCCTGGGCCTCTCTGGACAGAAACACCACCGCCAGCTCGGAGTCCCCCTTCCAGCGCCCCTGGGCGAGCTGACGGAAAGACTCCGCGGTGAACCGGCCAGCGGGGTCGCCGTGGACCATGTACCGGACCAGGCGGGTGTAGCAGGCGGCGAAGCGCCGGCGCTGCCCGTGGAGGGGCTCCTGGGCCAGACGCTCGAGCCCGTCGAGGATCTGGGCTGCGTGCTTGGGCACCGAGACCTCGGCGGCCAGGGCGAGCAGGAACTGGGCGGGTTCGTGGGCGCCGGGGCCGCGGGCCCTCGGTCTCCGAGGAAAGAACCGGCGCCAGAGGGACATCAGCCCTTGCCCCGAGCGGCACGCTCCACGGCGAAGAAGCCAAAGGCCGTCAGCCCCCAGGTGGTGATCAGGGCGGCGAACCAGGCGGCCTGGCCCCCGGTCTCTCCGAGCAGGGACTTGAACAGGTGGGTGCCCGTGAGGTGTTGGTACTGCATGTGGAGGTGGCCGACAGCCATGACGAGGAAGCCCCAGGCCACCAGCCGCATGCCGGCCCCGAAGGCCCCGCCACGCATCGCCCGCGCCACGCGGAATGAGTAGATCACCGTCACCAGCAGAAAAGGCAGTTCCAAGGCGCTGAAGAGCAGCATCGGATCCATGGGTTCTCCTCGGTCCGAAGGGTCAGTGTAGAGCACCCGGGGATGCCGTGGGCAGGGTCAGCTGGGCCAGGGTGCCCCCCCGCTCCGAGGGCATGAGGGTCAGGGATCCCCCGAGCTCCTCGGCGGCTTGGCGACAATAGGGCAGCCCCAGGCCCAGCCGGCCTTCCCGGGTGGAGAAGAAGGGCTCGAAGACCAGGCCCATGTCATCGGTGGGGATGCCATCCCCGCCATCATCGATCCGGACCCGAACGCCCGCGCCGGCAAGGTCCACGTGGACCTGGATGGCGCTGCCTTCACGGGAGGCGTCAACCGCATTCTGGACCAGGTGTACGATCGTGGCGACCAGGACCGACGTGGCGGCGACCACCGGTGGCAGGCGCTCCGAGATGCGGCAGTGCACCGCCAGGTTCCGGGGCCAGTTGGCCCGCCCCAGCCGCAGGGCGACTTGTACGGCATGGGCCGCGTCGCAGCCGGACTGTGGTGCGATTGGGCGAGCGGCGCCGCTGAGGTCCTGGAGCATGTTCTTGAGCAGCTCGGCGGCCTGGGTGGCGTCTGCCAAGGCCTCGTCGTCTTCCTGCACGAATTCCAGGTTCGAGATCAGCGCGCTCAGCGCGTTGTTGAGCTCGTGGGTCAGCCCTGCGGTGAGCGTGCCCAGTGCCGCGTGGCGCTCCTGGGCCAGCAGCGCTGTCAAGGTGGAGCGCTGCCCTTCGCTGACGGCCAGGGCCCGTTCGAGGCGGTGCTCGGCGTCGCGGGCGGACAGCGCCAGAGTGCGCTGGCGCTCGTGGCGGTTGCAGGCGAAGACGCCGAGTGCGGCGGTCGTGACCAGCGCGAACACCGCCAGCAAGAAGGCAGCGGCCCACCCCATCACACACAGGTCTGTCACTCCAAGACTCCGGCGATAGTGCCGCCTGCCCGGCGAGACCCTCTCGGTGAGGGGAAAACCCCCACGCTCCGAAGGCGGTACGAATCACAAGGGCGCCTGGTGACATGAAGTGAGAGTCCGCGGACTCCAGGGCTCAGACGATCCGGTAGCCGAGCTGGGCGGCGGCCGTGCGCAGCCTGTCCGTCAGCGCCGGGTGGGCCAGGGGCCGATGAAAGGTCGGCTTGCTTGGGACGGCGTCCAGTGCGCGCTCGAACAGTGTGACGCAGGGCTGGTTGCTGTGCATCGACGAGGCGTAGTACAGGCCCTCGACCTCGGGCATGGCCTGGTAGATGGCGCGGGCCCAGGCCCGAGCCCGGTTGCGCGGACCGGAGTTCAGGTTCATCGAGGCCCCGGCCCGGGTGGGCCAGGCGCCGGTGCAGTCCAGCACCATCACGGGGCGTGCCAGCCGGAAGCCGGTCAGCCAGGGCTCCCGCAGCACCCGATCGATGACCCGGGTGACCTGGAAGACCTCGGCCAGGCAGGTGGGGATCTGGTCGGCGGCGTAGAGCACCCCCCGGTCCTGGATCCGAGGTGGCGGCAGGTGCGGGTCGAAGCGCGACGACGTGACGGGACCGTAGTGCCGGAAGGTGTCCCAGGTGGTCCGTCGGTGGCCACCGGCGAAGTGCACGCGCCACAGCTCGAAGCCCACGGGCAGGACCCGCAGCTCAGGCTGAGAAGCGCGGAGGGCCGCGAGGGAGGGTGGGGCGGGCAGCTTGGGCACAGGTCGAGATCTCGGCGGAGGTCAGCTCTTCGGAAGAGCTGGTCAGGACGCGACGCCGGAGGCAGGACCGGGCTGATGGAGTGTAGAACCCGCGAGGACGGTGCTGGCGTTCCAGCGCCGGTCTGGGGCTCAGAGATCGGCCGCCAGCACCGCGACCGCGGCGGGGGGGTAGCCCAACCGCAGCCAGTCTCGCGGACTCAGGGGGTCTTCGCTGTCGGGGGGTACGAGGTCGGGACAAGGCATGGTGAACCACAGGACCACGCTGAGCGGGTGCAGCGCGGCGTCCAGGTGGGGCAGGACCAGCTCCATTCCCGGCACCAGCCCGGCGCCGCTGTCGTCGAACTGGAACCGCGGCAGGCGCCAGCTGCGTCGGTGCTTGATCCCATACAGCGTGCGCGGCTCGGAACCCAGGCGCTGGCGCACCCGGCTCGCGTCGACCCCCAACACCCGGGCGGCCTGGGCGGCGGGCAGCGCGGTGGCGACCAGGGCCGCGTATTCCGCGGCCCCCTGGCCCAGGGGATCGGGCGTGTCCTGGTCGGTGAAGTCAACGACCTGGCCCAGCCCACCCCGGGACAAGGCCGCGAGTTCATGCTCGTCCAGCTCCGAGGTCTCGGCTCGGGTGCGCAGAGAGAACCGCTGCACGGCGTCCTTGAACAGACGCTCCAGCTCTCCCTGACCCAGCTGAATCCCGTGGTCCCGCAGGAAGGACGCCGAGATCGACATGGTGATGTCCTCTCCCCGAAGGGTTGCGTGAGGTTGCGTTAGCAGTTTAGGGTCGTTCGCACCCATCGTCAAGGACACTCCTGACCTTCCCATCGGTCCAGGTGGCCCTGCCGCAGAGCCTGCCGGCTAAGCTTGTGCCTGTGGTCGCCCTCATGCTGCTGGCCTGTACGGACGGAACCGCCGACGACAGCGGGGGCATTCCCCTGCGGGCCGACTTTGTGCTCACACCGGGCCAGGTCAGGGTCTGTCAGGATCCGGTGGCGGTGCCCAGCTGGACCGACGTGGGCGCCGACTGGGGCCTGGAGGGGAGCCCGAACCCCGACGGTGTGCACGGCGAGGGCGGGAGTCTGGCTGTGTTCGACGTGGACGACGACGGCGATCTGGACGTGGTGGTCGGCTTCACCGACGACGTGCCTTGGCTCTACCGACGATCCCAGGAGGGCTTCACCCGCGAGGCACTGCCGGGCTTCGGACCCTGGCTGGCCACGACAGCCGACGTGGATGGCGATGGTCGGCTGGACCTGATGTTCGGCGGCGAGACGCCCTCGCTGTTGTTGGCCCAGGACGGCGGGTTCGTCGAAGGCACGCTGCCGGAGCTTCCCGAGGCGACGACTCTGGAGGGCACCGTGGTCAAGGAGCTCAGCGCGGGCGACGTGGACGGCGATGGTCTGGTGGACCTGTACGCGGTGGTCAACACCGGCCAGGGCGATGCACCGGACGAGGCCAGGGCGGACTTCCTGCTGCGGGGGGACGGGAGCGGCAGCTTCGCCGTCGACACCGATGCCATCGGCCTGGAGCTGGCCGGGCGTGCGGGCTTCGATGCGGCGTGGTTCGACTGGCAACAGGACGGCGACCTGGACCTGTACGTGGTCGAGGACATGGGCCACCTCCACGGTGCCAACGTGTTGCTGGCCCAACAGGACGGAGGACTGGAGGACCGCTCGGCGGACTGCGGCTGCGGCATCACGGTGTCCGGCATGGGCCTGGACATCGGCGACGTGAGCGGCGACGGCTTGCCCGACCTCTACGTGGCCGCGACCGGTGGAAATGTGCTCCTGGAGTCCCAGCCCGACGGGTCCTACGTGGACACGACCGCGACCCGCGACGTCGGCGTGATCGATGAGAGCTGGCGGATGCCGTGGGGGGCCCTGATCCTGGACCACGACAACGACGGCCACGCCGATCTCTTGGTCGCCCAGGGAGACATGTGGTTCGACCCGACCGACGACGCCCTCCCGGTCGAAGACCTGCCGCTGACGCTCCTGGCCGGAGACGGCGAGGGCTTCACCGACGTGGGCGAGAGCCGCGGGCTGACGGCGCTGGGTTCGTGGCGCTCGGCGGTCGCTGCGGACCACAACGGAGACGGGATCCAGGACCTGCTCGTCTCCCAGGTCGTCGAGCGCCCGTCGCTCTACCTGTCCGATGGCTGCACCGAAGCGAGCTGGCTGGCCGTCGAGGCGCCGCCCCACGCCCGGGTCGAAGTCGAGACCGCCACCGGGGTCCAGACCGGCTGGACCACCACCGCGTCGGCCTACGGCGCCGCCGGTCCACCGGTGGCGTGGTTTGGGCTCGGCACCGCCGAAGAAGTGGAGCGGCTGACGGTCACGCTCCTCGACGGCCGCGTCTCCGAGCTGACCGCGCTGACCCCCAACCGCCGCGTCGTGGCCGAAGCACCCTGAGGAGCCCCCGATGGCCTGGATCACCCTCCCTGGAGACATGGACACCCCCCAGCTGGCCCGCGCCACCCGGGCCTACCGGGACCAGGGCCGCCCCGTGCCCGCGGTCGTCGCGGTGATGAAGCCGAGCCCCAAGGCCCTGCGGGCGGTGCTCCAGCTCAACATGGCGGTCAGCTTTGGCGGCTCCGAGCTCGGGCGCCGGGACGAGGAGCTCATCGCCACAGCGGTCTCAGCGCTGAACGAGTGCTTCTACTGAACGGTGTCCCACGCGGGGTTCCTGCGTGACCAGGGTGGCGAGCCCGAGGACCAGGTCGTGGCTCTGGTCCAGAGGCTGCACACGGCCGTACGGCAGGCAGACGGGCTGCCCCGGTCTGTGGGGCCGGACCACGTGATGCGGGCCCTGGAGGACCTGGACCTGACGGACCGCGACCGTGCCTTGCTGCGGTTCGTGATCCGGCTGACCCTGGCGCCCGGGGCCTCTGGCCGCGAGGATCTCGCGGCGCTCCTGGACGCGGGCCTGTCCGAGCGGCTGGCCCACGACACGGTGCACGTGGTGGCCTGCTTCGCCTACATGAACCGTCTCGCCGACGGGCTGGGCGTCCAGATCCAGGACGACCGGGCCCCGTGGGCACGACAGCTCTATGGCGAGGACGGGTGGGCGGAGCACCTGGCCTGGGCCCGCTGAGCAGGGGCAACACTCATGGTCTGGGTCGTGGATCCGATCCCCGGGAAGCTCGTCCCGGGAGTGATCGTGAGCGGAACCACCGGCCACCTCGTCCGTCGCATGCGCCAGCCGCTCTGCGCCACGATCGACTGTGACTACGGCGCGACCCAAGGCACGGTCATGTGGATGGACCGGGACGCCCTGTACCTGCTGACCCAGGAGCCCGTGGCCGACCTGGGCACGCTCCAGGTCCGCCTGGCGCTGCCCGACCAGGCGAGTCCGATCCGGCTGGAGGTGGAGATCACCGACGACCACGGCGGCAATGACAACCCCTACCGCCTGGGTCGGCTCTACGAGTGCGCCTACGACGTGCCGCTGCCGGACCAGGCGCTGGTGCTCGACCGGGCCCTCCGCGACCTGAACCCGGCGGCGCCGAAGCGGAGCCAGGGGGGGCGTCGGCGCGAGGTGGCGCTGGAGCTCGCCTGGCCCAGCGACCAGAGCACGGTGCCCTTCCAGCGTCGGAAGCACTTTCGCGAGCATGCTGCGAACCCGGTGGCCGAAGAGGTGCGGCGCCTGACGCGCGACGCCGAGGGGGCGAACGGCGGCCTCCGCCGCTTCGACCGCCAGGCTCCGGATCAGATCGTGCCCGAGGCCCTGCTGGTGCGCCCGCTGTTCAGCGACGGCGAGATCCCCTCACTGCTGGCTGCATTCTCGGACTGGGACA
The DNA here is from genome assembly GCA_964519895.1 of uncultured Enterobacterales bacterium. Lineage (GTDB taxonomy): Bacteria > Myxococcota_A > UBA796 > UBA796 > CAJQPC01 > CAYFPX01. Next base: position 4,037 of record CAZFLE010000151.1, on the reverse strand, counting down.
ACCTGCGGGCGTCGACCCGGACCGACGGGGAGGGCATGCGACTGGTCCTGGCGGCCATCGAAGATCTCTCGGCCTTGGACATCGTCCAGCTGGTGGCTCGCTTGCCGGACGGCATGTCGGTCCAGCTGCAGATGATCGTCGCCCGCATCGGGCCCAAGCGCATGGTGCTCAGCAGCCGGGCGATCCCGGCCTGGGCCCGCACGGTCATGGCACGTCAAGGGTAGGGGCGCGGTCTCCCCAGGTGAGCGCCAGGGTCAGCGGGCCCTCGCCGTAGCGCACCTGGGTGTAGCGGTTCTCGCCGGGCTCCCAGGCGACCGCGTCGGCGCCGGTGGCGATGAGCTTGTACTCGAGCACGTCGCCCAGCACGGCTTCGAAGCGCGCGGTGCCGTCTGGGCCGACCCGATGGGCCTGGGCCGGGTCCCAGTTGCCCAGGTCCGGGCCGGTCCCGACCAGGGCCAGGCTCGCCCCTGGCGGTGCATCGGCGATGGTCACGACCACATCGCGCAGGTCAGGCACCCAGGGGTGTCCGGTGGCGGGCATCAGGGTGACGCCGTCGCGGGTGATCACCAGGTTCAAGGCCTCGTCTCGGGTCTCCCGGCGCAGCACAAGCCGGTCGTCGCTGGACGACAGCACGGTCAGGTTGCCTCGCGCCAAGGCCGGGTGCTCTGCGCGGCGGCGGGTGAGGCGCTGCAGATCGGCCTGGAGCGGCAGGGGCTGGTCCCAGGGCATGTCGGCGCGGTTGGCCGGCTCCTCGCCCCCTGCGAGCGCAGCCTCTGTGCCGTAGCTGATCATCGGCACGCCACGCAGGGCGAACTGGGCGTCGAGCGCTGCCCGGACCTTGGCCAGGTCGCCGCCACACTCATGGGTCACCCGGGGCAGGTCGTGGTTGTCCAGGAACGTCACAAGGGAGGACCCGGGGTCGTCGTGGTAGCGGTCCAGGGACAGGATCGCCGCGACCCGGCCCAGGGAGCGGCCGTGACAGAAGGCGTCGACCAGGGCGTAGCGCAAGGGGAAGTCGAAGACCGCGTCCAGCGCGGCCTCGCGGCGGGACTCGGCCAAGAGCCAGGGGTCCCCGGTGAAGGACTCTCCCAGCAGCCGGAAGTCGTCGCCGGCGGCCTGGTGCAACGCTTCGCCGGCCTGGGCCACGAAGTCCCCGGGCATGTGGCGCACGGCGTCGATGCGGTAGCCGTCGGGCTGGACCCGCTCCAGCCAGCCCAGACTGCTGGCGATCAGCCAGTCGGCGACCGGGGCTTGCTCCTGGGCCAGGTCCGGCAGGCCGTGCACCCAGCCCGTGGTGCGCTGCACCGGATCCTCCCAGTCTTGGATGGCCGTGTCCGGGTGGAACCAGTCGGGGTGTTTCGTGCGGAGCGGGGACTCCCACGCCACGTGGTTCCAGACCACGTCCAGATCGAGCTTCATGCCTCGGGCGTGCAGGTCGTCGGCCAGGCCCCGCAGCTCGGACTCGGTTCCGAACCGTGGCTCGACGCTGTCGGGGTCGGTCACCCAGTAGCCATGGAAGGCGCCCCACCCGTGAAAGTCCTCTTGCCGCGACGCGAACACCGGCGAGAGCCACAGCCGGGTCACGCCCAGCCCTTGGAGGTGGTCCAGGCGCTCTCGCACCCCGGCCAGGTCTCCCCCGTGCCAGGCCTGGGGGTCGCTGGGGTCGGCGTCGCCGTCGTTGCTGCGGTCCCCGTTGGCGAAGCGGTCGACGAACACGAAGTACAGGACTTCGGGGGCGTCGGGGGGGACCTGGGGGAGCGCAGGTGGGGGAGGGGCTTGGGCCCCGGTGCAGGCGACGAGCGCGGCCAGCGCGATCACAGGCCGCCCAGCACGCCGTCCAGCAGTCGGGAGAGGTGGCGCTGCACGATGGGCGCGGCGGCGGCCAGAGCCTCGGGCTCGCGCTCGTGGTGGAAGCTCAGGAACACCGGCACGTCGAAGGTCTCAGTGGACACCAGGTCCAGATCCTGGGTCGGGGACACCGACAGGGTGACGGCGACGACCCAGCGGAAGCGACCGTTGAGCTGAGAGTCGAAGCGCGGGGTGGCTTCACAGAGCACCAGGAGCGCGGCGCCGTCGGCCTGGGTGACCAGGTGCCGCAGGCGGGGAGCGGTGGTGCGCTGACCGGCAAAGGCGTCGGCGTAGCCGGCGGCGTCTACCAGGGCGGGGGTCAGGTTGCGGGCCGCCAGGGTCTCGACCAGGGCGTCCGAGAGGGCGACCGGCCCGGCGGTGATTGCGCGGGAGTCCGTGCTCGCCGCTGCAGTCGCCACCACGGTGGGCAACGGGCTCGTCGCCTGGAGCGGCGGCGCCTTGGGCGCACAGCCCACCAGCAGCAAGGGCATCAGCCAGCGCATCAGAACCAGGCCTCGGCTTCCAGGGCCAGCACGTGGTGCCAGTGGCGCTCCACGTTGCCGAACTCGTTGTACTGATCCAGGGTCTCCACGAAGCTGTTCCCGAAGGCGTTGTTCTGGGTGGAGTACTGCAGGCCATAGAGCAGGCGCAGGCTCGGCCGGACGTAGACCCCGGGGCCCAGCGGGTTCAGCACGAGCCCGGCCTTGGCCTGCCAGGTCGTGCGGGTGTCGCTGTCGCCGTACTCCAGACCCCGGGTGTCGCTGACGCCGTCCGTCGAGGTGAAGATCGAGTCCACGTGGAGCCGGTAGGCATTGCCCTGGGTGGAGACCTCGTTGGCGACGCTGGTCTCGGCCAGCAGGTGCACCGTGTCGCTCACGTAGCCCTGGAGCCGCAGCACCGTGCTGGCGTACCAGCGGTTGTGGTCGCTGGGCGCCAGGGTGTTGTCCAGGTCCCAGTGGCGCCCGAACAGGCCGGCCCAGACCACGTCGAGGCGCCCGGGAACCAGGCGGAGCTGGAGCTCGTCGCCCACGAGCAGCTCGTAGCGCTGGTCGGTCAGGTCGGTCACGTAGAGGGTGTAGTCCACCCCGTCGACGGTCTCGGTGACCGTGTTGTCGGGGTGGAGGCGTCGGAAGCTGGCGAACAGGTTGTTCCACACCAGCGGCCCCAGACCGCCGAAGCCGGCGTAGGCGATGGCCTTGTAGGACGCGGCGGACGTGGGCTGGGGGTCGGGGAAGTTGATCGCCTGGCCCGGGTGGTCCTGGAGCCACGCCTGCACCATCTCGCCGCGCAGGAAGTCCTCGTAGGCCAGGTCCGGTGTGGAGTGCGGGGCGTAGCGGTTGCCGGTCACCTGGGGCTCGAAGAAGGCTTCGCCGCCGACACCGAGCTCGGCGTGGCTGCCCAGCCGCACCCGCGCCGTGCCGCCCGGGGTGAAGACGGTGTTGTACTCGGCGCCCTTGAGGCGGTAGCCGCTGTCGCCGAAGCCGAGCAGGAGCTCCGCCCGGTCCGTGCGGTAGCGTCCGGACAGCCCCACCGTGTCGAAGAAGATCTGGGCCGGCCGCATGTCGTACAGGCCCAGGTCACCAAAGGACTGCCACAGGGTGCCGACCTGCCAGGTCACGTCGGGCAGCAGCACGTTGCCAGCCTCGACATAGAGCTGGCTCAGGCGGTAGTCGCCCAGCACGCCGTTGCCGTCGTCGGTGGCCCACACGGAGCCCCCCTCGAGCTTGGCGACCACCCGGGACCAGACCGCGTCGGTGCCCGGGTCGGGCACCAGCAGGTCCAGGTTCAGCTGCAGCGCCACCCAGGGCCCTTCGTTGAGCAGGCGACCGTAGAGGTTCCAGTAGCCGAGCTTGCCGTCGCCCCCCTGGAAGTCGGGCCGCGTCATGACCCGGACGTACCCCCCCACGTCGGCATCGGCGGCGTGGCCCAGGCCCAGGGTGAGCAGGAGTGACAGCATCTGGCGTCACTAACGGAGGCCCGGCTTGGGAGGGAGGGGCTGTCACCACAGAGCCACAAGGGATAAGGGGCGTGGCTCTGGAGGATCCCCATGCTGACTGCGTATCTGTTGACCGGCCTGCCCTGGTTTGCCCTGACCGCCTGTGGCGACGACACCACCACCGGTGACAGCGGGGTGACCGACGCCGACACCGACACCGACACCGACACCGACACCGACACCGACACCGACA
>CAZFLE010000150.1:9202-17305 GCA_964519895.1 uncultured Enterobacterales bacterium | reverse complement strand
ACTTCCACGTGCTCGACTCGTCCTTCGCCGACTGCGGCGGGGGCAGCTCGGGCAGCGGCGTGGACATGGTCGGGTGCCACCGGGGCGTCATCGCCCGCAACCACTTCACCCGCACCAGCGGCAACGCGGTCCAGGCCAAGGGCGGCACCGACGACGTCCTGCTGCTTTGGAACCGCCTGGTCGACGCCGGCGCACGGGGCTTCAACCTGGGCGGGTCCACCGGCACCGAGTTCTTCCGCCCCCCCCTGGATCCAGAGGGCGAGAACTTCGAGGCCCGGGACCTGCGGGCCGTCGGCAACTGGATCGAGGGCAGCGAAGCGTCGCTCGCCTTCGTCGGCTGCGTCGACTGCAGCGCGACCCACAACACCCTGGTCGACCCGGACAAGTGGCTCTTCCGCATCCTCCAGGAGAGCGTGACCGACGCCGACTACAGCTTCTTGGCGGCCGGGGGCGGCGCGGTCATGAACAACCTCGTCGTCTTTGCCCGCGACGCGGTCTCGACCGACGTCAACATCGGGCCCGACACCGACCCGGACTCCTTCTCCTGGTCCCACAACCTGTTCTACGCGTCCGACGCGCCGGGGGACTCGGCACCCGAGCTGCCGGGCACCGTCGTCGGGTCGCTCATCGGCGTCGACCCCGGGCTGGACGCCGACGGCCTCATCGGCCCAGACAGTCCGGCCGTGGGGGCCGGGGTCTCGGGCACGGGCGTGATGGGTGACCGGCTGGGCGCCTGCTACGAGGAGCCACCCAGCATCGGCTCGGTCGAGGGCGCGGACCGGTAGTCCCGGCTCCCAGGATCCGATCTAGGCGGCCGACCAGATGCCGATCCCCATCGTGCTGTGCGCCAGGCCCAGCTCCAGGTGGGGGCGCACGATCTCGCGCTTGTTCCCCTCGAGCTCCCGCCACAGCCTCGCGACCCCGCGCGTGGCCGGGTGGAAGCCCGTGATGTCGTGAAACGCCAGGAAGCGGTGGGGGAAGCGCCGGTTGATCTCGAAGTCCCGCTTGACCGCGCGGTAGCTGTGGTTGGCGTCGATGAGCACCAGGTCGATGTGTCCCAGCCCCTCTCGCCAGCGCAGGAATTCATCGGACTCCGAGTCCGCGTGGAGCCAGTCCACCTCGGCTGGCACGTGCATCGGCAGCCCGCGCTGGGCGGCCCACCCATGGTCACAGGCGGCCACCTTGTCGAACCCGAACAGCGCCTGGAGGGCCTGGACCGTGCGGCCGGTCCACACCCCGATCTCCAGGTAGGACCGGATGTCGTGGTCCTCGATGAACTCGCACAGGCCCAGCAGCTCCTCGCGGTTCTGCAAGGCGCAGTCCTCCAGCGCCTCGCCGTGTCGCTCGAAGAGCGCCTGGGTCTGCAGGTCCCAGCACTTGGTGCCGGCCAGGGCTGACCGGAGGTCCCTCATCGGCGCACCCGCCCCGGGTCGGCATCGGGATAGCCGGGGGGGACACCACGGGACCGATCCGCCGCCATGCCCCATCCGCCGCTCGCGAGCATCATCCTGTGCCGTCCGCAACACGCGGGCAACATCGGGTCGGTCTCCCGGGCGATGGCCAACTTCGGGTTCGGGAAGCTGGTCCTGGTCGGTCCGCCGGATGGCTGGCGGAACGACGACGCGTTGCTGCACATGGCCAACGGTTACACGGACTGCCTCGATCGGGCGATGGTGGTCGACGATCTGGCGGAGCTGGACGGCCAGGTCTCGGGCCTCATCGGGTTCAGCCGACGGGCCGGAACCCTACGCCCGATCCGTGGCGAGCTGCAGGACGCGGTGGACCACATCTGTGAGACCGGAAGCCCCGAGGGGTTCGGCCTGGTCTTCGGCAACGAGCGGACCGGGCTGTCGCACGAGGAGCAGAGACGCTGTGACTCCCTGTACACCATCGCCAGCACCCGGGGCCACGGCTCGCTGAACGTGGCGATGGCCGCCAGCGTGGTGATGTACCAGCTCTCTCGCCACGCCGGCGTGATCGCGCCCAGCGCCGACGGCTCCGACGCCCAGCCCATCCAGATCATCTCGGCGCTGGAGGCCTCCCAGCGGGCCCACGAGATCCTGGACACCCTCGCCATGACCAACGTGTTCAGACCCGGCAAGGACCGCAGGGAGGACTCCGAGGTCTACCTGCGGCGCATGCTCATGCGGGCCCGGCTGTCCCCCTTCGAGTCCAACTGGCTCAAGCGCATGTCCAGGCGGCTGAGGCCGTACCTGAGTGAGGACCCTGAAGCGGGGTGAGTCACCCGCTCCAAGGATTCCCCCTCACCCCTCTCGCAGCTGCCCCCACCGCAGCCAGTCCAGCACCTGCCACTGCCAGCCCGCGCAGTCCACCGGGCGGGACTCCACCTGACCGGCCTTGCGCTTCTTGCCCTTGGCCTTGAGCTCCCGCTCCGGGTCCCGCACCTGGGTCACGATGTTCCAGCGGCGCATGGGAAAGGGCTGGTCGGCGTAGGCCAGGTCCCCCTTGCCGCCGCGGGCGAACCAGGTGGCGCGGATGAGCTCGTAGGCCCACTCGTCCAGCCCGACCTCTTCGCAGAGCTGGCTGGGGGTCAGGCTGACCTGGAGCTCCTGGTGGGGGGGGCGCCACAGGGTCAGGACGTTGGGGGAGCGCTGGGCCCAGCCGGTCTCCTGGCGCCACGCCTGGGTCGGGTAGAGCAGCGTCCGGGAGCCCAGGCGCACCGGCCAGTACCCCGCGTCGGGGACCCTGGGCCAGACCACCCGGTGCTCGGGCTCGTCCGGCAGCAGCTCGGCCAGGGCGTCGCCCACGGCGTCGTCCGGCGGGACGTCCCTGCAGACCCGCTCGAGCTCCGGGAGCCACGCCGCCTGCTGCCAAGCGTCGTGGACAGGGAGCCCGCCCCAGGGTGCCGGTGGCCGGGTGATGTTCATCGGGTCGGCCCGACCCCGCTCGTTGAAGCGGACGACCAGAAAGGTGTCGCCGTCCCCGCTGTGGATGGTCAGGGTCCGGGCGGCCAGGTCGAACAGATAGAGCCAGTCCGCGGGCTTCAAGCCAGCGGGGGCCATGAGCCCCGCGGGGTCGCCGACCCGCTGCCAGGCCTTGTCCTCGTAGGTGTACAGGCCATCCAGGAAGCCCTCGAGGTCGCCGCGGTAGCGAATCACCTTGGACAGCAGGCGCTCGCCGAACATCCAGGGTTCCGGCGGGGTGCCTCCGACCTGGAGTCCCTCCCAGCCGTCAGAGCGGACACGGGCGATCACGGCGCGACACTTCATCGGAACTCCTGGGAGAGGCCCGGTATGACCTCGACCTGGGGTCCGTCGAGGACTCAGCAGTCCGACACGTCCAGCCACGCCCCCTCTTCGCTCGCTGCCAGCTCGTCGATCAATGCGGTCAGCGTGGCCAGGGTGTCCGGGTCCGAGGCGCTCAGATCGGTCCACTCGTGGCGATCCGAGACGACGTTGTAGAGCTCGTAGGCCGAGCGGCACAGCCCGGAGGCCTGGCGTTCGACTGTGACGATGAGCTTGTGGGCGTCGTAGCGGAGGGCCGCAGAGCCCGTGCCTTCCGTCATGTACAGCTCGGTGTAGGCATACACCGGCACGTCGCCCGACGTGTCCCGCAGCAAGGGCACGAGGCTCGTGCTGTCCACCCCGGTCGACGTGTCCGCCCCGGCCAGCTCCCCGATGGTCGCGAAGAGATCGACCACATGGACCGGATCGGCGACCTCGCGACCGGCATCGTGCACCGCCAGGTTCCGGCCAGAGGCACCGGGGCCCGGCCCCATCCCGCCCGTCGAGCCGCTCAGGGTCCAGCCATCCGCCACGATCAAGGGGACACGGACGCCGGACTCGTAGAGGGTGTTCTTGCCCCTTCCGTCATCGAAGACCTCCTCGGCCAGGCTGGCGTCGGTGCCGTTGTCGCCCACGAAGAGGATCACCGTGTCCCGAAGCTCGGGGATGCTGTCGATGAGCCGCCCCAGCTCCATGTCCATGCACTCGACCATCGCCTGGTAGGCGGTCACGTCCGTGGTCGGCGACGCGGTGGTGTAGCGGCAGTCCTCGGGAGGCGCCTCCCAGGGGCTGTGCGGCGCGTTGAAGGCCAGGGTGACGAACCAGGGCCGGGTGCGGCTTCGGATCCAGCGTGCTGCATCGTCCACCTGCTGGCTGGTGGCATAGGTCGTCTCTTCGACCGCCAAGACGCGCGTCACGCCCGGGTGGACCGTGGTCAAGAGCGTCCAGGACTCGTAGCCGCCGCCGTCCACGTCCAGTGCCCCGAACAGACTGCCTCCGAACATGTCGTAGCCGTGATGGGCCGGGCCGATGTCCGTGGTGACCGTCTCCCCCAGGTGGTCGATCCAGTCCTCGCCCGTCCCCCAAGTGTCGGGCACATCGCCTTCGCCCAGGTGCCACTTGCCGAACAGAGCGGACTCGTAGCGGGCATGGCCCATGATCTCGGCCAGGGTGGTGAGGTCGGGGTCCAGCCCCGAGGTGGACATGGGGCCGCCGATGGCGGTGCCGACGCCGTGACGGAAGGCATGCAGGCCGGTGTAGAGGGTGGCCCGGGTCGGAGAACAGCTGGGGTTGGCCCAGGCATCGGTGAAGCGGACCCCCTGGGCAGCGAGCCCGTCGAGGGTCGGCGTCAGCGGCAGCGCGGTCGCCGTGTTCGCGTAGTCCCCGTCGACGTCCTGGGCGTAGACCCCCAGCTTGTCTACGCCCATGTCGTCGGCGATGACGAGCAGGACATTGGGAAGCGTCTTGTTGCTCGCGCCCGTGGCCTGGCCGGTGGGGGCACCGTTGCCCATGCCTCGCAGGACCTGCAGGGCGACGACCACCAGGACCAGCGTGAGTCCGGCGATGATGAGAACGACCTTGCGGCTCTGGTCCATGTCGGCTCCTGCCGGCCCGGGGAGGGTCCGGCCCAGGGACCAGGAGCAAGCTCCATGCCAGGCACAGGGGCGGCCACGGGGCGCCGGCGACCCCGTGTCCGGGGCCGCGGCAGCCGCCGCTGGCCAGCACGCCACACCTCCCAGCGGGAGGTCCGGCCCTCTCGGCCCGAGGCACAATCAGGGTCCCGGCGCCCCTGGACCGGCGGTTCACGGTCTCTCCCTCCCTGGCATCTCTCGTGCATCCCCCTCGGGTGCCCGCCTTCGTCGCATACTCAGCACCTCGGGAGCTCTCATGTCCGATGCGCTCGTCTCCTTGCTCGCCCGAGTGCGTGCGGCCGCCGACTTCGATGCCGCCGCTGGGGCTCTGTTGGCCGCCATGTTCCCAGTGGTCGAGCACTGCTTCGCCGACGGCGCGCTCGCCGGTCGCGTGCGGGTGCTTCGCGGCATGGTCCACCTGCGCCCGGATCTGGGCACCCAGGGCCTCGCCGTCGTCGAACACCAAGGCGAGAGCCAAGCCGTGGCCATGCTGCCGAGCAGCACGGCCTGGCGCTGGGTCCAGGCTCGGGGCTCGCCGGTGGCGGTCGACGTGGTCGCCCGGTTGTTCGCCACCCCGGCGGGTGTGCCCATCGAGACTGGCGACGAGGTCGTGCCCGGCTTCGAGAGCCGGGCGGGGCTCATGCAGCGGGACGTCACCCACCTGCTGGCGCTGCCCCTGCGCGCCCCGCGCGGCACCGTCTGCGGCATGGTCGCCGTCGAGCTGGGCTGCGTGGGGGCCCTGGGCCAACACCTGACCGACTGGGCCCGCTGCGAGCCGACGCTGCAGCTGCTCGCCGATGTGGTCACGCCTCACCTGCAGGTGGCGCCCTACCCCGAGGAGACCGTTCAGGCCGACGCCTGGCTGCCGGTGATCGGACGCTCCATGGCCTCGACGGTGCACCTGCTGCGGGTGTTCTCGCGTTTCGAGGAGACCGTGTTGATCCGCGGGGAGACAGGCACCGGCAAGACCAACCTGGCCGCGTGGTGCCACCGGCACTCCTCTCGGGCCGATGGGCCCTTCGTGCCGGTCAACCTCCTGGGCCTGCCGGACAATCTGCGAGAGGCCGAGCTCTTCGGCTGGCGCAAGGGTGCGTTCACAGGCGCTGCGCGGGACCACCAGGGCTGCGTAGCCCGGGCAGAAGGGGGCACCCTCTTCATCGACGAGATCGGCAAGCTGCCCTTGGACGCGCAGACCAAGCTGCTGCGCCTGCTAGAAGAGCGCCGCTACCACGTGCTGGGGGGCCGCGGGGACCGGGAGGCCGACGTGCGCTTCATCGTCGGCGCCAACACAGATCTAGAAGCCGCCGTCGAGAGGGGCACGTTCCTCAGGGACCTCTACTTCCGGATCAACGTGCTGCCCGTGCGCATTCCAAACCTGGCGGAGCGGGCAGACGAGATCGGGGACTGGGCCGCGTTCATGGCCCGGAGGACCCACCACGCCCACACGGGCAACAAGCTGGTCCGGGTCACGCCTCCCGCCCGCGCCGCGCTGGGACGCGCACCGTGGCCGGGCAACCTGAGGCAGCTCAAGAGCGTGGTGGTCAGGGCCTATGCCTTTGCCGGTCAGGGGCAGTTCGGGGTGTCGACCGACGAGGTGGTCGTCACCGAGGAGCACGTCCGCCAGGCGCTGTCGCTCGAGCTCGGCACCGCCGTGCGTCCGCTCCTGGACACCATCGCGACCGCCGCAACTGCCTTTGTGGACGAGCTCGCGCGCCGGAGCCAGTCGGGTGCACCTCCTCTGCGCCTGGATCACTGCGAAGCGTTCTGTGGCGCCGTGCTGGAGGCGGCGGTGCTGCGCTTCGGGAGTGCGCGCGGAGCGTTCGAGGCGATGGGCCTCGAGGCCCGACTGAAGGGCGGCAACCACCTGCGCACACTGCGCCGAGAGCAGGAGCGCCTGGAGCACCTCAAGGAGCTCCTGGAAGACGCCTGAGGCGTCTTCGCTCAGTCCGGCATTCCGCAGGCCGAATTTCCCCTCTCGCCGATAGAATCGTCATCGCCTCAAGGAGCGCCGTGCAAGCCGCCTCCAATCCCTTTCCCGGCCCGCAGCCCTACAGGGCGTCGGATCGCCACCACTTCCACGGTCGGGACGAGGTGTCCCTCGACCTGATGGACGCGGTGATCTCACACCGGGTCATGACCGTCTTCGGGCCGTCGGGGGCGGGCAAGTCGTCGCTGCTTCAGGCCGCGGTCGGCCCGCGCCTGGGCGAGGAATTCGATGCACGCTGCGTGACGTCGGACAGCTGGCCGCCGCAGCGGGTCGCGGTCCAGGGCCCAGTGGGCCAGATCGTCGGCGCCATTGCTGATCAGCTGGGCCTGGGGGCCCTGCCCCCCGACGACCTGGAGGGCGCAGTCGAGCTGGCCTTCTGCATCTCCGACCGTCCTCTGCTGCTCTTCCTGGACCAGCTCGAGCAGCTCCTGGTGCACCACGACGCCGACGTGTTGCAGGCGTTCGTGGCGCGCTTGGCCGAGCTCGGGGCGAGCCGCGCCGGGGACCTCCACGTCGTGCTGTCCCTGCGCGAGGACTACCTGGGGCGCTGGACCGACCTGCTCCAAGATCACCCCCACCTGTTCCGGCACACATTTCGCCTCCAGCGCCTGACCGTCGACGAGGCGCTGTCCGCGGTGGTCCAGGCCGCCGAAGCCGGGGACGTGCCCCAGCGCTGGCAGCGGGGCCAACTCCTGCCCTTCATCCGGGAGATGGAGGTCCCGGGAGAGTGGCGGACCGACGGGACCGCCGTCGAGAGCGCCTATGTCCAGATCGTCTGCCGCAAGCTCTACGAGCTCGGAGGCCCCGACGCCGCGGGCACCACCAGCTCGGCCCACATCCTCGAGCGCTACCTGGTGGACACGCTGGCCCGGCTGGGTCCGCTGGAGGCGCCGGCCCAGTCCCTGCTGGAGAACCGGTTCATCCACGCCACCTCGGGACGTCGGATCCAGGTGTCACGGAACGAGGTCATCACCGAGGTCGCCACCTCTGACGACGCCGACCGCATCATCGATGTGCTCGAGGGCGCGAGGATCCTGCGAGCTCGGCGACACCAGCGGGACCAGCTCTACGAGCTCGGCCACGACTGGCTCGCCGATCCCATCCGCGAGGGCGCACGGCTGCGGCGCGACCAGGACCAGCGACGGCGGGCCCGCCGCCGCCAGCTGGTCGCCACCTTCTTCGTGACGGGGGCGGCGCTGCTGGCCGCGCTGTTCTTCGTGCTCTACCTGGACGCCGACCG
>CAZFLE010000150.1:0-9102 GCA_964519895.1 uncultured Enterobacterales bacterium | reverse complement strand
AGCCCGGGACCAGGCCGAGGTCGCTCGCCGGGAGGCGGAGCAGCGAACCCAGGAGTCCCTGGACAGCCAGCGCTTGCTGGCCGTGACCGAGCTCCGCCACGATCCGAGTCGGGCCGCCGGCTTCCTGGCCGAGGTCGACCCGGCCAGTGATCCGGCGGCCTGGCGGGCCGAGGCCTGGCGCCTGGTGCAGCTGCCGCTCAGTCGGGCCAAGGCCATGCTCCCCGGCGGCGTCCAGCCGAGTGGCCTGGAGGTCATGTCGGCCCAGGGCGCCGTCGTGGCGCTCGTCGCACCCGGGCGGGTCGGGATCTGGTCCCCCGCAGGCGGCGGCTGGCGTGCCTGGGGTCGGACCGACGCGGCCGTCACCGGCGTCTCGGTGGGACCGCGTCGGGAGTGGATCGCGGCGGCGCGCTCGGACGCGAGCATCTCGGTCGGCGCGGCCTCCGGTCAAGGCGCCCCCCGCCTGCTCCAAGGCCACACACGCCAGGTCACATCAATGGCCCCCAGCCCCGACGGGGCGTGGCTGGCCTCCGCCTCGCGCGATGGGTCCGCCCAGCTCTGGGACCTGCGCAACCCGGAGACACCGCCGGTCCGACTCGCCCACCAGGGCTCCGTCTGGACCGTGCACATCGGACCGCGCTCCGACCGGGTCGTCACCGCGTCGGCTGACGGCTCGGTCGTGGTCTGGGATCTGACCGGTGGGGTGTCGGCACGTCTCGCCGCACCGGATGCCGCCACGGCGGCTCTGAGCGCCCGCTTCGACGCCAGCGGCGACTGGATCGCCGTGGGCTGGTCCGACGGGTCGGCGACGGCCTGGCGGCCCGGCGACGACACCCTCGTGAGGCTGGCGGACCACGGCGACTTCGTGGTGGATGCCCAGTTCCGCCCCGGCTCCACGAGTCAGCTCCTCACCCGCACCCGCAGTGGGGCCGTGCGCTTCTGGGACCTGGGCGACGGCGCCAGCCCCAAGGCGGTCGACCTTCCCGCCGGCGATGGTCCCGTGCTGGCCCTGGCCCTGAGCCCCGACGGGACGAGCCTGGCGACGACCGGGGCGCAGGGCAGGGTGGACCTGTGGTCGCTGGACGCCGACGGCCGGCCCACAGCCCGACTCCCCTTGATCGGGCATCCAACGTCCGCAGCCGTCGTGGCCGCCGACTTCGGCGCGGACAGTCGGGTGCTCGTGACGGCCTCGGCCACGGGCGAGCTGCGGAGCTGGGCCCCCGCCCGTTCTGCACTGGCAGTGACCATCGCCAGCGGGCAGCCGGTCACCGGGCTCGGGTTCTCCGCCGACGGGTCGGTGCTGACCCGCCAGGAGGCCGGTGGACAGCGCCACACCTGGCCCACCGCCGGGGACGGTGCTCAGGTAGCCCTGGGCACGAGCTCCCGGGCCGAACATCCGGCCAGCGCCACGGTGGTGGCGGGTCAACCGGACGGCAGGATCAAGGTCTGGCGGGGAGATCCGGAGTCCGTCCGCTCCTTCGAGCTCCTGGGACACCTGGGCGCCGTCCAGGTCGTCGCCCTCAGCCCAGACGGCAGCCGGCTGGCGAGCGCGTCCGCCGACGGCGCCGTTCGGGTCTGGGAGCTGCTGGACGACCCGGCGCTGGCGGGTCGGCTGGGCGAGCTCGACTCCCGTTGTGCCAGCGCGACCGACCGGGCCTACTACCTGGGCGAGGACTCCCAGACGGCCGAGGACTCCCTGAGGACGTGCCTGGCCGGCCGGTGAGCGCTCAGCTGGGCTGCTGGGCCGCCACCAGCCCGGCCAGATCCTCGCAGCGTGCCAGGCGCACGTTGGCACCCCGTCCGGCCGGGCCGGACTCGGACTGCCAGTAGCGCCGGGCCGCCTGGGGCGCGTCCGGATTGAGCACCGCCAGGCTGCGCGGGCGGAGGGCGTGGGACCCGACCAGGCGCTGCAAGGAGGCGCGCTGGCTCCAGTCCATGGGGTCGAAGCCGACGATCGCACAAGGATGACGCCGGAAGTAGGCCAGGAGCTGGTTCGGCAGCCGATCGATGGACTCCAGGTGCTGGAGGTGATCGTTCTCGGTCAGCACCGGATCCCCCACGAGACCCCGCTTGGGGGTCGGAGAACCGCCGAACAGGTGCAAGACGACGTGCTGCCGGTCCAGGTCCAGGCGGTCCAGGGCCCCGCGATCCCCCCGACGCCAGCGCTGCTCTCCGGCGGGCCGCACGAAGGTGCGCAGCCGATCGGTGCTTCCGGGCTGCAGCGGCTGCACCACCACCACGTCCCGGTCGGGCTGGAGCCGCGTCAGGGCTCCGGCGAGCAGCGGCAGGTAGAGCAGGGAGATCGAGAGCCCAGGGGCCCGGGCGCGAGCCAGCCAGTCGATCAGCCCCAGGCCCTTGCGACCGCGGCCGTGCAGGACCTCCTCCAGGATCTCCTGGAACACCGCCCGCAGCTCCTCGCGGTCCTCGAGGAGCTCGAAGAGCTGAAGCTGCGAGGCCATCGAGCCGGACAGATCCGCGTCGGTCTGCTCCTGGAGCTGCGCGTGCAGCTGGGCACGACCGACCTCCTCCCCCTGGGCGTCGAAGCCGTCGGCCAGCAGCAGCGTGCTGGCCCCGGGGGCCGCCAGCAGGGCACCCAGGTCGTCGGCGAGCCGGCGCTGTTCCATGTTCAGCGACGAGGCGGCGACGGGGTCGCGGCCCGAGGCAAGCTCCGGACGGCGGTGGCTGAACGTGAACAGGCGCCCCGAAGGCCCCCGCAGGTACAGCGTGGCGCCCAGGGCAGCCGTGGTGACCCCGCAGTGCCTGCGGGCCAGGGACAGGGCTTCGATGGCGTCGCCCCCCTCGTCCTGGGACAACAGGGTCAGGAATTCCCTGATCAGCTGAGCGCGCTCGGCGGGGGCCGTGGGCCAGAGCCAGGTGAGCACCGCCACCACGCCGTCGGTCGCGATGTGCCTCGCTGCGGCGCTCGCCAAGGGGCCATGCCCCTCGAGGACAACAAGGCGCAGGTCGGGGCAGACCCGCCGATCCAGCAGGGCGCCCAGGGCCTCCGCGCTCACCTGGTCCCGCTGGAGCGAGCCGAGCTGGAGCAGGGGGGCCCCGAGAGGGTCCTTCTGCAGAGCGCCGCGAATGGCGAGGACGTGGGGGCGGGGGGGGACCCGGATCCGCTCCAGCAGCCCCTCGGGGCCCGAGTGGTCCACGCCCAGGGGCGGGAGCCAGTGGAGCTTGCTGGCGCGGCGGGCACCCCCGGCGTCCGCTTCCTGGGCGACCAGGCTGCGGTCCAGGTCCTGGTCCGCCAGGGCGCGCAGGGCCCCCTGGACCTCTCGGTGGACGACCGGCCGACCGGAGCGCACGGCTCGGACGACCCGCAAGGGGGGATGCCCCGAGGGCCAGCAGCCTTCGCCGAGCTGCTCCCAGGGGATGGCGTGCAAGACCGGGCTGTGCGCCATGATCCGGACCACGATCGGTCGGCTGCCGGTCGCCAGCGCCGATGGCAGGGCCTCGGCGCGGGGAGCGAGGAGCTGCACCCAGGCCTGGTGGGCCAGCTGGGTCAGCTCGGCGGTGGCGGGCTCTCTGCGCCGTGCCTCGCCCGCGAAGCGTCGGGTCAGGTCCCGGAGCTGGTCCAGGCTCACCCTTGGCACCAACTGGTGCTCGCCGCCGCTCCCACCGGGCTCCCAGGAGACCCGCACCCGGAGTGCCTCGTCGGGATCCAAGCGGATGGAGAGCTCGAGCTGCAGGGGCCCCTGCTCGTCCGGCACGGCGCCGACGCCCGCTGGCGGGCTCGCGACCTCTGGGGCGGCGGCTGTACCGGCCAAGACCGCGTAGAGCGTGCTGCAGTCTGCGGGGCGCATCCGAGCCTCCACCGCCAGGCAGGCCTTCACGGCCTCGAGCACGGGGGCCGGCAGGCCCTGGACCACGTCTTCTGGTGGCGTGTATTGCCCGGTCGTGATGGCCTGCCGCAGCACCATCATGTCGTTGCCCGCAAAGGCGGGGCGCCCGCAGACCAGCCTGTAGAGGATGCCGCCCAGCGCAAAGATGTCCGCCCGCTCGTCGACGTCGGATTCCGCTTTCCATTGCTCGGGAGCCATGTACCGGGGGGTGCCCATGACCGTGCCCACGTGTGTCTGGCGGGCGTCTGTGGACTTGAGGTGGCGCGCCAGCCCGAAGTCCATGACCCACAGGTGGGGACCCGCCGAGCGCTGCTCCACCATCACGTTCTCGGGCTTGAGGTCCCGGTGCACGACGCCCACGGCGTGGGCCGCGCCGACCCCGCTGACGATCTGCAGGAACATCTCCACGGCCGTGGTCGCGTCGGCGCGGTTCGCGTCCAGCCACTGAGCCAGCGAGGGACCTTCGACGTAGTCCATCAGCAGCCCTGCGTGGCCGTCGATGTCGATCACGTCGGTCACCGGGATGACGTGGGCGTGGCGCAGCCCGGCCTGGATTCGCCCTTCTTGGACCAGGCGGGCCCGCATGGCGGCGCCGCGAGACTTGAGCACCTTGAGGGCGTGGCGGGTGCCCAGGATGTTGTGGTGCACCCGGTACACGACCGCCAGCCCGCCCTCGCCGATCTGGGCCTCGACCACGTAGCGATCCACGATCTGGCCGGGGTGGAGCTGCCAGGTGGGGGCGCCGGGGTCGTCGCGGGGAGGGGAGGGCGCCGCTGAAGCGGGCGGCTTCGCCGTCGGCGGTGTGGGCTCGAAGAGACTGTCCATCCAGTCCGGCGCCATGGTCTCCGAAGCGGAGTCGGTGGGGGGCGACTCGCCCTCGGCCGGCTTGCCTTCGTTCTCGTGGTCGTCGATGGCGGACATGACTCAGTCCCGGTTGGTCGGGTCTACCACACGAAGCTCAGACCGATCGCGACGACGGAAGCCACCGACGCACCGGCAAAAAGAGCCGACCCGACGAGAGAGGCGTTGTTCGCGCGCACGCGTCGGTCCAGCTCGGCCTCTGGGGTCTCGGGGGACCGGGCCGACAGCCGCTGATGCTGCAGCAGCGCGACCCCCAGCAGGCCGCCTGCAGCCAGTGCAGAGGCCCCTCCGCCCAGGGCCAGCTGGCGGCGCAGGCGGGGGTAGCTGGGCAGCGGCCCTCCGGGCAGGACATAGGTGGTGTCCAGCACGCGGTCCGAAGTGATGCGCTGGAAGACCCAGGGCTGGGCGCTGGGGGCGCTCAGCTCGACGGACTGGCCGTCGACCTGCAGGCGGCCCCGGGTGGTCGGAGGCAGGGGTGTGCGTAGCGCGCTCGCGGCCGCGTCCCCCTGGGCGCTGGCCACGACCTGGGCCTCCCGCGGGCCCAGGTCCAGGCCCTGGTGGTGCACCGCCGTGAGCCAGGGGGCGGCGGCATCCGGGGCCGCGGCGTCCCAGCGCTGCAGGCCCAGCACCAGGTGGAGGGCAGTGACGTCGGCGGGCTGGACGGGCTCCCCCAGACAGGCCAGCGCCTGTTCGGCCTGGCCGACGGCCGCTTCGAAGCTGGCCAGGTCCCCGCTCTCGAAGCTGGCCCTGGCCAGTGCGATGGCGCTGGTGAGGTGGGCCCGGTTTGTGCGCTCTGGGCAGTCTTCAGCGTAGGCGGGCAAGGCGGCGAGGAGGAGCAGGGTCACTGGGCCACGCAGGGGTGGGCGTAGCCCTCGGGCTCGACGCGCTCATTGCAAGCCAGGAGCAGGTCGGCCGGCAACAGGTAGACGGCGCCGGGGGACGTGCCGAGGTCTGCAAAGGACTCCAGGGACGCGCCGGTGGCGACGAAGCCGCTCGGGCCCCAGTCCAGTGCACCCGTGACGCTGTTGCCGAGTGCCGAGCCCTCCTTGGCGCCGAGCACGGTGGCGTTGGGCTCCAGCAGCAGCGTGTCGGGCGCGATGTCCCGGCCGCGCACCAGGAACATGGCGCCGGCGTCACCGACCGGGGCCACCACGCCGTCGTCGACCTCTTCGCCGCCGATCAACACGGAGGGGAAGGTGTCGTCGGGGTCGATCCACCCGGCGCCCGCCAGGGAGTGACCCAGGAGCTGCTCGATCTGGGTGCCTTCGAAGCGGGGGTAGTCCTCGAGCTCCAGGTCGCCGTCGCCCGGGGTGTCCGCCCGCCAGTTCGAGAGCACGAAGTAGACCCGGCCCGCCTGGTAGCGGTCGTCCAGGTTGGAGGCCTGGGGGGCCCCCACGACGAAGTCGTGCGTTCCGTCACCATCCAGGTCGCCCACCGCGGCCAGGGCGTAGCCCGCGTAGGCCTTGAAGCCGTACCCGCGCCAGCGCTTGTCGGCGTCTTCCAGCAGCGTGGAGGGAAGGGGGTCGCCGGTGTCCCAGCCGAGGACCATGTGCACGGAGCCAGACTGGAGCTCATCGAGGAGGGGCAGTCCCGTGTCGGCCTGCGAGCGGTCCGCAAAGGGGGCGCCCACCAGGATGTCCTGGATGCCGTCCCCGTTGTGGTCGACGGCCGCCAGGCCTTGGCCCGCGTGCTCCGTCTTGTCGAAGCCGTAGAAGTGGTGGACCAGGGGGTCGGGGTCATCCCAGCCGGCGCTGGCGGACAGCTCTCCCGCCTCGGACGCTGGAAAGGCATGCCCGAAGAGCAGGTAGACGGCGCCGTAATTGCCAAGGTCCTGCGGCACGTCGCCCAGCGGTGCACCGAACAGGACGTCGCTGCAGCCGTCCCCGTTGAAGTCGCCGGACGCGATCGTGGCGCCCATCAAGGCGCCGGGCTCGGGGCCCTCCAGGGTGAACGCGACCTCCTGCAGGGCCTGTTCGCTGCGAAGCGCCAGGTCATCGGCCCCCGGGAGCACGTACCCGCGCCCGCCGACCACCTCACCCGTGATGCTCTCTGCCTTGGGAGAGCCAGCGGCCAGGTCGACCAAGCCGTCGCCGTTGAAGTCGACGACGGCAGAGACCGCCCACCCCAGCTCCTCGTTCGCCGCGGCGCCGTACCAGACCAGGGCGTCCGCTGGATCGACGGTGTCCTCGGAGAAGACGTACAGGGCCCCCGTGTTGTTCCCGGCAGCCCCATCCCGCAGCCGGGCACCCACCGCCAGCTCGTGCCCCGCGATCCCGTCGAAGTCGCCCACGTTGGCGACCGCCTTGCCGAAGTGGTCCGACTCGCTCTCGCCGACCAGCTGCCGGGCGCCGCTGGCCTGGTCTCCGGCTTGGACCTCGTAGACACACCAGATCTCATCGGCGTCCCCACTGCAGTTGTTGTCCAGCTCGTCGTCGCAGATCTCCAGGGCCCCAGGGTTGATGGCCGCGCCCCCGTGCACGGGGCTGTCGTTGCAGTCGTCGGCGTTGTCCACGAATCCAGCCGCCGAACAGGCCTCGATGGGTCCCGGGGCGCCGTCCTCGGTGGTGCCGAACCCGTCGCCGTCTGCGTCCGGCCACAGGGTCGGCACGCCGACGTCGGGGTCGGTGTCGTCGCAGTCCGTCGGATCCCTCACCCAGGCGCCGGCACTGCACACGGTGTCCTCGCCCACGGCCAGGGTGGCGCAGTCACAAGCGGTCTGGGTCACGTTGGCCTGGCCACGGCCGTCGCTGTCGGCGTCGCAGTAGCAGGGCAGGCCGGGGTGGACCGCCGCGTCGTCGTCGTCGCAGTCCGGCTCGTCGCCTGCCCACCGGTAGCCGTCGCCGTCGGCGTCCAGGCAGGCCTCGGTCAGCCAGAGGCCGCAGTCGTCGTCCGAGGCACCACACGCCACGAGGAAGACCGCGCAGAAAGCGAGGAGTGCCTGTCCGCGGGGGCGACGAGTCATGGGCCACCATATCTCGGGCGTGCGGGGGAAACTCCCCCAAGGGAGTGCGGCGGCGAGGGACAAACGTCGACAGTCAGGCATGGCCAGGCTCCCTGTGTTCCTGCACCCACTCCGTAGAGCAAGTTCGATGCCGACTATGGGTCCTCGAATTTCAGGGGGTTGTGAGTCAACTCTCGCCCATGCACTCCCTCACCCCTCCGTGCCGGAGGGAACTCCTTCACGGACGGATGCACGCCGGCCGCCTCACCCTCTCCCCAGCCCGGGTCCCCCTCAGCCTGGGCCACACGGCCGACAGCGGCGGCACCCTGCGCCAGGCCGTGCACGCGTGGACCCAGGACCTCGTCGACCGGGACGCCTGTGTCGAGGAGGACCCAGGCGTCGATCCCTCGGCCAGCAACCAAGCCCTGGGGCTCCCGGACTGCGTGGCGGTGCCCTGACCGGCGCCGGCTCGGGGGGCCTCAGGCCCTCTCTGCGTCGCAGATCACCCCGAGCGCCAGATCGATGACTGGCTCCACCGCCGCCTTGCCGTCGATCAGCGTGCCGTGGGATCCCGGGGTGCTCAGGATGGGGCAGATCGTCGCCGCCCGGTGGCCGAGTTGGCCCGCCAGGAGGAAGAGCAGACTCGACTCCATCTCGAAATTCAACAGCCGCACCCCGTGAGCCTCGACCGTACCGAGCCGCTGCTTGAGGTCGGGCAGCGTCGCCCGGAGCCCGGCGATGTAGCGGCCCGAGGGCGCATAGAAGCCCGGCAGCGCACAGGTGACGCCCACCTCGTGGGCCAGGTCAGCCCGCTCGGCGGCGGCGGCCAGGGCCGCCACCAGGCTCCTGTCGGCCCGGGACGCATAGGGTCGGACAGCGCCGCGAAACCGCGACGCGGGGTCTTCTCCGTCCCGCAGGACCTGGGTGGCGCGGTCCTCGAGGGCCGTCACCACCGCGTCCTCGGGCGGACCCTCGTAGAACAGTCCGGTGCTGTCCAGGCCCAGGCCGTAGGCCGCGATTGCCAGGGTGCCGGGCGCGACGTCCTCGCGCGCACCACCAGACGTCCCGACCCGCAAGAACGTGAGCTGGGGCGGATCCGGCAGGGCCTCGCCCGTCTCCAGGTCCATGCTGTGCACCACGTGGGCCTCGACCAGGGCGATCTCCACGTTGTCCGTGCCGATGCCAGTCCCCATGACGGAGATGCGCTCCCCGGAGATCCGCCCGGTGAGCGTCACATACTCCCGCTCGCGGACCTCGTGCTCCAACACGTCGAAGCGGGCAGCCACCCGGTTGGCCCGGGCCGGATCTCCCACCAGGATGATGCGCTCGGCGAGCTCACCAGGGGCGAGCCCCAGGTGGTAGACCCGTCCGCCGTGAGCGACGACTTCGGAAGGACGAGGACTCATCAGCGGGCTCCGGGCCGCGCTCGGATCTGCGGGCGAGGACCGAGGCGCCGAC
>CAZFLE010000149.1:14248-17371 GCA_964519895.1 uncultured Enterobacterales bacterium | reverse complement strand
CACGCCCTCCAGGTTCAGCGAGGGAGGTTCGACCAGGCGCTGGCGGAGACCCTGGAGCGGCGGGGGGTGACCATTCTCTGGGCCCACCGCGTCGTCGGTGGCCGAGGGGCTCCAGCTCCCCGGGTGATGGCTCGCAGCGAGCAGGAGGGCGGTGCGGAGATCAGCGCGGACTTCGTGGTCGATGCCAGCGGCTCGACGCGTGCCCTGGGCCAGCACCTGGGGGTCTACAGTCACAGAGCCTTTGAGAACCGGGTGGCGGTCTACGGGTGGGTCCCCGATCCCCAGGGTCGCGCCACATGCCCCGGAGACAGCTGGATCCTGGCCCACCCCCAAGGACCGTGGGCCTGGGTGACGCCCTTTGCCGACGGCACGGCCTCGCTGGGGGTGGTGGGCGATGTCGGCTGGTTCCTGTCCCGTCCCATCGACCCCCGGCTCTGTCTCGACAGCGCCGTGGCTGAGATGCCGGAGCTGCGGCAACGCTTCGGGCACGTGGACGTCGTCGAACACGCCGCCCGAACCTCTTGCTGGTCCCGTCGCGCCCACCCGGTGAGCGGACCGGGGTGGTGCCTGGTCGGGGCGGCGGCGGGCTTCGTCGATCCCATCTTCTCGACGGGGGTGACCCGGGCCGTCGTGACGGGCGTGCTGGCCGCTCGGCTCATCGCCCGCCAGCTCGGGGGCGAGGCGGTGCCGTGGGCGGAGGCCTACGGCGTGCCGCTGCGGAAGAGCCAGGAGGTCAAGGAGGCGGTGGTGGGCGCCTGGTACGACGGAATGCTGGGGCCGCAGTTGATCCGCGAGTCGATCGTGGACCGGAACATGCACCCGATCTGGGAGGTCATCTGTGGGATCTCTCGGGAGCTGGAGGCCGCGCTCGACACCTGGACCCCTACAGCGGCGCCAGCTCCGCCGTGAAGTGCCTCAGCGCCGGCGGCTCCTGCACCACGCGGTAGCCGGGCAGCTCCGGGCAACGCCGCACCAGCCGGGCAGCGACCTCCACGACGTAGTCCACGTGGGACTGGGTGTAGACCCGCCGTGGGACCGCCAGCCGGACGAGCTCCAGCGCGGCTCCGGGGAACATCAGCGAGCCCACCTCCACCCCGCGCACGCCACCCTCCAGGTACAGACCGTTCACGACGGCCACCCCGGGAAAGGCGTGGCTGGGGATCTGGGGCACCAAGGCTCCGGCATCGATGTAGACGGCGTGACCGCCCGGAGGCTGGACCACAGGCACCCCCACCGAAGCCAGGGCCTCGGCGAAGTAGGCCACGGACCGGGTCCGGTACCGCAGGTACGCCGGGTCCAGGGCTTCCTCCAGCCCCACGGCGATGGCCTCCAGGTCCCGGCCCGCCAGTCCACCGTAGGTCGGGAAGCCCTCCCCGATGATCAGCTCGGTGCGGAAGCGCGAGGCCTGGTCCGGGTCCCGGGTCGCGAGCACGCCCCCGATGTTGGCGATGCCGTCCTTCTTGGCCGACAGCATGCATCCGTCCGCGAGGTCGAACATGCGGCGGGCGATCGCGTGGAGCGGCCAGGCTGCG
This sequence comes from uncultured Enterobacterales bacterium, assembly GCA_964519895.1. Lineage (GTDB taxonomy): Bacteria > Myxococcota_A > UBA796 > UBA796 > CAJQPC01 > CAYFPX01. Next base: position 15,839 of record CAZFLE010000149.1, on the reverse strand, counting down.
TAGCTCGGGTCCCGGGAGTGGATGAACCAGGCGTTCTCGGCGAAGCGCGCGGCGTCCAGGAACAGGGGCACGCCGCGGTCCCGGCACAGCTCGCTGACCGCCTCCAGGTTGCCCATGCTCACGGGGTGTCCACCCAGGGCGTTGTTGGTCAGGGTCATCACGACCAGGGCCACCGCGGGGTCCGCGAGGGCTTCCTCCAGGGCCCCGAGGTCGATGTCGCCCTTGAAGGCCGCGGGGTCGTCGGGTGCGCTGGCCCGCTCGCAGGGCAGGTCCACCGCGGTCGCCCCGCTGGCCTCGACGTTGGCCCGGGTGGTGTCGAAGTGGGTGTTGCTGATCACCTTGCGCCCTGGCCCGAGCTCGGTGGCGGCGACGATGCGCTCGGCAGCGCGGCCCTGGTGCACCGGAAACACGTGGGGCAGCCCGGTGATGCGCTGGACCACCGCCTCGAAGCGACGAAAGGACCGGCTGCCGGCGTAGCTCTCGTCGCCGTCCATCAGGGCGGCCCACTGGGCCGCGCTCATGGCCCCGGTGCCGGAGTCCGTCAACAGGTCGATCGTGACCTGGTCGGCGCGGAGCCCGAACACGTTCCACGCGACCGACGCCAGGGCCCGGTGTCGCTCCCGGGCGCTCAGGATTGGGATCGGCTCCACCGCCTTGATGCGGAAGGGCTCGATGATCGTGGTGTAGTCCCAGCCCTCCATCAGGCTGCCCGGCGATCGCCGCCGCGCCGGTTCAGCACGTGCCCGAGCCTGAGCATGCGGGAGCGGCGGGGCTCCCGGAACCAGGCCACCGGGTAGAGGTACCAGCGCCCGGTCATGCGGTTTCGGACCATGCGACGCACGTAGTTCCGGGGCCGGTAGAACTCTTGTAGGACCCGGTCGTAGCCGTCCTGGAGCTCCTCCAGGCTCATGCCGGCCGGCTGCACCACAGGGTCCAGCCCAGTGTAGCGGGTGTAGTCCTCGGTCAGCAGCCGCCCCTCGTTGCGCATCTGGTGCCACATCGGAGTGCCCGGGTAGGGAATCAGCATGTTGACGGCGGCGTTGTCCAGGCCGATCTCGTCCATGTAGCGCAGGGTCTTGGAGAAGGTCTCCGGCGTGTCCTTGTCGAGCCCCAGGATCAGCCCGCCGCTGACGAAGATGCCCCGGTCGTGGAAGCGCTGGATGTAGGTGCGGTAGTCGCTGACCCGGTTCCAGGCCTTGTTGACCGCCGCCAGGCTGCCGTCCTCTACGGACTCGATGCCCACGAACACGAACCGGGTCCCGGCCCGCGCGGCCAGGTCCATCAGCTTCAGGTCCGCCGCCATCAACAGGTGGGTCTGGAAGAACAGCCGCTTCTTGAGGGGGATGAGGGCCTCGAAGAGGCGGCGGGCATAGGCCGGCTTGCCGCACAGGTTGTCGTCCATGAACATCAGGTTGCGGGTGGGGGCGCCACGAGCGTCCTCGACCACTTCCTCGACCGGCCGGGTGCGGAATTTCGGTCCGTGGATGGTGGCGTTGAAGCAGAAGCTGCAGTCGTGGGTGCAGCCCCGTGTCGCCTCGATCGGGTGGAAGTCCAGGTAGCGCCGCCGGTGGCGGAACAGGTCGATCCGGGG
>CAZFLE010000149.1:0-14148 GCA_964519895.1 uncultured Enterobacterales bacterium | reverse complement strand
CGATCGGGTGGAAGTCCAGGTAGCGCCGCCGGTGGCGGAACAGGTCGATCCGGGGTGGGTTCAGGCCGGCGATGTCCGGGGGCTGCTGGTTGCGGTAGACCCCCTCCAGCCTGCCCTCGGCGTGATCCCGCAGCAGGTGCTCCCAGGCGCCTCCCTCGGCCTCGCCGGTCAGCACCGCGTCGAAGTGTCCGAGCACTTCCTGGGGCACCGCGGTGGCGTGCACGCCTCCGGCGACGACAGGGATGCCGAGCCGGCGGTGCTCCCGCGCCAGCTCATACGCCCTGGGGGCGTTGTTGCAGGAAAACGTCATGCCGACCAGGTCCGCTGACCGGTCGATCCGGATGCGCTCGACGCGGCCGTCGGTGATGGAGACCCGGATGTCCGGCGGTGTGGCGCCGGCGACGCGAGGCAGGCTCAGCGTCTGGAAGCTCATCTTCCGGCGGGGCTTGGGGGCGACATCGATCAGGTGAACGTGCATGGGACCTCCGACGTGCCGAGGTACTCGGGTGGGGCAGGTGGAGCCTCGGTCGAACGACCGATGTCAGAGCCATCCCTGGGCCAGCGCGCAGGCCACGGCCTGGGCGCGGGTGGTCGCGCCGAGCTTGTCTCTCGCGTGCTCCACGTGGGTCCGCACCGTCGACGGCTGGATGCCCAGACGGCGGCTGATCCGGCTGCCGGAGAGGCCCTCCGCGACGAGGGCGAGGACCTGTCGCTCGCGGGGGGTCAGCGGCTCGTGGCCGACCGCACGCCGCTCACTCAGGTGCAGGCTGACCACCGCGCTCCGGCCCAGTCGATCGCAGACCAGGCGGCCGATGCGACCCCGCACGACCACCGCCTGGGACGCCCGTGCCCGGCGCCGGCCACAGGCCAGGTCTGCGCCGCAGCTCCGGGAGCAGACGGGCTGCCCGTCCAGGGTCCGAGCCGAGAGCACCCGCCAGCACTGTCGCCCGCCGACCGAGCCGAAGAGCCGCTGTGCGCCGTCGCTCAGGTCGGCCACTGCTCCCTCGAGACCGACCTTCAGGATTGCCGAGGTCCACATGCACACCTCCGAGCCCGCTTGTTGCAAGGGGCATGCCGTCGATGCGGCCGATGCGCTCGGCCGTCTGACGGAGGGCGCTGGCAGCAGGTCCGCCTACCTTGGTCAGCGGAAGAGCCCGCAGCCCCGGGCTTCAGAGGGGGGACTTGACCCGATCGGGTGTGCTGAATCACACAAGACCAAGGAGAGAGCGGTGAGGTCAGTGGTCATCTTGCTCGCCTGCCGGGCCGCATCCTTGGGGCGGCACGGTGGTTGCAGACCGATCCCGCCATGAACCGCCAGGACCTCCTCCGAGCCCGAGCGCCTCGGTACACGAGCTACCCACCGATCCCGCACTGGGAGCACGATCCGGACCCCCGGGTCATCGCCGCCGCCCTGGGCCGCGCGGGCGCACCGGCCGAGGTCTACCTGCACCTGCCCTTCTGCCTCAGCCAGTGCAGCTACTGTGGCTGCAACATGGTGGTCGCCAGGACGCGGGCCATCGGTGACCGCTACCGCCACGCACTGACCCGTCAGCTCGCCGAGCTTCCGCTGCCCGCTGTCCGGCATCCCATCCAGCGCCTGCACCTGGGGGGCGGCACGCCCACCTGGTTCACCCCGGACGAGCTGTCGCGGCTGATGGCCATGCTTCGGGGCCGGTTGGCACCGACCGCTGGTGCGGAGCTGTCGGTCGAGGCCGCCCCCCACGCGACCACCGGTGCTCACGTGCTCGCCCTGGCCCGGGCCGGCTTCACCCGGCTGTCCCTTGGGGTGCAGAGCTTCGAGAGAGACGTGCTGCGGGCCGTGGGCCGACCGGAAGCGGTCACTCAGGTGGCCCGGCTGGTCTCGGTGGCCCGGGGGTGTGGCTTCCGAGGCCTCAACCTGGACCTGATGCGCGGCCTGCCCCACCAGACCCACCCTGGCTTCCGGCGCACCCTGGAGCGGGCCGTGGCCCTTGAACCCGACCGGCTGGCGGTGTTCGGCTATGCCCACGTGCCCCACCTCAAGCCCCACCAGGCCCACTTGGACGAGTCCACGCTCCCGGACGGCCCCACCCGCCAGGCCATGGCTGCGCTGGCCCGGGAGGTGCTGGGCGGCGCGGGCTACGTGGCCATCGGCCTGGACCACTTCGCCCGACCGGACGACCCCCTGGCGCGGGCCGGGCGCAGCGGCTCCCTCCACCGCAACTTCATGGGGTACTCGCCCCGCGCCTGTGGGGACATGATCGGGCTCGGTACGTCTGCGATCTCCAAGGTCGGCGGGGTGTTCTGGCAGGACGAGCCCCACCTGGGACGTTGGCTCCGCAAGGTGGAGCAGGGCGCCCCACTGGCCACCCGGGCGTGGGTGCTGAGCGCCGAGGACCAGCTGCGGCTGGACGTGATCGAGACCCTGTTGTGCAACGGGCGGGTCGATCTGGGGCTCGTCGCCGACCGACACGGCAACTCGCTGGCGGCCTTCGACCGGGAGCGCGCTGCCCTGGCCCCCTTCGTCGACTCGGGCTTGGCGCTCGACGAAGACGGTGTCGTGTCAGTGCCGGCCGACCTGCCCGAGGCCCTGCGTCCGGTGGCAGCGCTTTTCGACGCCTACAGCGGGTCTGGGCCGACGGGGACCCTGGCCGTGTAGGGATCTTCACCGACGGAATCGTTCAGGTGCCAGTCGTAGGGGAGCCAGTCCACGGTGTACTGCCCGCGCTCCAGCCACGCCGCATCCTCGGGAGGCAGACCCCGGGCCAGGAACGCCAGGGCGCCTCGCACCGCCGGCGGGTGCTCGCCGTAGCCGCGCTCGGGCGCTGTGAAGTCCGTGGCGAACCAACGGAAGATCCGCGAGAGACGGACCCGACCGTGGTCCCGGTCGAGCAGGAAGCGGCCTGGACTGTTCACCATGCGGCGCACCTGGTCGTCGAGCTGTGCTTCCAGACCCGGCCCATCGTACGGCTCGGAGCGCAGGGCGGGACAGCCCTCGGAAGCGCAGTTGATGGCCACGTGGATGCGGGGCTCGGTGAAGCGACTGCGCAGGATCCCGTGCTCGATGTGGTCGAGTGTGACGGGCTCCGTGGCGACCTGGAAGTGGAGGCGGCTCCAGACCCGTGGGATCTGACGAATGGAGCCTGCTGGGGCCAGGGTCAGGGTGCCGAACAGCGACCGACCGATGGGGTGGTTCTCCCGGATGGTCAGCAGCGTCAGGCCGTTGTAGGCATTGCACCAGAAGGCGATGCGGGTGGGCTCGTCCCATCGCTCCGGGGCCTCGGGGTCGAGCCAGACCACGCTTCGATACCAGGCGTCCAGGTCCGCCGGGTGAGCGATCAGCTGGTCGTAGTCGACCCTGCCCTGGTCATCGACCACGGCGGCGAGCGTGCGGGCATAGGCATCGCGGTCCGGGGTCCGAAACAGCTCCGCCGGGCGCTCCGGGAGGGCCGGGACCCGGCCTGGTGGCACCCACCAGGTCGCAGCGGCCAGGCCGCCGGTCACCGCGGCGGCCAGGGCCAGGCGCCAGGGGGGTCTCGTCGGGGACAGCGCACGCTTGCTCACGGGGCTGGAGATGCCGGTGGACCCCGGAGGATGCGCCCTGGCTCGGTGTGGAAGGAGGTGGGGGGCGCAACCTCATCCGTCAGCCCGGCATTTCCGAAGGGATTGCTACTCCTCCTGCCCAGCCTCGTCGCGTGCCAGCCCGGAGACGGGGAGCTCGTCTCCGACGCCATCGTCGAGGAGACGGCCACCGCGGCCCTGCACCAGATCTTCTACGGCAGCGGCGGGCTCATCATCGAGGCCCACGTCGCCGTCCCGCTGTCTGATGGACCACACCCCATCGTGCTCTTCAACCACGAGGGCTTCCGAGGCGTGTCGGACGCTCGAAGGTCCGACCTGATGGAACGGGCAGCCCAGGGACAGGCCGTCTTCGCTTCCAGCTATCGGGGCCAGGACGGGTCAGGTGGCTCCATCGAGTATTGCTACGGCGAAGTCGACGACGTGGTGAACCTGATGAAGGTGGCCGAGAGCTGGCCGGGCACCGACGGGTCGCGAATCGTGGCTGGAGGTTGGTCGCATGGTGCGTGCATCAGCCTGATGCTCACGGCGGCCACGGACCGACTCGCCGGGGTTGCGGGAATCGGCACCCCCTCCGATGTGGACGCGCTCATCGCCTGGCACCGGGAACAGGGGAACCTGGAATTTGCCGAGGAGTGGGAGTCGTATGTCGGCGATCGAGGCCAGGAGATGTCCCCCCGGCACGAGGGAATTCGCCCGCCGGCGCTCTTGCTCCAGGGCGTTGTCGACGACGTGGTCCCTCTCGAGCAGTCTTGCATGATGATGGATGACTACGCCGACGCCGTCGCGGTCGGGTCCTACCGGTTCGACGGGCACGGCGCCCCTGTGGCGGGAGCGCTGGAGGACTGTCAGGGCCAGGCCAGCCCGGGAGACGCCTGGAGCGACGCCGCCCTGGAGACAGGACTCGTGCTGGTCTCATACGAAGGCGTCGGACACACCCCAAGCGAGCGGGTCTGGGCGGACTTCTGGTCCCAGCTCGAGCGCTTCCTGGGGCCCCAGCGCTGAGCCTGGTGCGCCTTCACCGAGGGCTCCACACCGGCTCAATGCCGGGGCTGGGGTGGCTGGGGCGCGATGTGGGCAGGGGCCACGGCCCCCGAGCTTGTCCAGGTGACGCTGGCGAGCTGCTGCTCGGCGCTCTGCCTGCTGCCTTTATCGCTCGGCACGCTCTCGCTCCTGTTGTCTCATGCGTTTGTCGGCGAGCCTCTCGGCGCGCTCGACCAGGCCTCCTTGCTGGAGGACGACGAGCTTCCGACTCACGCCTCGGACAGCCTCTTGCGCAGTCGCTCCCGCACTTCGGGCCAGGGGCTGCCGCGGTCCCCGCGCTGGTCGGCGGCCTCACCACGGCGCTTGAGCTCGTCTGCCCAGGCCTGGGTCCAGTCTTCGTCGTCGGGCCCCTCGACGCTGTTGATCAGCTCGGCCGCCAGGCTGAGGCGGTTGGCGTCGGAGAGGGCAGGCGCTTCATGGGTCAGCACGAGCAGCGGACGGGACATGGGCTTCGCCGAGACCCTCGGGCCGCCGCTCTACGCGGCTGAGCCCCGTGAGCACTCGCGCATCCTCCAGCGCCACAACAGGGCCTTCCGGGAGCGGTTCAAGGCGTGAGGGTCAGGCTCTGGGCGGATCCCAGACGCTGACCCCGGCCGCTTCGAGTCGGGCCCAGGAACCCTGGACCACCGACCAGACCGAGGCCGCAGCGTCGGGGAGGGGAGTGGGCGGGACTGAGGGCTGCTGGAGGAACTTCCGGTAGGTCCAGGCCAGGTCGGCGAGCACGTGCTCGTCCGAGCTGTGGACAGCGAGGCCGATGAGCTGGCGGTAGCGGTCCCGGACGTCGCTCGTGAGCCGGGGGATGCGGTCGCTCTTCTCGAGGTTCGCCGCCGGTGCGCTCGGGACGAGGTTCCAGAAGAGCTCGACCGGGAAGCGGGAGAAGGGCAGCACGTGGTCGAGGTGGTGGTCGGAGCCGAGCGCTTGTCCTGTGTAGACGCACTGCCTCCAACCGATCCGTTGATAGAAGGCCTTGAGGCCGGAGATCAGCGCAGGATCGCGGGACGGCAGGTCCAGGGCGAGCGTGGAGGCTGTCGCCGGCGCATCGAAGCGCTCCATCTCCTGGAGCCAGCGCATCAGGATCGCGTCCCTCAGCCAGAAGCGCAGCTCAGCGATCTCCTCGTACGCCCGCGCCGACACGACGAGGTGGGTGCGCTCGCGGTCCAGGAGCTTCCACCACGTGTCTGCACCTCGGAACGCGCGTCGTCCTGAGGCGGCTCGGCGGTGAGCCTCGTAGTCGGCGTCGACAGGCAGGCCCGGTGAACCGGGGGCGGGCAGGGTCAGGAGGTGGAACACCTCGAGTCGGCGGCCGGGCACGTTCGGGAGGGCCTTCAGCGGCTGGTCGAGGAGGACCGTCCGGATGTCGAGCAGCGAGGCCGCAACGGGCAACGGAACCTGGCCGGACCCCTCGATCCAACCGGCGAGCCGTGGACCTGCGGACTCGGTACCGAGATCGAACCCGAGCCCGGGAGCGCCGCGCTCCGCCAGCTCGCGGACGACCCTGGGAATGATCGCTGCCTGGTGGCCCTGGTTGACGCCGAGGAGCGCCGGCTTCCAGTAGTAGGCGAGGACCCGACGCGAGAGCTCGACAATCGGCACGAGGTGGAAGCCGTTGCGAGGCTCCTGGGCGGGTCGTTCGATGACGAGGTCCACCACGGCGCGGAGCACAGCCAGCTTGTAGGTGGTCTGCATCTGGCCGAAGCTCAGGATGCGGTCGATGGCGGCGGCGGTGTTCACGACGAGAGGATCGCACGGGCCAACCCGGCGCCCATGGGCGCCACCTTGCCCCCTTGGAGGGGGCGGCGGGGATGGAGGTCCCAGGAGTGGGCAAGGTGGAGGCGGCGGGAGTCGAGCCCAGGGCGCACCATCAACCTATAATGGGATTGAGACGGTGGGTTTCGGCGTCTAATGGGGGTTTCGGCGAGCGTGGCCTCCGCCTGGGTGTTCCGGGATGTTCGGGGGTGTTGTGGGGTGGTCGGGGCGCGATGTGGGCACGGCCGCCAGGCACCACACCGTCGATGTCAGGCTCAGGCTGCGTCGGCCAGTCCCAGGAGTCGGTCCGCCACCCACCGCTCGGCGTCCTCCACGGATGCCGGTAGTTCGGCTGCGTCGCCCTGGACCACCTGGGGGCCCGCCGCCACGGGCAGGTCCTCGAAGGCGGTGGCGGTGCGCAGCTCGTCGACGACGAGGAGGGCGAGCGCCGTGTCGCGAGCCCCTAGCGCCGACCAGGTCTGCTCGGAGGCCGAGACGAAGCTGCAGCGCTGCCCGGCCTCGACCTTCAAGCCCAGCAGGACACGGGACCCGGTGAACGGGTCCAGCACCAGCCAGACGGGGCGGTAGCGAGCGGTCATCCGAGAGACTCCAGAGCCTGGAGGTAGTCTTCCACGATGTCGGGGAGGGCGCCAGCCCGAGCCTGTAGTGCGGTCGTCAGCTCGGCCACGCGCTCTTCGCGAGCGACCTCACAGGCGGCCGAGACCCGCGAGGCCAGCTCTTTGGGTGCCCATGCCGCGACGCGCTGGGCCGTGCGACGAGCGCCGGGTGCCAGCCCGGACACGGGGAGGCCCCGGGCGTGGTTGTGCACCGAGGGGCAGAGCAGGCCGCGCTCGACGAAGTCGCTCACGTGTCCCGCCAGCGCCTCGTCCCAGTCGATGGCCCAGAGGTGGACCGAGCTCGGCGAGCCCGGCTCGACCAGGATGTTCCGGGCGTGCCGTGCCTCGTTCATGAGCCATGCATCGAGGGCGAGTACGGCCCCGGCGGACTCCAGGTTGGCGACGCGCTGCGCGTGCGAGGCGGACCAGTGCAGGACACCCTGAACGCACGCACTGAGCCAGGTGCGCTGCGCGCCGGAGACGCAGATGGCGGCGTCGGGGACGGGCGCCCCGACCGCCCGTGCAAGCAGCCAGCCAAGTGCTTCCGCCAGCAGTGCCTCGAAGCCCATGTCGCTCTCGCGCTTGGCGACCCAGCGGCGGCCGTCCCCCGAGAGAGCGTAGACCGCCTCGTTCGTGTGGGGCACCGGCACGCGATGGAGCCTCGAGATGCTGGCGACCACAGGGATCATGCGGTGGTGTATCCGGTAGCGATAGGACGATCCGATGCTCCCTGAAGACCTGTTCGCTCACCTCGACACCATCGAGCACACGGGACGCTTCGTCGCCTCAGGCTGGCACGAGCAGGCGCCGCTGCTCGCGATCGACGGCCTGGGGACGCTGCCGCTGCCCGTGGTGCCGCTACTGCTGCCGGCCCTCCACGCCGCCGGCACGCCCGCGCCCTACGGCCGTGGCCCGGACACCCTCGTCGACCCCGAAGTGCGACGCTGTCACCAGGTGGACGCGGGGATGGTCACCGTCCCGGCGAGCTTCGCCACGGCGCTCGGCGAGATCACCCGGGAGGCCGCGTCGTTGCTCGGCGTGGTGGGCGAGGTGGAAGCCCACCTCTACAAGCTGCTCGTCTACGGCCCTGGCGACTTCTTCGTGCCCCACCGGGACACCGAGAAGGAGCCCGGCATGTTCGGCACCCTGGTCCTCACCTTGCCGGGGGACTTCACCGGTGGTGAGCTCGTGGTGCGTCACGGCGACCTCAGCGAGCGGATCTCGGTGAATCCGGGGGGCTCCGGCGTCCGCTGGTTCGCCTTCTACGCCGACTGCAGCCACGAGGTGCTGCCGCTGGACACCGGCGCCCGGGTCGCGCTGGTCTACAACCTCGTGCGGGAGGGCGCCCCGACCGGGCCTGCCGAGTCCAGCGGGGTGGTCGCCGCCCTGGCCCGCGAGCTCCGCACCTGGGAGTCCGGCTCTCCGGTGAAGCTCGCCTGGGCCCTGGAGCACCGCTACTCCGAGGCGGAGCTCGACTGGGACCGACTCAAGGGCGCGGACCAGGGTCGCGCCGAGGCCCTTCGCCGAGCCGCTGCGGCGGCCGGGGTCACCGCCCATCTCGCCCAGCTCGCCGTGGACGTGGAGTGGTCTGCCGAGGAGTTGCAGTACCGCTCTCGCCGTCGACGCCGCGGCTGGGGTCGCTGGGGCCACACCCTCGAAGACGACGAGGTGCCCGGCGACATCGAGCTGTGGGACCGGATCACGGACGGGCGCTTCCTGCGGTCCTTCGTGGACGCGAACGGAGAGCACGTCGGGCTCGACGCCATCCCGGTGGAGGAGGGAGAGGTCTGGCCCGAGGGCGTGATCGACGATGAGCCCCCGGACCACGTCAGCTACCACGAGGCCACGGGCAACGAGGGGGCGACGCTGACCCAGATGTACCGCCGCGCCGTGGTCGTCCTGTGGCCAGCGGACGCCGAGGACGCGCTGCTGGCCCAGTGCGGGCTCGACGCCGTGGTGTCGGCGCTCCCGGACATCCGTGACATCGAGCGGGTCGAGAGCCTCGTGGAGGACGTGCTGCACGAGACGGCGCACGGGAGGGCGGAGACTGTCACACGCCTGCTCGCGGTGCTGGTCGAGCGGGGGCTGGGGGAGCTGGGTGCCCGCGTGGTGGAGCGCCGGGTCAGGCTGGAGAGCAGCATGGTGGCAGCGCTCTCTGCGCTGCTGGAGGTGCTCGACGAGGCGCGCGCCGGCCAGCTCGCGAGCCACGTGATGGCCCGCCTGGGACCCTGGGACGGACCAGTGGCCGTAGGGGTGCTCGCGGCCGCCGCGTGGCGTGCTCGTCACCCGCGCCTCTGGAAGGACCTCGGGGCCGCGTTCGCCGTGCGGGAACCGGGCCATGGCGAGGATGCGGCGGGGGTGGCCGTGATCGTCGACGCGGCCTGGAGGCTCGAACACGACGGGCTCCAGCGCTCGGCGCTCTCTCGACTCGACGAGGAGGTCCGCTTTGATCTCGGCGTCGCGGCTGCGCTGGCCCTCCAAGGGGAGGGACGCCTCCCGGACGGCTGGCGCGTGCCGGTGGTCGAGGGGCTGACGAAGCGCGTCGCCGTGCGGCCCGTCGCGCCGAGGGACCTGGCCCGAGACCCCGTGGCGGGTTGCCACTGCGAGGACTGCCGCGTGCTGTCGGACTTCCTCCGGGAGCCCTCAGAGGACCGATTCTCCTACGGCGTGCGGAAGGACCGGCGGCGGCACCTCCAGCGCATCGCCGCGCACGAGAAGCTCGACGTGACGACCCGAGAGATCAAGACCGGTAGCCCCCACAAGATCGTCTTCACCAAGACGACCGGGCGCTTCGAGCGGGCCCGGGATCGCTTCGCCCGGCACGTGGAGGCGCTGGCGAAGCTGGGCGATGCGGGTGCCAGCGACTGATCGCGCCCCGACGGCTGGCGGGACGATCGGCTCGCCGCGCGATCCTCCCGGCGTGGGCCTGTCCGACCAGCTCCCAACGGAACCACCCCCCGCCCTGTTCGCGATCTACGCGGTCGTGCTGGCCCTGCTGACAGCGGTGGTGGCCACCGCACCGGTGTTCCTCACCGCGGTGCTGGTCTGGCCCTTCATCGCGCCCCCGCTCGCTGCGCTGGCTGTCTGGTGTGGGCTGCGAGGGCGATCGGCGGCTGGCCCGCTCGGCGCTGTGGCGAGGCTCGCCGTGGCGGCCGCGCTCGTGTTCGTGGTGTTACCGCCGCTCGCGGTCACTGTGGCGATGGCCTGGGCGGTGTCGTGAACACGACGCTCGCCGCCCACGCGTCCTTCTGGCTCGGCGTTGCAGCTCTGGCCAGCGACTTCATGCTGGGCATCTACCCGGTGAACGCCATGTGGATCGTGTTCGGACCACCGCTCGTCCTGGGGGCGATGGTCGCCTTCGCCTGGGGCCGAAGAGCACCTTCGGGCCATGCTCTGTTCGCGCGCCTCGGTCTGGGGCTTGCCTGCTGGTCGCTGATGCCTGTGCTGCTCGTGGCGATCTGGGCGCTGGCGGCGGAATGATCGAGACCGCGCGCCCCGAGGAGGCCCTCCTGGCTCGACTGTGGCCGCTGATCACCGACGCCCACCTGCGTGAGCTCGCCGGTCGGCCGTGGGTGGGCGACCCAGAGGAGCACTACCGGTGCCTTGTGGTCCTGCGCGAGCATGGGCTCCCGCTCGAGGAAGCAGACCGCAAGCACTGGATCGTGCACCCCTCGGAGGCCCTGGAGATCGCCCGCTGGAACGACCCGGGTCGAGAAAGGGCGACCGAGCTCGACGGGCGGGAACGCCGCCTCCTGCGGCTCTTCGCCACGGCGGTGCTCACCCTCGCCGAAGGGCACGGGCTCCACCACCTGTGCGCGGAGGACACGGAGGCCCGGTTGCTGGAGAGCGCTGCGGTCTTCGGGGCTGGGACCGCCAGGGAGGCGAAGGACCTGGTGGCGTGGTGCCGCAGGGCCGCGGAGGGAGCGACGTCGTGAGCCTGCCTCTGCTCTTCTCTCTGAGCGCCTACCGGATCGGAGACCAGGTGACCTACCGCTACTCGGGAAGCTACAGCGCCGTCCCGGTGACCCTGGAGGAGCGCGTGCTCGCCAAGGAGGGCCTGCAGCTCACGATCGAGGTGCAGGCCACCCGCGGCGCGGAGCAGCTCACCTGGGTCCAGGTCGTGACCGACACGGCGGAGAACCAGCGGGCAGGGGTGGTGGACGCGCTCTACGAGGTCGTGGACGGTGAGCGCCGGCTGCTGGCCAACGCGTGCGCAAACGCGGACAACGCCGACCTGATGCGGCTTCCGCTTCCTGACCTGCCCCGGGTTTCGGTGGACGAACAGACCGGCGCTGATCACGGACGCCGGGGGTGGTCTTCTGTGGCGGCGGGAGGTGGTCGCCTTCGAGGCGCGGTAGCTCGTCTGGAGGGACCGCAGGGCGAATTGGTGATCTGGAGAGGCGACCCGCTGTGTCGGGTTGGCTTCCCGACGCCTGGCGTGGGCCCGGGGCGTGACCCCGCGCGAGTGTGCCCAGCGTCAAGGTGCAGGTTGAAATATTGATGAAGGGATGCTATCCAAATGACTGGAATAGCTGGGGGAAATGGTGGGGGCGGCGGGAGTCGAACCCACCTCCGCTCGCTGCGCTCCCTCCGGCCGCTCGCTGCGCTCCCTCCGGCCGCTCGCTGCGCTCGCTGACTCGCGGGGGCTCCCGCCGCCTCCACCTTCCCCCTTCTCTAGGAGAAGCTGTGGGGAAGGGGAGTAGCGGTGGGGGAAGGTGGAGGCGGCGGGAGTCGAACCCTGGGCGCACCATCAACCCATAATGGGCTTGAGACGGTGGTTTTCGGCGTCTGATGGGGGTTTCGGCGAGCATGGCCTCCACCTGGGTGGTCCAGGGTGGTCCGGGATGCTCGGGGGTGTTGTGGGGTGGTCGGGGCACGATGTGGGCACGGGGCAGCTGCGGCCTGGTGCGCTCGGCACTCCGCGATCTCTGCGCCGGCGTCGATGCCGCGCCAGGTCGATAGAACAGGAGGCTCGTGGGGAGGATACCGGACGAGCCAGGAGGTCGAGATGGAGGAGATCCCTCGGGAGTACCGAGGCTGGTGGCGCATCGTGCACACCGAGACCTGGGTAGACGACGGCCTGGACGACCTCGGCCCCGCGCTGTTGTCCCTGACCGGCGGCGGCGACCGGCTCCGGATGCACTGCCTCCTGGCGCACGTCGAGGCCCGGGGTATCAAGAGCGGGGTGTCGTTCACCTGGCACGGCGCGTGGGAGTACGACCCGATGTCGGGGCGGGGCAGCGCCAGGCTCCTGAAGGACGGGCGACTGCGGGGCCGGATCTCGATCCGGGACGGAGACTCCAGCGGATTCACGGCGGAGCGGGCCGATCCGCCCGACCGGCCCCTTCCCGATCCGCCTGCCTACCGGGACAAGTGGCGCCAGTGGTAGCTGCTGCGGGGCGTTACCCGCGTCGATGTCCGCACTCGCCACCGGCAGGCATCAGAGCGCTGCCAAGTCGGCCGCGACCTCGAACATGGCCTGCAGAACGCGCTCGGGTCGACGCAGACGATCCAGCTCGTGCCGGACGGTCTTCAGCTCGATCGACAGCGTCAGCCCGATCTCCTTGTTGCTCGGCATCTTCCATGCCCCCTCCAGCGCGGTGCGGCCCATCAAGCGAACGGGCGAGGCGAGGACCACTTCGCCGACCCGGAGCTCGGCGGGCGCGGAGAGCCGGACGCGTCGGTGGGCACCCTCGAGGTCGGCCAAACCCGCCAGGTGCGCCGTCTGCCCGTCTGTCGACAGCACCTCGAAGACGTCCGGCGGCGTGCCGCTCACGGCCTCGAGCCAGCGCCGCAGCCAGGGGTCTCCTCGATCGGGTTCGGCGAGAAAGCGATCAGCGAGGGTGAAGCCGTCGAAGCGGCGCCAGTACAACTGCCAGGCCCAGCGGCTCTCCTCGCTGGGGATGACCACGGGGTTGTCGGCGCTGTTGGCGTCGGCTGGGGTCAGGGCTTCGCCGAGCACCTCGGGTGCGAATTCGATCAGCGCCTGCCGTGCCCGAGCCCTGAGTGCGTGGAGGTCACCGGGCACACGCGCCGGACGCGCACGTCCGCAGCACCGCTTGTACTTCTTGCGACCCCCGCAGGGACAGCGGCTGTTGGCGTGCACGACGCCGCGACGCGCCACGAACGGATCGAGCAGCTCCTCCCCGGCCGCGTGGGCCTTGGTGAACAGATCGCGCCCGCGGTCTCTCCCGCCGGGCTGTGCCAGCCATGACGTCGCGAGCTCACGCGCCGGGCCCCGCCCCCAGACCTGAGTCACCTCCCAGCGGGACATGTCGATGGCTGCCGAGACCGTCGAGCCTGCTGCACCCGACGCGCGCAGCTCCTGGAAGTCGACGTGCAGGTCTTCACAGTCGCAGGTCGGCGTGACGCAGCAGACTTCGTCCGCGGACCATGCGGCGCCGTCGAGCCAGACGAGGTGGGGTGGCGTCAATGGGAAGAGCTGGCGCCGCGCCAGCAGCGAGCCGGGCTCCCAGCCGCGGCGCTCCAGGGCGCTCCTGCGGTTCACGCCCTCGCGACCGCGGGCGAACCGGCGGACGGCCTCGACGTCCTGGGCCGCATCACGGTCGATGGCGCAGGCCCACGCGTGCGGGGTCTCGGCGAGTGGTTCTCCGGTCAGGGGATCGAGCCGCGCGGCCGCCACGAAGGCGGTCCCTGCGGGTAGGCGGAGGGGGGACGCGGGAGCGTCGGGTACGCCCACGCCGACTGCGCGGACTCCGATGGGCTCAGTGGGACCACCCCGGAGGTCGAGGAGCTGGAGCGCGGACTCGACGACGACGGCGCCCCGCCTGCGGCGGACGAGCCCCGGGTCCAGCGTCGGCAGCCCGCGGATGGTGTCCGAGCTCGAAGAGGTCACTGTACGGGGCCCCCTTGGTAGCCCTCTGCGGCGTAGTAGGCCTGGTTGGGATCGGTGGGCGCGTCCGGGTTCGTGCGCTTGATGAGGCCATCCACCACCATCGGCGACAGGTGTCGCTGAGTCAGCTTGCCCACGTTCGTCCTGCCCAGGATCGACCCCAGCTCCGCTGGACGCAGTGGACGTCGGCGCAACAGCACCAGGATCGCGATCCGGAGCTTCTCCCGGCGTGGGCGCGGCCCGAGGGCATCCACCAGGCGACGCTCTGCGTCTGTCAGCTCCCCCCGATCCGCGGCCAGCTCCCCCCGATCCGCGGCCAGCTCCCCCCGA
>CAZFLE010000148.1:16722-17490 GCA_964519895.1 uncultured Enterobacterales bacterium | reverse complement strand
GACCTGGAGCAGGACGTCGACGACTACGGTCAGAACGAAGGCTTCTAGCGACGGCGCCTAGCGCTCCCCCCGTCCCTCGGGTTATGAAACCTGTGGAGGAGCCGCAGCATCCGTGTGCCCGACGGGCTGTGGTTCGATGGAGGCGCTGAATGCTCGAGGCCATCTCGGGGCTCAAGGCCCCAGACAGTCCATGTCCCACCGACCTCCGGGCCCTGTTGATGGGCGTCGAGGTCACCCCTGAGCTGCTCGCAGCAGCCCGTCCTCCCTTGGCGCACCGCCCCTATGGCCGCCAGGTGCTGCTGGACACGGCTGGCCTCGAGGGCATGATCGCCCGCTGGAACCCCGGCGTTCCGTGCGCGGTCCACGACCACGGCCACAGCGTCGGCGCGGTGCGGGTGCTGGCCGGCACCGGCATCCACCGTCAGTACCACGTGAGCGGCGGCGAACTGCACCTGGTGGCCGAGGACCCCATCGGCCCCGACGACGTGCTCCAGTGCGGCCCCACCTTCGTGCACGCCATGGAGTCCGACCACGCCGAGCCCCTGGTGACCCTGCACCTGTATGGCCCGAGCATCCCGTACATGATCGTGTGGGACGTGCCCAACAACCGCACGCTCAAGGTCGACGGTGGCTGCGGCGCCTGGGTGCCCGACGCCACAGAGCTCGATCTCCTCCTCGAGGAGCGCCCCGGCCTGGTCGCACCCTGGTAGTTCCTTCCAGTCAGAACTGGAAGTAGATGAACTGCCCAATGGCTCCGCCATCACACGG
>CAZFLE010000148.1:0-16622 GCA_964519895.1 uncultured Enterobacterales bacterium | reverse complement strand
TGCCGGCGGCCACTTCATCGACTTCCAGTCAGAACTGGAAGTAGATGAACTGCCCAATGGCTCCGCCATCACACGGCCCTCCGGGCCGATGCCGGCGGCCACTTCATCGACTTCCAGTCAGAACTGGAAGTAGATGAACTGCCCGCCCTTCACGCCAAACGCCACGATCGACCAGAGCATCGCGGCACAGACCACGGCCCAGATGCCCCTCCGCTTGGGGTCCAGAAGCCAGCTCTGCACGTCCCACCAGCGCTGGATCTCGTGGGCCAGGACGACCCAGAACAGGACGTTCAGGCCGTTGTAGATCTGGATGTCCACCGCCTGCCACGCGGCCAGGGTGAACATGTCCGTGTACTGGCCCAGCCCTGAGCCGAAGATCGCCTTGACGTAGCTGCTGCTGATCTCGAAGTTCGGCGACCGGAAGTAGATGTTGATCATCGAGATCATCCAATAGGTCACAAGGCAGCACAGGTAGTAGTAGAGCCACTTCGTGACCCTGCCCCCGCGCTCGGCGACGCCCTGGAGCTGCCGCAAGCCACGAGGTCGGAGCATCTTCTGGCCGATCATCGACACGCCGTTCAGCAGCCCCCAGATGACGAAGTTCCAGCTGGCACCGTGCCAGAACCCGCTGAACAACATGACCAGCATCACGTTGAGCTGGGTTCGCACCTCGCCCTTCCGGGATCCGCCCAGAGGGATGTAGATGTGCTCCTTGAAGAACACAGACATCGAGATGTGCCACCGCCGCCAGCGCTCGCTGATGGACGGCACCACGAAGGGCAGGTTGAAGTTTGGGCGGATGTGGTACCCCATCAGCCGCCCGATGCCGATGGCGATGTCCGAGTAAGCGCTGAAGTCCGCGTAGATCTGCAGCGTGAACAGGAACATCACCAGCACGGCGGTGGGGCCGTGCTCGATCGGGGTCGCGTAGAAGGGGTCGATGATCTCGGCGATCCAGTCCGCGATCACGACCTTCTTGATGTACCCGAGCAGGATCAGGAACACGCCCTCGTAGACCCACTCCCGCCGGACATAGGGCTCCCGCTCGATCTGCGGGAGCAGGTGGGTGGCCTTCTCGACCGGGCCCGCGTTGAGCTGCGGGAAGTAGCTGACGTAGAGTGCGTAGCTCTGGAAGCTCTTGGCCGGCGGGAGCTCGCGCTTGTACAGGCTCACGACGTAGCCGATGGACTTGAAGACGTAGAAGCTGATGCCGACGGGCAGGAACACGTCGAGCATCAGGTCCTGGACCTCGACCGGGCTGACGGGCAGGCCGGCTTCGGCCATCGCGTTGCGCGCCTGGCCGACGGTCGTGAGCGCCATGTTCGCGTACTTGAAGAAGCACAGGCACGACAGCTCGAAGGCGATGGCGAAGCCGGCCCAGCGCCAGCGCACGGCGGGGTCGTCCTCGTGCCACAGCTTGATCCCGACGACGTAGCAGATCACCGTCGACGCGAGCAGCAGCAGCACGCTGGGCGGGTGGTACCAGCCGTAGAAGAACACGCTGGCGCCCAGGAGGAACCAGGTCCGCGTGTTGGCCTTGCCCCCGCGACCCAGCAGGTGGTGCACCAGCAGCACCAGCACCAGGAAGACGATGAAGACCTTGGAGTTGAACAGCACGGTCTAGAGCCCCGCGGGACGCGGCAACGCGGGGCCGGTCCAGCCGGGCGGGGTCTCGGCCGGCAGCTGGTCCTGGACCAGGGTCGGCAAGAGCCACTGCAGGAACACGTCCCGTCCGGCCCGGTTGAAGTGCTGGTAGTCGAAGAACAGCTCGTCGGGCCAGGTGCCCGGCACGGGGGTGAATGGAATGCCAGGCGGCCCGCTCCACGCTGCCCATTGGGCCACGGCCTCGGGGATCATGCGCTCGGCTTCGCAGGCCGAGTGCACCGGCAGCTCCAGCACCGCAAACGCCGCCCCCGCCGCCAGGGCCCGCTCGCGCATTCGCCGAAGGCCGATCACGTTGACCTGGTCCTCCGTGAACACCAGGGGCTCCTCGACCTGGGGACCGCCGCCCCTGAAGCCGCCTTCCCGGGTGAAGCGCTTGGGGTGGGTGCCCCGGTTCAACGCCGGCACCTGCTGCACCTCGGGCGGGTCGTAGCCCAGCGCCACCTCGTTCCAGCGCCGCCGCATACCGCGGTTCCACTCGTCCCGGATCAGGAAGAAGGTCTGGGGGTGGCTCATGCAGAGCTCCAGCCGCTCCTGGGGCAGGATGTCCTGAAGCGCCAGGATCTCGGAGCAGCTGAGCAAGAACGGAATCAGCGCCTCGGCGCTGTCGTTGTCCCGCAGCCAGTCGCCCCGGAAGTTCGAGAACCACGCCGCCCCGACCACCAGGTCACCGGGCTTGATCGGCAGCTGATCGACCATGCCCGCCGCAAGCAGCGGCGCTCCCCGAGCGAAGCCGTGCTTGCGCACCCGCCAGGGACTGTCGGCGTTGGCCAGGGCCTGGTTCAGGACCTCCTCGTCAAAGGCCTGCTTCACGATCGACGCCCCGACGATCCAGATGATCGGGTGCGCACGCAACCGTTCGGCGTCGTCGACATACTCATGGTCGATGCGCTCGAACAGCCCCGTGACGTCGTTGTCCCGCCCGTACAGGGTGAAGCTGTCGTCCAGGTCATATGGGCTGGTGAACAGCACGTACAACAGAGCTGCTGCAACCACCAACACCGCCTGGAGCCGGACCGCACGAGCGTTCTCGGTCACGGCCTCGACGACCTCGGCTTCGGTCCGGGGGGGCTCGGGGATCCAGGAGGTCTTGGACATGGGCGGCCGCATCTAACGGAGACCACCCGGATTCGCGGCCAAACCGTCGGTTACACGACCTGCCGCTGCACAGGAGGAGTGCATGACGAGCATGCTGCTGGCGCTGGCGCTGACCACCGGCGCCGCCCAAGCCCAGGCCCAGGCGAGGCTGATCGAAGGCGAGCCCGAGTTCGCCGGCTGCCTGGGCAGCACGAGCTGCGTGAACAGCTTCTACCAATTCCTGGGCCACGCCATGAGCGAGCAGGGCTTCACCTTCCAACAGGTCCCGCTGCTGACCAGCTCGCTGCACGTGCGGGGCCAGGGCGCGAGCGCGGGCGCCATGGTAGACACCTTTCCCCTCACCCCGCCTCGGGCCAACCTGTCCGGCAAGGAAGAGAACACCGAATACAGCCCGGTCATCGCGCGGCTCACCGGTGGTTGGCTGGGCGAGGGACCGCGGGACACCCACATCGGCGCCGGCGCGTTCTTCTTCTGGACCCCCATCGACGTCGGCGGCGCCACAGCCCTGCTGGCCGGCGCCGATCTGTCCGTGAGCCGTGACCTGACCGAGAGGCTGCGCGGTGGCGTCGAGCTCGACTTCACCTTTGGCCGGGCCACCGCGCCGATCGTAGCCAGCCCCGAGCAGTACGAGAACCGAGACGACTTCGCCAACCCGGACAACATCCTGCCCGAGACCTACGAGGAGATCTGCCTGCCCCAACCCAACGGCTGCATCGACACCTACACCCTGGCGAACACCGGGCTTCGCGCCGGGGTGGGCTACCAGCTGGTGCCGGGCCTGGACGTCTCCGCTCGGGTCGGCGTGACCTGGGTGCACGAGCGGCTCTTCGTGGACTATGACCAGACCCTGTGGGGCCTGAACGGCCTGCAGCCCAACGCGCACCTGGCCGGCCACTACCTGCTCAAGGACCGGGTCCAGCTCGGACTGGGCACCAGCGTCGGCTACCGGCGCCCCACAGTGAGCGAGAGCGGCCAGGGTGGGTTCTTCTACAAGTTCCAAGCCGCCTTCGGGGTGCTGATCTGAGAGACGGTCCGTGAGATGATCCAGTCGCTCCCGTCGCTGCTGGAGGTCCCATGAGCTTCGAGGTCCACATCACTCGGGGCGGCGATCCGCTCGAGAACATCGACCCCGAGCCCATCACGCTCGAAGAGTGGCGAGCCGTCCTGGCCACCGAAGCCGACGTGATCGAGATCCCGGGCGGCCCGGCCGGTCAGGCACGCTGGCAGCGCGGTCCAGACGACGAAGTCACCTTCGACTTCCACAACAGCCACATCTCGGTCACCGACCCCGACGAGGCCACCCTGGAGAAGGCGGCAGAGCTTGCTCGCGCCCTCCAGGCCGAGCTCCACGGCGAGGACGGCGAGGAATACGATGCCCAGGGCCACCTGGCGTTCGACCCGGGCGACGAGGAAGACCTGGCGTCCCAGCTCGAGACCCAGTCTCGCCTGCTCGATGAGCTGGCGGCCGAGGCCAACGAGGAGGACTTGAAGGCCATCAAGCGGTCGTGGTGGAAGCGGGCGCTGCGCGCTGCCGGCAAGAAGCGCGACTGAGGCGGGCAGGCGCCGTCAGTCGCTCAGGCCGTCACGTGCCGGGTATCGCCCAGCATCCCAGCTGGTGAACCAGGAACTTCCCTGGCCCAAGCTGAGCACATAGGCCGCGAGCTCGGCCCGCTGCTGCTCCGGCAGGCCGGCCCAAGGCACCATCGCCGTGCCTTCGATGCCGGTCGTGATGGTGCGCAGCAGGTCATAGGGGCTGTCGTTGCCGGCCTTGAACAGGCCCAGAGTCAGATCGGTGGGGGCGATCGGGTCGCCCCACAGGTCCACCATGCCCCCGGCGGCCGGCCCGTCACCCCGGCCCTCGGGACCGTGGCAGGAGCCGCAGAGAGCGCCGAACAGCGGGGCGCCCCGGGCGGCGGCCGCGTCGGAGAAGTCCAGGTCCTCGGCAAAGACCAGCGGCTCGACCGGGTCCCCGTCGAAGCGGTCCGAGAACGACTTGACGGTGGCCACCACCGCGGCGACGTCGGCGTCGGACAGCTCCCGGGCAAAGGGCGGCATGCTCGTGCCGGGCACCCCTTGCCGCACCGTGCGTGCCAGGTCGTCGTCGCTGGGCGGCGCGCCCGACGGCGTCGACCGGAACTTGAACAGGCCTGACGTGAAGTCCCGCGGCGCCGGCGCCAGGTAGCGGGCGCTGGGGCCGTCGCCGGTCCCGTCGGCCCCGTGGCAGGTCGCACACTTGCTGTTGTAGATCCGGGTTCCCCGCGCCAGCTCGGCGGCCAGGGCCTGGTCCGAAGGAGCGGCGACCAGGGCAGGCAGATCCGGCGGCAGGCTGAGGGCCGGAGGCTCCGGGGTCGCTGGTGCGGGGGGCGGTGGCTCGGGCGGTGGTGTCTCCTGGGGCGCCGGCGCCTCGTCGGCGGGCGCTTCCGACTCCGGCGCCTCGGCGGGTGGTTCCTCCGCGTCCTGGGCGAACACGGGCGCGGCGAGCAGAGCGATCAGGGCGGGGGCGAGCCAGCCGGTGCGCGTTGGGGAGCGGCTCACAAGAACACCCTCAGGAACAGGATCGCCTCGTCCATGCCGGCTGTGGCACCGGTATAGAAGGTCTGCACGTCGGCCTGGGCGCAGTCCTCGTCCCCGAAGAGCCCGCCTTCGCCGCAGTTGTTGTCACCAAAGGTGTGACGGTAGAGCACGCTCAGCTCGACGTTTGGCGTCGGGAAGACGCTGACCGCCAGGCCCGGCCGCATCAGCACGTTGGGCGTCAGGGCGATGTCGGGGTCGTAGTACTCGAAGAACAGCTGGAGATCGATGCCCTGCCGGATCAACACGTCGAGCTCGTTGTACCCCACGAAGGCGTCGGTCGAGGTGCCCGTGGCGCGGTCGCTGACCCGCCGCCAGTCCCACTCCGTCAGGAACGTGAGCCGCCCGGCCGACGCCATGCCGTAGAACCCCGAGCGGATGTCGTAGGTGCGCAGATCGTCGCCGTCGACCACCTCGCCGCCAGGCTCGAACCAGCCGGACACGCCCAGGGTGCCCTTGAGCTTGGTGCCGCCAAAGCTCGCGTCGGCCCGGCCGGTCACCGCCAGCTTGCGATCGGGGTTCAGGCCCTCGGTGCCTCCGAGCCCATTCACCACAGCCACGCTGACCCCGACCGGACCCGGGAACGCGCCCAGCTCCACCCCAGCGTCGCGCACGTTGGGCTCCAGCCCCAGCCCCTCCTCGCGGATGTAGGTCCTGTGGTTCGGCAGCTTGAGGCCGTAGGGCGGCAAGAACAGGCCGGCCTTGACGTAGGCGTCCGCGGGACCTGGGCGCCACAGCGCGAAGCTCTCCAGGTTGCCGCTCGCGACCCCATAGTCCAGGTACAGGCTCAGCTCGTTCCCCAGCTCCGCGAGCGCATAGACATCGTCCTGCATCAGGAAGAACGACAGCATGGTGGGCAGTCGGAAGGCTTCGTTGGTCGCCGGGTCGATCACGTAGTCCGTGTCCACCGCGATGAAGGCGAAGCGCACGTCGGCGCCCGCCGAGATGCCCACGCCGGCCGTGGGTTCCCAGGACAGGTCCAGGGTGGGCGCGGTCCGCGCATCTGGAAGCGCCAGAGGCAGGACGTGGGCGGCGTACACGTTGCGGCCGTAGTCGTTGCGCATCCCGCCACCGCTGGGATTGACGTGACAGAGCTGGCACGCCGCAGCGGTGCGCGCTGCGAACCGGGGCTCGGCGCTGACCGGGCTGGTGGTCAGCATCCAGGCGGCGAAGAGCAGCACCAGGCCGCCCAGCCGCCGACAGAGCTGGGTCATCGTTCCTCCACGATCACAAAGGCGTCCTTCATGCTGCGCTCGTGGTTGTCGCAGTAATAGATGTGCTCGCCAGGCTCGTCGAAGGTGAAGGACCAGCTCTCCCCGAACAGGATCGACGGGCTGATCCACTCCGGCGCCGCGCCGCCGGGCTCGCCCTCGGCGATGATGTGGAAGGCGCTGTCCTGGTTGATCCACGTCACGGTCCCGCCCAGTGGCACCGCGACCTCCATCTGCAGGAAGCGCAGACCCTGCATCTCCACCAGGGCGCCGCAGTCCCCGGTGTCGCACGTGACGGCGACCGGGAGCTCGGGGTCCTCGACCGTCGTGGCGTCGACCCCGAAGTCGACGCACGCGGTGCCCACCAGGGCGGCGAGGGGAAGGAAGGACGCCTTCATGGCGAGGACTCTCGCCTACTCGGTCAGCAGGGCGGGGTAGCCCTCGATCTCGTCGTTGTGGAACCAGATCATCTCGTTGGCCAGGTGGAAGGCACCGGCGGCGTCGAACCAGTCGTTTTGGACCTCCCAGCTGCCGTCGCCCAGGTAGTCCACATTGGCGGCGTAGACCGGGGCGCAGCCATTGGCGCCGGGCGCGTCGTCGCCCCGGGGCTCGGGGGTGGTGGTGTAGCGGTGGAACATCGGCTCCACGTCGTCGGCGCTGGGCAGCCTCTCGAAGCTGGGAATGCTGGAGACGCCCGGGGCGGTGATCTGGAAGCCCGAGATGTTGATCAGGTTCTCAAAGGCCGGGACCATGATGCTCAGCGCATCGGAGCCGGCCAGGTGCAGGTCGGCGATGTTCAGAGCGCCAAAGATCGTGCCCAGCTGGTCCGCGGTGTAGCTGTCGGTGCCGGTCCAGACGCCGTTGTCGGCGTCGAAGTCCGTGTGGAGTTCGTCCATGGCGGCGACTGCGGCCGTCTCGGCGTCGGCGTTCCCGGTGGCACGCCAGGCGCGGGTCAGGCCGGTCACAGCCAGGGCCGAGTCTTCGACGGTGGTCCGGGTCTCGGCCGCCAGGGCGGTCGCATAGGCATCGATGGCCGCGCTGACGTCGGCGTGGGCGCCCCCGGTGTAGGCCCCGAAGAAATTCAGGCCGTAGATTGCCATGGCCTGGTCGCGCAGGCTCGTGGGCTCGGGCCGGGTGTCGTAGAGCTCCCAGGCGAGCTGGTCGAGGAAGTCCGCCGCGTCGGTGAAGTCGTCGGGCACGGCTTCGGCGCTGATGAAGGCCAGGATGTCCTTGTGCCGGTTGGTGGCGCTGTGGGGCACCGTGTCCGCGGTGGCCAGGACCGCCAGATCGGCCACGGCGGCCATCAGCACGTAGTGACCGCTGACGGATGTGGGAAACAGGTCCTTGTTCTCGTGGTAGTCCACCAGCTGCAGCAGCTCGGCGACGACCAGGACCAGCCCGAAGTAGCGCATGGAGGCCCCTGGCAGGTCGCCTTCGCCCACGGTCCCGAAGTGCGCGTCGACGTGGAACTGCCGAGCCCACATGGACTCCTTCATGCCGACCCACCCCAGGGACGCCAGGGAGACGTCGCTGGTGGGGCTGGCAAAGGCCTCGCTGGTCCAGTCCCGGTTGTTGCCGTCGTAGGCTGCTGCGTACTGGGGGTTGGCCCCGGTGTAGATCCGGGTCAGCATGTTGAGCTTGTCAGGGGGACTGGCCGTCGAGCCGCTGTCGCTGGTCATCGCGACCATCTCGTCGATCCAGGTCTGGGGGAGGTCGTAGACCTCGCCTGCGCCCGAGCGCATCACGAAGTCGCCGAAGTTGTAGCGGCTGTACCAGTAGGCCTGGCTGACCATGTGGGAGGCATCGAAGATGGCCACCGTGTCCGGGGCCTCCTTGCTGCAGGCGGTGAGACCCAGCGGACCCGAGAAGAGGAGCAAGGACAGCATCGGGAACTCCGTCAAACGACTTGGGCGCACAGATGCCGAGCCAAGAGCAGGGTTTCACGGGCTGTGCGACGCTCTGGGCCGTCGGGCATCTCCCATGAGTCGGAAGGAGGACATCACACCATGCTCCTGGCCCTCGGCCTGGCCCTCAGCGCTTGTGACCCCGGCGTTGGAACCGGCCTGGAAGACGACACTGTGCTGCCTTGCGACGTGTCCTCGGGCGCCTCGGCGCTGTCCCTGACCCACGGCGAGGCGCTGCAGATCGACTGGGGCGACGCCTCGGTCTGGGCGGTCGCCGTCACCAGTCCGGGCGCACGGATCGGCGCGATGGGCAAGCTGGAGAGCGGCATCCTGTACTGGCAGGTGGCCTCCACGGAGTTCGGACAGCCGCTGACCGGGCCGCTGACCTATGGCCGGGTGCCCGAGCACGGCACCGACTACACCAGCTTCGCCGGCGGCGTGTTTGCGCCCCTGGAGCCGGGCAGCTGCTACGAGCTCCAGATCAGCGACCCCTCCCACCAGGAGTTCGGCCGGCTTCAATTCCGGCCCCCGACCTGATTCGGATCAGGGCAGGGTCTCCCCGCTGTCCGCCGCCAGGTCCACGGTGACTTCGGCGCCGTCCGAGGCCGTGGCGACGAAGCGATAGATCACGTCCTCGAGCGCCAGGCAGTCGGCGTTGGCTGTCGAGCCCCACATCTCACCGGTCCAGTAGTCCTTGTCCTCCTCTGACAGCGGCAGCAGGCTCCACTCGTCGCCCTGGAGCACCATGCGCAAGGAGACCTGGGTCACGTCGCCCGAGGTCCAGGCCTCGAACACGAACAGGTCGTCGAAGTGGCCCTCGGGCACGCACTCCGCAGTGACTTCCTCCAGGGAGGGTCCTGTGTCACAGGCCAACAGGGTCAGGGCCAGGATCAACGGGCGCTCCTTGACGCGGCTGGCTTATTCTATCGCACTCCTGGCGGCCGCGGCCGGCTGTGGCGGGTCAGCCGGTCCCCAGGACCCGCACGCACGCTGCGAGGCCGGCGACGCCCCTTCCTGCGCCACCCTGGCCACCGCTGCCTTCAAGGGCATCGGCCAGGGCCAGGACCTGGACGAAGCAGAGCGGCTCTGGGGCCTGGCCTGCGCGGGCGGGGTTGCGCCGGCCTGCATGGACGCCGGAATCCTGAATGGCGGTCACGCGCACCTCGATGCGGGCGCGCACCGCCACCCCAACCCGGGCCGCGCCGCACGCTGGTACTCCCGGGCCTGTGACCTCTCCGAGCCCGCAGGTTGCTACGCTCTGTCGCTTCTACACGCTGATGGCCAGGGCATCGAGCGGGATCCAGACAAGGCCCGGCGACTCATGAAGCGGGCCTGTGATCTGGGCCACGGGCCGGCCTGTGAGCACGTCGGCGGTGGCGAGAATCCTCGCCTCCGTTAGCATCCCCCCGGGTCGCCCCCATGCCGGGGTCGGCTCGAACACATGTGGAGGAGAACAAAATGCGCTACCTGATGCTTGCCCTGACCGGACTCGGCCTGGCCCTCTTCACCGGCTGCGGTGACGACACCACCACCACCGGCGACAGCGGCGACAGCGGCACCACCGGCACGACCGGCACCACCGGCACCACGTCTGCCCTGGTGATCGAGGCCGAAGAGAACCTCGTCTGAGAGGCCTCTCGCGTCTGAACAGACGCACCAAGACCCACCCCTCACGTCCGCGGCGTGAGGGGTGGTGTCGTTTTGGGGTTAGGCGCTGGCCATGTCTTCGGCCCCCACAGCCGCCCGCTGCCTGGCCCGCGCGCTGGCCGACCGCGGCGTCACCCTGGCCTTTGGCATGCCCGGCGGCGTGCTGCTGCCGGTGCTCGACGCCCTGCGGAAAGAGGGCATTCGCTTCGTGCTCACCCGACACGAGACCGCGGCGGCTTTCATGGCAGAGGCGGTCTGGCGCACCACGGGCGCCCCCGGCGTGGCTCTCGGCACCCTGGGGCCCGGTGCGACACAGCTGCTGTCGGGCGTCGCCGGCGCCTGGCTGGATCGGGCGCCGGTG
Source organism: uncultured Enterobacterales bacterium (assembly GCA_964519895.1). Classification (GTDB taxonomy): domain Bacteria; phylum Myxococcota_A; class UBA796; order UBA796; family CAJQPC01; genus CAYFPX01. Next base: position 6,168 of record CAZFLE010000148.1, on the reverse strand, counting down.
GTGGCGATCACGGGGGAGATCGGGACCCGCAACCGCACGCTCTACACCCACCAAATCCTGGACCAGCGGGCCCTCTTCGAACCGATCACCCATCGCTCGGTGACCCTGACGGCCCAGGAGGCCTGGCGGGAGATCCCGCTGGCGCTGCGCCACCTCACTGCGGGTCGCCCGGGGCCCGTGCACCTGAACCTGCCCGGCGACGTGGCCACGGCCGAGCAGCCGGGGTTCTGGCCGGACCGCTTCGACCCCGCACCGGTGGCCCCCCTCCAGGCCCAGCTGGACGAGGCCATCGCCCTGGTGCGCGCGGCCCGCCGCCCGGTGATCGCGGTGGGCTGCTCGGACCTGTCGGACCAGGTGGACCTGACGCTCTACGCCCTGGCCCACCAGCTCAAGGCCCCGGTCATCACCACCTACAAGGCCAAGGGCATCCTGGCCGAGACCGACACCTGGAGCGCGGGCGCCTTTGGCCTGAGTCCCGTGGTGGACCGCCGCCAACAGGCGCTCCTGGCCCAGGCGGACCTGCTGCTGGCCGTGGGGCTGGACCCGGTGGAGCTGCGGCCCCAGTGGCTGCCGGGGTGGTCTCGAGACCTGGCCGTGGTCGCGGTCGATGCCACGCCCCCGGTGGACCTGGTGTCGCCGCTGGCCCGAACCCTGGTGGGCGAAGTGCCCACCCTGCTCCAGAGGCTGGCTGTGGCCGGGGCGAGCACGTGGGAGCCCCTGGAGATCGCCCGGCACCGAGACGCCCTCCAGAGGGGCTTCGACGACGGCCCCGACGGTCCTGCCGCGACCATTCGGGCCTTGCGCAGGGCGCTGCCCGCGGACGGTGTCTGCACGCTGGACGTCGGCGCCCACCGGATCACGGCCTGCCACGCGTGGACGTGCACGCGGCCGCGACGGCTGCTCCAGTCCAACGGCTTCAGCACCATGGGGTACGGCCTGCCCGCCGCCATCGGCGCCGCCCTGGCGCAGCCCCAGGCCAAGGTGATGGCCATCACTGGCGACATGGGACTGTGGATGTACGCGGGCGAGCTGGGCACGGCCGCCGAGCAGGGCCTGGACCTGGTGGTGGTCTACCTGTCGGACCGCAGCCTGAGCCTCATCGAGCTCAAGCAGGAGCGGCTGTCGCTGCCGAGCTCGGGGGTGCGCTTCGAGAACCCCAAGGTGGAAGCCCTGGCCGACGCCTTTGGGGGCGTGGGGGTCCAGGTCCGCGGCGAGGAGGCGGTCGAAGCGGCCGCACGAGAGGCACTGGAAGCCGGGGGTGTGCGACTGATCGAGGCTGTGATCGATCCGGCCGGGTATCGGCGGCAGATGTAGGGCCTCACCCGGCCAGCCACCGCGACACGGCCACCACGCCACTCCAGCGATCCGGGGGGCCGTTCCGCACCCACACCACCCGCCGAAGGCCCGCGTGCACCGACCAGCCATGGGGCAGGGTCCGGCTCGCCTGCACGCCCAGCTGGGCGTCTCGGTACTGGAGCGCGGCGAAGCGATCGTCGCTGGGGCGGGCCCAGGTGACCCAGGTGGCGTCCCGCTGGAGGCCGCCCAGCCGGTGCACGGTGTCGGCGGTGCCCAGGAAGCCCCAGCCCCCTGACCGCCAGGCCACCTGCACACCGCCATCGATCTGGTTCGCCGGCACGCGCAGGGCTTCGTCGCCGACGAGCAACTCGCGCTTGGTCCGGCCTGTGAACCCGACCCAGCCATCCAGCCGCACCGGGCCCAGGTCCGCACCCGCCAACCCGGCGATCCGCAGGTCCCAGGTGGCGTCTGAAGTGGACGTCCACCGGCCCCGTCGATCCGCCAGCCAGGCGTCGGTGGCCCCGACCAGGCTCAGGGCCAGGTCCGCCTGTCCCACCCCCTGGCGAGCCTTGAGCCCCAGCGTCCCGCGGCCGGGTGCGACCACCGGCTCGCAGTAGTCGTCGACCGGGCGGGCGTGCACGCAGGGGTTGCCCTCGACCACCAGCACGCCGTTGGCGACCCAAGGCATCGACGCCGACAGCTCCAGGTGCTCCCCCAGGCCGGCCCCAAACCAGCCCTGGACCTGGGCCTGCACGGCGCGATCCAAGGGCTGCACGAACCCATCGGCGTGCCGGACGTGGCGAAAGGTGCCCAGCCCGACGCCCAGCCACCCCGTCGTCGACCCGGGGGGCAGGGTCGAGGCCCCTTCGGCCAGCGCCGCGCCGACCCACAGGGCCAGGATCACAGTCCCAGGCTCCCGCCGTGAGGCAACACGTGCACGCGGTCCGGATCCAGGCCCCGCTCGGACACCAGCTCCGGCAGCAGGGTCCTGGCCCCGTGGTCCAAGGGCTCGTCGGTCAGGTCAAAGGTGCCCCAGTGCATGCCCACGAAGTGCCGAGCCCCCAGGTCTACAAAGCCCTGCACACTCTCCGCTGGGTTCATGTGCTGGGTGCCCATGAACCACCGGGGCTCGTAGGCCCCGAGGGGCAGGACGGCGGCGTCCAGGCTGGGGAACACCTGGCCGATCACCGAGAAGCCTTGGCAGAAGCCGGTGTCTCCGGAGTGGTAGACGCTGCGGCTGCCGGCGATCACGCAGCCGCCCCACAGGACCCGGTTGGTGTCGAAGGGACTGCGGCGGTGCCAGTGTTGGGCAGGCACCAGGTGGACCCCCACTCCCCGCACCTGGACCTGCTGCCACCAGTCCAGCTCGACCACGCGCCTGCAGGCCCGCGGCAGGCTGCGGCCCAATCCCAAGGGCGCGACGAACAGCACGTCGGTGCCAAAGCGCCGCCCCAGCGCTCGCAGGCTGGGACGGTCCAGGTGGTCATAGTGGCCGTGGGTCACCACCACCACATCCACCGGGGGCAGGGCGCCGGGCAAGACCGGTGCGGGCACCTTGCGCGGCACCACCGGGGACGCCGAGCCGAACACCGGGTCCACCAGCACCCGCACGCCGTCCACTTCGACCAGAAGGCTGGCGTGGCCCAGCCACATCAGGCGTCCTTGGGCGTCCAGCGCGTCGAGTGCGCCCAGCGGATCGGCCTCCCGCTCGACCGCAGGCGGCGTGGCCTTGGCGGCTCGGAAGGGGTTGGTGGCGCTCTGCCACTTCCAGAGCTCCCCCGGCGTCTTGACCGGCAGGCGGTGCCAGGGGTTGAAGAAGCCGTCGCCGTCCCGGTGATCCGCGAAGAACGCCGGCTGTCCCGAGCGCACCGGGTCGGGGACCGGGGTGTCGATGACCGGGGGAAGCGGCTCCACGCCTCTGGCGTAGCCCGATGGGCCCCATCGGGTCCAGGGCGAGCACCCCAGCGCCGGAGTGACGCCGCGGATCCGGTGTGCAAAGCTGCATTCCTCGCCGGAGAAGGACCACGATGACGACGCTGTTGACCCTGGCTCTGCTGGGCCTCGCATGCAATGACAAGGACACGACCACCGCCACGGACACGGGCCAGGTGACCGAGACGGACACCGACACGGACACGGACACGGACACGGACACGGACACGGACACGGACACCGATACGGACACCGACACCGACACCGACGCCGACACCGACACCGACACCGACACCGACACCGTCATCGACGAGGACGAGGACGGTGTTCCCGCAGAGGAAGACTGCGACGACAACGACCCCGACGTCGGGGCCAAGACCGACTGGTACGTCGACGCCGACTCCGACGGCTACGGCGACCCCGACGCCGGCCTCCAGGCCTGCACGGGGCCCAGCGGCACCGTCGCCGACGGCACCGACTGCGACGACCTCGACGCCACCATCCACCCCGACGCCGACGAGGTCTGTGACGGCGTCGACAACGACTGCGACACCCTGGTCGACGACGATGACGACAGCCTGTTCGGCGCCGACACCTGGTACCACGACGGGGACGGCGACGGCTTCGGCGACCTGGCGGACCAGGTCCGCGCCTGTGACCAGCCCGCCGACTACGTCGACGACGACACGGATTGCGACGACACCGACGCCACGGCCAACCCCGACGGCGTCGAGGTCTGCGACGGCGGCGTGGACAACGACTGCAACGGCAAGGCCGACGACGACGATAGCGGCGTGACCGACGCCACCAGCTGGTACGAGGACAGCGACGGCGACGGCTATGGCACGCCGTCGGTCGAGGTGGTCTCCTGTGAACAGCCCACGGACTACGTCAGCAACTACAGCGACTGCGACGACGACGACGCCACGGTCTACGCCGACTGCGGCGCCCGGGACGGCACCTACTCCGGCAGCCTGACCGTCGAGCTGCAGGCGGTCGGCCTGACCGACACCTGCACGGGCACCATCGCGCTGAACGTGGTCGAGGCGGACTCGCCCCAGATCGAGGGCTCTGGGACCTGTGCCTTCACCGGCTCCCTGGCCGGGCTGATCGGGACGGTGGGTACCACGCTCACCGGCAACATCGACACCGACCCGGACTGCTCAGGCGACATCGACATCGACGTGAGCTCCATCCCCTGGAACGGCACCTTCACCACCACCAGCACCCTGGAGGGCGAGGCGTCGGGCACGTTCAGCTACTCGGGCACCACCGTGACCTACGCGGGCAGCTTCTCGACCTCACTCTGAGCAGTAGCCGCGGTGGTCGAACACCGCGCAGCCGTCCAGGTAGCGAACCCGGTAAAGCGTCCAGGGGACCGGTCCCAGAGCCATGCGCCACGTCACGGTGCCGTCCCCGGCGACCTGGACGACACCGGCGCCGTTCTCGGACCCCGTGTACATGGACGCCTGGCCGATGAGCCAGTCGCCGGAGTTCAGCTCTTCGATGCCCCCCAGCGCTGCCGAGTACCAGCCGGTCTCGGTCCACGTGCGCAGGATGGTCGCGGTGCCCGAGCCTTCGTGCAGGCCGACCTTGACCCCACTGCTCTGTCGGTCCTCGACCCCGTTGTCGTAGTAGAGCAGGCAGGCGTCGTAGCCGGCGCAGTCCACCAGCCTCAGGTCGTGGAGCTGATCGGGGAACTCGCTGTCGGTGGGCCCCGTGAAGTCCCCCGTGGCGCCGAAGCGCCAGTCCACCGTGCCCGTCGTGGCGTCCAGCCGGACCACTTCGGCCGGGCCCTGGCTGGTGACGTAGAGCTTGCGACCGGCGGACTCGTCGCGCACCACCAGCGAGTTCAGACCGCTGGTCGTCAGGCCGGAGCCGTCGTCGTGGCACAGGCTGGTACGCGTCTTGCCGGTGGCGATCACGTGCTCGTCGATGCACCACTCGCTCTCGGACCCAGCCAACACGTACAGCGCATCGTCGACCCACTTGACGTCGTGGTGGGCGTCGGCCGACAGGGTGGTCTCGGCGTCGGCGGACAGGGTCAGGACCTGGGGGTCCATGCGGTCGTGCAGCCCCCCTGCGACCGCGAAGCGGGCGTGGTCGGCGACCCACTCGAAGCCGATCTGCCCGTCGACGCCGTCCAGGTCCAGGTACCAGCGCACCGCCCCCTCGCGGTCCACGATGACCAGGTACTGGCCGTCCTGGGTCTCGTCGAAGGGGAAGACGTTGAGCAAGACGAACGCCGGGTCGGTGGCGGCGCTGTCCCAGGTGCTGACAGTGAAGGTGAGCCCTGAGAGCCGCGCTGGCAGGGCGTCCGTCGTGACCGAGAACGCCAGCTCAGCGTCGGGGGCCTCGTCATAGCGGAGGGCGCAGCTGTAGGTCGTGCTGGCCAGGAGCCCCTGAAGCAGGACTTCGGTGGACGTGGGCTCCAAGGTCGGCTCGTGGCGCTCGTCGAGGGTCGTGCCCGCCGCGGCCGTGCAGGACAGGGCCGGGGTGCAGGCGGGGTCGAGGCCGACCGCCAGCGCCAGCTCGGTCACGAGGTCGGGGTTGCCGGTGGCGGCCACTGTGGCTGTCGACGGGTCACAGGCGGGGGGCGGATCCGTGTCGTGGGTGTCGGTGCCCGAGTCGGTGTCCGTCTCGGGCACCGAGTCCGTGGGCGGGACCGAGTCCGTCGGAGTGCCCGTGTCGGGTGTCGAGTCGGTCGGTGGCGTCCCAGTCTCGGACGGGGGTGCCGAGTCGGCCCCGGTGGTCGTGTCGTCTCCACAGGCGAACACCGCCAGGACCCACAGCCCCATCAGCGCACCTGCTTGCGGTTCAGCCGGGCGGTCCGGTCGGTGCCGACCAGCATCCCGTGGGAGCCCCGGGCGATGCCAGCGGCGTTGGCCTCGTCGGTGTCGATGTGCATCTCGAGCTTGTAGGAGTCCTTGACCCGCACCA
>CAZFLE010000147.1:0-17611 GCA_964519895.1 uncultured Enterobacterales bacterium | reverse complement strand
GCTCGCGCAGCAGGTCCTGGCCCCCGGTGCCTTCCTCCCAGCCGGCGAGCAGCTGTCGGAAGGGCGCTTTGTCCAGGATGGGGCCGACCCGCTTGAGCACCGCGACGCCTTCGCTCAGGTGGTTGAGGTTGGCGATGACCCACGCGACCGGATTCGTCACTTCGTGGGCGACCCCGGCCGCCAGTTGGCCGATGGCGGCGAGTCGCTCCGAGCTGACCAGCCGTGCCTGGGTGTCCTCGAGCTCCCCGATGCGGCCTCGGAGCTCCCGGACCAGCCGACGATTCTCCAGAGCCAGCACGGCCTGTGACGCCAGCACCGCGGCGGCTTCCATGTCGCTCCGTCGGAACGGCGTGGCGGTGGCGATGCGGTTCAGGTTGAGCACACCCACCAGTCTCTCGCCACTGAACAGCGGGTAGACGATGCTCGATCGCACCCGATCCGATGCGAACTTGTCGGCGAACCTCGGGTCCTGACTCAGGTCTTCGGAGAACACCGCCGGGCGGCCGTCCACGGCGACCCGGCCTGCCACGCTCTCCCCCAGGCCGATGACCACCTGCCGGCTCTCTTCCGGCGACAGGGTGTGGGAGTAGGCCACCCGCAGGCCGCCCTCGTCGTTGGGCAGCATCAGCGATGCGTCGTCGGCCTGCATGACCTGCATCCCGACCTCGACCACCACCTGGGGCAGCCGCTCGGGGTCTGCGGTCTGGAGGATCAGCTGACTGGCTTCGTAGAGTGCCCGAGACCGTCGGAGCTGGCGGCGGGCCACCCCCTGGGCGACGTGGTAGGCCAGGGCCTCTTCCCCTGTCCCTTGCGTCGCCCGGCCCTTCTCCAGGACCTCTGCCGCGCCCAGCCGAAAGGCGCCGGCCTCGAGGGCGTGGTCCACGTGGGAGGTCAACACCACGACCTCGGCGCTGGGCGCGTGCCTGCGCAAGCGCTCCAGGATCTCCAGCCCGCTGGTGTCGGGCAGACCCAGGTCGGTCACGATCAGATCGAAGTCGTCCCGGGCCGCCAGCCGCAACCCCTCGTCGGCGGTGGCGACGACTTCGACGCTGTGCCCCTCGGCGGTCAGGAGACTGGAGATCAGCTCCTGATCGAACGGGTGGTCCTCGATGACGAGCAGGTGTCCTGGCATGCCTCTCCGGTCTCGCTACGGACCTGGATGCTTGCACTTTAGGACGGTTCGATCCCCCTGTGGCGGGGAAAACCCGGTTAAGGAAGGGTCAACGGCTCGTGAGGATGGCTCACCTGCTTGCCAGCACCGCGTTCGCCCAGGTCCTCGACCACCGTGGCCAGAAAGGTCTCCACGGCGGCGCCATCGAGCACGGGGGACGGCGTCAGGAACAGCTCCAGCTCACCCTCGACCGTGCACTTCTTGCCCGGGGCCAGGTCCCAGGTCTCGCCCATCGTCTTGCGCACCGGGTCCGCGAGCTGGTCCGGCCACAGGGTGCCGGGCTGGTGAAGCGCGGCGGAGTGGATCTGCAGGACCGTGCCCTTCTTGCAGCTGTGGGTCGCGATGGCGACCACGCCATAGTGCAGGTTGCCGTCGGGCTGGACGCGGTCGGCGTAGCGCACGGCCGCCAGGTTGTCCGACGCCTCCTGGGCACCCAGGGCGACCAGGACCGAGCGGACCTGGTCGACGATCTTGGCGGGCAGCGACGGCGCGATCTCGACCAGGGTCTTGATCGCCAGGGTCGTGGCTTCCGGGCTTGCCCCCTCCACTGAGCCCACGCCGGCGGCGTCGCCGAAGGCGTTGATGACCAGCCCGACCTCCTGGGGGTCCTGGAGCTCGGTGGCCAGGGCCCCGAGCCGAGGGATCGCGGCGATGCCCAGGTTGCGGGCGTAGACCTCGAGCACACCCATGAATCGGGAGCGGTCGTCGCTGGGGTTGTCGACCTCGTGCGCCAGCAGGGACTGGATGCCTTCGGCCCGACAGGTGGCCAGGGAGCGGTACCAGCGCTCCCCCCAGAACTGGTCGCCCAGGGCTTCTTGGGTCGCCACCAGCCAGCCAGCCACAGCGTCGGACTGACTGCAGGCCTTGCCCAGGGCAGCGATGGCCGCGCTGCGCTCGTCGGACTGCAGATCACCGATCCAGGTCCTGGCCACGTCGCCGGCCTCGATCTCGATGGCTGCGATGACGGCCTGGTTGGCTTCGGGGCCGGACAGGACGCGGTCGAAGGCCGCGGTCGCCTGCTTGCGAGCCCGGACCGGGTCACAGGCGGCCAGCGCGGTGAACGCCGGTGCGGTCGCCGCGGGTCCGGCGGCCTTCAAGGTCTTCTCGAGGGCGCGTGCGTCGCAGTCCTGGGCGAGGGCAGGGGCGATCAACAACAGGAGGGACATGGCGGAGGTCTCCGGCTTTAGCGGACCCGGACTATCCCGGCCGCAGCACTCCCGCGCCGCTGTCGACACCCCAGGGGGCCGGCGTTAGTCCGGCGACCCCTCGAACCCCTGGAGATCCGCATGCGCGCACCGATTCGCGTCACCGTCACCGGGGCTGCCGGCAACATCGGCTACGCCCTCCTGTTCCGTCTGGCCTCGGGCTTCTGCTACGGCGAAGACCAGCCGGTGATCCTCCAGCTGCTGGAGATCACCCCGGCCATGAAGGCCCTCGAGGGCACCGTGATGGAGCTGGTCGATGGCGCGTTCCCGCTGGTCGCAGGCATCGAGATCTCCGACGACCCCCGCAAGGCCTTCGAGGGCGCCAACCAGGGCTTCCTGGTGGGTGCCATGCCGCGCCGGGCCGGAATGCAGCGGGCGGATCTGATCAAGGCCAATGGCCCGATCTTCGTGGGCCAGGGCAACGCCATCAACAGCGTCGCAGCCCCCGACATCCAGATCCTGGTCGTCGGCAACCCCTGCAACACCAATGCGCTCATCTGCCGCCACGCCGCACCGGACGTGCCGGCGGACCGCTTCCACGCCATGACGCGCCTCGATCAGAACCGGGGCAAGGGCCAGCTGGCGCTCAAGACCGGCGTGACCACGGACAAGGTCGAGAACCTGGTCATCTGGGGCAACCACTCCCCGACCATGTTCCCGGACTTCCTCCACGCCACCATCGACGGCAAGCCGGCGACCCAGGCCGTGGGCGACGACGCGTGGCTCGAGGGCGACTTCTTCACGACGGTGACCAAGCGCGGCTCGGCGATCATCGCCGCCCGCGGCGCGTCGTCGGCCGCGTCGGCCGCGTCCGCCGCCCTGGACCACATGAAGACCCTGTGGCGGGGCACCGCGCCCGGGGAGTGGTCGTCGATGGGCATCATGTCCGACGGCTCCTACGGCGTGCCCGAGGGCTTGATCTACTCCTTCCCCGTGACCTGCACGGGGCGCCGCGCCAGCATCGTCCAGGGCATCGAACACGGGGAATGGGCCCAGGCGAAGATCGCAGCCAGCGCCGACGAGCTCGTGAGCGAGAGGGCCGCGGTAGCCGACCTGCTCGGCTGAGGTTCGACCGATGGGTCGATCGCAGCGCCAGGGCCGTTCTGCTGACGTCTGTCAGTGGGGCGGCCTCAGCTGTCCAGAATGCGTCAAGAACCCGGCGAGCCCTGAACACAGGTCATCGAGTCCTTGAGAGGCCTCGTGGATTCCTGTAAATAGGCGTGGCACGGGTGCCCCAGTGCTCCGGGAAGGTTGCGCGACAAGAAGTTCGCGGACCGTCTGGATCGGCCCAACAACCGGTCCTCCAGTGGCATGGGACTTGCACCCACTACGGCTCTGAATCAGCCGGAGGTTCACGAATGTTTCGCGCCTGGATTGTCGGACTCGTCGTCCTGACCACTGCCTGCAACGACTACACGCTCTCTGGAACCGGCGACGCCCGCGGCGCAGGGGACCCCGAGATCGTGGTCGATCCCGAGCGGGTCGAGTTCGGCGCTGTGGGTGACGGCGAGACCGTGATCGAGAGCTTCGTCATCTCCAACATCGGCGACGGTGACCTGGAGCTGGACAGCCTGGAGATCGGGGCCCAGAACGGCTCCTTCACCATCCTGACCACCGACTGGACCAGCGTGCTCCCGGTCGGCGCCTCCCAGGAGATCGAGATCGCCTTCTCTCCCATGGGCGCCAACGAGCAGATCGCCAACGCCATCGTCGAGTCCAACGACCCGGTGGTCCCCAAGGCCACCGTCGAGCTGGTCGGCGAAGGCGCCGTGCCCGAGCTCTCCATCGACCCCGACCCCTACGACATGGGCACCACCTACGTGGGCTGCGCCACCCTGGGCGCCATCGATCTGGTCAACGTGGGCACCGACACCCTCGAGATCAGCGACATCGAGTTCGCCGGCTCGGACTTCACCTTCACCCAGGGCACCCCGCTTCCGCTCATCCTGGAGGCCGGCGAGTCCCACACCGCCGACATCGACTTCGATCCCTCCGAGTCCGGTTCCTTCGACGGCCTGCTGACCGTCACCTCCAACGAGCCCCTGGGCGTGCGCGAAGCCACCCAGCTGGGCACCGGCAAGTACGCCGCCACCTACGAGGACGACTGGACCCTGGACAAGGACCCGCCCAGCGACATCGTGTTCTCGGTGGACCAGTCCTGCTCGATGATGGACGACGTCGCCCGCCTGGCCGGCAACTTCGAGGACTTCATCAACCAGCTCAACAGCTACACCACCGACTGGCGCATCATCGTGGTGAACAAGGACAACGGCTGCAACCACAGCGGCATCCTGACCCCGAGCACGTCCGGCTACGTCAACACCTTCAAGAACACCATCCAGAGCAACGGCGGCGGTGCCTACACCGAGTCCCTGCTGACCATCGCCGAGCTGGCGACCAGCCAGATGAGCTCCGGCTGCAACAACAACTTCTGGCGCGAAGACGCCATGCTCCACTTCATCCAGGTCTCCGACGAGCCCGAGCAGAGCCGGAACGACTGGAGCTACTACGTCACCAACATCATCAACTACAAGGGCAACGCCGGGCTGGTGCGGATCTCCGCCATCGCGGGCGACTACCCCAACGGCTGCGGCTCGGCCGACGCCGGCTACGGCTACTACGAGGCCGTGAACTACACCGGCGGTGAGTACCTCTCCATCTGCTCCGCCAGCTGGACCGGGTACATGGACAAGCTCGCCCAGGCGTCGATCAACCAGGCCAACTACACGCTCAGCGCGACCGCGGTGGAGAGCACCATCGTGGTCAAGGTCAATGGCAACGTGAACACCAGCGACTGGCACTTCGACGCCGCGTCCAACTCGGTGGTGTTCGACACGAACGTGCCCGAGGGCGGTGACGCCATCAACGTCACCTACGCGGGCCTTGCCAACTGCGACTGAGCGCGGCACACTCTTACTCGTGGAGCCCCCACCCCCGGTTCGGGTGGGGGCTCTTCCTGTTTTGCGCGGGTTGTTCCCAGGGCAAGCCATCTGACTCGGCCGTTGCCCAGCAGTTCTCGATCGAGGGCGACACCACCCAGGTGCACTTCGAGACCGTGCAGATGGCGAGCTCGAAGACCCGGACGGTGGGCTTCACCAACACGGGTTCGGTCTCCATGAACCTGCTCGAGACGGACATCGACGGGAACGATCGGGCCCACTTCGAGGTCTCGGGGCTGGGTCAGACCCTCGAACCGGGGGCCCGGGGCGAGGTCGCGGTGGTGTTCACGCCCCAGAGTCGCGGACTGCTCCGGGCGGTCCTGGACCTGGGCTTCGGCGATGGAGACGAAGACCAGCAGGTCGCCCTGGACATCGAGCTGCTGGGCTTCGGCGAGGAGGCCCGGCTGGACTTCCTGCCAAACCCCTTGCGGCTGGAGGAGCTCTACGCAGGCTGTGAGACCCAGGAGGACCTGGCCCTGGAGAACGCAGGCACACTGGACCTGGTGCTCCAGGACATCACCTTCAGCGATCCAGACCTGTTCGTGCTGTCTGGGCCAGAGCTGCCCCACGCGTTGTCTCCCGGGGACCAGGCGCCGCTGGTGGTGGGCTTCACGCCCCAGACCGCGGGCAGCCTGAACGCGTCCATGACCGTCACCACCGACAGGCTGGTCGACGAGGCGAGCCTGTACACGACGGTCCGGGTCTACGAGAGCCGCGTCGATCGGCTGACCAGCCAGGGAGGCGACACCGGTGGCGCCTGTCAGCAGGCCTTTGTGCTGACCGCGACCCCGCGGCCAGACACGGTGATCGTCAGCGTGGCCGACGTGCGCCAGGAGGACGGCTGGTCGGTCCAGGGGGCCACCCTGTTGTTCGAGGAGCCGGTCGCCTGCGGCGCCTCTGTCGAAGTGGCCTACGAAGTCACGCCCCCCTGCGACTGATCCGGCGGCTCCCCCGTTAGCTTCCGGCCGAGTCCATGGCTTCCGACCTTCGCCACGCCTGTCAGCGCTGCGGTGCCAGCTGCACCGGGCACCGGGTCCTGCTCCAGCAGGGCGAGGCCGAGCGCATGCGCACCATCGCCGCGACCCTGGACATGCCCGATCCCGTCGACGGGCCCACGCTGCGGCACAGCCAGGGTCAGTGCGTCTTCCTGACCGACGAGCGGCTGTGCGCGGCCCACGCCCACGGGGGCATGGATGCCAAGCCCCTCGCCTGCCGCCAGTACCCGCTCGTGGTGGTGCGGACCCGGGACGAGCTCCGGGTCGGGCTGGACCCGGGCTGCCTGACCACCTGGCAGAGCTGGCGCACCGGGCCGCAGTTGGATCCCGAGCGGGCCCTGGCGTCCCGGGTCGATCTGCCACCGGATCAGCGTGAGCTGGAGGCCTGGGTGCTCGGCGCCTGCGATCGGGCACAGACCGTCGGCCAGCTCCTGGCGACCCTGGTCGACGAGCCCGACCAGGACGGCCTGCCCCCAGGCTGGGCCACCAGCTGGGCGTGGGGTGCTCGGCGGGTCGGGCTGCCCGGGCCGGATCCGCTGCCCCCCTGGACCTTGGGCCCCGAAGCCCAGGCCCTGGCCGTCGAGACCACCCGACGCATGGTCCACCTGCGGCTGGCCAGCGAGCGCGGCAGCCCGGACCAGGTGGCTCGGGCGGTCCTGGCCGGGGCGGTGCTCGCAGCTTGGCGGGACCCAGAGCTGGCCGCCTTTGGCACGGGGCTGGCCCAGTGGACCCGGGCGATCCGGCTCCCGGGACTCTGGGGCCGGGTGATCGAGGCGCTGCCGTGAGCACCCTGGGCGAGCGAGCGCTGCGTCGGGCCGTCGTGCTGTCGGCCGGGCTGACGGTGCTCAAGTACGGCTTCGGCGTGGTCAGCGGCTCCATGCTGGTGCTGGCGTCGGCCGCGGACAGCTTCGCCGATGCCTGCGCCAGCGGGGTCAACTGGTGGGGCTACCGGTACGCCCGGACTCCGGCCGACGAAGACCATCCCTACGGCCACGGCAAGGTCGAGGCCGTGCTCTCCGCGGGCCAGGGCATGCTCCTGGTCGGTGTGGCGGTGAGTGTCTTCGCCGGAGGCATGACCGGCCTGATCGAGGGCCGCGAGGTCCCCGATGCCCCTCTGGCGGCGGTCGGACTGGGCATCTCGGTGATCGTCTCCACGGTGCTGTGGCTCAACCTGGAGCGTGCCCGGCGCCGCGAAGGCGGTCTGGTCTTGCACGCCGACGCCGCTCACTACCGCGTCGACGTGCTCTCCGGGATCGGAGGTCTCATCGGGCTGGCGGCGGTCTGGGGGACCGGCTGGGCCTGGCTCGACCCGGCCCTGGCTCTCCCGGTGAGCCTGGCCATCCTGCACGACGCCTGGCCGGTGCTCCGCAACGCTTTCTCCGAGCTCCTCGACGAGGCGCTGCCCGGCGAGGAGCAGGCCCGGGTCGAGGGTGTCCTGGCGGATCTGACCGACGAGGAAGAGCTGGCCTTTCACGGCCTGCGCACCCGCCGCTCGGGGCCCCTGCGCTTTGTCGAGGTGCACCTGGCGCTGCCCCCCGAGACCCCCCTGGGCGACGCCCACGCGCTGGTCCAGGACATCGCCCGCCAGGTCCGCGAGGTCCTGCCGGGAGAGGCCCGCGTGCTGGTGCACCCCGACGCCCACGGCCTCGACGACGTGGTGGACGTGCCGCTGGAGTGACCGCGCCCGGGACCGCCGGGTCACAACGGGGCTTCCGGGCCCGTAGCAAGGGTGAGGGTCAACCCGGAGCGTCCATGATCGCCTTGCTCGGAACCAGCCTCGTCGCCTGCATGGCCCCCATCGAGATCCAGGTCGGGGAGCCCGGTCTGGCGCCAGCGATCGCGGTGTCGCCGACCACGCTGGTGTTCGAAGACCTGGCCCCGGGCGAGACCGCGGTCGCGTCGGTCACGCTGACCAGCGCCGGCACCGAGCGGCTGGTCCTGGACACGCCGCAGATCAGCGACGGCTCTTTTGCCCTGCTGACCCCGCTCCAGGACCCGGTCCTCGAGCCGGGGGAGAGCTGGGTGCTCGACGTGGTCTGGACCGCCAACCACGAGACCGTCCAGGTCGCCACCATCGTCATCGAGAGCAACGACCCCGACCAGGACGTCCTGTTGGTGCCCGTCAGTGGCGAGCTGAGCGTGGGGGAGCTGGCGTTCGACCGGAACCACGACTTCGGCGTGCTGGAGCTGGGGTGCGATGACACCACGACCTTGGCCCTGGAGAACACGGGCAGCGGGCCCGTCACGGTGGACGAGCTGTCCGTCGACGGGTCGGCATACGGCTTGGTGGATCCGCCCGAGCTGCCGCTCACCTTGGCGGCCGGTGAGACCTTGGGGGTCCGCGTGGCGTTCGATCCGGTCGACGAGGGCGACGCGCTGGGCACCCTGGCTGTGCACTCCGAGCTGGGGGACCTGACCGCTGAGCTGCTCGGCACCGCCGAGCTGCCGCCGGGGGACACCGTCACGTTGACCGCTGGCGATCCCCAGGCGGTGGACCTGGTGTGGCTGGTGGACAGCTCGGGCTCGATGTTCGACGAGCTCCAGGCGCTCCGGCAGTCCTTTGCCCACCTGGTCGACGGCCTCGAAGGCGCGGGCCTGGACTGGCAGGTCGCCGCGATCGACCGCTCGGATGGCTGCAGCACCTGGGAGCCCCTGGCCAGCTCATCCGAGGTGGCGATCAGCCAGTTCGCGGACCAGCTCTTCGGGGGCACCTTTGCCAGCGAACGCCTGCTCAAGGTGGCCGCCGACGCCCTGGACCGCACGGTCGCCGGGGACTGCAACCAGGACCTGCTGCGCGACGACTCCCTGGTGCACGTGGTCACGGCGTCGGACGAGCACGATCAGAGTCCGCTGGCCTGGGACAGCTACGTGGCCCAGATGCAGGACCGACTGGGCGACGACGAGCGCCTTCAGGTCTCGGCCTTCGTAGGCCCCGAGGACGACGGCTACGGCCAGGCGGCCGACGCCACGGGCGGGGTGCTCCTGCCCTTCGGGGCACCGGATCTGGCAGAGCAGATGTTCTCCCTGGCCGACGCCAGTGCCCGCTGCGGCGCCCGCACCTGGGTCGCCCTGCCGGCGGACACGGACCCCGACTCGGTGGTGGTGCTGCGGGACGGCGTCGAGGAGACCGGGTTCCAGCTCGAGAACGACCAGCTGGTGTTGGACGAGCCGGTGGGTTGTGATGAGGTGGTCGAGGTGCGGTACCTGCAGTGGCCGAGTTGTTTGTTGTAGGGACCCGTCGTCATCCTCGGCAGGCGCCCAGGGCGGCGATGCACCGCTCGACCCCCCCATCGTCCACATCCAGGTGGGTCACCAGCCGCAGGCTCTCGGCACTGACGGGGATCGCCAGCACCCCCGCCTGGGCCAGCTCAGCTGCCACCCGCTGCATGTCGGCGCCGCCCACGTAGAGCATGTTCGTCTCCGGGGGCGCGACGTCCCACCCCTGGGCCGCCAGCCCGTCGTAGAGCGCCCGGGCCCGGCGGTGATCGTCGGCCAGGCGGTCCACGTGGTGGGACAGCGCGTGCAGGCCGGCACCTGCCAGATACCCGGCCTGGCGCATGGCGCCGCCCAGCATCTTGCGGACCCTGCGGGCCTGGTGGATGAAGCCCGCTGGTCCGCAGAGCACCGATCCCGCCGGCGCCCCCAGGCCCTTGGACAGGCAGAAGGTCACGGACTCGAAGTGCCGGCATCGCCGAAAGGCGGTCTCGCCGCTGGCCACGACGGCGTTGAAGAGCCTGGCACCGTCGAGGTGGCTGTGGAGCCCGTGATCCCAGGCCCCCTGGCCTAGGGCGTCCAGCGTCGCCAGCGGGTAGACGCTGCCTCCGCCCGCGTTGGCCGTGTCCTCGACACAGAGCAGCGTCGACGGCGCCACCCACGGCGGACCGCCCTTGATGGCCGCCCAGGTCGCGGATGGGTCCAGGATGCCGCGCTCACCCTGGACCGGACGCAGGGTCACGCCCGAGATGGCTGCAGGGCCTCCGGACTCGTAGTGGAAGGGGTGGGCGCCCGCCTCGACGATGACCTCGTCGCCTGGGCGGGTCCAGCAGCGGATGGCGATCTGGTTGGCCATCGTGCCCGACGGGGTGAACAGGGCGTCGGCCTTGCCGGTCAGCCGGGCGGCCTCGGCCTCCAGCGCGATCACCGAGGGATCGTCGCCCAGCACGTCGTCGCCGACGGGTGCGGTGAGCATGGCCTGGAGCATGGCTGGGGTGGGCCGGGTGACGGTGTCCGAGCGCAGGTCGACGGTTCTCATGCGGGCTCCACCAGGCTGGGCCGGTAGTCGGTCGGCGCTTCGTAGCCGAACAGGTTCAGCACCGTGGCGGCCACACAGGCCAGGCCGGGCGCATCGACCGGGGCCAGCCGCCAGCGGCCCGACGGGTCCACCATCACAAAGGGCACCGGGTTCAGGCTGTGCGAGGTACACGGCACCGGGTCGCCCGATGCGTCGCGCTGAAAGTCGTCGCTGCGCTTGTCGAGCATGAACATCTGGTCCGCGTTGCCGTGGTCCGCCGTCACCAGCAGCACGCCGCCGGCGTCGCGCACAGCGCCCTCCAGCGCACCGACACAAGCGTCGACCAGCTCCACGGCCCGGATGGTCGCCGCCAGGTTGCCCGTGTGGCCGACCATGTCCCCGTTGGCCAGGTTCAGCCTCACGTGGTCGGCGGTGCCCAGCAGGATCGCCGCCGTGGCGCCGGCGGTGATCTGTGCGGCCTTCATCTCGGGTCGGGTGTCGAAGGGCACGTTGTCGCTGGGCACCTCGGTCCAGGTCTCCAGCACGCTGTCGAGCCGCTCGGACCGGTTGCCGTTGAAGAAGTAGGTCACGTGGCCGAATTTCTGGGTCTCGCTGATGGCCAAGGTGCGCAGGCCCTGGGCCGCCAGGTACTGGCCGACGGTCCGGTCGATGGCCGGCGGCTCGACCAGATAGCGCCGGGGGATCTGCTCATCGCCGTCGTACTGCATCAATCCGGCGTAGAGCACGTCGGGCTGGCCGCCCTGGCCACAGTCCGGCACGTCTGGGCGCCGCTCGAACATGCGGCTGATCGCCAAGGCCCGATCCCCTCGGAAGTTGAACAGCAGGACCGCGTCGCCGTCTTGGACCCGCCCGACCGGCCCCTGCTCGTCGGCCACGACAAAGGCGGGCAGGTACTGGTCGTTGACCTTGGGGTCCTCGCCATAGAGCGCGACGATGGCGTCTTGGGCGCTGGGGAAGGGGCGGCCCTCGCCGTGCACGTGACAGGCGTAGCCGCGGCCGACCATCGGCCAGTCGGCCTCGTACCGGTCCATCGTGATGTGCATGCGGCCGCCGCCGCTGGCGACCCGGTAGTCGCGCCCCCCTTCGCGGTAGGCCGCCAGGCGGGCCTCGAGCGGCCCGACCCAGCCCAGCGCCGTGCGCTCTCCCACGTCGCGGCCGTCGGTGAGCACGTGCACCCGCAGGCGCTCTACCCCCGCCTGATCCGCCTGGGCCGTCAGCACGTGCAGGTGTCGCACGTGGCTGTGCACATTGCCGTCGCTGACCAGCCCCAGCAGGTGCAGCGTGGGGCGGCTGGTCAGCTCGCGCCACAGGCCGCTGTCAAAGGCCCGGCCGCTCTCGAAGGCGTCGTTGATCAGGCTCGCGCCTTGCTGGAAGACGCGCCCGGCCCCCAGGGCGTTGTGACCGACCTCGCTGTTGCCCATGTCGCCGTCCGACGGCAGGCCCACGGCGGTCCCGTGGGCCAGCAGCGTGGTCGCGGGACACGTGGCGCGGAGCCGATCGAGCACCGGCGTGTTCGCCTGGGCGACCGCGTCCCCGGCGTCGCCGCGGCCCAGGCCGATGCCGTCGAGGATGCACAGGACCACGGGCCCCGGGGGCCGGGCCACGCCTTGCAGGGGGGTCAGGGTCAAGGACATGGGCCGGACGGTATGCTCCCGGCCCTGGAGACGCACATGTCCGTTGCCGCCCTGTTGCTCCTGGCCTGCAGCAAGCCCCCCGTGATCGACCTGGTGGATCCGGCCAGCGGCGCGGCGGGCACCCCCATCCAGATCCTCGGATCCGAGTTCACCCCGGACACCACCGCGACCCTTGGCGGACAGCCGGTCTCAGACCTCGCGGTCCGGGGTGTCGTGGCCCTGAGCGGCACCGTGCCCGAGGGGCTCGAAGCGGGGCCCCACGACTTGGTGGTCACCGCGGCCGCAGGCACGGCCACCCTCGCTGGCGCGTTTGCCGTCCAGGTCCAGAGCCAGGCCGACGCTGGTGTGCCCTGTGCCGGGGACTTCACCGCTTTCTCCCAGCTCTCGATGGCTCGCGAGGTCATGGTCATCGACAAGCACTTCAAGAAGCAGGACGGCGAAGAGGAAGGCAAGCGGGACACCGTGCGCCTGTCGTTCCGCGACATCGCGCGGATCGAGTACCAGGAGGCCAAGGTCATCGAGGAAGGGGAGCAGCGGACCTGTTCGGCGATCTGGGTCGTCACCAAGAGTGGCGACCGCCACCTGTTCGACGATGACACCTCGGAGAACCTGCAGCCGCGGGCCAACGAGATCGCGGTGGGGCTCCAGAAGCCGATCGAGGTCACCCGGGCCGAGTAGTCAGGGCTGAGCGCTCACCGCCTCTGCCAGCTCGTCGACAAAAGCCGCAACCCCCACCTGTTGGAACCAGTGCACCAGCGCGTCCGGCACCCGCCCGCCGGGGTCATATGCCAGCTCGCTCACGACCAGCGATCCCGGACCGTCTGGGTTCGGCGCCACGGTCCAGTGGCCGGTGTCCCGGGCCAGGGCCACCCGCCCTCGTGCGGCCGGGGGCTGGCCTGGGGCCAGGGTCCAGCGAAAGGCCTGGCCGGTGCCCGCCGGCTCTTGCCAGAACAGCAGCAGGGCCTCCCGATCGGCCATCAGCGGCGCGGTGTGCACGTGGTGCACCGCCGTCGCGGCCCCCATCGGCCCGACCACCTCGGACGAGGCGATGGTCGAGAAGTGCCGGGCATAGGACGCCCAGTCTCCCAGCAGGCGAGTCAGCGCCGACGGCGCGACCTGGGGCCACAGACACTCGGCCCGCAGGGTCGGCCAGCTCTCGGGAGTCTCGGAGACCAGGTAGCGGCAGCTCTCGTCCTGGCGCAGCTCCTGGAAGTCAGGCGGCGTCGTCAGCCCCGCGGCGACCAGCAAGGCGGCGGCAGGACCCGGCACGGCGCTACTTGCTGGCCTCGGCCCGCAGCTCTCCCAGGGTCTTGACCATGCCGTCGGCCATGAACTTGTTGGCCGGGAAGACGCCCAGGAAGCCGCCGGGCGCATAGGCCATGAAGAACTCCACCTCGGCCCCTTCGGCGCCCTGGCGGATCTGCCAGTAGCCGGCGTCGGCCTCCAGCGTCACCCGGCCTTCGGTGGGGGCGGGCGGGTCGTCGACCAGCTTCCACTCGAAGCGCATGCCGTTGTCGATGGCCACGTCCTTGAGGGTCTTGGTGGTCTCGCGGTCGCTACCCACCGGGAACTTGTGCACCTGGAAGACGCGCTTCTCGGGGCCCTGGGTCGACACCACCCGGGAGATCTTGACGTTGGAGAAGAACGCCGTCGCGTGCTCGGGGTCCTCGAGCGCATCGATGATGCGCGCGGCGGGCACGTCGGCCCACAGACAGGTCGCCTTGCCGTGGTAGACGTCCTGGCTGTCGTCGACGTAGACCTTGCAGTCGCCGGTCTGGTCCACCAGCCGCCAGTCGGCGCCCGACGCCGGGGGCAGCGACAGGAGCAGGAGCCAGCCGCTCACGGCTTGGCCGCGGCCCGCATCTCGCCGACGATCTGTACGAAGCCGGTGCCTTGGAACCAGCGCACGACGAACCCGGGGACCGAGCCGCCCGGGTCGTAGAGCAGGTCGTACTCGACCCGCACGCCGCCGCGAGGGTCCGGGATCACGGTCCAGCCGCCGTCGTCCTGGTCCGGCAAGACGCCGACGTCCTTGCGGCCGCTCTGGTCGGTGTCCTTGGTCCACTGGTAGCGCTGACCGCCCTTGGCCGGTGCCTTCCACATGAGCAGCATGACCTCGCGATCCGAGATGCCCGCGGCCTCGTGGACCTGGCGGACCTGGGTCTTGCCGTCCTTCTTGCCGACCACGTCGCTCTTGGTCACGGTCGTGTAGTAGGTGAAGTGCTTGTCCCAGCGCAGCAGCAGCTGGTCCATCTTTTCCGGGGTGACCTCGGGCCAGTAGCAGTCGGCGAACAGGGTCTCATTGCCGTTGGCGTCCTTGGGACCCTTGTAGAAGGTGCAGCCGTGGTCCTGGTCTGTCTGCTTGAAGCCGGGGGGGGGCGCGGCGTCGACGGCGGTGAGGGCGGTGAGCAACAAGAGCATCGGGAGTCTCCAGGAGGCCGTCAGCGACCATAGGGTCGCGGGGAGGCGGCCGCAAGGTTCACGGTAGGATGACGCCGCCCGGAGCAGTCGAGTGGCAGCAGGCCAGAGCAGAACGGCGGTGGTGATCGGAGGCGGCATCACCGGCACGCTGTGCGCTCATGCGTTGCTCCAGGAGGGCTGGGCCGTGACGGTCCTCGAGGGCGAGCACCTGGGGGCGGGCTCGTCGTCCCGGACCGCCGCCGGCATTCGCCAGCAGTTCAGCACGCGAGACACCGTGGTGGGGATGCGCCATTCCGTCCGCTTCTACCGGGACTGGTCCGCCCACACCGGCGGCGACCAGAGCCCGATCGTGCAGCGGGGGTACCTGTTCCTGCACGACGCGCCCGACGCCTGGGCCGCTGCGCGGGCACGGGTGGCGGACCAGCACAGCTGGGGCCTGGCCGACGTCGAGGCCCTCGATGCGGACGCCCTGGGCGAGCGCTTCGACTGGGTGGAACCCCAGGCTGTGCTGGGCGGAACCTGGTGTGCCAGCGATGGCTTCCTGCGTCCCGAGTTGATCTACACCGACGCGGCCGACGCCTGCCGACGGGACGGTGGCGCGATCGTGCTGAGAGCACCGGTGGTCGAAGCCCGCCACGCTGGCGGCCGCCTCCAGGCCGTCCGGACCCCCAAGGGCTGGTTCGGCGCGGACCTGTTCCTGGACTGCACCAACGCGTGGACCCGTCGGGTCGGCGAGATCCTGGGCTCCCACCCCCTGCCCGTCGCCGCCTTCAAGCGGTACCTGTGGTTCATCGACCGGGGCCAGGCCATGGACGCCGAGCGCTTCATGCAGCTGCCGCTGGTCATCGCGCCCGGAGGCACGTACTTCCGGCCGGAGAACCCGAGCTCGCTCATGGTCGGCTGGGCCCATGAAGCCAAGGACCAGGCTGGGGCCTTCACCTACGAGGACCAAGACGTCGCCGAGGAGGCCTACTACCACGCGTCCGGGGTCGACGCGCGGCCCTTCCACGCCTGGATGAACGTCGCCGACGTGGTGCCCGAGGCGATGGACTTCGCCGGCATCACAGCCACCACCAGCGGCTTCTACGGCACGACCCCGGATCACAACCCCTTCCTGGACTTCGACCCCCGCATCCCCAACCTGCTCCGTCTGGTCGGCTTCAGCGGTCACGGTGCCATGTTCGGGCCGTTCACCGCGCTGGTGGGCGCGGCTCTGGCCGAGGCCGGGGCCCGAGTGGACCAGGTCGACGTGCTGGGCACCCAGGCGTCGATCCACGCCTTTCGCATCGGCCGGCCATACGAACACCACGAAGCGATGGTGATCTGACCGTGTTCGAAGACATCGATCCGGCCCTGCTGGAGCCCCACGTGAGCAACCGCGTGGTCTGGCCCCTCATCCCGCTGCTCGCCGAGGAGCATGGCCTGGAGACCGTCGAGTACTGGGTCGTGCGAGCGGGCATGGACCCACGCTGGTTCGAGGACAAGGAGCGGTGGGTCAGCTACCACTTCCTCCACGCCTTCGAGAAGCTGTACCTGTCCGAGGCCCACGGCCTGGTCGAGTCCCCGCCCATCGATCACCCGGCGTGGCGCCCGTGGCGGGTGCTGGGTCGTCGGGCCATGACCCGGGACACCGCGGGCATGATCTTTCCGATCGTCTCGTCCCTGGGCACGGTCGAGCAGTTCTACCGTCGGGTGCCGGCGCTGACCCGCCACGCCAACAAGCTGACCACCACCGAGATCGTGGAGCTGTCCCCAGGGCTGGCCATCATCGAGGCCGAGCCGCACTATCCGGAGACCCCAGCGGGCTGTCAGCTTCGACAGGGGCTGTTCGAGCAAGCCCCGGCCGTCTGGGGCCGGCCCCTGGCCCGGATCGAGCACTCCAAGTGCCTGCACACCGGGCACCACAGCTGTGTCTACGAGATCCACTTCCAGGCCACGGTCACCCGGCGGGTGGTCCAGGGCTTGGCGCCCACTGTCATCGGCGGGAGCCTCGCCGCCGCCGGGGGCATGCTCGCCGGGCTGGTCAGTTGGCCTTGGCTCGCGGCCGTGGTGGCGCTGGCTGTGGCCGCCGCCAGTGCGATGCGCAGCTACTTCCAGGCCGAGCGGGCCCGGCTCCACGAGACCACCGATCTGCGGGAGATCGTCGGCAGGGCCGAGGACCAGCACCGCCAGCTCTGGGAGGAGTCCCGGGAGCTCCGGCGCGCCCTGCTCACCAACCGCAAGATCGCCGGGTTCCTGGCCACCGACCTGGTCGAGCAGATCATGGAGGACCCGGAGCGTGAGGTGGAGCTCGGCGGCACGACCACCCACGCGGCCGTCCTGTTCGCCGACGTGGTGGGGTTCACCCGCCGCTGCGAGTCCATGCCGGCGTCCCGGGTGGTCAAGGACCTCAACGCCTGGTTCGGGGTGGCCGATCCGATCATCGCCGCCCACGACGGCATCATCGACAAGCGCATCGGCGACAGCATCATGGTGGTGTTCGTGACCCGGGATGGAGACTCCCGGGGATCGGTGGGGCGGCGCTCGATCCAGTGTGGGTTGGAGCTCCTCCGAGCCATCGAGCGCTGCAGCGAGGTCCTGGTCCAGGGGGGCTCCAAGCCCCTCGAGCTCCGGGTCGGCGCCGCTGCCGGGAGGCTGGTGCTGGGCAACATGGGCTCGCCGCTCAAGTTCGAGTACACGGTCATCGGTGACGTGGTGAACCAGGCCGCGCGGCTCGAAGGGGCGGGCTCGCCCGGTCAGATGTGCGTGCCGGCCGAGGTGCTCTCCCGGGCCGGAGACCCCCAGCTCGAGGCCCTGGTGGTCGAGCACCGAAGCCTCCAGGTCAAGGGCCGCGAGGCGGTGATGGACGTGGTCACGCTGGCGCCTGGCTAGCAGCGTGCGGTGAATCGGGGGTCGTGAGACGTGGTCGTCCACGTGCACGGGGGTCGTGAAGTCGTCTGACGTGACACGTGGGACGTCTGACGTGGGACGTCTGACGTGGGACGTGGACCGTCC
>CAZFLE010000146.1:0-17763 GCA_964519895.1 uncultured Enterobacterales bacterium | reverse complement strand
CGAGGGCCGGCGGGCGTGGCACTCAGGGTGCGCTTGGCCGTGCGCCCCCTGCCCCAGGGAGCACCAGCTCAAAAGTGGCCCCCACTCCGGGCTCCCCGGTGCCGGTCAGGGTGCCGCCGTGGCGCCGAACGATGCGCTGCGCGACAGCCAGACCGGCGCCCACGCCTGGGTGGGCTCCAGCGGTGTGCCCGGTGCCGAAGATCCTGAAGAACCTGCCGATGCGAGCACTGTCGAAGCCGAGCCCGTTGTCCTGGATCCGGACCCGGACCCGTTCGCCCCCGTCCGCAGCGAAGCGCTCGCCGCCGACGTGAATGGACAGTGGCCGCCCGGGTTCACGAAATTTGATCGCGTTGTCGAGCAGCGCATGGGCCAGCTCCTCGAGCTGGACCCGATCGCCCTGGACCGCGGGCAGCCCGTCCACGACGAGCTGTGCCGACGCGTGGGCCAGGGCGGGCTCCAAGCGCCTCGCGGCCGACGTGAACACGTCGGTCAACTGCGTGGACTGGAAGGGACGGCCCTGGGTCTCGACCTGAGAGAGCTGGAGCAGCGCGTCGAGCATGTTCCGCAGGGTCTGGCCACCCTGGATCATGTAGCCCAGACAGCTCGCGGTCCTCTCGTCCAGCTGCCCGTCGAGGCGCTGCCGCAGGAGCTCGCCGAATGACACCACTCGCCGGATCGGGCCTCCCATGTCGTGGCTCAGCACATAGAGGAATTCCTGGACGTCGCCTCCTGCTGGCAGCGGCGCCACCCGGGCGGTCAGACCGGCCTGGGCCACGCGCTCCGCGTCGACGTCGGCGTCGACGGTGACCAGCAGCTCGCGTGGCGCGTCTGGCAAGGGGACTCCAAGAATCGACGGTAGTTGGGGTCTCATCGCGCCGATGCAGGGTGCGGCCGACCTTGTCCAGGGTGCACGCCACCCGGGCAAGGTGCAGCACACGTCCCGCGGCGCTAAGCCCTGGGCATGGGCAGCCCCCGCCTGCAGGCCTGGTTCGCGGACTACGCCACCGACCACCAGCACCCCACCAATCGGCGCATCCACAAGATCGCGGTCCCTGTCATCGTGTTCGCCCTGGTGGCTGCCCTCGACACCCTGACGCTGGGCGCCTGGGGACCGCTGCAGATCACGGCGGCGACGGCGGTGGTCGCGATCTGGGCCGGCGCGTGTGTGGCTCTGGACCGTGTGGTCGGCGCCGCCGTGGGCCTGTTCCTGATCGCGTCGCTGGCAGTCGCTCCGTTCACCCCCTTGTGGGCCAGCGCGAGCCTGTTCGTCCTGGCCTGGATCTTCCAATTCGTCGGTCACTACGGCTACGAGAAGCGCTCCCCCAGCTTCTTCGACAACGCCCTGCAGCTCTTCGTCGGACCCCTGTTCGTCAGCGCCGTGCTGCTCGGTCGTTGGCCCGGGCCGTCGGCTGGCTCTGCGACGTGACGCTCGGCCCCTCCGAGGAACCCGCTCGGGCCCCAGCGTCCGTGGCCATCGTGGGGGGAGGCCCTGCAGGCATGACCGCGGCCCTGTTGCTGGCACGCGCCGGCCGCCAGGTCGTGCTCTACGAGGCCTCGGGACAGCTGGGGGGCTTGTGGTCGTCCCAGCTCGATGCCGAGGGGTTCTTCCGCAGCGACAACTCCTGCAAGGTCTTCCAGCCGACCTACACCTCGACCCCCGCGCTCTTCGAGCTGCTCGGTCTGGACTGGCACGACCACTTCACCCAGCGGCACGACCTGACCCCGGACTGGCTGCGTCCCTTCGTGGCGGACTGCTCGTGGCGCGACCTGGCGATCCTGGCGGGTGGGTATGTCCAGCACAGGCTCGGTCTGGGCCAGGCGCACCTCGAGTCCGTCGCCGCCTTCATGGCCCGACACCGCATGTCCGACGCCTGCCAGGCATGGATGCGGGCGACCGCGCTGGGTGGGATTGCGGGCACCCTGCGCATGACCATGTGGGAGCTGTACCACCGCATCGGCTGCAACCTGGGGGAGCTCCTGCGCAGCGCAGAGGGCCCGCTGTTCTGGAACAGCCGGCCCCCGAACGCACCCGGCGGCTTCATGACCTTGTGGCGACAGGCCTTGGAGGAACACGGGGTCGCGATCCGAACGGGCGCCCGAGTCGACTCGCTGGTGCTCCACGGAGCTGGCGGCCAGCCGGAGCTCCAGCTGTCAGGCGGCCAGACCCGGTCCCACGCCGCGGTCCTGTTGGCGGTGCCCCCGCCGGCCCTGGCCCGCCTGGTGGCTGGGAGCGACGAGCAGGTGTCCCGCGCCCTTGGCATGACCCGGGCTGCGCTGCGCCAGTACCTGGCGCGCTCGGTCTACGCCCACGTGGGCGTCTCGTGGTTCTTCGACCGCCCACTGCCCAACGACCTGCCCCTGGGTGGGCACAATGTACGCCGCGGCTGGCACCCCATCCTGGTCCAACACGACCAGTACCAGGGCCAGCTTCGTCCACCTGCGCGCACGGTCGTGGTGGGCTCGGTCGCGGTGGACACCGAGTTCCGCCACCACCGCCTGGGCACCCTGGCCAGGGAGTACGATCTGGACGGGCTCGCGGCGATCGTGTGGGACGACGAGCGCCGGGTGGACCCGACCCTGCCCGATCCGATCGAGGTGGTCGTGACAGGGCCCTCGAGCGCCACCCAGATCGTGGACCAGGGGCCGTTGCCGGCCCAGCTGGCGGGTGCGCCGGTGTTCCTGGCCACGAACCTGCACGGTCAGTCCCCGTACTTCACCGCCTCGCTCGAGGCCGCGATCCAGGCTGGTTCCATCGCCGCCCGTCATGCAGATCCCGCCGTGCGGGGCTTGCCCATGCCCCCCCCAACGCAGCTGCCCTGGCCAGACCGCGCCGTGGCCCAGGGACCAGGGGACCGGACCGAAGCCGTCCTGGCCGGGCAACGTGCGGCGGATTGAGCTCTGCTGCACCTTGCCAGCGCACTCGGACAGGGCGTGGGAGGTGCTGGTCGACACCCCGTCCTGGCCCAGCTGGGGCGGCCTGGTCACGTCGGCCCAGGGACAGCTCTCCCCCGGGGCCCAGTGGTCGTTGACCCTGCGGGGCCACGGGGGCGGTCCCGAGCGGCTCATGCACCCCCGGCTGATCGCCGTGCAGCCGCCGCGGCGGGTCGTCTTCGAGACCGTGCTGGGGGCCCGCTGGCTCGTGCGCCTGGTGCACGCCTTCGACCTGGACCCAGTGGGTCCCTCGGAGTGCCTGCTTCGCCAGTCCTTCGAGGCCACGGGCGCCGCTGTCCCCCTCCTGTGGCGCCCCTTGCGGGCTGGCATGACCCAGTTCGAAGAGCTGGGCCACGACCTGGCGCGAGCCTTGGGCGGCAACGGCACTCAGCCGGCCTGAAGAGCGAAGATCACTCGGGTTGATGGGCGCTCTGAGCGTCCGAGTCGGGCCCCTCATCGCGCAGCCGGATGGGTCCGAAATTCTCGGGCCGGTGGGGCTGGATGTCTCTGTAGAACGCCCGAATCCGGTCCATGTCCGCGCCGACGTCGCCGGTGAGCGCGACAGCCGGGCCGAGCCCAGCCACCCGATCGCCGTGATCGATGAAGGCCAGGACCACGGGAACGCCAGCGGCGAAGGCGATCCGGTAGAAACCGGACTTCCAGTGATCGGCCTTGCTGCGGGTGCCCTCGGGGGCCATGCCCAGCATGAGCGTCTGCTCGTCGGCGAAGCGCGCGGCCAGCGCATCGGTGAGGCCCGCCGGGTCGGAGCGGTCGATGGGCATGCCCCCGAAGAGGCGCATCAGCGGGGCCGTGGGCCCCTCGAAGAGGGACCGCTTGCCCAGCCAGCGAAAGGGCACGCCGAACCACCAGATCGCCAGCATGGCGTAGAGCAGGTCCCAGTTCGAGGTGTGGGGCACGGCCAGCACCACGAAGCGCCGCTCCTTGGGCACCGTGCCTGCGGTCCGCCACCCCACCAACCTCAGACCCACCCGGGCCAGGTGGTGCATCAATCCCCGCTTCAGCGGGACCGGCGACGGCAGGGTCGGGACCAGAGGCTCAGCATAGAGCCCTCAGCAGGTCACTCGGAAGCGGGCGTTCGCGGGGGGGTCGACTGACCGTAGCTGTCGTTGCCCCAGCAGTGCATGGTGTGGTCGTCTCGCACGGCACAGGCGTTGGTGGGGCCGACGTCCAGCGCGATGTACTGGCCCCTGGGCATGTGCTCGGCCAGGTCGTACAGGTCGGACCCCCAGCACGTCAGGTCCCCAGAGGTGGCCCGGGCGCACGCCGCCCACTCCTGGACTCCGACCTCGACGTAGTCGCCCGACGGCTCCTCGCCGACCACCAGCACGCCGTCGTAGCCCCAGCAGGCCAGGTCCCCGTTGGTGTGCACGCCACAGGACAGCTCCAGCCCCCCGTCGACCGCCTTGAAGGCGCCGTCTGGCGGCGAGCTCTGGTCGTAGTAGTCCCCGCCCCAGCACTCGATCGCGCCGTCGTCGGCCACGATGCCGCAGACCTGGTCCTCGCCTGCGGAGAGCAGGGCATAGGGCCCGGCCTGGTCGGTTCCCTGGCCCTTGTTGTCGTCGCCCCAGCACAGGGCGTCTCCGCTGGACCGTTCGACCGCGCAGGCGTGGGTGGTGCCCGGCGCCACGTGGGTGAACTGGCCGGACGGTGCCACGTGGGCGTCGCGGTCGTTCTCGCCCCAACAGCTCAGGTCACCGTCGGTGGAGACCGCGCAGAAGTAGGTGTCCCCCGCATCGAGCTGGGAGTAGCTGCCGGTCGGCGGGGTCGCTGCCCCGTCCAGGTCCCGACCCCAGCAGCGCAGGTTGCCCCGATCGGTCAGACCGCAGGCGGTGGTGCTGGCGGTCGCGACGTCGACCCAGACCTCGGCCTCGGTGTCTGTGTCGGCGTCGGTGTCCGAGTCGGTGTCGGTGTCGGTGTCGGTGTCAGCATCCGCGTCAGCGTCGCTGTCCGTGTCCGTGTCCGTGTCGGTCTCGCTGTAGAGCTCCGCGGTGTCGCCGGACATGCGGTCGACGTGGTCAGCGGGCGCGATGAGAGCGCAAGCGAAGAGCAGGGTCGCGAGCATGGGTCCACCTGGTGCGAGGTGCCCATAGTGGACGGGTAGAGTGGACGCGGCGGACGCACGACCGCCCGTAGGTCACCCCGCCCTCTCGTTCTGCCTCACAAGGCGATCCACAGGCCATGAAACAGCATGTTTCAAGGCGTGACTCGCAAGATCGGGGCTAGCAGCCGCCCAGACCGAGGATGTTCAGGATGCCGCCCCAGAAGGTGGGGGGCGCGGGTTGGCAGATCTCTTCGTCCTCGTCCCAGGTGCCGGCTTCGGCGGGCTGGAAGCCAAAGGACAGGCTGGCGGCGATGGCGACGGCGGTGGCGGTCTTGCGCATGGGGAACTCCGGGTTCCATGGGGGTTGAGCGTCGGGCGGTGTGCCACCCGACTGCGTGACAAGCATGACCGATGAATGACCGGTCATGGCCAAAAGATTCAAGTTCTGACTTGACTGATCCGATACCTGTGGATCCGCCAGGGGAGCAGGGTCGATCGACTATTAGGACCTCACACGGCCCTCTCTGAGCCGTGCTATGAGCCATGCATGTCCGCATTTGAGGCCCTGGGACTCCGGCCAGAGCTGCTCGACGCCTTGAAGCCCCTGGGCTGGCAGGCCCTCACCCCGATCCAGGCCAGGGCCCTGCCCCAGGTCCTGGCCGGACGGGATGTGACCGGCCAGGCGATGACCGGCAGCGGCAAGACCGGTGCCTATGGGCTCGGCCTGCTCCAGCGGCTCGATCCGGGCCAGCCGACCACCCAGGCCCTGGTGGTCTGTCCCACCCGAGAGCTCGCAACCCAGGTGGCCGGTGCCCTGCGACAGCTCGCCGCACGCTTGCCCAACACCCGGGTGCTCACGGTCTGTGGGGGCCGCCCCTTTCGGGATCAGCGGCTGGGTCTGGTGCGCGGGAGCCACGTGGTCGTCGGCACGCCGGGCCGGCTGGGCAAGCACCTGGACCGGGGGCACCTGGTGTTGTCGGAGCTGGGCGTGCTGGTCCTCGACGAAGCCGACCGGCTGCTGGACATGGGCTTCTCGGACCAGGTCCTGGCGCTGGTGGCGGCGTGCTCGAGTCACCGCCAGACCTTGCTGTTCTCGGCGACCTTTCCCCCCGGGGTCCAGAGCCTCTGTGCGGCGGTCCAGAGCACCCCGGTGGCGGTGAGAGCCGAGGAACAGGTCGCCCCGGACCAGCTGGTGCAGCGGGTCTACACCTGCCGCAGAGAGGCCCGCGGGGCCTTGGTGGGAGACCTGCTGGCCGCCGAGGCCCCGACGAGCGCCCTCGTGTTCTGCGAGACCCGCCAGGACTGCCTCGCCCTGGCCAGCGAGCTGCGACGCCGAGGGGCGAGCGTGCTGGCGCTCCACGGGCAGCTCAGTCAGCGCAGCCGGGACGAGGCCCTGATCCAGTTCTCCAACGGGTCGGTGAGCGTGCTGGTCGCGACCAACGTGGCCGCGCGCGGACTGGACGTGCCCTCCCTGCCGCTGGTGATCTGCGCCGAGCTGTCCGGCGCTCCGGCAGACCACGTGCACCGAGTCGGCCGAACCGGGCGCGCGGGCCAGGTGGGGTTGGCGCTGAGCGTGGTCTGCGGCCCCCGGGAGGCCCGGCGACTGGCGCGCATCGAGGCGGAGACCGGGTGCGCGCTGACCCGCGCCGACGCTCCGCCGCCGTGCTCCGACCTGTCCACCCTGGTCCCGCACATGCGCACCCTGCTGCTGCTGGCGGGGCGACAGGACAAGCTGCGCAAGGCCGACGTGGTCGGTGCGCTGGTCAATGACGGGAGCGTTCCATTCGACGCGATCGGACGGGTCGACCTGCGGCGGCGGATCACCGCGGTGGCGGTCCATCGGGACCACGCCCAGGCCGCCCTGGGATTTGTCCAGCGGGGGCGGATCAAGAAGAAGCGCGTGCGAGCGAAGCTCTTGTAGGGGACCCCGTCACCCGCCCAAGGTGCGGAGCTTCTCGCGCTTGACCTGGTCGAGCAGGCCATGGCGCTTGAGGAACTTGTTCAAGCTGCTGCGGCTCATCTGGAGCTCCTCGGCGGCCCGGAGCTGCACGAAGGCGTGGCGCCGCAGGGCCGAGAGCACGGCTTCGACCTTGACCTGATCGTCCCAACGCGGCGCACCGGTGGCCTGGGCGCGCAGGCCGATCTGGGACCCCAGACCGAGCTTGGGCAGGTCGTCGACCCGCACCAGGGGCTCCCGCCGCTTGTGGCGCAAGGCGAGCTCCTCGGCAAAGGCGGCGAGCTGCCGCAGGTTGCCCGGCCACTCGAAGCGCAGGACCCGCGCCAGCGCGAGGGGCTCCAGGAGCTGGTCCGGTCCCGGGGCACCCTGGGCCCCCAAGAGGGCCTTCAGGGACTCGTCGACGACGGCCATGCCCCGCTCGGCGAGCGGATCGAGGGCCACGTGGATCCGGCTCATCCGGTACCACAGGTCGTCTCGGAACATCTCCTTCCAGCGCCCGGCGTCGACCCGGGCGTTGGTGGCCAGGATCACGTGCAGGGTGCCTCGGACCTCGAGGGCCGAGCCGGTGAGCCGGCCGAAGCGCCGTTGGGGCACGTCGAGCAGCGGCAACAGCGTCTGCTGCTGGTCGTGATCCAGGGTCTGGACCTCGTCCAGGAACAGGGCGCGACGCCCCTCGATGGCCCGCTGGACGGCCCCAACCCGGGTCACTGCCCCGGTGAACTCGCCCTTCACGGCCCCGAAGAGCTGGGACACCATCAGGCCCGTGTCCCCTCGGCGCAGGGCGACTTCCTCGACCCCCTCCAGCCCCAGACACTCCCGAGCGAGCCGGCGGGCCAGCACGGTCTTGCCCGCACCGGTGGGGCCGGACAACAACAGGTTCTGGGGGCCTTCGGAGCTTCGCAGGCGCTCGGCCACCGCCTCGAGCTCCCGGGCCCGGTCCGGCAGCACCCAGACGCCCAGGGTCTCCCGGGGGGCCTCGCGCAGGCCCCGGGCCTTGAGCTCCGGCAGCAGGCCCACGACCTGTCCGACGGCGCGGGCCAGGCGCTGCAGCGCGCCCTCTTCTTCGGGGCCCCAGGAGTTCCGGCGGTGCACGTCGTCGACGTAGAGCGCGCCGATGGCTTCGTCGGTGCCTCGGTAGGGGATCGCCACCGCCAGCAACGACTTCAGCTCGAAGGTGCGCACGGTCGCCGACGCCTCTCGCAGCTTGGGGTCGGCGAAGGCGTCGTCCGCACGCCAGACGTCGTGGGCGAAGCGGATGTGCTGGAGCACCTCGTCGGCGATGCCGGCGGCTTCCTCGCCCGAGAGCTCCGTGTAGCCGAGCTGCCGGTCCTGGCCCGGCGGTCGCACCATGATCAGGGCTCGGTGGGCCCCCAGCGCTTCCTTGACGACCTGGGCCAGGGCACGCGGGAAGCCCTCGGGGTCTCCCATCGCCTCGGTCAAGGTCACGATGGACTCCAGAGCGGCCCCTGGCCCGGGGAGCAGCCGGTCTCGCAGGCTCGCAGCGCGGGCGGCCGACGGTCCGCGCAGCACCTTGGTCGCCAGGTCAAGCGCATCCCTTCGCGATGCAAAGGAGTCGGGATCCAGGTCCTCGCCGGCCCAGGCGAGCAGAGTGCGGCCATAGACCTGGCGTGCGGACAGGTCCAGGCCCTTGGGCGCGACCTGGAGGGCCGTCTCCAAGTGGCGACGACCCATCGCGATGTGGGCCCGCCCCCGGAGCTCGTCGGGCTCGGGTCGGGGGTGGCCCGCCGGGTCGCGGTCCAGCAGGGTCAGGGTCTCCTGGGGGCGCCCCTGGAACAGACGGAGCTCCGCCAGCAGGACCACCCGGTCCCACTCCAGCCGTGGGTCCAGCTCAGCGGGCAGCCTGCCCAGGGCCGCGGCGGCCAGGTCCAGCTCGCCCAGGCCGAGCTGGATCTCCGCGTCGAGCACGTCGGCCCGCACGTGGGCCTCCTTGCGGATGCCAGCGCTGGCCCGGGGGAGCACCTCGCGGAGCCGCAGGATCGAACGACCCGCCGCAGGGAGGCGGCTGCACCGCAGCTCCAAGTTCGCCATCGCGTACTGGAGCTTGACCAGCCGGTCCCACGCCTGGACCTCCTGGGCCAACTCGATGCCCTGCTTGTAGACCCTGCGAGCCTGCCTGTCCCGCCCCAGGTCCTGGAGGAGGTTGCCCAGGTTGGTGCGGATCAGGATGGCCTGGCCCCGGTCCCCCAGCACATCGGCGCGAGCGACGGCGCGGATCAGCAGGCGCACGGCACGCTCGGGCTGCCCGAGCCTGCCCGCCACGCGTCCCGCGACCGAGAGCAAGCGCGGCGAACACTCCGCGTCGGCGAAGCCCTCGGCCTCGGCCACACGGTCCTCGGCCTCTGGCGAGGCCGTGCCGGCGTCCAGGTGCTTCAGGGCGACCAGGAGCCGCAGGGACACGCAGTCCGGCCGGGCCGCGCCCAGCGCCTCGGCCTGGGCCACTTGGACCAGAGCCTGGCCCAGGTCCCGTCCGGCCAGCGCCACCCGGGCCCGCTCGAGCAGGAACTCCCGGTCCTGCACCCCCGCCAGCAACGCGTCGGCCTGGTCCAAGCGCTTCGTGCCCTTGTAGGCCCGCGCCAGGAGCAGCCGATCCGCGAGCGTCCGTTCGGTCAGCGCCTCCAGGTCTTCGACCGCCTGGGCCTCGCGGTGCTCGTCCAGGGCCAGTCGCGCCCGCAGCCTGAGCCCGTCCTGGAGCCCCGCTCCTGCCAGTCGACCGACCAGCTCCAGCAAGTCTGCCCGGTCCCCGACGCCACCGACCGCCGACAAGGCGTGGGGCACCGCCGCTTCGAAGCGCCCCGCGCGGGCCAGGACCAGCCCTGCAAAGACCGGGTCAGGGGCCGCCCGGACCAGTTCGTCGAGCGCCTGCACGGCCACCGGGGGCAGGCCGCTGGGCTCCACCCGCCGCACCCGATAGAGCCGCTCCCCATCCCAGTGCACGTGGCCGCCCGCCTGGAGACGAGGCACCGCTTCGACCAGCCCGAGCGCGGGGAGCACTTCGCGTGGCACCCCCGCAGGCAAGGCGCCGAGCAGGGCCAGCGCGGCGTCCCCCTGGCCTTCGGGGGCCTCGGCCGAGCCCAGCGCCGCCAGGATGCGCCCGGGGTGGCCGCCGGTGCGGTGGTAGAGCGAGAGAAGATCCGGCGCACTCGCCACCCCGAGCCAGCGGCCGAGCTCGGCGGTTCCCTCCGGATCCAGGGGAGACACCTCGAAGGCCTCCGGATCCAGGGCCTCCTCGCCCGCCAGCTGGACCAGGTGCCAGCCCGCCGACCGCAAGGCTTGACGCGCGGGCTCGTCGGGCAAAGGCCCATCCCAGAGCGCGACCCCTGGGGCCAAGCCCGCGAGCAGTCCGGCAGTGCGGGCACCGGGCCCGGTGCCGAGCAGGTCGATCGCCGGCACGCCGCGGTCCACGAGAGCGCCCAGCGCCGCCTGGAGCAGGCGTCGCCGCCCGACCCCGGACGCGCCACAGACCACGCTCAGCCCAGCCCCGGCCGTGACCCGCTCGACGAGGGCTTCGACCAGGGGCCCCCGACCGGCCAGGGGTGGCTGCCCTGCCGGCGCTGGGGGCAGCTGGAAGCCGGCCGCGGCCAAGGCGTCCAGCACCGAGGTCGTCGAGGTCGGACGGCCCATTGGATCTCGCTGAACCAGGCTGTCGACGATCTCGGCCAGCCCCCGCGGGATCTGGGGGGCGAGGGCCCGCAAGGGCACCGGGTCCGACGCGACCAGGTCGCTCCGAGGCACGCTGGTGGGCTGGACGCCGTGGGGGCCGACGCCCGCCAACAGCTCATAGGCCATGACGCCTGCGCTGTAGAGGTCCGCCGCCACCGACGCCGCCTGGCCCTGGATGACCTCGGGGGCGGCATAGCCCAGCGTGCCGCCCGCCTCGCCGGGACCGGCATCCAGCGGCCGAGCGGTGCCCAGGTCCAGCAGGACCGGCGCGTCGTCGACCACCAGGGCGTTGTCCGGCTTGAGGTCCAGGTGGAGCACGCCCCGCCGATGGAGGTAGGCGACGCCTTGGAGCAACCGGGCCAGCGCTGCGACCCTGACCTGCAGAGGCCTGGCTCTCAGGGCCGCCACGAAGGGCTCGCCGTCGACCCAGCGGGTCACGAAGCCGGCCACCGGGGTCCCGCCGTCACCGGGGGGCGGCTCGTGGGCAAAGCGCCCGAGCACAGGCACCAGGGCGGGATGGGCGAGGGTCGCGTGGAGCGCGCCTTCGGCGAGCAGGGCCGCCGCCGCCTGGCTGCCCACCGCAGCGGACTTGAGCACCACGACCTGGCCCCGGAGCTGGTCCTGGACCAGGCGGACCTGGCGGCTGCCCCGCTCGCCGACGAGCAGCGTGCGCAGGACCCGGTAGCGGGAGCTCACCGGCGCATCCTACCCCTCGCCTGGGCGGGGGCCGCCCAGCCGACCCGCCGACCGTGGGGCGTCCCGCCGGTGCCACAGGATCGCGGCGCCTCCGATCACGCAGACCAGACAGCCCCACTGGGCGGGGGTCAGGCCAAGCCTGCGCACGTCACCCAGGCGCAGGAAGTCCAGCCCGAACCGGACGGGGCCATAGACCAGCGGCAGGAGCCCCAGGTAGAAGCCCGTCGGCCGCGGCTTGCGCTCCAGCCACCAGAACCAGAGCCCGAGCGGCACCATGAAGAGGGCTTCGTAGAGTCCCAGGTCGTGGCAGGCCCGGAGCGTTGCGCCCTGATCGCACATGCCCTGGACCCCGAGCCAGAACTCGGTGAGCTGCCCCGGATGATCGTGGGACACGAAGCAGCCCAGGCGCCCCCAGAACCACGCAAAGGTGACGCCATAGGCCAGCGCGTCCAGGTACCCCCAGATGGCCGGTCCCTGCTTGCGAAAGAACCAGACCATCAGGGCGGCACTGCTCGCGAAGCCGCCGAAGCTGCTCAAGCCCTCCCACACGTACAGGAGCTCCCAAGGAGCCGCCAGGTAGCGGTCCAGGTCGTACATCAGCACATGTCCCAGGTGCCCGCCCACGAACACGCCGACCACGATCCAGGTGACCGAACGGTGGATGAGCTCCGGGTCCAGGCCGTCCCGACGAGTCTTGCC
This sequence comes from uncultured Enterobacterales bacterium, assembly GCA_964519895.1. Classification (GTDB taxonomy): domain Bacteria; phylum Myxococcota_A; class UBA796; order UBA796; family CAJQPC01; genus CAYFPX01. The sequence goes on along the minus strand of CAZFLE010000146.1, from coordinate 5,737 downwards.
CTTGGCGACCAGGGTGCCGACCAGGAACGCGATCCCCACCAGCACCCCAAAGCCGTGCAGCTCCACCGAGCGCCACCCGGGCACCTCGAACAGGTGCCAGATCAGCGGCTCGGTCCACGGGATCAGGGGTCGCAAGGCCTGCGACTGTAGCGAAGAAGGGTCGCTGGGCCCTCAGGGGTTTTCATCGGGCCCGGTTCCCTGCTAAAAGGGCGCCAGGAGTGGGTGCGCACTCCTCCACCCCACGAGGGGCGTGGTCCGGCCAAGGACGGCCAGAGGCACACATCCCGTCGCGTCGCACCGCGGCAACTAAACACTCTCGAGCACTTGGAGTTCTCCATGCCCGGCATGATCCTGTCCGTCTCCCTCCTCCTGAACACCGCGTCCATGCCTGCCCAGGCCGGCACCTGGGACGAAGACGAGGAGATCTGTCTCAGCCAGTCCCCCGACTCCCTGTGGGGCGAAGTCCAGCTGATGTGGGCCCGCTTGACCGGCGGCTGCTAGAGCCCTCGCCAGTCACGAAGCCCCAGCGACCGGCGTAGAATGGAGTGCTCGTGTGGGGAGCCTCCATGATGCCCTGGCTGGGAGCTGTGCTGCTGTTGACCGCTTGCCGGGCGGATCCGGACGCCCCCGAGCTCGTCCCGATCGAGGTCGAGCCGGGCGCTGTGCACGTCCCGACCAGGTCCCTGGACTTCGGCACCGTGGCCCTTCACGGCGACGCCCGCCAGGACCTGGTGCTCTCGAACATCGGCACCGGCACGCTCCACGTGCACGATCTGCAGCTCAGCGACGACCGACACCGGATCCACTGGACCCTGGACAGCCCGGTGGAATTCCAGCTCGCTCCGGGCGAGACCGTGCTGGTCCCGATCCTGCTGAGCCCGCTCGACGTGGTCGATCCCAGCGTCGTGCTGACAGTGGTCAGCAGCGACCCGAGCACCCCGCGGGTCACGGTCGAGCTCGCCGCCCAGGTGGCCGGGGTGCCGGTGGTCCGCCTGGACCCGGACGCCCTGGACTTCGGCCAGGTCGACGTGGGCCAGCAGCTCACCCTGGACGTGGTCCTGTCCAACCTGGGCAACGACACCCTGTCCATCGACAGCGTGACCCTGGATGCCCAGACCGGCTTCACGCTGACCATCGATCCCAGCGGCACCACGCTGGCACCGGGCCAAGCCAATGGCCTGGCCAGCGTGACCTATGCCCCCACCGACGGCGGCGGCCACACCGGCCTGCTCACGTTTGCCACAAATGATCCTGCCCGCCCCGAGGTCTCCCTGGTGGTGACGGGGACCGGGGGCTGACCCCACCGATCGATCAGACGAGCGGGTTTGGGGGCGCCACGATCGGGAGCTGCAGGCGCATCCCGTGACCTTCGGGCACCGCCATGACCAGGCCGCCGTGGGCGGCGAGCACCGTGCGCGCCATGCGCAGCTCAGGGGGTCCCGCGCTGCGAGCGCCGGCATGGGAAGCGCCCTCGGGCAGCTGCAAGGGCCGATCCACGCACAGGTCCACGAACACGTGCTGCCCGTCGTCGTGCAGACGAATGTGCAGCGCCGGCAGGGTCTGCCCTGGCTCGGCCAGGCGGACGCACAGGGACAGGACAGCCCAGACCGCCTGGCCGACCCTGCCCGGGGCCAGGCTCAGCCGGGGCACGTCGGCGAGCTCGCGCCGGATCATGACCGCGCCCTCTGAGGTCAGAGGCGCCAGACTGCAGGCCGCAGCGACGAGGTGGCGCAGATCCGTCTGCTGGAGTTCGCCCGGGCCCGGCCCCGCAAGCTGCCGCAGCTCAGAGGCGATCTCGCTGATGCGGTCCAGGCCCTCGCGGCACTCGTCGAGCAGCTGACGCACCAGGGCGACGTCCATCTCGGCCGGCTGGCACAGATCGGTCAGCAGCTCGTCCAGGTTCAACCTGAGCCACGTGGCCGGGTTGTTGATCTTGTGGGCGACCTCGGCCCCCATCATGCCCATGGCGGCGGGCAGCGTGCCCCGCAGGAGGTGGTGGTGCCACTGGGACCCGGCGGCGGTCAGCGACGCCACGAGCGCCGTGCCCAGGCGCCGCCCGGCGGGGTCTCGAACACGGCTCAACCGACCCTGCACGTGGAGCAGGCGGCCATCGTCCCTCACCAGGGCAAAGGTCCCTTCCTCACGGGAGGCGCCACCCTGTAGCGCGGGCAGGCCGCCTTGCACGAGCCGGTCCGCGGGTTGGCCCACGATCGCGTCCCGCCCCACTCCGAGCGCTTCTTCGGCGGCCGGGTTGAGCCAGCCCACACTCCGCGCCCGATCGAAGACGATCACCAGCAGGGGCGTGTCCCGAACGGCACCCAGCACGAGCGCTTCCAGCTGCGTGGACTCCGACGACATGCCCTGCTCCCTCAAGGCGCCGCACCCTAACCGAAGGGGTTGGCTATGATGTCGCCGCTTCCAGGGCACCGGGGTCTCGCTTGGCCGTCATCAACTTCGCTCGCCGCGAGATCGAGGCCAAGATCGTCTTCTACGGTCCGGCCATGAGCGGCAAGACGACGAACGTCCAGATCGCCCACGGGCGGCTGCCCGATGGACAGCGCGGCAACCTCCACACCCTCAGCACTGAAGAAGAGCGCACGCTCTTCTTCGACTACGTGCCCATCGAGAAGGGCGAGATCGCTGGCTTCGACGCCAAGTTCAAGCTCTTCAGCGTGCCGGGCCAGGTGTTCTACCAGCAGACCCGTCGGGTGGTCCTGCGGGGTGCCGACGCGGTGGTGTTCGTGGCGGACTCGGCCCCCGATCGCGCCCAGGCCAACATCGACTCGCTGATCGATCTCGAGGAGAACCTGCGGGCCCACGGGCTCGACCTGGCGTCCATCCCCCTGGTCGTCCAGCTGAACAAGCGCGACCACCCCCAGGCCCGCTCGATCGAGGCCCTCACCACCGACCTGAACCCGTTCGGCGTGCCGGTGGTCGAGTCCGTGGCTGTGCACGGCGAAGGGGTCATGGAGACCCTCGAGGCTGTGATCGGCATCGCATCGGCCCGGATCCGCGACAACCTGGCCGGTCGCAAGACGGCGGTCGCCCTCACCGCGATCGACCAGCGCGAGCCCGAGGACGACGAGATCGTCATCCGGCGACACCTCAAGGAGATCCAGAAGGTCCGGCCCGACGAGGAGAAAAAGGGCGCCGAGGCCCGCAAGCACGGCCAGGTCGAGACCGAAGACGTCGACGCCTTCCTGCTCCAGAACGTCGAGCGGGTCGAGAAGTACCTGGCCGACCAAGACGAGCCCCAGAAGCCCCGACGTGCCCGGCCCGCGCGGCCCCGGGTGACCGGCGTGCCGGACCTGCCTCCCGGACCCACGGTCGACCTGCCCTTCCTGCCCCAGACCATGCTGGGCTTCCGCGCCATGCGCATCATCGAGTCGTCGATCACCGCCACCGGCGGGGTCAAGCTCGACCTGCTCCTGGAGCCCACCCAGGGCGGTGGGGGCGCGGCACGCTGCACGCTGCAGCTCAAGCCCGAGCCCCAGAAAGCCCCCCCACCACCCCCGGTGGTCATCGATCCCGAGCCGCTCCGGAAGACCCGCAGCGAAGACGTGCTCCAGCCCCCCCAGGACCCCATCGACGCGGTCATGTGGAAGGTCCTCAAGGGCGCGGGCCTGCTGCTCCTGGTCATGCTCGGGGCGATCCTGGGCATCCTGCTGGGGTGAGCCGCGCTGTCTGGCTGGTGGCCGTGGTGCTGGGGGCCGCCGGCTGCAGCGGTCGGGCCGCCGAGGCCGAGCCGCCCCCCGACCCCCCCCAGGTCCACCCGGCCGGGCCCGTGGTCCAGGCGAGCGCGGGCCTGGAGAGCGATCTCGCAGCGACCCACGCCTTCAGCGAGGGCCGGCCCCGCTTCGAGCAGCCCCTGGCCGACGGCCTGACCGTGCCGTCGGGCACGCCTTCCCTCTCCGCCCAGGATTGCGGCGCCTGCCACCCCGCCATCCAGGCCGAGTGGGCCACGTCGGCCCACGCACACGCGTGGCGCGACGCCCAGTACCAGGCCGAGATCACCAAGTCCGGAAACCAGTGGCTGTGCCTGAACTGCCACACGCCCCTGTTGGCCCAACAGGCCCGTTGGCCCGTCGGGCTCCAGGCCGGTGACGTAGAGCTCCCGGTGCTGGTGGAGAACCCGGTGTTCGACGCCGATCTACGCGACGAGGGCATCACCTGCGCCGCGTGCCACGTCCGAGACGGCACGATCCACGGCCCCGGCCTGCCGGACAGCACCGCGCCACACCCGGTCGTCGCTGACGACACCTTCATGACCACCCAGGTCTGCGAGCGCTGTCACCAGGCTGTGGCGGTCTACCCGGGCAAGGACTTCGTCTGCACCTTCGACACGGGCAATGAGTGGCGAGCTGGGCCACACGCACCGGAGCAGGGCTGCGCGGACTGCCACATGCCGACCGTCCAGAGGCCCGCCGCGGTCGGCGGCCCCGTGCGCACGGTGCGTCAGCACTGGTGGCGGGGCGCCGGCATCCCCAAGGTCGCGGGCGTCTTGCAGCCGGTCGCTGCGAACCCCCCCGGGCTGGGACTCCAGGCCACCTGGCAGGCCGCAACACTCGCCCTGGTGCTGACGAACGAGCGGGCCGGCCACCTGCTGCCGACCGGGGACCCTGAGCGCTGGGTCCAGGTGGACGTCGCGTTCATGGACGCCAGCGGTGCGCCGGTGGGGGAGCCGTGGCAGGCGCGCATCGGACAGCGCTGGGAGTGGTGGCCCGAGCCCAAGAAGCTCGGGGACGATCGCCTGGCCCCCGGACAGAGCCGGACCGAAGAGCTCGTGGTGCCCGGGGGCGCAGTGGCAGCCCGGGTCACCGCCTCGTCCCACCGCATGACCGCCGAAGCCGCCGGGTACCACGACCTGGACGACTACCCCCTGTCCGTGGTCACCCACAGGCTCCGGGTCACCCCAGACGGCGCCACCGGGGGTCGGGTGGAGGACCCTCTGTGATTAGGGACCTGGCAGTGGTCACCTCATGAACTACGGCTTCGCCATCGACAACCGCAGCTGCATCGGCTGCCACGCCTGCTCGACCGCGTGCAAGAGCGAGAATTCCGTGCCCCTGGGGGTCAGCCGGACCTGGGTCAAGAGCGTCGAGGTCGGCCGGTACCCGGACGTTCGCCGCGACTTCCAGGTCACCCGCTGCAACCACTGCGAAGACCCGCCCTGCGCGCGGATCTGCCCGGTCACGGCCATGTACCGGCGACCCGACGGGATCGTGGAGTTCGACGGCGACGTCTGCATCGGCTGCAAGGGCTGTCTCCAGGCCTGTCCCTACGACGCCGTCCACATCGACCCGGCGACCGGCACCGCCGCCAAGTGCCACTTCTGCGCCCACCGGGTCGAGGTCGGCGCCGAGCCCGCCTGCGTGGTCGTGTGTCCGACCCACAGCATCCTGGCCGGGGACCTGGACGATCCCGGCTCCGAGATCAGCCGATTCCTGGACGGCCAGGACACCACCGTGCGCAAGCCCGAGGCGGGCACCCGGCCGAACCTGTTCTACGTCGAAGGCTCCCAGGCCGCGCAGCGTCCCGAAGCCGCCCCGATGGACCCGGGTGGCATGGCCTTCGCCCAGGTGGTGCTGGACCTGGGCGACGGTCCGCCGCTCAAGACGCGACCGATCGGAGCGCCGGCGTCGGCACCGCCCGAGGGCACCGTGGCCGGCCAGATGGTCCAGCTGGCCTACAACGCCCAGCACAAGGTGCCCTGGCACTGGCAGGTGCCGGCCTACCT
>CAZFLE010000145.1:0-17953 GCA_964519895.1 uncultured Enterobacterales bacterium | reverse complement strand
GATGCACTCCGAGACCGAGAACCAGACCGCGGCCGACGCCACCTTCCTGGACACGGGCCTGCCCCTGTTCGCGAACCTGCCCCACAAGGTCGCCGACCTGTCCGAGGACACCGTGCGCTTCGGGCGCAAGGAGCTCGACCTGGCCTTCGTCGAGATGCCCGGCCTGGCCGACCTGCAGGCCGAGTTCGGCGAGTCCAAGCCCCTCAAGGGCGCCAAGATCATGGGCTCCCTGCACATGACCATCCAGACCGGCGTGCTGATCGAGACCCTGGTGGCACTGGGCGCCGAGGTCCGCTGGGTCTCCTGCAACATCTTCAGCACCCAGGACCACGCCGCCGCCGCCACGGTGGTCGGCCCGAACGGCACCGTGGACGACCCCAAGGGCGTGCCGGTCTACGCCTGGAAGGGCGAGTCCCTGGCCGAGTACTGGTGGTGCACGCTCCAGGCCCTGGACTGGTTCGACGGCGACCACGCCAACCTGATCCTCGACGACGGCGGCGACGCCACCCTGCTCGTCCACCTGGGCAAGGAGCTCGAGGACGCCGGCAAGATGCCCGATCCCGCCGACGGCGAGAGCGACGAGCACACCATCGTCCTGGCCATCCTGCGCGACGTGCGCAACGCCAAGGGCGACACCTACTGGAACGAGAAGGCCGCGGTCATCCGGGGCGTCTCCGAGGAGACCACCACCGGCGTGCACCGCCTCTACGAGCGCGTCGAGGCCGGCACCCTGCTCTTCCCCGCCATCAACGTGAACGACTCGGTCACCAAGTCCAAGTTCGACAACGTCTACGGTTGCCGCCACTCCCTGGTGGACGCGGTCATGCGGGCCACCGACGTGCTCATCGCCGGCAAGAAGGCCCTGGTCTGCGGCTACGGCGACGTGGGCAAGGGCTCGGTGCAGTCCCTGCGCGGCCAGAACGCCCGCGTGGCGGTCACGGAGATCGACCCGATCTGTGCGCTCCAGGCCTGCATGATGGGCATCGACGTGGTCCGGCTGGACGACGTGTGCGGTGACTTCGACATCTTCTGCACGACCACCGGCAACTACGGCATCATCATGGCCCGCCACATGCTGCAGATGAAGCACAACGCCATCGTCTGCAACATCGGCCACTTCGACAACGAGATCGACATGGCCGGGCTGGAGAAGATGCGCGAGACGGGCGAGGTCGAGAAGATCGAGATCAAGCCCCAGGTCCACGAGTGGAAGTTCCGCGACACCACCCACGGGCCCAACGGCGGCGGCCACAGCATCATCATCCTGGCCGAGGGCCGGCTGGTGAACCTGGGCTGCGCCACCGGCCACCCGAGCCTGGTGATGAGCGCCAGCTTCACCAACCAGACCATGGCGCAGATCGAGCTGCACGCCAACGCCGAGGCCTATGGCAAGACCGTGGTGACCCTGCCCAAGCACTTGGACGAAAAGGTCGCCCGTCTGCACCTGGACAAGTTCGGCGCGGCGCTCACGACCCTGACCGAAGAGCAGGCCGCGTACATCGGCGTGACCGTCGACGGCCCCTACAAGCCCGAGCACTACCGGTACTGAGCGACCGGCAGGTGCGAAGCGGCGGCCCCGCCCTCCAGGTCTGGAGGGCGGGCCGTCCGCGCTCTGGGCCTCCCCAGCGCTACACTCCGGGCTCGGAGACGCCATGATCCCCACCGCCTTGCTGCTCCTCGCCTGTGCCGGCGACACCACCACCGACAGCGCGACCACGTCGACCGACACCGGCACCGGCCTGGTCTACGACAACAGCTTCTGCGAAGAAGAAGGCCTGACCGCGCCCCAGCAAGCGTGCTGCGACTACGTGGCGGCCTACAACACCTGTGCCGAGACCTATGGCTCCTCGGACTGGAAGGACGGGGAGACCACCAACTGCGACGCGGCGGGCGCCGACGCCCAGGACAGCTGGATCTGCCTGGCGGACACGTACACCAACGCCGACTGCACGACGGCCGACGGCTGGAACCAGGCCATCCAGGACGCGACGGGCTGCTGACCGGCCCTCCGGGTTCACGCCCTGAGCCGCGCCACCACGGCACCGGCCAGCGACTGGGCCGCGTGGGGGGCGTGGCGAAAGAACAGCTCCGGCTCGATCAGCTCCAGCTCGTTGAGCACCCACCCCCCCGCGAAGTCCTGGAGCCAGTCCACCCGCGCGTACAGCAGCGGCTCCTCGAGCTCCAGGTGGACCTCGGCCGCCGCCATCGCCAGCCGAGAGAGCTCCACCAGTCGCCCGGGTGCCTGGAAGGGCGAGTCCCGCCCGCCGAACTCCGCCTGGACCCGGTAGTCGCCGTCGGCGGGGACCTTGCGCACCGCGTGGGTGGCAGCGCCGTCGACGAACTGCACCGACACCTCGCCCAGTGCCGTCACCCGGGACAGATACGGCTGCAGCATCAGCCCCTCAAGAGGCAGGAGCCGGTCCACGTGGTCCTGGGCGGCCGCGACACCCTGGGCGTCGGCGCCAAAGCGCAGGGTCTCCCGCGCGGACTGAGAGATGGTGGGCTTGAGCACGGCCTCGGCCCACCCCGACACGTCCATGAGTGCCGCCACGTCTGCCGCGGCCCCGGGGTCGAGCCAGTGGGTGGGAACCACCGGAACCCCTGCCCGCATCAGGTCGATCAGGTAGCCCTTGTGGCTGTTCCACTCCACGACCCGGGGACGATTGAACAGCCGGGTCTGGCCTCCGACGGACCAGGCCCACTCCACAAAGGCATCCCGCTGGGTCGCGTAGTTCCAGGTGGCCCGCAAGAGCGCGGCGTCGAAGGCCGACCAGTTCACGACCGGGTCGTCCCAGGCCGCCAGAGCGACGTGGGCGCCGAGCGCCTCCAGCGCGGCCCTGAGGGCGTGGTCGTCTGCGGCCTGGCCCGTCAGCCCGAGCTGGCCGACCAGGGCCACGCGGATCATGGGACCTCCAGGGCGTCTGGGGACCACGGGCCCAGCAGGCGGACCTCGGGGGTCAACCAGACCCCGTGCCCGTCTCGCACGGTGCGTCGGGCGTGGCTGATCAGCCAGCGAATGTCCTCGGCCGACGCCCCGCCCAGGTTGACGATGAAGTTGGCGTGCTTCCGGCTGATCTCTGCGCCCCCTCGGCGGAGCCCCTTGAGTCCTGAGACGTCGATCAACCGGGCGGCGTGATCGCCGGGCGGGTTGGTAAAGGTGGACCCACAGGAGGGCCGGTCCAGGGGCTGGGTGGCCTTGCGGCGGGCCAGGAAGGCCTGGCGCCTGGCCAGGCGACCGGACACGTCCTGGTCCGTCAGCCCCAGCCGGGCGCTGGCGACCACGGACCCGGGCGGCAGGGTTGCGTGGCGGTAGGCAAAGGCCAGCTCTGCCGGGGTCAGGACGCGTCGCTCGCCTCCCGCGAGCACCACGGTGACGGCCTGCACACAGTCCGCGGTCTCCCCCAACAGGGAACCGGCGTTCATGACCACAGCGCCGCCGACCGTGCCCGGGATGCCCGCGAACGGCTCGCCGCCGGCCAGACCGGCCCGATCCAGCCGAGCCAGCAGCACGTTGAGCCGCAGTCCTGCGCCCGCCTCGGCCACCAGGCCGTCCGTGGCCAGTCCCGCCAGCTCGCCTGTCAGCCGCAGGACCACCCCGGGGATGCCGTCGTCGTGGATCAAGGCGTTGGACCCGTTCCCGAGCACGGTGACCGGCAAGCCCGAAGCCTGGACCGCCACCAGCTGCGCCATCGATGAGGCCTCGACCCACGCCTCGGCCGGGCCGCCCACCCGCCAATAAGCCAGCTTGGCGAGGGGTCGGTCCCGGGTGACCGTGCAGCCGGCCTGGACCAGGACGTCCAGTGCGTGGTCGGGCAGCACGGGTCAGTTCATCCGGTCCAAGGTGTCGCCGTCGTAGCGCACCCCACCCTGGACCACCTCGACGATGGCCGTCGTGGTGCTCAGGTCCTGGAGCGGGTTGCCGTCCACCAGGACCATGTCCGCCAGCTTTCGGCGCTCCAGCGAGCCCAGATCCCGCTCCAGACCCAGGTACCAGGCGGCGTCGAGGGTCGCCGCCCGCAGCGCACCTTCGGCCCCCAGCCCGTCGCCCAGGGCCCAGAGCTCCCAGTGACCGCCCAGGCCCTGGAGCTGGCCGTGGGCCCCCAGGACCACCGGCACGCCCGCGTCGCGCAGCTCGCCGGCGGATCGGGCGACCGTCAAGTGGTGCCAGTCGCCGTCCCGGACCGCAGAGGGCGTGCGGCGAGCGACCCGGTCCACCACCTCGGGCGGGGTGAAGGCCAGGAACTTCTCGTCGGCCAGCAGCTCGTAGCTGTCGTAGTAGTACCGCTCCCCGGTCGGTCCGCCGTAGGCCACCAGCAGCGTGGGGCTGTAGCCGGCACCGGTCGCGGCGTAAAGACCAATCACGTCGGCATAGAGCGGCGCCACAGGCAGGGAGTGCTCGATGCCGGTGTGGCCGTCGATGAGCATGCCCAGGTTCATGAACAGATCGCCCCCGCCCTCTGGGTAGACGTTCAGGCCTTCCTCGCGAGCGGCCTGGATCAGCCACTGGCGCTGATCCCGGCCGGGCTGCTGGTAGTTCTTCACGCTCAGCGCCCCCTGGGCCGCCATGCGCCGCACGTGGAAGCGAGCGTCGTCCAGGGAGTCGACGCGGGTCCGTGCCCGGGCCTTGGCGCCGTAGAGCACGCCGCCGGTGCTGAAGACCCTCGGGCCGAGCTCCAGCCCGGCCGCGATGCGCTCGGCTGTGCCGAAGACCACGTCGTCGGCCGCCGAGGGATCGTGGATGGTGGTGAAGCCGTACGCCAGCGCGATCTCGTGGCGCCAGGACCGCTGGGGGTGGGCGTCAGAGGCGCCGTAGTGGAGGTGGGCGTGCACGTCGATCAGCCCTGGGATCAGCGTCTTGCCGCGGGCGTCGACCGTGCGCACGCCTTCGGGGGCCGGCTCGGTGCCGACGGCCGCGATCCGGTCCCCTTCGACCAGCACCGTGGCGTCTTCGACCACGCCCTGGGGACCCATGGTGACGGCGCGGACGTTCACATAGGCCCAGGTGTCCGTGGGCAGTGGACGGTCCATCCGGGCCTCCAGCCGGATCTCCCGCTCGCCGATGGTCAGCTCGGGCCCCGTGCTCCAGCTGATCTGCTCGCCGGACCAGGACAGCCAGGTGCCCGCTTCCTCGCCCACCTGGGCCACCGGCACGGGGTGGAGCTCGGGCCCCAGCTCCAGCGGCGTGCCTGCGGTCCAGGGAAGAGACGACCGCCAGACCTTGTGGTCCTCGACCCAGGCGACGGAGTCCCCAGAGGGCGAGACCACGACTTCGGTGGCCCGCTCGAAGCGCGCCACGGTCCGCTCCACGTGCCCGGCAAAGGTCAGCACCTGGAGCAGCGTCTTGGGCGCGATCCAAGGCTTCTCCCCGGGCTCGTCGGTGACCAGCAGCAGGCGCGTGCCGTCGGGGGACCAGCCCGGCCGCTGCACGCGGCGGCCGCCGCCGGCGAGCTCTCGCTGAAGCACGGGCACCACCGGGCCGCCTTCGACCGACGCCAGCTCCAGCTGCAGCCACAGCTCGCCCCCGGTGTCGTGGCCGCGAAGGGGTGCGCCGGAGCCCTTCCACCAGGCCAGGCGGCGACCATCCGGGCTCCACGAGGGCGACAGGTACTGGGCCCTGGCGCCGGTCACGATGCGCTCCTTGCCGGTCACGGTGTCCAGCACCCGCACATCGCCTTGTTCCGTGTCGTGCCAGGTGGCGTAGACCAGGGAGCGCCCGTCCGACGACCACTGGGGTGCGAGTGCCCGGCGGGTGCCGTCGGTCAAGGGTTCGGCAGGCTCGCCGTCGACCCCCTGGCGCCAGAGCCGACCAAAGGCCTCGAACACGATGGTCTGGCCGTCGGGGGAGACCGCGGGCCACCGCACCGCCCGCGCCACGACCTCGTTGCCCAGGCCCACCCGGCGCTGCTCGCGCACGGGCTCGGTGAGCACGTGGCGCACCTTGGCCGTGAAGGGCACCACCGTGCGCCGGCCCGAGCGAGCGTCGATGCGCACGATCTGGCCGTCGTCCCACAGGACCAGCTCGGTGCCATCGGGCGTCCAGGAGGCGTGGGGGTAGAGCCCGTTGAGCGCGAAGCCTTCCTGGTTGTCCCGCTCGAGTCCGTCGGCGATCTGGCGTCGGGAGCCGTCTTCGGGATCGTAGATCTCCAGCACGGTCTCGGATCCGCGCCGACGCATCAGGGCGACCTCGGCCGTGATGGGGTTGACGGTCGGTCGGAACGCCGAGCCCGCCTCGGCGGTGAGCTGGAGGATCTCCCCGGTCTGCAGGTCGATCCGGTGCAGATCGTAGATGCCCTGGTTGGGGTCCCGCCCATACTGGAAGCGCCAGGGGGTCGACGAGAAGTAGAGGGAGCGGCCGTCCGGGGAGTACGACGGCTCCAGCGGGAACGGGTGGGTGTCGGTCTGGGTCAGCTGGACCCCGTCGCCGCCGTCCACGTCGAACAGCCACAGCTCGCACATGCCGATGGATCGGGTGTCGGTGATGCGCTTGCGGGCCACGATGGTGCGGCCGTCCGGGCTCCAGCTCGCTTCGGCGAAGCGCTCGGGCCGGCCGTCTGTCAGCGGGCGGTCCTCGCCGGCGTCCAGGTCCCGGATCCAGATCTCCTGGTTGCCCCCGCGGTCCGAGACGAACAACAGGTGCCGGCCGTCCGGGCTCCAGCGGGGGTCTTGGTCCCAGGCGGATCCAAGGGTGATGCGGCGGGCGGTTCCGCCGGCCAGGGGCATCAGGTAGAGGTCCCCCAGCAGGTCGAAGACCAGCTGCCCGCCATCGGGGTGCACGTCGACGGAGATCCAGGTCCCCTCGCTCAGCTCGGCGCTCCAGGTGTGGGTGGGTCCGTGAGGCGCCTGGACGTCCCATGTGTCCGAGCGGGCGGCCAAGGCACCAGCCACCAGCAGCGACGTCCAGACGATCATCGGTCCTCCCAGGGGCCGGCAAGGATATCCCCCAGCCATGGGCGCGGCTTCCTGGCTCCTGGCGCTGCTGGCCTGCCCACAGGCCCCGCGCATCGACGTGCCCAGGGTCACTGTGTTCGACGAGGAGGTGCCCGTCAGCCTGGCCGTGGGGGTGAGCGATCCCCAGGACGACCCGGTCGCGCTCCGAGTCACTGGCCTGCCAGCTGGCGCGATCTGGGACCCCCAGCGGCGCACCGTGCACTTCACGCCGGACCTGACCCAGGGGGGCCAGAGCTGGACGGTCCAGCTGGTCGCCGACGACGGGGAGCACCAGACCCGCACTGAGTGGCGCTGGCGGGTCGCCGACACCCTGACGCCCCCCGATCCGGTGGTCACGGCCCGAACCGTGGGCCAGACTCACATCCTGTGGCGCGTCGCGCAGAGGACCGACGCCTCCCTGGACCCACCAGGCCTGGCCGGGCGCACCTTCCAGGCGACCGTGACCCTGCCCCGGGGCGAAGCGGCGCCCAGGTCTGTTCCGGTCCGGGTCCGCCTGCACGGCTTCGGCGGTCGCCCCAGGGGCCTGCCCGCGCCGGGCACAGTGGTCATCGAGCCGGCGGACCCGGACCACAGCTACTGGTGGGGCATGGCCGCCGGACTGCCCGAAGGGGTCGGGGATGGACCGGTGGTGGCCTACACCCAGCGGCGGGTCCTGCACCTGTTGGCGTGGGTGCTCGACCAGGTGCCGTCGGCGGATCCGGACAGGGTCCTGCTCGAGGGTGCGTCGATGGGCGGGGCAGGCGCGCTGAGCCTGGGCCTGCTGTTCCCCAGGCACTTCGCGGCGGTGCGGGGAACCATCGGCCAGACCGTGCCCCGCAACCAGCGCCCTTCCCGGCTGGCTCAGCTCTCTCAGCTCTACGGCCATCCCCAGGACGCGCTGGCCAGCCCCAGCGGCCGGCCGGTCTGGGACGAGATGGACCTGACTCGGGTGCTCGCCGACGACCCGGGCGCCAGGGACCAGTGGGTCTTCACCCGACACGGCCGCGATGATCCCCTGATCCACTTCAGCGCCGTGGTCCAGGACAGCCCGGTGACGGGACTCTCCTTCTACGAGGCGGTCCAGATGTGGGCCGTGGGCCACCACGCGGTGTGGGACGAGGGCGGGCACGGGAGCCCTGATCCGGTGCTGGGCAGCCACTGGTGGGAGGAGCCCGACGACTGGCACCCGGAGCGCTTCCTGACGCGGACGTCGTCTTTTCCAGCGTTCACCCGGGCGTCGACAGACGGCGTCCCGGGCGATGGGAGCCCGACAGGGCGCGTGCCCTGGCACCCGGAGGACGGCTACGCGGGCGCGGTCGAGGTCGCGGGGGACAGCGGGTGGGCAGGAGACAGCTTCGGGGGCCTGAACCAACACCCACGCTGGGATCCAGAGGGCGTGGAGGACTCGGCGTCTCGCTGGGCGGTGCCGCTGCGTGTGGTCGGCGTGCAGGCGGCCACGGTCGACGTCACGCCCCGACGGACCCAGGTCTTTCGGCCCCAGGTGGGCGACCGGATCGCATGGACCTGTGGCGACCAGGAGGGTGAGGTCCGAGCTGACAGAGATGGCGTCACGGTGGCGGGGGTGCGCCTGACGAGTGCATGGCAGACCCTGGCGCTGGAGGTGATACACTGAACACCTGTACAGTATGTCGGCACCCCTACCCCACACCCTGGATCCCAGCCTGGACCGGGCTCAGACCCTCGATCAGCTCCGGGAGTTGATCCGCGCCAGGGCTCCTTTTGCTCTGCGCACCCCAGAGGAGACCCGACGGGCTCGGACCCCTCTGCCGACTGGACACGCCCCCCTGGATCACATCGTCCAGGGCTGGCCTCAGCCTGGGCTCGCAGAGGTGACCGGAAAGCTGGGCACAGGGCGTCTGATGCTCCTCCAGCCCGCGATGGTGGCCCTGACACGCCAGGGGCGTCCAGTGGCGCTGGTCGATCCCCTGGCCCAGGTGAACCCCCCTGGGTGGGCGGGCCTGGACCCGGCGAACCTGCTCATCGTGCGCTGCAGCCCGGAGCAGTCCGGGTGGACCGCCGAGCAGCTGGCCCGCTCGGGGGCCGTGCCGCTCGTGGTCCTCCTGGATCCGCCTCGCCACTCACGGGTCGGTGCCCGGCTGTCTAGAGCAGCGGAGCAGGGCCGCGCGACCGTCGTGATCGTGTCGGAGCGTTCGGACGTCCGCTTGCCGGCGACACTTCGGATCCAGGTCGAGGGGCAGGGCCTGGTGGGGGTCACAGCACGGGTCGAGCACGTGAGAGGCGCCGTGCCCTTGCGGGGTGAGCTGCGACTCCCCAGGTGAGCCGGCACCCCGCCTGCCTGTCACGACCTGTCACGCACGCCCACTGGCATCAGGCGGACTCCCTCTTGATCCGACTCAGAGAGGGAGGAAGCCATGACCCCACGCAACCTGCGCACCCGCTACACCACCGGCATCTCGCTGTTGGTCCTGGGTGCACTGGTCGCCGCGGGTCCGGTCGCCTGGTACGGCGCGACCCAGCTGGACCTTGCGACACACCCGGCCCAGGCCCCCCTCACCACGTCCTGGATCCAGCTCTTCCTGCTCTGCGCAGCCACGATCCTGTCCGTCACCCTGACCGCCACGTGGGCGGTCGCCGAGCGCTTCGCCCGGCCGTTCCAGGACCTCGCAGACACTCTCCGCACCGACATGGACGAAGACGACCAGACCGGGGAATTCGAGGTCATCGACCAGGCCATCCAGCACATGCAGACCCGGCTCATCGATGCCGAGGACAGCATGCGTCGCAACGAGCGCCTGGCCGAGATGGGAGAGTTCGCCGCCGCCATCGGTCACGAGCTGCGGGGGCCCCTGACCGTGATCCGAGGTCGCGCCGAGCTGCTGGGCATACGCCTGGACGACCCCCAGCGCGCCGGTCGACTCGCCGCCCGGCTGGAGAGCGACATCGACAAGATGGTCGAGCTGCTCGAGAACCTGTGCGACTACGCCAAGGTCCGCACCCCGGACCACGGACCGGTGGACCTGGCGGAGCTCTGTTCCGACCTGTTGGCGGACATGACCCTGCCCAGCACCATCGAGTGGGCCGTGCACGCCGAGCCCTTCACGCCCCCCGCCTGGGTCGACGAGACCCAGCTGCGCTCGGTGGCCAGCAACCTGCTCCGCAACGCCATCGAAGCCATGCCCGACGGCGGTCTGGTCGACGTCCGCGTGTCCCCCTCCGGCGACCAGGCCGTGCGCCTGGAGGTTCGGGACTGCGGCGTGGGCATGGCCCCCGACGTCCAGCAGCGCCTGTTCGAGCCCCTGTACACCACCAAGAACACCGGCACCGGGCTGGGCATGGGCATCGTCAAGAACTTCGTGACGTCGAACGGCGGTCGCATCCTGGTCCAGTCCGTCGAGGGCCAGGGAACGACGATGACCGTCGAGCTGCCCGCCGACCTGCGCGTCGTTGAAGGAAGCTGGCGCTCGACCGCGCACTGACACCGACCGTTGGTGGCGGCTCAGTCCTTCTTCTCGTCGTCCTTCTTCTCTCTCTTCTTCTCAATGTCCGGCTTGTGCAGCCCCAGCATCGTCTTGGCGTTGCTGATCATCTTGTTCCACGAGGGATTGTCGTGCTTGGCGGTGGCGCCAAAGCCGATCATCGCCATCAGGAGCAGCACAGCGAGGATCGATGCCGTGCGGTCCGGTGCGTCGTCAGCGTTCACGAAGCTCTCCTGCGGGGCCCGCTGTCACTTACCCCGGACGGCGAGGCTCTGATCTCGGGTTACCGGCAACACCATGGCGATTCCGCTGATCGAGCGCATCGAACACGAGCAGGGGGTGATCGGCCGCCGGCGCGAGGCCGACGCGCTGCTGGCGTGTCTCTGGGCCCGCCGCCACGTGCTCATCGAAGGGCCCGTGGGCGTCGGCAAGACCGTGCTGGCCAAGGCGGTCGCGGCCGTGCTGGACCGGGGCATCGTGCGGCTGGACGGCGACGGCCGCTACACCGAGGCCCGCCTGGTGGGCCAATTCGATCCGCCGGTGGTCCTGGCACGCGGCTACCAGCCCGACGCCTTCCTGGCGGGGCCGCTGGTCCAGGCCATGCAACAAGGCGCCATCCTGTTCCTCAACGAGCTGAACCGGATGCCCGAGGGCGTCCAGAACGTCCTGCTGCCCGCCCTGGACGAGCGCCAGGTCATCGTGCCCCGGTTCGGCCTGGTCGAAGCCGCCCCGGGCTTCGCGGTGATCGCCACCCAGAACCCAGCTGAGTTCGTCGCCACAGGCACCCTGAGCGAAGCGCTGAGGGACCGCTTCGAGCTCGTTCGACTGGACTACCAGAGCGCCGACGACGAGCAGGCGATCGTGGCCCAGGCGACCGTCTGCGCCCCAGCACCTGCGCTGATCGCCCGCGCCGTCGCGCTGACGCGGGCCACACGGAACGACCCCCGCATCCGCCGCGGTGCATCGGTGCGGGCCGCCATCGCCATGGCCGACATCGCGACAGAGCTGGGCGGCGATCTGGACCGGGCGGCCGAGCTCACGCTGCCCACCCGCATCGAGCTGCTGGACCAGAGGGGCACCGACCTCGGAAGTCTGCTCGACGACCTCAAAAAAAAAGTCCCGAGCCCGCCGGCGTCCTGAGCGCCAGCCGCTCGGTCACCCGGCCCGACGCCCTCGACCGAGTGCCCCACGTGCACTCGCCAGCCGTCGAGCTCCTGCTCGCCGATCTGCCCAGCGGGTGGGACGCCGCCGTGCGCTACCACCAGCTCAAGCGAGCCCTGCCCCAGGGCCGTCCCCGGCAGCTCGTGACCGAGCGCGCGGTGGATGCGGTGGTCGCTCGGGCCCGCGATCTGGTCCGCCACGCCGCCCGACCCACGCGCACCGAGAGGGACCACTGGCCCCATCCAGGGGACCTGGACCTGGGGGCCACCGTCGAAGCCCTGGACGTGGGGCCGCGGGACCCGGCGGACGGTGCGATCAGCTGGCGACCCGAGGGCGTCCGGGTCGCCCGCACGGTGCCCCGGGACGCCGACGTGGTGGCGATCCTGGACATGTCGCTGTCCATGAATGGGGAGAAGATCGCACTGATCGCAGTGGCCGCGGCGATCCTGCACCTCAAGCTCGACCGGGTGTCTGTCGTGTCCTTCGACACCCTGGCAAACACCCTGGTCCCGCTGGGGGCCCGGGTAGACGTGCGCGAGGTCGTGCGCCGGGTCCTGCGGGTGCCGGCCCAGGGCTACACCCACATCTCCGCCGGTCTGGAGGAAGGCCTGGAGCAGCTCAGCCGCTCCCGCCGCAAGGAGCGGGTCGGGTTGTTGCTCAGCGACGGCATCTCCAATGTGGGCAAGGACCCGGTCCACGTGGCCCAGCGCTTCCCCACCCTCCACGTGATCCAGGTCGGTCGCGACGTGCCCCAGGGGCGGCGGGCCTGCACCCGCATGGCCCAAGCGGGCCAGGGGGCTCGATGGCACGCCCCCACCTACCTGGCGCTGCCCCAGCTCGTGCGCCAGGTCGTGCGCGAGGTCTTCCGAGGCTGACGCCGACGGTGGCCGCCCGGGCCCAAGCGCGGTACCCGACCCCACCATGTCCACTGCCCGCGCCACGGCCGCCGCCGCCGAGATCGACCGGATCAACACCTTCTTCCCGCTCATGACGGGCCTGGGCAACCGCTTCGCCCGCACCCGGCCCTGGGAAGGTCGCGTCGTCGGTGTCAACGCCCACCTGACGACCTTCACCGCAGCCCTGGTCCGTGAGCTCAGCCTGGGTGGCGGCGAGTGGGTGGTGTCCGCAGCCAACGAAGCGACCACCGACATCCGCGTCGTCGAGCTGTTGCGGGGCCAGGGCATCGCGGTGCACACGGGCGGCGACCTGCGCAACCGCCACAAGGGCCTGCTGGATCACCACCCCGACATGATCGCCGACGTGGGCTTCGAGCTGCTCGGCACCCTGTTGGACCACCGCTCGGAACAGGTCGACGAAGTCCGGGCCGCCGTCGAGATCACCCGGTCGGGCATCAGCCGGATGCGCGCCCGGGCGCAGCTCCCGTGGCCGGTCGTGAACCTGAACGATGGCCTGATCAAGCACAACGTCGAGAATCGGCGCGGCGTCGGCGAGTCTCTGTGGACCTCGATCCGGGACATCACCGGCACCCACCTGTCCGGCCGCCGGGTCCTGGTGGTGGGCTACGGGCCCGTCGGCCAAGGGGTGGCCGCCTATGCCAAGTCCCATGGCGCCGTGGTCGAGGTCTACGAGGTGGACCCCATCCGCCGCCTGATCGCCCACTACGACGGCTACGCGACCCCCGCCCTCTCCGAGGGACTCGAGGAGGTCGAGATCGTGGTCACGGCCACCGGACGCCGCCACGCGATCTCGGTCCAGCACCTGCGGGACCTGCGCAACGGCGTGGTGCTGGTGAACGCCGGACACGGCGGCGACGAGATCGACATCGACGGCCTCAAGGCAGCCGCGTCGTCGGGCATCGAGATCGGCGACAACTGCACCCGCTACCGGATCGGCGGTGGGCCCTGGTTGTCCGTGCTGGGCGACGGTCACCCCCTGAACATCGTCACCAACGCCGGCAGTCCAGAGCCCGTGCTCCTGCACTTCGCGGTGGTCGCCTTGACCCTGGAGTGGCTGGCGCGGGAGACCCCGCGCACACGGGGAGAGCTCCCGGTCCCGCGCGCCATCGAAGAGGAAGCCGCCCGCCTGGCTCTGGCGGCGCTCACCGGCCACCCGTGACCGACCTCCCCGAGTCCGTGCACCAGGCCCACGACGCCCTGCGGACCGAGGACTGGGCACTCGCCTGCGACCGCATCGCGCTGGCTCTGGACCAGGTGGCCCAGCCCGCACTCCGGGCCCGCCTGCACGGCTGGCGGGCCCAGGCCCTGACAGAGCTGGGCGCCCTGGCACCGGCCCGTCAGGCCGTGCGACAGGCGCTCCTGGCGGCCCGAGACCTGGGCGAGCAGCACAGTGACGCCACAGCGCCCCTGCGGGCACTGCACGGCCGGATCAGCGCGCGGATGGCCGCCCAGGCCGCCGCGGACCAACGACGTGCCCACGCCGCAGACCTGGCCGCCCGACCCCTCGACGAGCTGTTGGCCGCAGCGGCCCCGGGGGCCGAGCGCGCTGCGGTGTACCTCGCCCGGGCCGACGCCCTGGTCGACGCCGGACGCCCCCAGGGGGTGCCCGCGCTGATCACCCGCGGCCTCGCCGAGGCGCCGCTCGCCGCCACCCGGGAACAAGTCCTGCTGCGTCTGGCCCTCCTTCGAACCCGTCCAGCGAACGCCGCCGACGTGCTCTCTCAGGCGCTGGAACTGGCCGATGACGCCGCCAGCGAGACCCTGGTCACCGCTGTCGCCCGCGCGGCCCGCGACCTGGCGCTGCCCCTGCCGGAGCCCGGCTTTTGAAGGCGCGCCTGGGTTCCATCGATCTGGGCAGCAGCAGCCTGCACCTGTGGATCGTCGACCTCGCCGACGGTGGGCGCACCCAGGTGCACCTGGGCCGCGCCGGTCTGCGGCTGGTCCGGCGCTGGGCTGCCGACGGCCCGGCGATCGATCCGGCCGTTGCAGCCAAGGCCCTCGACGCCATCGACGCCATGGTCGCCCAGTGCCGGGCGCTGGCCTGTGACCACATCCAGATCGCGGCCACAGCCGCCGTGCGCGAGGCCCAGGACCACGTGGGGTTCTGCAGCCAGGTCCTGGACCGCACGGGCGTCTCGGTGCGCGTGCTCTCGGGCGACGACGAGGCCCGAGTGAGCTTCCTGGGGGTGGTAGACCGGCTCACGACGGCCCCGGGGCCGTCCCTCGTGTTCGACCTGGGCGGAGGCTCCACCGAGTTGATCCTGGGCGACCGGGACAGCGTGCGCTGGTTGCGCTCGCTGCCCCTGGGCCACCTGCGCTGTACCCAGGCCATCGCACCGCTCCCCGACCCGCCCGGCCCGGAGAGCACAGCGCGCCTCCGGGCGCTGGTGGACGAGACTCTCGCCCCCTCCGTCGCGAGCCTGGCGGCCCATCCGTGGGAGCGGCTGGTCGGGGTGTCGGGCACCGTCTGGACCCTGTCTCGCGTGGTCGAGGGTGCACAGGGCCGCCCCCAGCCTCAGGGCCGGGCGGCGCCCCGCGTGCTCCTGTCCGAGCTTCGGGACCTCAGGACCCGCCTGGAGACGCTCCCACGGCGGAAGCTCGCCGATCTCGCCGGGATGGACAGGCGCCGGTGCGACAGCTTCTACGCTGGGGTGGTGGTGGTCGAGGTCCTGATGGACGCCCTGGGCTGCCACACCTTGTGGACCACCGAAGGCGGCGTCCGGGAGGGACTGGTGGCAGACTTCGAGCGCAGTCAGACCCCCTGACCCGGAGCCACACCGCGTGAGTCGCGTCCTCAACAGCTTGCGGGTGCTCGGCGGGATCGACGCGGTCAAGCGCACCCAGGCCTACTACCAGCTCTTCGGGGACCTGTTCGAGGCAGCCAGCCAGGGCTCGGGTTTCTACAACCTGGGCCTATGGGACGCCCCGGACGCGGCCTGGCCCGACGCCCAGGCCGCCCTGCTGGCCCAGGTCGCCAGCCACCTGCCCCAGGCCGGGCACCTGCTCGACGTGGGCTGTGGGGTGGGCGGTCCGGCCTTGCGGCTGGCCCGAGACAGGCCGGGCCTGCGGGTGACCGGGGTCAACGTGGCCCAGGACCACCTCGACCGGGCTCGCCAGCGAGCGGATGAGCGCGTGGACTTCCTGTGGGCAGACGCCGACGAGCTGCCCTTTCGACCTGGAAGCTTCGATGGCGTGTACAGCATCGAAGCGGCCTTCCACTTCCGGGATCGGGGGCAGTTCACCCACCAGGCTGCCAAGGTGCTCAAGTCCGGGGCGCCCCTGGTCCTGACCGACCTGGTCAACCGGCCGGAGAGCCGCCGGCTGTACGACCGGGTCGTGCTCCGGGCGGCCGAGAAGGCGCTCGGTTCTGGGGGCCTGGGCACCCAGGAGGAGTGGCGCCATCACTTGGACCACTACGGCTTCACCGACGTGGTGGTCGACGACCTGTGGCCCAGGGTGCTGCCCGGCCTGCCGCGGTGGGCCGAGATGCTCGAGGGCACGCTGATGCCGGCGACCTATCCCAAGCCGTTGCTCAAGCTGGCAGCAAGGGGCCTGCGCTATGCGCACAGTCGGGGTCTGCAGAGCCCGCTGGGCGTGGTGCTGGTGCGGGGGGTGAAGGGCTAGCGCTAGCCTCCCTACGCCGCCAGATCCGCCCAACCTGAGACCGGCCCCAGACAGCCCAACGCGACACCCCAACACAGAGTCATGCCCCAGGGCCAGAACTTCTCCAACCTATGATCCATCCCCGCAACCCTAATGCTTAACAAGAGGTTCCTGACCCCTGTTCCTGTTCCCCCCCTGTTCCCCCCCTGTTCCCCCTCCCGCCCGCGCCGCGGGTGCGAGGGGTGGCGCGGAGCGCCCACGCCTCGTCCGGCGGCCGCAGCCGGGAGCGGAAGTGGTTCGTGGGGAGTCTGGACCGGCCGAGCGCCAGCGAGGGCAGGCCGAGCGGAGCGAGGTCCCGGGAAGACTCCCCACGAGCCACTTCCCGGACGGCGGAGGCGGAGGCCGCCGGACCAGAGGGGCGACCGCGAAGAGACGGCGACAGCCGGCTCCGCGGCCTCGCCCCCTGAACACAAAACGATTACCCGCGCAGCCCGGGAGTTCCCATGGCTGTCGATCGCGCCCCCGTCGTCGATCAGAACTTCTCCGCAGCCGTCGCGGCACTGACTGCGGGCCCGCCCCGCCAGGACCTCGACAGCCCGGTGCGGCCGGGCTCGGTGCTGACGGCCAGGGACGCGCTGGCACTCTTCGAGACGCAGCTCGCCAGCCGCCACCTGGACCTGGCCGCCCGCTGGCTCAAGGCCCGAGGGACCGGCTTCTACACCATCGGCTCGTCCGGCCACGAGGGCAACGCCGCCGTCGCAGCCGCCCTGCGGCCCTCAGATCCCGCCTTCCTTCACTACCGCTCGGGGGGCTTCTTCCTTCAGCGGGCCAGCCAGGTGCCCGGTCAGACCCCGGTGCTCGACGTGCTGCTGGGCATGACGGCGTCGTCCCAGGACCCCATCTCCGGCGGCCGGCACAAGGTCTGGGGCAGCCTGGCGCTCCAGGTGCCGCCCCAGACCTCGACGATCGCGTCCCATCTGCCCAAGGCGGTGGGCGCGGCCCTGACCACCGATCGCCTGCCCCGCCTGGGCCTGCAGGGCCCGGTGCCCCCGGACAGCGTGGTCGTCTGCACCTTTGGCGACGCCAGCTCCAACCACAGCACCGCCGTCGGCGCCCTGAACACCGCCGGCTGGGCCAGCCACCAGAACCTGCCGGTGCCGCTCCTGTTCGTCTGCGAAGACAACGGCGTCGGCATCTCGGTCCACACCCCCGACGACTGGGTCCAGGCCGCCCATGGCAGTCGCCCCGGGCTGGCCTACTTCCGAGGCGATGGGCTGGACCTGCCCGACGCCTACGACGCGGCCACCCGCGCTGTCGAGCACGTGCGCCGCACCCGCCGGCCGGCGCTGCTCCACCTGAAGGTCGTCCGCATGTTGGGACACGCGGGCAGCGACGTCGAGCAGACCTACCACCCCCTGGCCCGGATCGAAGCCCAGGAGGCCCAGGACCCCGTCCTGGCGACCGCCCGCCTGCTGATCGAAGGCGGCTGGTTGAGCCCCCAGGCCACTCTGGCGCTCTACGAGGAGCACCGCGAGCGCACCCTCGCCCTGGCCGCCGAGGTCGAGTGCCGGCCCAAGCTGACCTCGGCGGCCCAGGTGATGGCCCCCGCCGCGCCACACACCGCAGACGCGGTGGCCGCCGAGGTGTCCCGGACCCCGGACCCCGCCGCCCGTGCCGGGTTCTGGGACGACCGGCTGCCCGAGCAGGACAAGCGCCCGCGCCACCTGGCCGTCCAGCTGAACCGCGCCCTGGGCGACCTGTTGGTCAAGCACCCCGAAGCGCTCATCTTCGGCGAGGACGTCGCCAAGAAGGGCGGCGTCTACCACGTCACAGACAAGCTCTCCCAGCGGGCGGGCATCGGCCGCGTCTTCAACACCCTGCTCGACG
>CAZFLE010000144.1:0-18140 GCA_964519895.1 uncultured Enterobacterales bacterium | reverse complement strand
CTGCAGGAGGTGGACTGGTGAGCCATCTCTCGACCCTGACCCTGAACCGCTACCGCTACGGCGAGCTCGACGACCGCGAGGTCGCGACCTTGCGGACCCACCTGGACGGGTGCGACCAGTGCGCCGCCCGGCTCCAGGCCCAGGAGAACAACCGCGCGGCCTTCGAGCTCTCGCCGGTGCCCGACTTCATCTCGAGCCTGGCGCCCGCCGAGCCCCGGGCCGCCTGGTGGTCTCGTTGGCAGGTGTGGCTCGCGCCGGCCCTGGGCGCAGCCGCCCTGGTGCTCATCGCCCTGCCCTCTGGCACGGCACCGACCGACGGCCTCAAGGACCCGGACCGTGTGCCACCGGAGATCACCCAGACCAAGGGCGCCAAGGACGTGCTCGAGGCTTGGCTGGAGACGGATCGGGGCCCGCGACCCCTGGCCGAGGGCGCCGAGGTCGGCCCGGGCGCCCGGATCCAGCTCCGCTACCGGCAGACCGCCCAGGCATGGGTGACCTTTGCTGGCCAGGACGGCACGGGCACGGTCGAGGTCTACGGCACCTTCCCGGCCGAGGTCGGCGAACAGGGGTGGCAGGCCGCGCCGTTTGCCCTCACTCTGGACGACACCGCCGGAATCCAGAAGTTCTACGCCGTGTTCACCAGCGATCCCCCGACCCCGGAGAGCGTGGAGCTGTCTCTCGCCAAGGAGGGAACTGTGCCGGGTGGTGAGACCGAGAGCATCCAGCTGAACAAGGTGCGGTGATGACCCGCGCGGCCTGGATGCTCGGCGCCGCCGCCCTGCTCGGGGCCACAGCGCCGGCGCCGGCGTGGGCTGGCGACGTGACCCGGCGGGCGCTCATCGTAGGCGCCAACGACGGCGGACTGGACCTCCAGGCCCTGCGCTACGCCGAAGAAGACGCCTGGCGGGTGGCCGAGGTCCTCCAGGAGCTCGGCGGGTTCAGCCCCAGCGACGTGACCGTCCTGTTGTCGCCCTCCGAGGACCGGGTCGCCCAGGAACTCGCCCTGGCCGCCGAAGAGCTCGGCGCAGCCGACGAGGCCCTGTTCCTGTTCTACTACTCCGGCCACGCGGACCCGAGCGGGCTCCGGCTGGGCCCGGATCTCTACCCCTACCCCGCGCTCAAGGAGGACATCCGGGCAGTGCCCGCCGACGTGCACCTGGGCATCGTGGATGCCTGCCGCAGCGGGGCCATGACCCGGATCAAGGGCGCGTCCGTGTCGGCCCCGTTCCTGGCCGTCGCCCCTCTGGACGCCGAAGGAGAGGCCTGGCTCGCCGCTGCAGCCGCCCACGAAGACGCCCAGGAGTCGGATCGCATCGAAGGCAGCTTCTTCACCCACTACCTGCTGAGCGGGCTGCGAGGCGCCGCGGACACCGGCGACGGCTGGGTCTCGCTGAACGAGGCCTATGCCTACGCCTATGACCGGACCGTGGCTCGGACCGGCGGCACCCAGGCCGGCACCCAGCACCCCAGCTACGACTTCCAGCTCCAGGGCAACGGCGACCTGCGTCTGACAGAGGTCAGGCGGGCCACCGCGACCGTGCGCTTCCCTTCCGAGCTGGCCGGCGAGATCCTGGTCATGCGGCAGCCCGAAGGCACCCCGGTGGCCGAGGTGGCCAAGCCTGCGGGCCGAGACATGGATCTGGCACTCGAGCCCGGACGCTACTTGTTGCGGCGCAGGGTCGAAGGCGAGATCCAGGAGGTCACGGTCAGCCTGTCCAAGGGCTCGGTCCACACCGTCACCCGGTGGGGCGACGCGGTGGCCGAGGCGTCGAACCTGAAGGGTGATCGCGTCGTGGCCGCCCGTGCGCCTCGGCAACTGGACCTGGATGTCCCGGTCGTCGATGACGTGGTGGGCACCATCCGCGAGGTCACCGGCTCTTGCGAGCGCGGAGACTGGAGCGAGAACCCGTGCTTCTCCGGGTCCATCAGCGCCGTGGCGCCTGGCGGCGGGCAATTCGTCAACGAGCAGTGGGTCAAGGGCGCGATGTACGGGGCAGCGTTCTTCGGTCTCGCCGCGACCGGCTTCAGCACGGCGGGGGTGAGCCTGGGCGAGGGGGGCCTGTTCGCCAAGGGACCGACGGGTTCCAACGCCCTGATGATGGGGGCGATGATGTTCTACGGCCTGTCGCTCAGCGACGCGGTGTGGAACGCTCGAAACCACGACGCCGACTACGAGCGCTACCGCCCCCGCACCGGCTTCGAGCTGTCGGCCGAGACCACGTGGACCGGAGACTTCAACCAGCCCTACGTGACCGGCTTCGCTCTGGACTGGATCCCGGTTCGGAACATCGCCGTTGGCATCGACAAGACCGGGTGGAGCACGGATAGCTTCGGCACCGAGCACCTGTGGACCGGCGTCCGCTTCATGCCTACGGTCGACGCCCGCAGGTTCCGGCTGAGCCCTTTCTTCGCCGCTGGCGTTCACTGGCAGCTGCCGCAGTCCGGACAGGCCATGCTCAGCACGCGGATCGCCACGGGCGGCCAGGTCCGGTGGTACGCGACCCCTCGCTACTTCCTGATTGGCGAAGGCCGGATGGAGTGGGAACAGGGGGGCCAGCGCACCCTGAGCTTCGGCGGAGGCCTGGGCCTGCACTTCGGGGGATAGACCCTGCGGGTGTCCCTGCCGCCCCTCCTGCCGCTGACGCCAGAGCAGACCGCGGCCGAGCTGCTGTTCCGCCCACTGGCCCTGCTGGATCAGGGGCGCACCGCTGTGGGTCGGCGCTTCACGCTCTCGCTGGGCAGTCGGGGCCCGCTGGTGGTCACAGGGGCCGTCGAGGACGTCGCAGGACTGCTGACCGCGACCGCTGCCGAAGCCTCCGGCGCATTGGCGGCGCCCGCTCTGTTGCCCTTCCTGGGCGAAGCGGCCGTGCTCGGGCTGATCGGGGACGACCACCGACATGCCAGGCGCGTGCTCGGCGCTGTGATGGCCGCGCCCTTGCCCGACCTGGCCGCACTGGTGCACCGGTGCCTCGACGACTGGTCCGTCGGCGACGAGGTGCCACTGGCAGAGCGCTTGGGCGATCTGGCCCTGTCCGCCACGGTGCACTGGTTGCTCGGCCGGCCTTGTCCCGCGCTGGCCGATGCGGCTCGGTTGGTCCTGGCCCACACGTCCCCTGCCCTGCAGCTCCGGGAGGCGCCCTGGCCGCCGCTGGTCGAGGCCAGGAACCGGTTGAGACGGGTGTTGGCCGACGAGCAGCCCGACCGGGACTCCGTGCTGGGTGCCCTGGCGAGCCGTGGGGAGTCGAGAAGCTGGGTCCTGGATCAGGCCGTGGCGCTGGTCATCGCCGGCCACGAGACGACAGCGGCGACCCTGGCCTGGGCCGGGGTGACCCTCGGTGCCGCCCCGCACAGCGATCCGGCCCACGTGGCCTGGGAGGTCCTTCGGCTGCATCCGGTGATCCCATTCGTGGTGCGCACCCCGAGACAGGACTGGCCCCTGGGCCCTTGGCGGGTGCCCGGCGGGACCCCCGTGGCGGTCTGCTCCTGGCTGGTGCACAGGGATCCTGGGGTCTGGCCAGACCCTCAGCTCTTCGATCCCGACCGGCACCGGACCGGGCGCCCAGGACCGCCCAGGTGGTTCCCCTTTGGCGGCGGCGCTCGCCAGTGCCTGGGCATGCACGTCGCCCAGCAGGTCCTGGCCAACGTGCTGGCCGCGCTCGAGCGTTGGGTCCGCTTCGCACCGTGGCAAGGGCCGCCTCCCGACCCTCGGCGCCGGAACCTGACCCTGGGTCCCCAGGGGACCGTCTCCCGGCGCATCGTCTGGCTCGGCGACCGCACCCGGCCGCCAGCGCCCGGGTTAGATTGAGCCGCGGAGGCGGTGCATGGAGCGACGGCAGTTCGTGTCTCACGTGGCAGGGCTGCTCGCGCTGGGCCTGGGCGCAGAGGGCCTGACCGGCTGTGCCACGACCGGGGGAATCCGCCACGGTGCCCAGGTCGATCCCCGCGGCGTCGTCGCGGACTGGGACGCCCAGTGTGCGCGACTGCGCAGCCACGGGGTGCCTCGGCTCCTGCGTCGGCAACTGACCTCGGCCGGACTGCCGAGCACGCTGATCGAGGACGGCTTCGCTGCGCTCCTGGTGACCGCGGGCTTCCGCGACCTCCCTCGCGAAGTGCAGCAGGATCCGCTGATCCAGGGGCGGCTCCAACAGGAACTCCCCCGCATGACCGATGCCGTGCTGGGCATGACCGCCTACCTGGAGTCGCTGCCCGGCCGGGCCAGGCGCGGGATCCAGACCACCCTGCGCCGGTCCGACTCGCCAATCCCCCTGCTCCGAGCCGAAGTCGAGCAGAGGGGCCACCGCGGTCAGATCGACCGCGAACGCACTGCGCAGACCCTGGATCTGGTGGACCACGTGGACTTCCGCCTGCGGCGCCAGGACCCCGAGCTGGTGATCGACGACACCGTGGGCCGCGTGGACAAGGCCGTCGACCGGGTGGGGGGCGACCGCAGCCAGTGGGCGCCGACCGGCGCGGGTCGACAGGAACTCAAGAAGCCATCCGAGCTCACCGACGACGAGGTCCTCGACACCACCCGCGACGTCGGGGCCTGGACCCTCGCCCTGGGGGGACTGCTGTCGGTGGGCGGGCTTGTGACCGCCTATGGCTCTGCGGTCTTCGGCCGGGACGCCGTGGCCCTGTTCGGCGTCGCCGTCTGGACCTTCGGCTCCCTGGTGTTCGTGCTGGGTCTGGTGGTCTTGATCGCAGCGGCCCTGGGCGAGGACGTCAGCCGCCTGCGCCGACTGAGGCAGTAGCCCTTGGTCCTGCTGGTCTCCGTCTTGGCGGAGAACTGGCTCCAGGTCCGTCGATCGCTGCTGCGCGGCGGCCGACCGCCCGTGGGGACCCAGGGTTCCCACCTGGCACTGCCCTCGACAGTGCTCCAAGGCATGGGGGGCCGCCTGTTGCTCGTGGACTGGGACCAGCGCCGAGTCACCCACCACCTGCCCCTGGCCACCCCCGCGAGCCTGTGCTGGTCCCCGGACAACCGGCGTCTCTTTGTGGCCTCAGGTCGGGGCGCCAGGCTGCACGTGCTCGACTCCGCCACCTGGCACGCTGCCGAGTCCATCACCCACCCGGGCTTTCACGACCTCCACACCGTCACCCGCCGGGGCGAGCGCCTGTTGGTGACCGCGGCCGGAACCGACGCTGTCTTCGAGCTGGACCTCCAGGGCCGCCAGACCCGGGCATGGTGGGCCACCCGCCACGGGCTGGATCGCACGGCCAGCGGCGAGCACCGCTCGGTCGACCCATCGGCCGACCATCGGCGGGCCGCCTACCCGTCGCTCCATCGGACCGTGCACCCCAACGGCGCCGTGGCTCTGGACGATGGCCACTGGCGGGTGACGTCCTTTCATCGGGGCGCTGTGCTCGATGTCGCGCCAGACGGGAGCTGGACGCCGTGGTGTGAAGGCCTGGATCATCCCCATCGGCTCCGGCCGATGCCCGCGGGTGCTGTCCCCGGGGCGTCATGGCTGATCTCGGACACCCTGCGTGGCCGCGTGTTGGCTCTCGACCGGAGCGGACGAGCTGTGGCCGAGCTGGCCACAGGCCTGCGCTGGGTCCAGGATGCCTGCTGGAGCCCCGGCGGATTGATGGTCCTGGACGATCTCCATGTCGCCCCCGGGACGCGCCCAGCCTCCGGCAACTGCGTGCTCCAGCCCGCCACCGGCGTCCGGTGCGGGCTGCCCGCGAGCTGGCGCCTGGTGTCTCTCGAAGTCCTGGACCCGGAGCAGGCGGCGGCCTGTCGACGGTGGCCAGAGCTCCCCGCAGAGGCCGCTCAGCGCTGGTCGGTGGACCCGGGTGCATAGTGTCTGCTCATCAGGTCGTTCTGGATCCAGAGCAGCTTATTGAAGGCCCGAATGGCCCGTAGACGCTGGCGCAACGGCAGCTCGAGCTCGGCCACAGTGCGCACCACCCTGTCGGAGATGAACCCGAGCAGGGCATTGACCTGGACCTGGGGGACGTCTGCGCGAGAGGTGCCGCCGGTCGACCGGTGCGTTCCAGCCACGCCGTCCAGGTAGCCGCCGAAGCCTGGCCCGCCCGGCTCGCTGAGCAGTCGCGCCAGGTAGCCCCGCAGGTGACGGGTGATGCGGGGTCGGTCGATCTCTCCTGACTCGGTGCGGAAGTGCCGCGCAGCCGGTTCGAAGTCGACCACCCGACCGGTCAGCTCTTCGACCATGCGATCGAGGCGGTCCTCCAGGAAGGGCCGCGCACCCCGGATGACGTCCAAGTCCAGCGCGGTCAGCCCGATGAAGGACGCCAGGTAGGCGTACCGGGCCGCAGGATCCGTCTCCAGCCGGGACTCGTCGAAGGGGGGTGCGGGGGCCATCACGGCCGTGCGTTAACCCCGTGCCGTGCGTCGGCCGGACATCGGGGTGACCGGGATCGGGCTGTGCTCGAGCCTGGGGTTCGGGCTCCCGGACCACTGGGATGCGTTGAGACGGGGCCACACCGGGCACCGGGTCCACCACGGCCTGGGCACGGCCTTCGAGGGCACCCTGGCCGCTGCACTGCTGACCGAGGCGCAGTGGGCCGACGCCCGGGCACACGCGCCAGGGCGTGACCCGGCCATCGGCCTGGCAGCCTGGGTGGCACGGGCCGCGCTCGACCAGGCTGGGCTGTCGACCGACACGCTGGGGCTGGTGGTCGGCACCAGCAACGGCTGCCTGCACAGTCGCCGGGACCACCGGGCCGCCGGGGCGGCGTCGTCGGGGCGTCAGCTCGAGCTGCTGCGCCGCAGCGCGGTCGACCAGACCGCCGGCGAGCTGGCCAGGGTGCTCGACCTCCACGGACCGCGGATCACCGTGTCCACAGCCTGCGCCAGCAGCACCCACGCCTTGGGCGTCGCCGTCGGGTGGCTGCGAGAGCGCAGGCTTCCCGCCGTGATGGTGGTCGGGGTCGACGTGGTGCTCCCGATGGTGGCCGCGGGCTTCCACGCCCTGGGCGTCCTGGGGTCGGGGCCCTGCGCCCCCTTCTCGCTGCCGGTCGGCATGAGCCTGGGCGAAGGGGGGGCAGCGTGGGTGCTCGAGGCCGACCCATCGCCCAGGCGGGCCCAGGCCTGGATCGGGGGCTACGGCGCCAGCGCCGACGCCGTGCACCCCACGGCCCCGGACCCATCGGGCCGCGGCATCGCACGCTCCGTGGCGATGGCGCTGGCCGACGCGGCGCTGGGCCCTGACGACGTGCAGCTCTACAGCGCACAAGGCACTGGGACCGAGGCCAACGACGCGGCTGAGACCCTGGCTCTGGCCCGGGTCCTGCCCCAGGGTGTGCCGGTGACCTCGGGCAAGGGGCACCTGGGACACTGCCAGGGGGCGGGGGGCCTGCTCGAGGCGAGCCTCGTGCTGGGCGGGATGCGGCACGCGGCGCTGCCACCGACCGCGGGATTCTCCTCGGCGCGGCGCCTGGCCCCCCCGGATGTGGTGAGCGGCCGACCCCGTCCCGCGGCGCTGGCGGTGGCGGTCAAGCACAGCGCCGCCTTTGGGGGGGCCAATGCCTCCGTCGTGCTCACCGCTGAGCCGGCGCCGACCCAGGCGCCCACGCCGGCCCGCTTCGGCATCACTGGCACTGCGGGACTTCGAGCCCACGGCTCCACCCCGCCCGACACACCTGCACGCATCGGGCGCGTCCGCCTGGCCACCCTGGACCGGACGGCGAGGCTGCTGGTCACGGCGGTCTCCGAAGCACTGCCTCCCCACGCGGACCCGACCTGGGGCCTGGTCGCGGGAGCCCCCGGGCTGCAAGCTTCGGCGGGCACGGCCTGGCAGACGAGCGTGCAGCGGGGAGCCGCCAGCGGTCGCAGCTTCTCGCGACTGGTCCGCAATGCGGGCACGGGTGCCGCGTGCGTGGCGCTGCGCCTGTGCGGACCGACCGCGACACTTTGCGCCGGAGCAGGCACTGGCTTGGTGGCGTTGCTCCACGCCTTGGACCTGCTGAGCGCATCGCCCGGGACCGCGGGCATGGTGGTGGCCGGCTCGGACGAAGTCGGCCCGAACAGTCGAGAGCGGGAGGCCCTGGATCCGGTCGTCCGCGAGCCGCTGGTCGACGCCGCCGCCGCCGTGGCGATCGAACGCGACAGGGGCGTGCCGATCACCGGCACGGGCCTGGCGGGCCCGAAGGCCCTGGACTCAGCCATTGCGACCGCCTTGGAAGGGAACCCGGCCCCGGTCGAGGGCATCTGGTCCGCCGGGGATGGTCGCCAGGCGACGATGGCCGAGGAGGTCCGCGCCATCGCCGGGGCCGGCCTGGCCGACGTCCCCCTGGTCCAGACCTGCGCGGGACTGGGCCACGCCGAGGCCACCGACGCCCTCGTGGCCGTCGCTGCTGCGGTGGAGGCGGTTCGAGCACGACGGGTGGCCCGCGCCCTGGTCGTGGCGACCTCGCCCGCCGGCTACGCCGCTGCCATCTGTCTGGGCCCCGAGGGTTAGAGAGCGGAGATGACCTCCCAGACCGAGGCCCTGGCCCAGCGTGCGGCGGTGCTCGCCCAGATCCAGGCCCTGGTCGTCGACTGTCTGCTCCTGGAGCGCGAGCCCGACGAACTCGATCCGGACGCCCCGCTCTTCGGGACCGGCCTGTCCCTGGACTCCCTGGACGCGGTCGAGCTCGTGGTGGCGGTCGAGCAGGCCTTTGGCGTGCGGGTGGTCGAGGACCGGGACGCCCCGCCCGTGGCGCTGCGCTCGCTGAACACCCTGGTGGACCACGTCCTGGAGAGCGCATCGTGAGCGGGCTGCCCGGCCCGGCTCACCTGGGGGATCCCGCGGCCGAGCTCGCCGCCCTGCGCCGTTCGGCCACCCTCGTCGCGCTGCCTCACCTGGCGATGGTCTCGATCTCGGGCCCAGGCGCCACGGACTGGTGCGGCCAGCTGGTGCCCGGGGGCGAACGACAGCGCCCGGGCGAGGGGCGCCACACCCTGGTCCTGGACGACGACGGCACGGTCCTGGCCGACGCCTGGCTCGTCGCTCAGCGCGAGAGCATCTGGCTGATCGCCGACGGGTTGGACCAGGCCGAGCTGCTGGCCCGCTGCCGGGCGGGCGCTCCCGCGTCCCTGCGGGTCGAACCGCTGGCGCCGATCCGTGCCGCGTGGACTCTGGACGGGCCCTTCGCCTGGGAGGTGATGGCTCGCTACGACAGCCCAGGGGTCATCGGCTTGCCCCCCATGACCTGGTTCTCGACCGACGACGGCACATTGGTGCTGCGGACCGGCCGGACCGGGGAGTATGGCTACCTGCTCCTGGTCCGGGCCGACCAGGAGCCTTCGGTCCTGGACACGCTGACCGAGGCCGGAGCGCCGGTCGAGCTGACCCGGGCGGGCACCGGCTGCCTGGCCACCGCAGCGCTCGAGAACTTCGCCTTCTGGCCCCAGGCCGAAGGCCGCGCAGGCTTGACCCCCTTGGAGCTGCAGCTCCAGTGGCGCCTGCCAACCGCGAGTGTGGCCCGGGGCACCGCGGCCGTCCGTGTGCACAGGAACCACGGCTGGACGCAGCGCATCGGGCTCGTACACGGGCCGGATCTGCAGGTGGGCGACGGGGTGCACGCCGGCGACCAGCCTCTGGGCCGGATCATCCGCGCCGAGCCCTGGTCCCACGGCACGGGCTTCATTGGGCTGGCCCTGCTGGCGCGAACCCACGCCCACCCCGGCTTCACATGGCAGGGCCCCCGAGGTCCGGTCCGCACCCTGTCCGCGCCGCTGGTGACGAACCGCAGCCTCTTCGTGCGGCCCCAGCGCCATGCCTGGCAGGACCAGGCGGACATCCCCTCCGTGAAGCCGCGAGATCTCGATGGTGCGAGTGGCTGACCGGGTCGACGTCGCGGTGGTTGGGGCTGGCGTCGGGGGCCTTTCGGCCGCCGCCCACCTGGCCCGGGCCGGTCGCTCTGTCGCCGTCTTCGACCGGCACGACGTGGTGGGGGGCTACGCGAGCTGCTTTGACCGGGACGGCTACCGCTTCGACGCCTCGCTCCATCGCATGGACGCCGTCGGCCCCGGCGAGCCGAATCGCCACTTGCTCGACGGTCTGGGGATCACCGCGCGTCTGCGCTTCCTTCCGGACACCTCCCTCCGGCAGGAGATCTGGCCGAACCTGAGCTTCCGGGTGCCCCACGGCATGCCCGGCTACCTGGGGGTCCTGGGGGAGCACTTCCCCGCCGAGCGAGCGGGCTTCGCCGCGCTGGCCGCGCTGGCCGCCCGCGTCCACCACCGCGCCTATGCGCTGCTCGACGGCTCGGGGGGCCTGCCCGCCTTGGACCGGGAGGTCCTGGATCTGCAGACCCTGAGCGCTGCCCAGGTCATCGCCCAGCACGTCTCCGATCCCAGGGCACGACAGGTGCTGGGCACCCAGGGCCACTACCTGGGGCTGGGCCCCGAGGGACTCGCTGCCTGGTCCTACCTGATCCTGTTGCACGGCTACCACGCCGAGGGCGGGTACTACCTGGCCGGTGGCAGCCAGTCCCTGTCCGACGCCCTGCGCGATGCGATCGTGGAGGCTGGCGGACAGGTCACCCTGGGCCAGGCCGTGCAGCGCATCGACGTGTCCCGCGGCGCGGTCTGCGGCGTGACCCTGGCGAGCGGAGAGCGCGTGCTCGCCGACCACGTGATCGGCAACGCTGCACCGGCGGTGCTGTTCGGCCAGCTCCTGGCGGCAGAGGACCTACCCGCTCGCTACCGGGCCCGGCACGCAGACCTGGCGCTCTCCACGTCGGCCGTCAAGGTGTGGCTGGGCCTGGACCGAGACCCCCGCGCCCTCGCGGCCCTCGGCTACGAGACCACCTGGCGAGGCACCTGGTCCTCGGAGCCGGTCTTGGGTCAGGCCCTCGGGGTGCACCTGCCCCACGTGGTCGACCCCAGCTGCTGCCCCGACGGGACCGGCATCGTGGCCATCACCGCGGCCCATCCACCCACCGGCGAGCAACCCCTCGATGCAGCCGCCCGGGACCACCTGCGGGATCGCCTGATCGATGCCGTGGAGCGAGCTCTATTGCCCGGGCTGCGCGACTGCATTCGGGTCCAGAGTGTGGCCACCCCCCAGACCTTTCACGCCTACACCGGCGCACCCGGAGGCGCGATCCTCGGCTACCGCCACAGCCCTGCCCAGGGCGGCTTGCGGCGGCTGGGTGCCCGCACACCGCTCAAGGGACTGCTCCTGAGCAGTGCCTGGGTCTTCCCCGGCGGCGGCCTGACCGCGACCCTGATGTCTGGGGCGCTCGCCGCTCGCGGGGTGATCGGCTCGGTTGCCGATCAGTCCACGGGGAGCCGGACCCTGTCGCCCTCCAGGTCGTAGCGCTCGTGGCTCGTGATCCGCCAGTCGTCGCCTTCGCGGACCAGCGTGAACTCGAAGGTGAACACGTCGCCAGACTGGGGCAGCAGCTCCCCGACCACCCCAGCGCCGCCCTCGCCCACCGCAGCGTTGAACACGGCGAGCGCCCCGGTTCCGGCGTCGTCCAAGGTGACGTCGATAGGCCCCAGCAGGGTGTGGACCGGGCCTCGCCGACGGAACTCCATGAACAGGTAGCCCTTGATGTTGTCCCGAGACAGGCCGTCGTCGTCCCGGTAGGCCTGGGAGATGGGTGCCATGACCTCCTTGAGGTCCGCACGTTCGGCGCCAGCAGCGACGCGCTGGATGGCCTGGCGGATCCTCTCGGCGTCGTCGGGGGCATCTCGGCCCAGTGCCAGCACCGCCACGGCGACCCCGACCAGGGCGACGAGCACCACGACGACGGCGCTGGGCGACCGCGAGGAGGACATCTGGCGTTGTAGCCGAGTGCAGGCCCGACGGCCCGGGCAGGTTCCGACCGCGCCTCCTCTCAGAGAGGATGCCACGTCCTGGACCGGGCCGCCGAGCGTGCCACAGGGTCAGGCCTCGGCCGCGGGGACGTGCTGGACCAGGCCGTGGGCACTGCGCACCAGCTGCTCCACGCGGGCCCCCAGCTCGGGATCATCACGCAGGGCCTTGCGGGCCACCTCGCGCCCATTCCCGAGCTTGCGGTCCTGGAAGCTGTAGTGGCTGCCGCGCTTGTCGATCAGCCCCTGGTCCTCGCCCAGCTCCAGGAGTTCTCCTTCCCGGCTGACGCCGTGTCCGAAGAGCAGGTCGAACTCGGCCGTGCGGAAGGGCGCGGCCATCTTGTTCTTCACCACCCGGACCTTGGTCCGGTTGCCGATGTGCCGCTCCTCCTTCTTGATGCTCTTGGTGCGCCGGATGTCCAGGCGGACCGACGTGTAGTACTTCAGGGCGTTGCCGCCGCTCGTGATCTCCCGGGAGCCGAACACGACCCCGACCTTGCTGCGCAGCTGGTTGATGAACAGGACCGTGCAGCGGGTCTTGGAGATGCAGCCGGTCAGCTTGCGCATGGCCTTGGACAGCAGACGGGCCTGGAGTCCGACCTGTTGATCGGCCATCTGCCCCTCGATCTCGGCCTGGGGCACCAAGGCTGCCACCGAGTCGACCACGATGAGGTCGACCGCGCCCGAGCGCACCAACAGCTCGCAGATCTCCAGGGCCTGCTCGCCCGAGTCGGGCTGGGCCAGCAGGAGCTCCTCGATCTGGACCCCCAGCCGTGCGGCATAGTTCGCGTCCATCGCGTGCTCTGCGTCGATGAAGGCCGCCGTGCCGCCCATGGCCTGGCAGCTGGCGATGGCATGGAGGGCAACGGTGGTCTTGCCCGACGCTTCGGGCCCATAGATCTCGCAGATGCGGCCCCGAGGCAGCCCCCCGATGCCAAGGGCGAGGTCCAGGGCCAGGCTGCCCGTGGGGATCGCCGGATGCCCCTTGGCCACGGTCGAGCCGTCCAGACGCATGATCGCGCCCGCGCCATAGGACTTCTGGATGTGTTCCATCGCGGCGTCGAGGGCCTTGAGGTGGTCCGGGTGGTGGGTCAGTTCAGTCATGATTCTCTCCAGGTTGGGCCCTGGGGGCCCGGGTGAATGAAGGGGGCGCAGCGGGTCCCAGCGGGTTCGGCGCCGAGCGGACCACGCACAGACGAGCGCCCTCGCGCACTCGACGGGGGAGACCCCTGCGAGCCACGTGGACGAGCTCCCCGTCGGGCAGCTCCACAAGGGCGACGGGCCCGTCGAGCTGGTCGACGACGGCCAGGGCACAGGCCAGGGCGACGGCACTCATGCGGTGGCCGACAGCGTCTGGGGGACGCGATCCTGGCCCCGGAAGCCCAGGGCCTCGGCCACGTGGGGCAGCATCACCGGCGCACTGGCGTCGAGGTCAGCCACGGTGCGGGCGACCTTGAGCACGCGGTCGCAGCCGCGCCCCGAGAGGCCAAGCCGGGTCGCGGCGTCTTGAAGCAGCCGCCGTGCCGGCTCGGCCAGCTGAGAGGCCTGTCGGACCGCGGGGCCGTCGAGCTCGGCGTTGCAGTTGAACGGCGCGTCGGCGTATCGCGCGGCCTGCATGCGCCGGGCCGAGAGGACCCGGCCACGGACCTGGCTGCTCGACGCGCCCCGGGGTCGGCCCAACAGCTCCTCTGGCGGCACCGGGTCCACGGCGACGTGTAGGTCGATACGGTCCAGCAGCGGGCCCGACAGCCGACTCGCGTAGCGCCGGACCGCAGACTCCGGACAGCGGCAAGGGCGAGTGGGATGCCCCAAGTAGCCACAGGGGCACGGATTCGCCGCCGCGACCAGGGTGCAGGACGCGGGCAGTCGCACGGTCCCAGCGGCGCGGGCGATGACCACCTCGCGGTCCTCGAGCGGGCCCCGCAGCTGCTCGAGCACGCGGCGGGGGAATTCCGGGATCTCGTCCAGGAAGAGCACACCGCAGTGGGCCAGGCTCAGCTCGCCAGGGCGCAGGGACGCACCCCCCAGGAGTCCAGCCGTCGACACCGAGTGGTGGGGGGCGCGGAAGGGGCGCTGTGACACCAGCCCCTCTCCTGGGGCCAGCAGTCCCGCCACCGAGTGGATCCGGGTGACCGCCAAGGCCTCGTCGAAGTCCAAAGGCGGGAGGATGGTGGCCAGCCTGGACGCGAGCATGGTCTTGCCGCAGCCCGGCGGCCCCACCAGCAACAGGTTGTGACCCCCGGCCGCAGCGACCTCGAGGCCCCGGCGGGCCAGGGCCTGCCCTCGCACGTCGGCCAGATCGGCGCTGTGGGTGATGGCCGCCGGGGGGTCTGGCTGCGCAGCGGGCAGGGGCGCCCCCCCGCGCAGCATGTCGAGCACCTGGGCCAGGTCTCGGGCCGCCAGGACCTCGATCCCGGGGACCACTGCGCCCTCGGCCGCACAGCCCGCCGGCAGGATCACGCGGGCCAGGCCGAGCTCGGCGGCGAGCAAGGTCAGAGGCAGAGCCCCGCGAATCGGACGCAGCTGTCCCCCAAGGGAGAGCTCACCGATCAGGAAGGTGCGGCTGAGTGCCGCTGCGAGCTCGTCGTCCCCTGCCGCCAGGATCGCCACGGCGATGGGGAGGTCGAAGCCGGTGCCTACCTTGGGCAGGTCGGCTGGGGCCAGGTTCACCGTGACCCGCTTGCGCGGGTACTCCGCACCCGACGCCACGATGGCGGAACGGACGCGCTCGACGCTCTCCTTGGTCGCCTTGCCCGCCAGGCCCACCACCAGGGTCCGCGGGAGCCGGCGCACCAGATCCACCTCGACGGCGACAGCGCACCCCTCGACACCGAGCACCGTTCCAGACCACACCGAGCACGCCATGCCAGCCTCCCGCGGACGGACGGACCCCATCCACACTTCGTGCCAGCCTCGCGTTTCGCAATTTCAAGTACTTACAGACCAAGGCCTGGCAGTCTCCCGACACTGGAGGCGTCGGCGGTCGACATGCGCGGCGCTCATTGCGCCGATCCCACGGACTGATCCTGGCGAGCCGCAGACAGGTCGGACGCATGGCGTCGACGCTGGGGCGCCGATGTGGCCGGGTTCAGCGAATCAGCCGCTCGCGCCGGAACAGCAGGCCGCCCACGACCAGGAACAGGAGCGCCAGCACCCCCGACCCGACGAAGGTGGTCAGGTAGTAGGGCCAGAAGGACAGCTCATTGACCGTGTCGATCAGCAGGAGCCCCTGGTCTCGGGACTTGCCGAGCGCGATCATGACCCCGCCGCAGCCCGCAAAGCCGAGCATGTAGAGCCCGCCGAGCAGCTGGCCCGCGCCCTTCATCGAGTCCGCCCGCACGGACACGCACGCCCCCAGCCCGACCTGGACGAGGGTGTAGAGGAGTGGCAGCGGGAGAGCGGCCAGCACCAGAAGCGCTAGCTCCCCCGAGGGGAGCCTGGCGAGGGCTGCACCATGGGCGACACCGGCCCACCCCAGGAAGGCGACGAGCAGGAGCAGCCCGAAGCCCGCACCCAGGATCGTGATGCTCAGCACCTTGAAGACATACAGCCGGGCGTCCGGGATCGGTGCGGCGAGCAGCAGCTCCAGGGTCTGGCTCTCCTTCTCCCCCACAAAGGTGGCCAGGGCCAGAGGGATCGCGAAGAACGAGGCATAGGCCGAGAGCGACTGGGCGATGACCAGCACCACCAGACGGACGGTCTGGACCTCGTCGGAGCCCAAGAGGCCGGTCGCGGAGTCCCCGGGGGGTGCGGTCTGCTCCACTGTCCACAACACGAAGGCGAGTGTCACGGCCAGCGAGGCCACCCCGACCAGGTTCTGGCGGTCCCGGACCACCGAACGGGCCTCCTTGACCAGCAGAGTCCAGAACAGCCTCACGAAGGCTCGTCGCCGATGTGAGCCCGGTAGGCCCGACGCAGATCACGGCCAGTGGGCTCGACCGCCAGGACGTCGACCTCCGCGGCCACCAGGGCCCGGACGAGCTCCGGGATCTCACGAGCGGGACAGGTGAGCTGTAGTCGCACCCCGTCGGCCCGGCGTTCGAGGCCCTGGTCCAGCCCCAGTCGTTCCGCGACTTCGACCACGGATGAGGCGGGACTCGCGGCACGGATCAAGACCGTCTGTGGACCCCCAGCCACCTGGGCCAGGGTGCCGACGGCATGGAGACGCGTCCGCAGCATGCCGATGCGCGGACAGAGCCTCTCGACCTCCTCGAGGTAGTGGGAGCACAGCACGATCGACACGCCCTGGTCGCCGCACAGCTCTTGGAGCAGACCCCAGACCTCCTCGGCCACCGCAGGGTCCAGGCCGGACGTCGGCTCATCGAGCAGCAGCACAAGCGGCCGGTGGAGCAGCGCCCGAACCAGCTGCGCCTTGCGGCGCATTCCCTTGGAGAAGGTGCTCACGCGATGGTCCAGACGATCCCCGAGACCCAGACGCTCGAGCAGCGGCAGGCTCCGGCGGAGGCACTCCTGGGGCTCCAGACCGTACAGCCCCCCGTAGTAGATCAGCTCCTCGACCAAACTGAGCCAGCGGTGGTGACCGGCCTCACCAGGAACCAGGCCGATGCGTCGTCGAACCCAGGTGGCGTCGGTCCGCACGTCGCGACCCAGGACCCGTGCCGCGCCCTGGGTCGGCTCCAGCAGCCCCGCCAACAGGCGAATCGTCGTGGTCTTGCCCGCCCCGTTCGGGCCCAACAAGCCAAAGACCTCGCCCCGTTCCACGGTCAGACTCACGTCGTCCAGGGCGACCACCGCTCGGCGTCCTCGGCCGAAGCGCTTGGTGAGTCCTTGGAGCTGGATGGCCGGTTCGCTCAGGGACGCGCCTCCTCTCGGCGGAACAGTTCGTGACCCGGGCCAGGCGGAATCAGGGCCACTCGGTAGGCAGCCATGGTGCCACGGCCGGTGCCGCCGAGCCGATCGAGGATCACGGTCAACTCGCCCAGAGCCAGATCCGGATCCGGCAGCACCACCACCCCATCGCGACAGGGGGACAAGGACTCGTCCAGCGAATCGAGCCAGCCCTCGCCTTGGTAGGTGCCCTGGCACTTGGCCCGCGGATCGAACAATCGAGCCCCGTCCCGACCCACCCAGGCCCAGGGGAGCCCGATCTGCCAGGCCCGGTCCACCGGCACGTCCAGGAGCACCGTGAAGGCGGGCTGGCGCAGCGCCATGGCCAAGGGCCCAGGGTCATCGCGCCTGGGCCGCGCGAGCCAGTGGAGCTCGTGCACGCCGTGCTGCACCAGCTGTTCCAAGACGTCGGCCACGTCACCGACCGTGGCCGACGCCGGCGCCGCGAAGCGCACCGCGGTCCGGATCCTGTCTCCCCAAGCGTCCGGCGCAGGCGAGGAGTGGGCCACGACCCTGGGCCGAAGCCGGGGGTGTCCCAGCGCACGGAGCCCAGCCGAGAGCCCGGCCTCGTCCACGACCACACCGTCCAGGCGCAGGTCGCCCCCAGTGAGGTCCACCAGCGCACCGCCTCGATGGACCTCGGCTCCCCGTAGCACCGACAGTCGCTCGGTGTCGGCGACCGCTGCACGAGGCAGGAACCACCCCAGGACCACCGGGACCGGATCGAGCACCAACAGCCCCGCTGTGCACCAGATCCAACGCCCGACCCGGGGCGTGTCTCGGGGCAAGGCCCAGAGGATCACCAGGACGAGACACAGCCCGGCGATCATCCAGAGGAGCCCGGGAAAGGCCAAGCCGTGGAGCAGCCCATGCTCGCCTCCCTGGATCAGGTCCTTGGCCGCCTTGGTCAGCACGCCACGCTGCCCCGCCAGCCCCACCAGCAGACCGACAATGCCAACGCCCGCGGCACCGAAGGCGACTCGCCGGGGCCATCGGCCCCAGGCACACAACAGGAACAAGGGCCCGAGCACCGCCAACAGGAGGTGAACGGTTGGAGAGACCGCGCGGTAGGTCATGCCCAGGAGGTTGGGAACCAAGGTCCGGCTGGGAAGGTAGGGCCGATCGGCAGCGATCTGGGCGACGCCGGCCGACAGCGCCCCCACCGCCAGCAACAGGGGCAGCCCGACCAGCGCCACCACCCAGCCTCGCGACAGACCCGCTCGCACCTGACCGCTGCGCCAGGCTCCGACGAGCAGGCCGATGCTCGCCGCCAGCACAGGGCTGGCCTGGGTCCAGGTGCGCAGCCCCCCAAGCGGGGTCCCGACCGAGGACCACCAGGACGTGGCCAGCAGGACGCCCAGCTGTTGCACGGCCAGGGAGAATCCCGCAGCACCCAACATCACGAGGACAGGGGACGAACGACTCACGGCGCAGAGGCTACACCCCCCGCGCCCGTCCAGCCTGCGGCGCCAAAACCAGGACGACCCCCGGGAGACAGGATGTGTCTCGACCGGGGGTCGAA
>CAZFLE010000143.1:0-18273 GCA_964519895.1 uncultured Enterobacterales bacterium | reverse complement strand
GCCTTCCAGGACGTGGTCGAGCTCGGCGTGAACACGGTTCGGCATCCCGGGCCCTGCGATCTGTTCTGGTTCGCGCTGCGCCACGACCCGTTCGACGCGCTCGTGGGTCTGCCGGTCCCGGCCTCGACCAGCCAGCTGGCCACAGACCTGGCGTCACCGAGCAACGAAGTCGAGCTGAGACGGGCCCTGCGGGCCGCGCACTCCCTGGGTCTCAAGCTCTCGTTGACCTTCTTGAGCAACGGTGGGGGCTCGAACCAGATGACCGGCCCCCGTCCTTCGGACCTGGAGTGCCCTTCCCAGGTCGGGCTGTCGGACACCACCGGACTCAACAGTGTCCTCAGGATGCGGTGGGACACGGGCCACGTGGACGCGACTTCACCATCCGGGACGTTCAAATTCCCGCTGGACGCCACGGACGCGGCCTCCAAGAACACCAACTGTCTCTGGCACCTGGATAGTCTCGACGTCTCCAGCGGCTACAAGCGGGAGTTCATCGGCCTCATCGGCGAACAGCTCGGGCTCTTCCTGACAGCGCTGGAGCCGACCCTCGGCTTCGACCTGGACCAGGTCATCGAGTCCATCGAGATCTTCAACGAAGCCGACGCCAGGAGCACCTACAACACGGACGGCAGCAGCTTCGAGCCGGCCAGGACCGGCGACTACTGGGGCCGTGCCGTGGCCTGGGCGGCGGCGGGGCTGCGCAAGGGACTCGAGGGGAGCAGCGGCGGTCCGAACATCCGGCTGTTCCTGCCGGCGATGTCCTCGTACCACGACTCACTCAGCCGGGGGGTGGGCAAGACCTGGAACGAGCGGCTGGGGGTGATGGAGGCGCTGATCGGGGGGTTGGTGGCTGAGATCGCCGTGTGGGGCCGGACGGACGACCCTGCGCAGCCGCTTCCCGCCACCCTTGCCGATCTACCGGACCTCGTCCAGGGCATGGACTACCACTTCTACCACCGCCAGGACGATCGAACGCACATCGGCATGCTCGTCCATGAGGTCACGCTCCTCAAGCAGACCATCGAGGCGGCCATCACGGCAGCGCTGAAGCCCACCGAATTCTCAGATCTGGCCATCGGATTCACCGACCTCCCGATCACGATCTCCGAGAGCGGCGCCAGCGTCTGCGATGTGGCCGAAGGCGGCGACTGCGCCGGCAGCCCGACCTGGCGGCCACCGGGCTTTGGCACGACGGCCGACGAGGGAGAGCGCTTCCAGGCCTACGAGGTCGTTCGCCGGCTCGGCGGCGGCCTGGCGTCCGCCGCGGAGCTGTCCGGTTGGCACGCCTGGATGTCGGGCCCAGGGGGAGGCATGGGCGTGCGCTACGACCTGACGCCTGAAGTCACCTCACCGAGCGAAGCGGTCCCCCGCCCGAGCTGGCACGCCTACAGGCGGTTCATCGAACGGCTGGGACCGGTGTGGGGCGGAACGATGATCCTGCCGGCTTCCGTGGACCGCAGCCAGCTCAGGGGCTGGCTGGACTCGGGCAGCGAGTTGACGCGCCAGAAGGCCTGGTGCACGGTCCTGGAGTTCACCTCGGGCTCGCCCACGGTCCTGCACTACCTGCTCCTGTTCGAGCCGACCGTGCCCGAAGACGCCGTCGTCACCCTGACGGCCTGGGGCACCGGCATCTCGGTCGTGGAGCAGGTGGATCTGTTCGCCCCGGCCCCTGAGCCCGTGCCTGGGCGCTGCATTCTTCCGACGACCTTCGATCCCTCCACGTCAAGCGGGTACAGCGCCGACGAGCCCGTGGTCCTGCCGGCGACCTGGACCCTGCGCCCAGGGGACGAACCCGTCCTGATACGCGCCGAGGCACCCCTGTCCTGGAGCTGCAAGATGGACATCGCCATCAGCCCTACCTCCGTGCCACGAGCCCTCCTCTGGGACGACGACTGGTTCGAGCGCCGGGTGCACAGCGTGTGGTCCAACTACCTGGGACGGATTGGGTGAAGGGAGGAGAGTGTCAAGGGCATCTCCCGAGGGCCCTGTTCATGGGCTGGGTGATCCTGGCAGCAGCTGGCTGTCCGGTCGCTGAGGAGACGCCACAGCCGGCCGCCACCGTGTCCGTGGTCGAGACGGTCGAGCTGGATCTGTTCAGGGACACGCCGATTGTCTCTTGCGGGTACTTCAGTGCTGCTGACACCTACAGTGACGGCGATGGCAGGGCGCGGATCC
Source organism: uncultured Enterobacterales bacterium (assembly GCA_964519895.1). Lineage (GTDB taxonomy): Bacteria > Myxococcota_A > UBA796 > UBA796 > CAJQPC01 > CAYFPX01. The sequence goes on along the minus strand of CAZFLE010000143.1, from coordinate 16,098 downwards.
TGAGCGGGGGACCTAGTGGACTCGCCCCCAACGGTCAAGCCCAGCTCTCGACCCTCGACGGCCAACGCCTCGTTGCGGGCGAGCAATCGAGCTGTGACACCATCTGGTCAGTCGAGGGCTCCAGTGAGAACGTGACGCTGGGCGGCGACGCGATCACGGCGGACCTCGATGGCGACGGGCTGCAGGAGGGCATCTTTGGGGACGGTCAGTGGCCAACTACCGCAGATGAACCCGGGCCCGGAGCCGTGGCCATCCTCTCTGAGTCCTCTCAGGGACAACACTCATTTGAGGAGCTGGAGACGGTCCTCTGGGGCGCCTACAACAAGGCCGGCAGCAACATCACGGCGCTAGAGGACCAGGGGCAGACGCTCTTGGTGGTTGGTGCCGAGGAGGAGCTGGGCCTGGGGGAGGACTACGGGTATCTCTACCTCCTTCCAATGCCTACAACTGGGGGACTGATGGAGGAACTGGCGTCAGGCATCGTGTCAGGGTCAGATGGCGGCACGTTCGGCGTCGAACTCCTCTCCGACCACGACCTGACCGGTGACGGCCTGCCCGACCTCACTGTGGCAGATCCACTCCATGGTGGCTGGACAGGCCTGACGCTCATCTTCGAGAGCCCCCTAGGCGCGCGCACCGAACCCGGCGACGCCGTAGCCACCATCGAAGGTGAACCCGGCTCAACCGCTGGCTACGCACTGTCCACGGGCGACTCGGACGGCGACGGCCACGCCGATCTCCTGCTCAGCGCGATCGAGGAAGACAACATGGAGGGAGCCGCCTACCTGTTCCTCGGGCCCCTGGCTGGCGAACTGCACGTCTCCCAGGCCGACGCCTCCTTCCGGCCCGATCCGGACCCGTCCGGCGCCTGGAATCCGGCTCGCCTCGGGAGGGCCCTCTCTCTCGATCAGGACCTCGACGGGGACGGCCGTGCCGACCCGGCCATCGGCGTGCCCGGCCATGCAGAAGACGACATCAATGTCGGTGGAGCCTATGTCTGGCTCGGACCGGTCCAAGGTGCCCAGGGACCGGGGACGGCAGCCGCCCATCTCTTCGTCGCGCCGGACGGCCACGTGGCCATTGGGGCCCTCTTGATGGGCGTACCCGACGTGGACGGCGACGGCCTGGACGGACTCCTCGTCTACGGGGCCTACTCCAAGGAGAGTGAGGACGAAGACGAGCGGGTGTTCTTCCTGCTGCGCTCGATCGATCTGTAGCGACGCCCCCGGGGCTGGCCTGGGCGAACCACTGGTGGGGCGGGGCCCAGCCGTCGGGCTGACCCTCGGTCGTGACGGAGCTGGCCTTGGCGAGCGGCACCGCCCGCGTCTATCCCGTTAGGTGGGCCCCATGGCTGCCTCGCCCCCGACCAGCTTCCGGATCCGGGATCTGACCATCTCGCCCAACGTGGTGCTGGCGCCCATGGAGGGGGTCACCGATCTGTACTTCCGCCGGGTCATCCGGCGGATCGGCGGGGTCGGCTACACCTGCACCGAGTTCGTGCCGGCCAAGGGCCTGTCCCTGAAGGGCAAGCGGGTGCTGCAGACCTGCAGCTTCGACCCCGACGAGCGGCCGATCGTCATCCAGATCTATGGCCGGGAGCCCGAGCAGATGGCCCGAGCCGGGCGCATCGTCCAGGACCTGGGGGCCACGATCGTGGACATCAACATGGGCTGCCCCTCCAAGAAGGTCTGTGCCCACAGCGGCGGCTCGGCCCTGATGAAGGACCCGGGGCTGGTGCGGGACATCGTGCGAGCGGTGCGCTCGGCGGTGGACCTGCCGCTGACCGTCAAGATGCGCTCGGGTTTTGACGCCGGTCGACGGAACGCGCCGGAGATCGCCTGGATCTGCCAAGAAGAGGGCGCCGAGGCCGTGACCATCCACTGGCGCACCCGCGAGGACCGCTACGGTGGACAGCGGGCGGTGGACAAGATCGCCGAGACCAAGGCGCGGCTGTCGGTGCCCGTGCTGGCCAACGGCGACATCATCGACGTGCCTTCGGCACTGGCAATGCTCCGGGACACCGGCGCAGACGGCCTCATGATCGGACGCGGGGCCATCCGCAACCCCTGGCTGGGACTGCAGATCACCCAGGCCCTGCGCGGGGACCCGGTGGTCTCCCCCTCCGCCGCGGCCCGGCGTCAGGCCTTGTTCTTCTACTTCGGCCAGATCCGAGCAGCGTTCCACTCGGACAAGGGGGCCCTGGGGCGCATGAAGATGGTGTCGAACCACTTCACCCGAGCCCTGCCCGACGCCGAAGAGCTGCGCACCCGGGTGCTCCGGAGCCAGAGCCCCGACCAGGCCCAGGCGCTGCTGGCCGCCTTCTTCGACGACCTCGAGGCCGCCGAGGCCCTGGCGGCCTGAGAAAGTGTTTCCCTCCCCGCGGTGTCGGGGGTCCAAGTGAGTGGAGGACCTGTTGACCTCTCCCCAACATCCCGGGGCCGGCCCTTCAGAGGCCGAAGTCCGGGAGATCTACGAGCGCTACGGCCCGGTGATCTACCGCCGCTGTCGAAGCATCCTGGGGACGGACGAGGCCGCACAGGACGCCCTCCAGGAGACTTTTGCCCGCGTGATTCGAAACTGGGACTCCTTTCGCGGGGAGTCTTCGCCCCTCACCTGGATGTACCGCATCTCGACCAACTGGTGTCTGAACCAGATCCGGAACCGCAAGGGCCGGCAGGAGAAACTCCACGTGCACCGTCAGGACGTGATCGGAGAAGGCGTGACCGCCCCGGGTGACGCCGCGTGGGAGACCGCAGACGTGGTGCGCTCGCTGCTGGCCGACACCGACGACGAGACCCGCCAGATCGTGCTCTACCTGTACTTCGACGACCTGACCCAGCAGGAGTGCGCCACCCTGGTGGGGCTCTCGGTGCCCACGGTGCGCAAGCGGCTGAATCAATTCCTGAAGCGGGCCCGCCGCCTCATAGAGGACAACCCGGTGCCGGTGGCCCTGGGCGTCGCCCTGCTGGCGTGGTGGGTGGTGCGCTGATGGCCGATCTCTTCAAGCCCAACGACGGCTCCCGGCCCTCGGGCCTGGCCCTCGCTCGCATGAGCACCGGCGAGACAGACCGGGTCGAAGGCGAGCCCTTGGCCGCCTTCGAGGCCCAGGTCGCCGACGCCAGCGAGGCTCTGCCGGACTTCGACTTCGCCATCCTGAGTGCCGCCAGCCATCGGGTCGACGACCGGGATCCCCTGGCGCCCGAGCCCCGGGCCAAGATCACCTGGTGGCGCTCCTGGGTGCTGATCCCCACGTTGTCCGTGGCCCTGCTGTTCTTCATGACCATCATCCCGGGCCCGTCCCTGGAGAACCGGGTCAAGGGGCCTGGCGACACGGACCTGTCGTTCTACCTGCTGCGGCGGGGACGCGTCCTGCCGGGCATCGAGCGGGCGCCACTGCGGGCCGGCGATCGCATCCAGTTCACCTACCGGGCCGATCGACACGAGACCATGGTGCTCATCAACGTGGACGGCACCGGCGCCTTCACCGTCTTCTACCCCGAGGTGGGTCAGGAGCCGGTGGCCGTGCTGCCCCAGGGCCGACACGTGCTGGAGGGCTCCATCGAGGTCGACGACGCCCCCGGTCCGGAGTCCTACGTGGCCGTGTTCGGTCCCGGCAGCGTCGAAGGTGCCCTGGAGCTGGTCCAGGCGACCTTCGAGTCCGGAGGCCACGAGGCCCTCGAGGCCCTGGAAGAGACCGATCCAGCGGTGTCGGTGGTCGTCATCGAGAAGAAGGACGCCCATTGATCCAGGCGCTCACCAGGGTCGTCGTCCTTGGCCTGGTGGGGGCGCTCATCTGGCCGAGCAGCGCCCAGGCGGCCATCCAGCGCTTCGCGCTGCTGGTCGCCAACAACGAGGGCGCCAAGGGCACCCAGCCTCTGGTGTTCGCCCACGACGACCTGGCCAGGATGCAGGGCGTGCTGACCGAGCTGGGCGGCTACGACGACGACCGCATGGTGGTGGTCCAGGGCGAGCAGCGCCGGGACCTGCTCCAGGCCTTTGGCGTGATGCGCGACGACATCGCCCAGGCCCAGGCCGCCGGCGACGAGGCCGTGTTCCTGTTCTACTACTCGGGCCACGCCGACGACGACCGACTGCAGCTGGGCACCACCGAGCTGACCTATGACGAGCTCGAGCTGATGCTGGACAAGAGCGGCGCCGACGTTCGCCTGGCCTTCATCGACGCCTGCCAGTCCGGTGCGCTGACCCGGGCCAAGGGCGGCACCCGGGCCCCGAGCTTCGTGTTCGACGTGAGCGAGCGGCTGGGCAGCGAGGGCACGGTGATCATCACGTCGTCCACCGGCGACGAGAGCAGCCAGGAGAGCGACGAGATCGGGGGCAGCTACTTCACCCACTACCTGGTGAGTGGTCTCCACGGCGCCGCGGACCGCAACCACGACGAGGTGGTGACCCTGGCCGAGGCCTACGACTACGTCTACAACGAGACGGTGCTCCGGACCTCGGGCACCCGCTCCGGTGTGCAGCACCCGACGTTCGAGTGGGACCTGGCCGGCGAAGGGGACCTGGTCCTCACCGACCTGGACAGCTCCCGGGCCACCCTGATGTTCTCGGCGGACCTGGCGGGCGCCTTTGCGGTGTTCGACGTGACTCGGCGGGCCTTCGTGGCAGAGGTGGACCTGCTCCGGGGCGGCTCGGCCGACCGGCGCCTGGCCATCCGCCCGGGCCGCTACCAGATCCAGGAGCGCTTCCCGACCCACCTGCGGGTCGCCGACGTGGTGGTGCGTGCCGGGGACAAGGTCGACGTGGGGCAGCTGGCCTTCGAGGCCGTCGAGTACGAAGACGACGTGGCCAAGGGCACCATCGACCGGAAGATCCAGCGGGCGCGGCTCCCGGACAGCTCCTTCCGGGTGGTCTCCGGCGCCTTTGCCCCCATGAACGCCGAGGTGATGAACCAGTACATCCCGGCCATGATCATGGGCGGGGCCAGCTGGCGGCTGAACTGGCGGGACGGCCGCTGGCTCACGGTGGACATGGTCGGCGGCGGGGCCAGTAGCACGATCCAGATCGAGGACCTGGCGGCCGAGCCGGTCGCCGTGGGCTCGCTGCTGGTGGGCACAGGCGCCGGGTGGTCCACGGCCCCGCGCCAGTGGCAGGCCGGCGTGGGCATCCGGCTCGACATGCTCTACATCGGCCGGTCCTTCACCGCGGATCTGTCCCTGCCCGATCAGCAGCTGACGGCGCTCTCGCCCGGCGTCGTGCACTGGGTCGGCTGGCACCCGGGCAAGCTGGAGTTCGACGTGGAGTGGCGCATCCAGGCCGTGCCGATCAAGTTCGAGGACCGGGACAGGGGCTTCTTCATGCACCAGGTGCTGTTCGCCGCGGGGTACCGATTCTGATGATGCGCAGCGCCTCGGTCGGGTCTCTAGTCGCGATCGCCTGCACGGGCTGCGGCAGCACCATCTCGAACCAGGTCTTCTACGACGACGCGGACTTTCTGAACGCGCTGCCGGGGACCGAGCAATTCGATCTGGCCTACCCCTCGGAGATCGACACCTCGGACTGCGAGACCGACGGCACCGAGAAGGCGACCTTTGCCTGCGTGACGGTCCAGGCCCTGGAGACCGGCAATGCCTTCGTGGGCACCATCACCGCTCTGACCGACGTGATCCGCTACGCCGCGCCGTCCGAGCGCGGCGAGGACTACCGGGTGTGGGGCCCCGGGGACTGGATCCCGGAGTACCCGGGGTACTTCCTGCGGGTCGAGATGAGCCGCAGCCCCACGCGCAGTGCCTACTCGTGGTCCTTTCAGCTGGCCAGCAACACAGTGGGGCCTTGGGACACCGAGATCATCCACGGCACCCACTACGCCGGCGAGCTCGACGTGGCGGCCGGCGTGGGCGACCTGGTGCTGGACTTCGACGCGCTGGCCGACGTGGTCGGCACCCAGGGCGGAGGGCTGGTCACCGTGAGCTACGACGCCCGGGACCTGACGTGGTTCGCGGTCTCGACGGAGTCTCTGGACGCCGGGCTCGACGAGACCCTGTCCAGCGACTGGGTCTACCAGGAGGACGCCGACGGCGGGGGGGATCTGACCTTCGATGCGCAGCTGCCGGTCGACGACAACCCGGCCCTGGAGGATCTCGCCCTGCGGGTGCGGTGGACGTCCTTTGGCGAGGGCCGCGGGGACGCGTTGATCCACGGCGGCGACCTGACGGGCTCGCCGCGATCGGCGAGCGAGTGCTGGGGCAGCAGCGGACACCTGGTCTGGCACGAGGACGACCTGGGCTGGCTGGCCGAGACGGGGGATGTGGCGGAGTGCGCCTTCGAGGATGCGGCGTTTCCGGCGGTGGAGACGGAGGCGGGCTAGCGGGCCACCTCAAGCCCGGGGTCCAGGGGCCGATTCGGGACCCATGACGCCCCTCGAGAGATTCGATGCCCGCTGGGACCTGCCCGACGTCTCGGACGGGGCGTCGCCGGTGTTCCTGCTCGCCGCCGGGTGGCGCTCGGGCTCCACCCTGCTCCAGCGCCTGGTCTGCAGCTCCGGCGAGGTCCTGGTCTGGGGCGAGCCCTATGGCCGCAGCGGCCTGATCCCGGGCCTGGCCCGCGCCGCGCTCGCGCTGAGGGACGACTGGCCGGGGAGCGGCCACTTCGCCCCGGAGCAGCTCTACCAGGACCTGTCCAAGACCTGGATCGCCAACCTCTACCCCCCGGCCGAGGCGCTCAAGCGCAGCTTCAAGGCCCAGCTGGACACCCTGTTGGGGGAGCCGGCCCGGCAGCGGGGCTACCCGCGCTTCGGACTGAAGGAGGTCCGCCTCCACGCCGTGGACGCCCGCTTCCTCCAGTGGATCTACCCCCAGGCCCGGTTCGTGTTCCTGGTGCGCAACCCCTGGGATGCCTGGGCCAGCGCCAAGGGCGCGAGCTGGTTCCTGCGCTGGCCCGATCGCAAGGTCGCCGACGCCCTGTCCTTTGCCAAGCACTGGCGCTGGCTGATGGAAGGCTTCGCCCAGTGGAAGGAGAGCAGCGCGATGCTCATCCGGTACGAAGACCTGAGCGCCCCGGGGGTCGATCTCAAGCCCCTGGCGCAGCACCTGGGCGTCACGGCCCTGGACCCGACCGTGTTCCAGGCCCGCCCCCGCGGCATGAGCCGGCCTCCCCTGAAGCTGGACGGCGGCGAGATCGCCACCATCGCTCAGGTGACGGCCGAGCTGGCGACGGCCCTCGACTATCGGGGTCCCACCCCCCGGAGCGCCCTCGCCTCCTGACGCCAGGAGCCTGTTAGACCGGCCGGGTGACGTCGCTGATGCTCCTGCTGCCCCTCGCGTGGGCCGACACGCCCACGGTGCCGGCCTTTGGCGCCGACGTGAGCTTCGGGGTGGTCGGCGGCGCCCTGCTGGGAGAGTGGCCGGTCCCCGGCCTGCACGGCGGGATCACCGCCCGCTACGACGCCTTCATCCAGGACCGCGAGTCCATGGGCCCGCGCCTGGGTCTGTCGGTCTTTGCCGCGGTCAGCGCCTGGCCCCGCCAGGACAAACAGGAAGAGGTCGACGGCGTGGTGCAGACCAACGGCGAGCTGCGCTGGCTGCACTACGGCGCCCTGGTGGCGCTGCGCTACGACCCCGACGCGCCGCGCTCCGCCACCGTCGGCCTGGGCTTCTCCCGGCTGGACGTGGACGACTTCTACGACGGGGTCCAGGCCATCCCCCTGGTCACGGGTGAGCTCGGCCTGCGCCAGAAGGGCGGGACCTCCTGGACCTTCCTGGACCTTCACCTTCGGGCCGGCTGGGGCAATGCCCGGGGCACAGACGGCAGCTTCGATGACTGGTGGCTGGTCCAGGCCGTGCTCGCCGGGGGCGTCCACCTCCGATAGAGGGTGGGGCTGACCGAGGAAGCCATGACCGGTGAACCGCCCATCGAGGACCCCTGGGGAGACGTCGTCAACCAGGTGGCCGACGCGCTCACGGACCTGAACCTCCAGGATGGCGCCCTGCGCTCTGCCCTGCTCGACGGACTGCGCTCGGCCCTGGGCCAGGTCGAGGGCGGCGGGATCGACGTCGACGCACCGCCCGACGTGGTCGTCGTCGAAGGTGGGCGGCCAGACGATGGTCCTCCCACGGCCCGGCCCGTGCCCGATCTGCGGGTGGCCGACGATCCGACCGAGGAAGACGTCCCCGAGGTCCGCACCCGGGTCCGGGTCGTCCGAGTCGGCCACGAGCTGGAGTCCGACGAGCCCGAGCAGCCGGACTGGCTCGCTGCCCCCATCACCCACGAGGGCCGCATCCGCACCGGCGATCCGGCGACGGCCTCTGGCTGGCAGACCGTGCTCCGGGCCGAGTCCGTGCGGGCCTACCGCCTCAACTGCGACCGCGGCGCGCTCGAGGTCTTCCTGGAGGGCGAGCCGGCGGAGCGTTTGGCCACGGGCCAGACCGTCGACGTCGAGGCCAAGCTGATCCGAGTCCGCTCGGCCGGCCCCCAGGGCGCCGAGGGCAGCTACGTCAGGCTGTAGCCGGGTGAGCCTTCAGCCGGGCTGACCGGTGACCACCGGCACCACCACGCCCTGGGCCGCGAGGGTCCGGGACCGGTCGAGCACGGCGGCGCCCGTGAGCAGGGCGTCGGCCACGGCCACCACACCCCGCGCCGCGAGGGGCTCGAGCGGGGTCCCGCGCACCCAGTCGTTGAACGCGCCCATCGCGGGCCCGCACCAGATCTGGTAGTCGCGCTTGCGGTCCTGGTCGCCGATGCGGGCCCAGCGCGAGCTCATGCCCAGGTACCACCGAAACACCAAGGCCATCTGGTGGCGAGGGTCCTTGGCTGCACGCGCCAGCTGGGCGTCGTCGCGGCCCTGCCAGTAGGCCACGGTGTCGGCCCAGACCTCGTCGAAGGGCCGCCGCAGGATCTGTCGCTCGACCTTTGCTCGGTCGGCGTCGGGCACGTCGGCCCAGCTCTTGTGGGCCTTGTAGAGGTCGTAGAGGCGGCGGGAGCGGGCGGCCCACAGCGTGCCGCGGGACAGCACCTGGACGTGGGCGCCGAGCTCGAACATGTCCGGGGCTGCACCGGTGGCGACGTCGGCCATGCCGGCGCCGAGCAGCAGCTCCTTGGCGACGTCGCTGGTGCCGGCCTCGGGGGTGCACTGGTTGACCGAGCCGGTGAGCACGTAGTCGGCCCCCAGGGCATAGGCCGCCAGGATGGACTCGGGGGTGCCGATGCCCCCCGCAGCACCCACCGCGACCCGGACGCCGTGGCTCGCGTGATCGTGCTCGTCGGCCAGTCGGTCCCGCAGACGCCGGATGAGGGGCAGCACCACGGGGAAGGGCCGATGGTCGGTGTGGCCCCCGGAGTCCGCCTCGCAGGTGATGGCGTCGGCGACCGGGAGCGCGAGGGCTGCCTGGGCCTCGTCGGCGCTCAGGTGCCCAGCCTGGACCAGCTCGTCGACCAGGCGCTGCGGCGCTGGGGCCAGGAAGTGCCGGGCGACCTCTGGACGGGAGATCTTGGCGAAGACCCGATGGGGACAGGTCCAGCGACCGTCGGCGTCGCGGGTGGCGCCGGTGTAGCGGTAGCGCACGATGGCCGGTGTCAGCGCCATGAAGGCGCTGGCGGAAGCGAAGCGGCAGCCGTGCTGGAGCATCAGGTCCACGGTGGCGTGCTCGACCGCGGGCTCGACCGGGTTGTGCAACAGGTTGCACCCCCAGGGCAGCGCCCCCAGGGCGGCCTGGATCGTGCTGAGACCCACGCGGACCTGGTCCAGCGCCAGGCCACCGGCCCCGAAGAAGCCCAGGAGTCCCGCGCGGCCCATGGCGATGACCAGCTCAGAGGACGCGATGCCCCCCGCCATTGCGCCCGCGACGTAGTTCGCACGGGTCCCCAGCCGCTCCCGCAGCCACACAGGACCCAGAGGCCGGCTGGCCGGCAAGCTGCCGACCAGGGGCAAGGCCCCCGGGCCACCGGCGCCGTAGCGGCCCCCGCGGAACCAGCCCTGTCCCCCGCCGGTCTCGACCACGTGGATGGGACAAGCCGGGTCCCGCAGCGCCGCCGCGTGATCGTCGATGCGGCTGTCCGGATCGGGCACGAAGAGGGCCGCTGCACCGCCGACACCGCCAGCCGGGTCCGGATCCAGCTCAACCAGCTCGGCGTGGGTGGCGCCGCCGTCCCAGAGCACGGACAGACGGGCCGCGCCGCCCTCGCGCTCCAGCCGGAGCTGCACGCCTGTGTCGACCAGGTCGACCGAGAGGATGTCCGGCCGCCCGCGCATCAGCGCAGCCAACGGCGCGGTGCCCAGGCGGTCCACCGTCGCCGTGAGCTCGCCGCCGCTGCCTTCGACGACCTCTTCTCCGGTGTCAAAGGTGATCGCGGACCGGCGGGCGCCGTAGCGGGCCAGGACGTCGAGGGGGGCGTTCACGGGGACCTCCGAGACCGCCGGACTAACGCACGCAGGGTTACGAGGTGACCATGTCTGACACCTCCCCGCCCGCCTACTGGGACTACCTGCGACTGGGCGACATGCTCGAGCTGCAGGGTGGTCTGGAGGGCGACGAAGACCTCCTGAGCGCCGACGAGACCCACTTCATCATCGTGCACCAGGCCTTCGAGCTGTGGTTCAAGCTGATCCTCAAGGAGCTGCGCCTGGCCCGGGATCACCTGGTCCAGCCCAAGGTGCCCGAAGCGGCCATCCCCCACGTGGTCCACCACCTGCGCAGGGTCACCGAGATCCTCAAGCTGCTGGTGGTGCAGTTCCGGGTCGTGGAGACCCTCACGCCCCAGGGCTTCCTGGACTTCCGCGACAAGCTGGCGCCGGCGTCGGGCTTCCAGTCCTTCCAGCAGCGAGAGCTCGAAATCTTGCTGGGCACCGACATGAGCAAGCGCACCAAGTACGGCTCCGTCGACGCCCTGGACCACCTGCGCAAGAGCGCGGCGGGGACCCGGGGCGGGGCCAAGGCCGTCGCCGCGGTCGAGCGGGCGCTGCAGGAGACGTCGCTGAAGGACGCACTCAAGCAGTGGCTCTACCGGACCCCCATCCGCGGCAGCCAGCCGGACGATCCCGGCGACGACGCGGTCGTGGACGCCTTCCTGGAGGAGTACCTGGACAGCTGGCAGGAGGGCTCGGATCGGCAGCTCGCGCGCCTGATCGAGGTCGGGGCCGGCAGCCCCCAGGCCCTCGAGGCCCGCTTCGACGGCGCCAAGACCGCTGCCATCAGCTTCCTGAGGGCCCAGGACGTGCCAGACGAAGACCGCGCCTGGACCCGCCGCGTGCGTGCAGGCCTGGTCTTCATCGAGTCCTACCGGGAGCTGCCGCTGCTGGCCTGGCCCCGCCTGCTGGTCGACATGGTCGTCGAGCTCGAGGAGTACCTGGTGCTCTTCCGGACCCGCCACGCCCGCATGGTCGAGCGCACCATCGGCCGGCGCACCGGCACCGGGGGCTCAGCTGGGGTCGACTACCTGGACAAGACCACCCAGATGCGCATCTTCACGGACCTGTGGACCGTGCGCACGCTGCTGGTGCGCAGGGACGACCGGCCGCCACTGCCGAACGCCGACTTCTACGACTACGACTTCAGGTAGTTCAGGGGGGCGGGAGCCTCGACCCCTGAACCGTCCGCGCTACCTCATGCGCTGGTGCCTGTCGTTCCACGAGACGATGACCTCGTTCGGGCCCGTGGGGCCGTCCGGGCAGCCGTCGGCGGCCTTGCCCGTGTGGACCAGGCCGTCTCCCAGGGAGTCCAGGGCCGTGATGCGCAGGTCGCCGCCCAGGGTCGGGCCAGCGCCGGGGCGCACCGGGCCCGCGGTGGCGACGGTGCGCCAGGTGTCCAGGGCGCCGTCGACCCGGGCGCTCCAGGTCGCGCCGTCCTGGGTGGGCTGGGACCAGGTGCCCTCGAGCACGGTCCACCAGGTCCCGCCGGCGTCCTGGCCCTCCCAGGCCAGGTGCACCGTGCCATCGGGTCGGACGCGGAGGCGGGTGGGCAGGCCCGCGACGGCGCCGCAGACCGGCTCCAGGACACGGTCGGGCACAGGGGTCGGCCCTGGGGTTCGGGCCGGAGGCAGGGCGACCCCGAGCGGCCCCTCCGCAGTCCAGAGCCGGACCTCGCTGACCGCCAGGCCGAGCCCGGGGGACGCACCCACGCCCTCGCCGAGCTCCAGCCGCAGGCTCTGCATCGTGCCGGTGAGCGGGAGCAGGTGGGGCCCCGCTCCGGCCACGTCGAAGGGCTGGACCGGCCCCTCGTCCATGGACAGCTGCACCAGACGCGGCACACCCGGGGGGTACTGAGGGCCCGGCTCCCGCAGGTCTCCGAGCCACAGCTCCACGCCGACGATGTCGACGGGATCGTCCAGGGTCAGCCACAGGGTCTCTCCGGCGGCCCGCTCCGCAGACACCCAGGCGGTGTCCAGGCGCCCGTCGAAGGCCTTGCGCGGCGCCCAGGCCACGGCGGGTTCCTGCACGGAGGAAGCGGCCACCCGCCCGGGCACCCGGGCGGGCGGCGCCAGCGCCAGCGCGCCCTGGGGGCCGCTGGCGCTCACCTCGGCCAGACAGACCGCGCCCGGGGCGTGCACGACCCGCAGCTCGACCCGTTGCACAGGACGGTCGGCGGTGTGCAGGACGTAGCGGGGCAGGCCCGGGTCCACCCGGACCGAGCGCCCGGCCCCCAGGCCGTCGAACCAGACGGCGACGTCGAAGGAGTCTCGGCCCGGGCAGGCTCGGAGCTGGAGACGGGTCAGGGCGGTGGGCTCGTCCAGCGTCAGGACCCAGCCCTCGCCCTGGGCCTGACCCTCCGGGGTCCAGCCCGTCGTGGCGTCGGCGTCGACGGCCTGGGTCGCGTCACCGCTGGTCGCGTGCACCGAGCGCACGGCAGGTGCGGCGGTGGCCAGAGCGGGGAGCAGGAGGGTCCACATGCCGTGATCTGTACCCCAGAGCAGCCGGACCTCGCGAGCTCCGACGTCGAGCGTTGCCTACTTGGCCCGCAAGCGTTGGCTGGCGGGCTCGTGGGCTGCGGCCGGCAACACCACGTCGGCACCATCGGCCCAGCCGCGCACGGGCCCGGACCAGGTCGGGCCGGTGACCGGCGCGGGAAAGACCCCCAGGCGGCGCAGGGCCCTGCGGACCTCGGCGTCCACGGCGGGCTCGATGGGTCCCCCGGTGACCGAGCCCGGGTACAGCACCATGTCGGCCCCCGTTCGCCCCACCAGCGTGCCCAGCACCACCTGCCAGGACAGGCCGTGGTCCGGAGCGCCACACAAGCTGGCGACGCCGTTGGTGGCCGCCAGCAAGGGCACGGCGACAACGGGGTCCTCGACCAGGACCTCGAGACCGCCCAGGCCCTGGGTGAAGGCGTCGTAGACCAGGGCGTTGGCGCCGGCTCCCAGGAGCTCGTGGGCCGTGTTGCGCAGGCGGTCCGCCGGGCCGGAGACCCGCACCGCGTACAGCAGGCTGCGGCCTTCGGTGCGCTCGACCTGGTCCAGGGCGCGCCGGACCACTCGCAGACGCTCCAGCACCCCGGTCTCGGGACCGGTGATCGGGTCGTGGAAGATGTCGATGCCCAGCTCGACTCCCCGCCGGACCCGCGCTGCGACCTGGTCCGGTTCTTCGTGGCCGAAGCGGCCCAGGTCCATCAGCGACAGGGGCCGGCCGTAGACCCCCAGGGCCCGCCGGATCCCATCGATGCCGAGGGCGGGCGGCCGACCGCTGCCGACGGGCAGCTCGAGCCCGACCACGCGCTCGGCCCCGGCCAGACCCAGGCCGTCGGTGACCGCGCTCAGCAGCCCCGCCATGCCCCCTTCCAGCACCCGTGGATCGAGGGGTCTGCGGGCCTCGGCCCCAGCACTTCGCGTCGTCACGACCACAGCACTCATGCAGCGCGCTCCTGGGAACCGGGTGTGTCTGAAGGAGGCAGGCCTTCAAGGCACACCTTCAAGTGCCCGATTGCACAGCGACTCGCCACCTCTTCCTGGATACCGGGGCCCGACTGGAGGCCTCATGCAGCTCGACCTCTCCCTCACCGGACGCCACGCCCTGGTCGGTGGCGCCAGCGCTGGCATCGGCCGCGCCACGGCGCTCCACCTGGCCAGTCTGGGCTGCGAAGTCACCGTGCTGGCCCGTCGGGCCGAAGCCCTGGACGCGCTCTTGCCCGAGCTCGTCGAAGCCGGCGCTCCGCTGGTGCGCAAGCTCGTGGCGGATCTCGACGACCGCGTGAAGCTGGCGGCCCTGGTCCAGGGCCTGGTCGACGCCCACGGGCCGGTGCACGTGCTCGTCCACAACACCGGGGGCCCGCCAGGGGGCCCGATCGCCAGCGCGGCGCTGGCGGAGTTCGAGACCGCCCTGGGCCGGCACCTGTTGGCGGGCCAGGTCCTGCTGCAGGCGGTCCTGCCGGGCATGATCGAGGCCGGCTATGGCCGGCTCGTCAACATCGTCAGCACCTCGGTGCGGGAGCCGATCCCGAACCTGGGGGTGTCCAACACCACCCGCGGCGCCATCGCCGGGTGGTCCAAGACCCTCTCCCGGGAGCTGCCGGCCGGCATCACCGTGAACAATGTGCTGCCGGGCTTCACGGACACCGAGCGCCTCGGGGCACTGCGCGACGGCATCTCGTCCCGGACCGGCAAGACCCGGGACCAGGTGCTCGCCGGTTGGCTGGCCCAGGTCCCCGAGGGCCGCCTGGCCCGGCCAGAAGAGGTCGCCGGCGTGGTCGCCTTCCTGTGCACCCCCGCGGCGTCCTTTGTCCGGGGTGTGAGCCTGGCGGTCGACGGTGGCCGGATGCGGTCGATCTGAGGCGTAGACTGGGCGGAACCCTTGGAGCCGCCATGTCCCCTGCCCTGCTCGCCGCCCTGGCCCTCTGGGCCTGTGATCCCGCCAAGGACGCAGCCCCGGCGGACACCGGCTCGGGCACGACGGCCCCGACGGACACCGCCGACACGTCCAGCACCAAGGACTCGGTCGACACCCAGGAGACCGGCTGCGTGGCGACCGGCGAAGAGGTCCCCTACAACGGCGTCGACGAGGACTGCGACGAGAGCACCCCGGACGACGACCTGGACGGAGACGGGTCCCTGGGGGCCGACGACTGCGACGACCAGGACGCGGCGCGGTTCCCCGGCAACACCGACACCTGGTACGACGGGGTCGACAGCGACTGCGGCGGCAACGACGACTACGACCAGGACGGGGACGGCGACCGGCCCATCGAGCACGGCGGCACCGACTGCGACGACACCGACCCCGCCCGGTACGGGGGCGTGGACTGCCGACCCGAGACCGACGTGGTGCACCCCAGCGCGTCGGACCTGACCGACTACTGCCAGACCTCGGTGCCCTACTACACGGACTTCGCCTTCGACAGCGAGGGCCGGGCCATGGTCTGCACCATCATCTCGGGCACCGACTACGTGCACGTGTGCCAGGAGGACGGCACGCCGGAGTTCACGCTCACCGGGTACTCCAACTGGAACATGGGGGCGGTGGCCCAGGACCCGTCGGACGGCGCGGTCATCGTGGGCTTCATCGCCGGGAACCTGGGCTTTGCGCTGAGCACCGACGACGGCGGCACCGTCAGCTTCGAGCCCTTCTCGACGGCCACCGGCTCCACCGGGTCCAGCTACGGCGGGTACATGGCCACCTCGCCGTCGTCCCTGGTCGTGGACTCGTCGGGCTGCATCTGGGCACCGGGCAACGCCGGTGCCGGCACCCTGAGCTGCATCCTGCGGGACGGCTCCCGCACGGACTACACGCCGGGCACGGGCATCATCGAAGCCGTGGACCTGAGCGCCGACGAGACCCTGCACTACTCCGAGGGTGACAGCATCTACCGCTTCGACCCTTCGACTGGCGCGGGCACCCTGGTCTACGCCGCGCCAGAGACCATCCTGGACTTCGTCATCGACTACAACGACGACCTGTTCTTCGAGACCACCGGGGACGAGGTCTGGTGGGTGCCTGCGTCGGGGGCCAAGGCCGGGGCGCTGGCGACGGTCGAGGGCGACGGCAAGCTGGCGATCTCGCCGGACGGCTGGCTGGTGCGGCTCCGCACGGCACCCGAGGGCGGCGGGACCTACTACTTCGAGGAGTGGGAGCTGTAGGCCCCGGTTAGGCCTGCTGCCATGCAGTTCGACGTCTTCTTCTCCATCAGCCAGACCCCGGTGGACGGCGTCACGCCGACCGAG
>CAZFLE010000142.1:0-18467 GCA_964519895.1 uncultured Enterobacterales bacterium | reverse complement strand
AGCACGGCAAGCGGGTCCAGGGCTGGTTCAAGGGCTTCATCGACACCCTGAAGCGCTCGGCCCCCAAGTCGGCCGAGGACAGCTTCCAGGTCAGCCTGCCCCGGGACAACCCAGTGGCCGGTCTGGTCGCCGTGGTCTCGGCCATCGCCGTACGCATGCCGGTGGTCCTGGACATGCAGAACGTGTCTGCGAACCACAGCCTGTCGGTCTGGGGCCTGATCGAGGCCCTCATGTCCGCCAGCGCGTCGAGCAAGCTCCTCACCGTGCTCCACGTGGAGCCCCTGACCGACGCCAACAAGGGCTACTTGCCGGCGCCGCTCCTGGACCTGTTGGAGCGCCGCGCCGACGACCTCTCCGTGCACGAGATCGCCCCATGGGGCGCCGACGAGGTCGGGACCTACCTGGCGTCCAAGGACCTCCAGGCCGACGCCGGGACCCTGGCGACCGTGAGCCAGGGCCTGCCCGGCTACCTGGTCGAGCTGGTCGGACTCGACGACTCACCGGACCTCACCGGCGCCAGCCTGGCGAGCCTCTACCCCCGAGCCGTCGACGAAGACGAGCTCGAGGCCAAGGAGGTCGAGGGCCGCCGCGTGGCCACCGCAGCCGACCTGGCCGAGATCGCTTTCC
This sequence comes from uncultured Enterobacterales bacterium, assembly GCA_964519895.1. Classification (GTDB taxonomy): domain Bacteria; phylum Myxococcota_A; class UBA796; order UBA796; family CAJQPC01; genus CAYFPX01. Next base: position 17,840 of record CAZFLE010000142.1, on the reverse strand, counting down.
GGGCCTCGCTGCTCGGTCGCGCCTTTCCCAGTGGCCTGGTCGCCGACATCGGCGGCTTCGATCGCGACTCGGTCGACGACCTGTTGGATGCGGCCGAAGACCTGTTCAGCGAGCTCCAGTTCTCGGAGCCTCTGGGCACCTGGATCTACCAGTTCAACAAGGCCATCTGGCGCCAGGGCGCCGAAGACCACTTCCTGGCCAGCGACGAGCGTCTGGAACAGGGCCAGACCATCGGTCGCCAGACCGCGACCTTCCTGCAGCGGGTGCTGGTCCCCCGCTCCTACGACTTCGTGCACAAGACCGCCCGGCTGGCGTGCCAGGTCGGCCTGGGCCAACAGGCCGCCGCCCTGCGCAGCATGGCCATGAGCGGTGACCGGCCCGAGGTCTGGGCCTGGACCCACGATCTGATGACCCTGCACCCCGACGTCAGCTGGCCCGACCCCATGCGCCGCACCGTGTACATGAACCTGCTGTCCCGCATGGTCGAACAGGGCGACGTCAACCAGGCCGAGCGCCTGTTCAACGAGTGCATCGAGTGGGCCCAGGGGCGCGAGGACCGGCGCATGCAGGCCTTTGTCCTGGGCGCGGGCTCCAAGCTCGACGCCCGGCGCCAGGACTTCTACCGGGCCCGGGATCGGGCGGGCGACGCCCTGACGATCTACAAGGCCCTGGAAGACGGCCTCCAGCAGGCCGAGATCCTGAACCACCTGGCCATGATCGAGCTGAGCGACGGCAACCCCAACGCCGCCTCGTCCAAGGTCGACGAAGCCCTCCAGGCCGGCGTCATCGACGCCCCCGACGGCCGCAAGGCCGTGCTCCCCCAGGTCGCGGCCAACGCCGAGTTCATCCGCGGCCAGGTCGACCGCAAGGCGGGCAAGTTCAACACCGCTGGCGAGCACTTCCGGCTGGCCAACGAGATCGCCGGGCGTGCCGGCATCGCTGCCCTGGCTCTGGAGAGCGGGCTTGCCTATGGCGAGTGCCTGCTGCGGGGCAAGCAGTCGGCCAAGGCCTCCGAGGTGCTCGAGAGGGTCATCGGCATCGCCCAGGGCGTGAAGCAGCCCGTGCGCGAGCGTGCCGCCTGCGCCCTGCTGTCCCAGGCCCAGGCCGACCAGCGCAACTTCGAGGCCGCGCTCAAGTGGGGCCAGCGGGCCCTGGCGCTCACCCGTCAGCTCAAGTTCGACAAGCTCGAGGCCATGGACCTCTACAACATCGGGCTGTTCACGCTGATGCTCAACAAGCCGTCCGAGGCCCTGGCCATCCTCAAGGAGGCCCGGTCCAAGGCCAACCTGGTCCAGGACGTCATGTTCGCCAAGGAGCTGACCTACCACCTGGGCGTCGCCGCCCACCAGGCGGGCGACGCCGAGCTTGCCAAGACCTCATTCGGCCAGGCCCTGGCCGCCTCCACCCAGGCCAAGGACGCCCGCAAGGTGCTCGGCAGCCACAAGTTCCTGGGCGAGATCGCGGCCAAGGCCGGCAACACGGCGGAAGCGACCCAGCACTTCCAGGCCGCCATCGCCGCGGCGGAGAGCGCGAACCTCAAGGAGGAGCGCAAGGCGCTGCGGAAGCAGCTGGATGGGTTGCGCTAAGAGCTCATTGGGATTTGGGGTCAGAGCGCCCGGCCACACTGGGCGCTGTTGTCCCCGATCCCCGACAAGCTCTAAGGCGTCGCGTCCAGCCACAGCGACACCCGGGGCCCTTGCTGGTCCCGGGCCCAGCCCAGCCCCGTGCCCAGCGCCAGGCAGTCGCAGCCCGCGGCCCAGGCGAGCCCGGTCCGGACCTCGCCCAGGCCCTCAGCGTCGCCCAGAGCGTCGACGGTCAGGTCCCAGCTGCTGTGGGGGCCGTCCAGGCCGACCCAGCCGCCGGCCCGGGCCAGCAGCGCTGACTCGTCGCCCTCGCCCAGGGCCGCTTCGCCCCACGCACCCCCGGTCTCCCCGGTCCAGCCCACCCGGCCCGAGACCAGGCCCTCCCCGCCTCGCCAGCTGGCCTGACCCCGCAGGGACAGAGGCCCGTGCACCACAGCGCCCTGCCCCTCGACCCCCCAGGTCTGGCCATCCCAGGGCACCCAGACCCGGGCCCAGCCGTGGGTCCCGCCAGCGCCCCAGGTCAGGGCTTCCACCTGGGGTCCGACCACCACCCCCTGGTCCCAGGTCTCCCAAGGCGACGCCGCGTTCGGCCCCCAGTGGTGCCCGGCCTGGGCCCGCACCCCGGCCACCCACTCCTGGCGGCCCCAGGCCCCGTCACGCCAGAGGGGCACGCGCACCTCGCCCACGGCGGCGCCATCGAGACCCCCCGGGGTCTCGTCGTAGGCCAGCGCCCGTGCCGTGATGCCGGCCTGGGCTTCGAGCAAGGTGCCCCGGTGCACCCCCCACAGCTCGCCGCGGGCCTCGGACCGCAGCTGGCCGTCGACCAGGTCGAAGCGCCCGGTGCCAACGCCCCAAAGAGGCCCCAGGGAGCGCGTGGAGGTGGTGAGCACGGCCGCTGGGGTCCACGCCACGTCGGGCGCGGCGGTCTGGACCCCGGTCAACCAGAGCTGGGCGGGTCCGAAGCTCGCCTGGGCCCGCACGTCGCTCCAGGGGGCGGTGCGCTCCGCCAGGGTCCGGCCCCGCTCGGGCAGCCACCGGGGATCACTCACGAGCTGGCCGTGCACCCCCAGGCTGAGACCCGTGCTCACGCTCACGTGGCGCACGCTGGCCTGGCCTCGCAGTGCGCCCTCCTCCCACAACAGCTCTGAGGAGGCCTGGGAGTCGTCCCCCCAGCTGCCCGCGATGTCCGTGCCGGGACCCCGCCAGTAGCCAGCGCTCGCCCGCAAGGTGAGGCCCGACGGATGTCCCCAGCGCACGGGCAGTCGCAGCGCCGGGTGACCGTCCACCCAGCCGACCACGGGGGCCTCCAGGTGGGGCTCGTGCAGGTCCAGGCTGGTCGACCACGCGGGCACCGGGATGACCGGCACGCCCAGGACGCGAATCCAGGCCCCCTTGACGTGGAGCTGGTCCCCGGGCTCGACGGTCGCCGTGCGGGCCTTCAGCGCCCAGGGCACCGGGTGCTCACAGGTCGCCTCGCAGGCGGTCGCCAAGGCGTCTCGGACCACCAGCGTTCCGTCGGGCAGCACCGCCAGCTGTTCTCCAGTCAGGTGCCAGCCCAGGCCGTCCACGACCACACCGGTCAACAGGGCCCGCTCTTCGCTGACCGTCACGGTGGCCCCCTGGAAGGACATCACGACCTCGCCGCGCTGCAGCGACCCCCCGCGCAGGACCAGGACTTGCGCGTCCAGGTCGAAGACGGCCTCGTCGGCCCGCAAGGTCTGACCGGCGTAGTCCACCACCACGTCGCCGGTGGCGATCAACTCGCCGTCCTCGACCACCAGGCGCTCGGCCTGGACCTCGACCGGGGGCGGAACGCCGGCCGGGATCACAGGGTGAGCAGGTCCCGCACGGCCCCGACCAGGAACAGACTGCCCGCCACCACCAGCAGCCCGTCGAACTGTCGCCCCAGGGACAGCGCCTCTTCGATGGGGCCAGCCGGCAGCACCGGGACCGACAGATCCACCAGGGACTCCGCGACCTGCCCCGCCGGCTTGGCCCGCGGGTGGGCGCAGTGGGTCGTGCAGACCCGATCGATCTGGGACAGGAGCGGCGCCACCACGGCCCGGACGTCCTTGTCTCCAGAGACGCCGACCAAGAGCGTCCGGCCCCCATGACGGGGGAGCGTGGCCAGGTAGTCGGCCAGGGCCTGGGAGGCCTCGACGTTGTGCGCACCGTCTAACAGCACGTCGGACGCCGCCCACTCGCACCGCCCAGGATGGCGGACCTGGTCCAGCCCAGTCCTGAGCGCCGACTCCGAGCAGGCCAGGTCGGGCCGCTGCTCGCCCAGAGCCATCAGCGTGGCCAACGCCACCCCGGCATTCCGGACCTGGTGGGCCCCCTGCAGGCCGGTCTGCAGGCCGCTCAGGGTCCGGTCTCTCCAGCGATAGCGGAAGTCCTCTGGACCTCCTTGGACGGCGAAGTCCCGGTCCCAGACAATGGCCTGGGCCCCTACCTCGCCGGCATGAGACCGGGCGACCCGGGCCGCATCCGGCGGCAGCGGACCGATCACGGCGGGCACACTTCGGCGAAAGATCCCGGCCTTCTCGTAGGCCACGCTCGCCAGGTCAGGGCCAAGGACCTCGCAGTGATCCAGGCCCACGCTGGTCACTGTCGTCACGGCGGGACTGCCGGTCCGGGTGGCGTCCAGCCGCCCCCCCAACCCCACCTCGACCACCGCGACGTCGACCTCGGCCCGGGCAAAGGCCAGGAAGGCGCAGGCTGTGAGGGCCTCGTAGTAGGTCAGCGGCGGCGCGTCTTCCGGGAGCTCCATGGCCTGGGCCGCGGCCCAAGAGCGGGCCTGGTCTGCCACCTCGACCAGCAAGTCGTCCAGCTGGGCATCAGAGATGGCCTGGCCGTTGAGCCGGATGCGTTCGTTGACGTGCTGCAGGTGGGGGCTCGTGTAGAGCCCGGTGCGCAGCCCCTGGGCCTGGAGGCACGCCGCCACCAGCGCCGTGACGCTGCCCTTGCCGTTGGTCCCGGCCACGTGGACCATCGGGAAGGTGCCCTGGGGAGAGCCCAGCCAGCCCAGGAAGGACCCCACCCGATCCAGTCCGAGCCGGACGCCCCCGGCGGCCAGCCGCGAGAGCACGGGGTGGGTCCTCAACGCTCCCCTGCCATCCAGTGAAGCAGCGTGGACAGGGTGGCCCGGAGCTCGGCCCGAGGCACCACGCGGTCGATCATGCCGTGGTCCAGCAGGTACTCGGTGGTCTGGAAGCCTTCTGGCAGGGTCTCGCCGATGGTCTGCTCGATCACCCGAGGACCGGCAAAACCGATGAGCGCGTTGGGCTCGGCCAGGATCACGTCGCCGAGCATCGCAAAGCTCGCAGCGACGCCACCCGTGGTGGGGTGGGTCAGGATCGAGATGTAGGGCTGGCCGGACTCCTGCAGCCGCGCCAGGGCCGCGCAGGACTTGGCCATCTGCATGAGCGACAAGGCGCCCTCTTGCATCCGGGCGCCGCCGCTGGCGCTGATCACCACCGCCGGCCGACCGAGCTCCAGCGCCCGCTCGTAGAGCCGGGTGATGAGCTCACCGACCACCGACCCCATGGAGCCACCCATGAAGCGAAAGTCGAAGCTGCCGATCTCGACCGGCATCTCGTCGATCAGGCACGACCCTGTCAGGAAGGCGTCGTGCTCTCCCAGCTTGGCTTGGCTCTGGGCCAGGCGCTGGCTGTAGGGCTTGGAGTCCACGAAGCCCAGCGGGTCCACCGGCTTGATGCCGGCCTCGATGCGGGTCCAGCTGTCCGGGTCGGCCAGCAGCAGGATGCGCTCCAGTGCCCCCATGCGGAAGTGGTGACCGCAGTGGTGACACACCCGGTGCTGCTCGGGCAGATCCGGCCGGTAGAGCACCTCGGCGCAGCCGTCGCAGCGCACCCACAGGTCCTTGGAGGGACTGGCGGGCTCTTCCCGGGGCCTGGACATGGGACCCGGGGGAGGCTGCTCGAACCAGCGGCGCTCGCTCATCCGGCCCGGAGCCTAACCCGCTACCACCGGCCGAGGGCCGCCAAAGCCGAGACGATGGCGTCGTGTACCGCGGGTCGCAGGGACCGGATGCGGGTGTCAGCGACGCTGGGGTGCACCCGATTGGTGAGCAGGACCGCCACGACCCCCCGCTCCGGCGCGATCCAGATCGAGGTGCCCGTGAAGCCCAGGTGCCCGACACCGCCCGGCTCCCAGTGGCGGCCGGACGAGGAGCCGTCCGGGCTCACCCCGTCCCAGCCCAGCCTGTGACTGCCCGCGCCCTGGTGTCGCCAGGCGAAGGCCAGGGCCTCGGACACCAGCGGTCCTTGGCCCCGGGCCCCCCGCAGCAGGTCCCAGCCCGCCCGGCCCACGGCTTCCGCAGTCCCGAACAGCCCTGCGTGGCTCGACACACCCCCCATCGCCGCGGCATTGAGGTCGTGCACCTCGCCCTCGATCACCCGACCGCGGACCGGGCAGTCCTCGGTGGCGACCGCATCCGCCGCACCCCAGCTGAGACCCGTCCACCCGGCCGGTCCTGCCACCCGTCGCTGCCAGACCCTGTCCAGGCGATCGCCGCCCACGGCCTCGAGCACGCGACACAACACCAGGAATCCCAGGTCCGAGTAGGTGTGGGCCGTGCCAGGGGCGTGGGTCAGCGACACGCCGGTGGCCTCGGCCAGGATGGCGTCCCGGGTGGCCGCTGTGCCCCACGCCGTCTTGCCCTCGTAGAGCGGCAACCAGGCCGGGTACCCGGAGGAGTGGGACAGCAGGTGTGCGACGGTCACGTGGGCAGGCGCGTCGGGCAGCACCTCGGTGACCGGCAGTCCGAAGCGCAGCGCACCGGCGTCGACCAGGGCACAAGCCACGGCGGTGCCCACCAGGGGCTTGGTCAAGGACGCCAGGTCGAAGCGCGTCGACGCCGTGAGCGGTCGGTGGTCCGGGAGGCGCCTGGCATCGCCCAGCCTGCGGTGGTGCAGGGGCACCCCCTCCTGGCTCACCCACAGCTCCACGGCCGGGGCCACGCCGTCGGCGAGGGCCTGGGCCAGCAGCCGATCGATCTCAGACCAGGACAAGGTCCTGGATCCCTGCGCTTGCGGCCAGCCGGCCTGGGCCACCGAGCACCCAGGCGTGGTTGCGGGGCCCGTGGCCAAAGGGCAGGTCCACCACCACCGGCACACCCAGAGGGCCCAGGTGGTCCAGCAGCAGGTCGTCGTGGTCCCAGTCCGCGTCGGCGGGCACACGGCAGTTGCGCAGCTCGCCCACCCCGACCCCCACCACCCCCTCCAGCACCCCGGCGTTGCACAGGTGCTGGAGCGCCCGATCGAGCCGGTAGGCCGGCTCCCCGACGTCTTCGAGCATCAGGACGGCGCCCTCTGCTCGGAGCTGCCAAGGGGTGCCGCAGGTGGCGGCCAGGATGCTCAGGTTGCCGCCGACCCAGGGGCCGATCCCCTCGCCCGGCACCAGCGTTCGGCCCCGGAGCGGCGTGCTCGCGCGACCGCTGAGCAGGGCCCGCAGGACCTGTTGAGAGGCGGCGTCCGCCAGGGTCGCCAGAGAGTGAAGCACGGGACCGTGGATGGCCTGGAGCCCCCCGTCCTGGAGGAGGGCGACGTGGAGAGCCGTGCCGTCGGAGAAGCCGATCACAGGGCGGGCCGGGAGTTCGTCCAGAGCCATCGCACCCAGCAGCCGGGTCAGCCCGTGCCCCCCTCGGGCCATCCAGGCGGCGTCGAGCTCCGGGTCGCGCAGCGCCCAGTCGAGATCGGCCAGCCGTTGCTCGTCGGTGCCCGCCAGGACTCGCCAGCGGGCCCCCAGGTTCGGGGCCTTGACCACCTCGTAGCCCCAGCTCTCGACCAGGGCGATGCCCGCCTCCAGCCCGACCGGGTCGTAGATGCCGGAGGGCGCAAAGACCCCGATGCGGGCCCCTGGACGCAGGGCGGGCGGGGGCTGGAGCATCGGCTTCGATGATAGCGTCACGGCATGATCTGGCTGGTGTTGGCGTGTGGCGGACAGCCGGAGGAAGCCCCGGCTGTGGAAGGCGTGGAGACCCCACCGCCCAGGACCCACGAACGGCTCAAGGCCCTCCCCCTGCCAGACACGCTGCCCTTCGATGCCCGGACGCGGACACAGCCCCTCACCCTGGTGGACGAGCGCGGCCAACCCACGCTGGTCGTCGAGGCTCTCGGGGTGCAGGTGCGCGTCGAGCGGCTCTTGGCCGATCGCGCCTTTGGCACCTGCACCGGTTGCCGGGCCGAGGTCACGGGCTGGTTCCAGCGACAGGGTCTGCTGGTGGCCGAGACCGCCGACCCGGCCAGCTTGAGCCGCGAGGAGGCGCTGGTGGCCTGGCTCGACAGCCAGGAGCGTCCGGTGCTGGCCCACGGCGTGGTGCGGCGAGACAACGTCTGGCTGGCGCCGCCCTGGCACGACGAAGGGGGCTACGCGGGCCCCGTGGCGACGATCCAGTGGCGCCCCGGCGGCCCGTTCACCCTGAGCGTGACCGAGCCGGACCCCCCTGCCCAGTGATAGGCATCCGCCCATGACGCGCACCCTGTGGTCGATCGAAGGCAACCGCCAGTGGCTGGACGGCGGCGCGATGTTCGGCAATGCCCCCCGCGCGGTCTGGCAGCGCTGGGCCCCCCCCGACGACCGGCACCGGATTCCCCTGGCCTGCCGCGGCCTGCTGGTGCGAGAGCCGGGGCGTTCGGTCCTGTACGAGGTCGGCATCGGCGCCTTCTTCGAGCCCAAGCTGCGGGACCGCTTCGGCGTGGACGAGCCGGGCCATGTGCTGCTGGACAACCTGGCGGCGGCCGGGGTGCCACACGACCAGGTGGACGTGGTGGTCCTGAGCCACCTCCACTTCGATCACGCCGGCGGTCTGCTCACCCCCTGGGCTATCGATGCCGAGCCCGAGCTCCTCTTTCCCAGGGCGACCTTTGTGGTCGGTGCGCAGGCCTGGGAGCGAGCCTGCCACCCCCACGCCCGGGATCGGGCCTCGTTCATCCCTCGGCTGAACAGCCTGCTCCGAGACAGTGGGCGGCTGGAGCTGGTGGACGGCGAGCACAGCGCGACCCTGGGGCCCCAGGTGCGCTTCCACCGCTCCCACGGCCACACCCCCGGCCTGCTGCTGGCGGAGCTCGCGACCAGGAATGGCCCGCTGGTGTTCTGCGGCGATCTGATCCCGGGAGTGCCCTGGGTGCATGCGCCGATCACCATGGGCTACGACCGCTTCCCCGAGCAGCTGATCGACGAGAAGCAGGCCCTGCTGACCGATCTCGTGGCGCGGGGCGGCCGGCTCTACTTCACCCACGATCCGGAGACCTGCATGGCCCGAGTGACCCAGGACGAGCGCGGGCGCTTCGTGGCGGTGGACGCGGTGCCGAGCCTGGATGGCGTCGCGGCCTGACCCGGCCGATCAGGCCCGGACCTGGCTCGCCAACCCGCCCACCAGTTCCTCCAGGCCAGCGGCCAGAGCGATCTCGGCGGTCCACCCCAGCTCTTGGGTCGCCAGCCCGGTGTCGGCCACGCTGGCCACCAGCTCCGACTCTCGCCCGGGGCAGCGCTCCAGACGCGTGGTCACGCCGGCCAGAGCGCTGAGCTGCTCCGCCAGGGCCACGATCGAGGTGCGCACACCGGTGCCCACGTTGAAGGTGCCGCCCCCCTTCGCCAGGGCCACCACGTTCGCTCGGGCGACGTCCCTCACGTGCACGAAGTCCCGGGTTTGGCGACCGCTGCCCTCGACCGGAAGGGCGCGGCCCCCGCCGAGGGCCGCGAGGAAACGGGCGATGACGGCGCCGTCAAGACCGGCGGTCTGGCCGGGCCCGTAGACGTTGAAGTAGCGGAGCGCGGTGACCGCAAGGCCCCGGTGGGCATAGACGCGCCCCTGGGCCTCCATCGCAGCCTTGGAGGCGGCGTAGGGGCTGCGGGGGTCCAGCGGCGCCTGTTCGGCCGCCGGCGCGCCTTCGCCGTACACCGCCGACGACGACGCCAGCACCACCCGCGGCACCCCGGCCTGCCAGGCGGCCTCGAGCACGACCGCTGTGCCCTCGTCGTTGACCGCGTGGCACCCCACCGGATCGGTAAAGGAGCCCGGGACCGAGCTCCGGGCCGCCAGGTGGAGCACGGCCTCGGCGCCTTGGACAGCCCGTGAGACCAGGCCCTCGTCCCGCACATCGCCGATGAGCAGCGGTACACCGCGGACCCGTTCGGCCCGGCCCGTGGACAGGTCGTCCAGCACCACCACCGCCCGCCCGGCGGCCTGAAGCGCGGCGACAGTGGCCCCGCCGACGAACCCCGCTCCCCCGGTGACGAGCACAGCCATGGCGGCAGTCTAGCCCAGGGTAGAGTCGCCCCGTGACCGCGTCCCTGCTGCTCCTGATGGCCTGTGCGCCGAAACCCAGCGTGATCCGGGGCGAACGGCTGGTGACCGACTTCACCCAGGAGTACAACGGCGCGGCGGGCGCCGGCGCGGGGTGGGTTCGGCCCTGGCTGGGTTCGGCTCAGGACTGGCGAGGGGGACCCCAGGCCAGCCTCGCCGCCGAGCGGGCCTTCCCAGGGCACCTGGCCTGGTGGAGCGGCGCAGCCTGGAGCAGCCACGGCCTGCAGGGCGGCGATCGCACCTTTGACGGGTCCGGCACGACCCCGATCACCGCGAGCGCCGTCGACGGGCATCAGGTGTTGATCTGGGCAGAGACGGGCATCCAGTACACCCCCGATCGCGGGTGGACCCCGGGTCCGGTGGACCTGCGCCTCCTGATGCGCGGCACCCTCGCCCTCGGGGGCATCCAGACCCGCCTGGACGTGCCATCCGCCGGGGGGCGCACCCGTCTGGAGACCACCGACCTGTTGCTCGCACCCAACGGCCACGTGGGTGTGCAGGGCGTCTGGGACGAGCGCTGGGACCTGCGGCTCTTGGTCGGGGCCTCGCCCCTGGTCGCGTTCGACCGGGCCGAGCTGGGCGGCGGCGACAGCGGCCGGATCACCCTGCGCACCCACGCCACCGTCGAGACCCTTGTCCGGTTCTGACGACCGGCTCTCGACCGGGCCGCTGCTGTTCTGGAGCGCGGTGGGCATCGCCCTGTTGCACACCGGGTCGCTGCCCCTGACCACCAACGACCTGTCGATCTACCTGGCCATGGGCCGGCACATGGCGTCGACGGGGGCGCTGTTGGAGCAGGAGGTCTTCACCTTCACCGCCCAGGGCACCCCCTTCGTCAACGGCACCTGGGGGTTCTCGCTGCTCGCCTGGTGGCTGTTCGAGTCCATCGGGCCCAACGGCCTCCGACTGCTGAATGGGCTGGCGGTGGCGGGGGCCGTGGCTGGCATGGGTCTGGCCGCTCGGGCCCGGGGGGCCGATCCTCGGGCGGCTGCCGCCGCGAGCCTCTACGCCTGGTGGCTGTTGCTCCAGAACACCATCGTGCGCAGCCAGACCTGGGTATTCCCCATCTTTGCCGCCCTGTCCTGGCTCGCGGCGCGGCCCAGGCCCGGTCCTTTGGCGCTGGCCGGCGGCGTGGTGGGTGGCGCGGCATGGGCCAGCCTGCACGGGTCCTTCCCCGCCGGGTTGGTCGCCTTCGGGGCCTGGGCCGTGGGCCAGGCTTGGGACGAGCGCGACTGGCGGGCTGGGCGCACGCCCGCGCTGGTGGCCCTGGGACTCGCCCTCGGGGCATGCATCGGGCCCTATGGCCCGGGACTCTGGGGCTACGTGCTGGACAACTCCTCGCTGCCCGTCGCCCGCGGCTTCGTGGAGTGGCTGCCCCCCTCCCCGACCGAGTTCCACGGCATCCGACTCTACGGTGCGCTGGCGCTGTGGCTGGTGCTCCTGGGCCGCTCCCGGGGCCGAGCGCCGACGGCCTGGCTCCTGCTGCTGCTCGGCTTCGGCTTCCTGGGCATCCGGGGCACCCGCTTCGTGGCCTGGTTCGGGCTGGCGACGGCCGTGCCCCTGGCCGAGCGGCTCTCCCAGGCCCTGTCTTCAGACGGCGGTCTGCCGCGGCGTCTGCTGCGACCGCTCCAGATCGGGCTCGTCGCCTTGTGGGCGGTGTTGCTCAGCCGCGGCCTGGCGCCCCTCGATGAGCCCCTCGACTCGGACACCCCGGTGGTGCTCGTGGACGCCATCGCCGCGGACCTGGGGGACGCCCCGGGCCCCGGCCGCGTGTTCACACCCCCTGAGTACGGAGGCTACGTGGCCTGGCAGCTCTACCCCCAGGCGTTGATCAGCGGCGACATCCGGACCTGGATCTTCGATGACCCGGCGTGGAACTTCTACCTGGACGTCTCGGACACCCGGTCCGGCTGGCAGGACGACCTGGACACCCGCGGCGTCACGCACCTCCTGCTGTGGACCCCCTTCCACGGTGCCGTGCTGGAGCCGGCCGTGGCAGCACAGGGGGGCTGGGAGGAGCTGGCGCGCAGCGACAACGGCTCGGCCTGGCGACGGATAGGTGGGGGGTCGTGGGCACACTGAAGGACCTGTTCGGGGAGATGCAGGACCGGCTGGACGAGGACGTCCTGCCGGCGCTCTTTGCTGCGGTCTCGGTCGAGACAGACCAGATCCGTGCCGAGCTGCAGGCCGCAGAGCTGCCCTACACGGATCCCGAGACCCAGACCTGGCCCACCCTGCGCGAGCTGGACGCCGCCGCCCAGGGGCTCATCGACCGCGCCATCAGCCGCAGCACGGTCACCGGGGCGGTGTCCGGCGCTGCGGGGGCCGCGGGGGTTCCTCCAGAGGTCGTCGCGTCGATGCTCCAGGACATCCGGCTTGCCCAGCGCCTGAGCGTGCTCTACGGCATCGATCCAGCGACCGAGCGCGGTCGGGTCCTGCTGTGGCGGGCTTTGGGGGCCGCGTGGCAGGTCCCGGTCCCGGACCAGGGCAGCCTGGAGCTCCGGATGCGCGATCTCCCCAGTGCCTTCGGCAGCCAGCTGCCCGCCCCGGACCAGGCCGCCGCATGGATGACCCGCCACATCGTGCGCCGGGCCGTGCGCCAGGCCACCCGGCGGTTCTGGCGCTGGATCCCCGGTGTCGCGACCGGCTTGTCGGCAGTGGCCGGGCGCAAGCGGGCCCGGGCCCACGGCGAGCGCATCCGCGACCTGTACCGCCGGGCCTGGACCGGCGAACCCCTGGACCTGGGACACGCGGTCGACGTCGAAGAGCTGAGCGGCTGAGCGTCGACCGGACTTCGGGATAAGGGCTGCCGGCCTGGAGGACCGAATGATCCGCGAGCTGCTGCGCTTCTCCCCTCTGTCCGAGGGGAGCCTAGCCCCCGCCCTGTCCCTGACCGCCGACGAGGGCACGTGGATCAAGCTCAGGGACTTCGAGGGCCACCTCAACGTGGTGCTCTACTTCTTCAAGGACGGCGAGATCCCCGAGACCGCTCGGCTGCTCCGGGACCTCAACGCCAACCGCCAGCAATTCGAAGCCCTCGAGACCGCCATCTTCGGGGTCTGCGCCAAGCGCACGGACCAGCTCCGGGCCCTGCGCGATGCGCTAGGCCTGGACTTCTACCTGATCTACGACCCCCTGGCGGTGACCAGCCGGTCCTTTGGCGCTTCTGGGCGGGTCCGGCCGTACTGCAAGGACACCGTGTTCGTGATCGGCAAGGACCAGCACGTGGCGTTCTCCGAACGCGGTCAGCCCACGGTCGAGCAGGTGCTGAGCGCGGCGGCCAACCTCCAGGGCGTGATCGCACCCGACGCCGACCAGGCCGTCGACACGAGCGCCGGCGACGAGCCGACGAAGTCCGCGATTCGGGAACCGGGCACCGGGCCGGCCCGGGTCATCGAGATCGACCCCACCAAGGCCGAGGAGATGCTCGACGAGGAAGACAGCCTGTACATCCTGGTCGACGTGCGCACGGTCTCGGAATTCGAGTCCGATCGGTCGCCCCAGGCCATCCACATGCCCGTCGACGAGGTCACGCACCGGTACCACGAGCTCGGGCAGACCGATCACCTGATCTTCGTCTGCCAGTCCGGCGGACGCTCGGCCCAGGCCGCGGAGTTCATGTGCTCGATCGGGTCGTCCGAGATCTACAACGTGATCGGCGGCATGAGCAGCTGGGAAGGCGATCGGGAGTCCGGACCGGTCGGAGGCTGAAGCGTGGGCAACGACCTGAGCATCGTCGCGCTGATCCTGGACGCCGACATCGTCGTCCAGGGGGTCCTGCTCACCCTGGTCGGCATGAGCATCGCCTGCTGGGTGATCATCCTGGCCAAGCAGTCGACCATCCGCAAAGCGAGCCACCAGTCGGCGGACTTCATGGAGGTGTTCTGGGGCGCCCGCAGGCTCGACCACGTCTACGAACAGGCCGAAGCGTTCGACTGCTGCCCGGTCGCCCAGGTGTTCCGTGCTGGGTACGTCGAGCTCCACAAGCTCAGCAGCACCGCCCAGCAACAGGGCGGCGGCATCAACACCATCGACATGACCGGCTCGGACAACCTGCAGCGTTCTCTCCGCCGCGCCCGGAACCACGAGATGACCGGGCTGGAGCGGCTGATCCCCTTCCTGGCGACCACCGGAAGCACGGCCCCCTTCATCGGACTCTTCGGCACCGTCTGGGGCATCCTGCGGGCCTTCCAGCGCATCGGCGTCACCGGCAACGCGACCATCCAGTCCGTCGGGCCCGACATCGCCCACGCCCTCATCGCCACCGCCGTGGGGCTGGCCGCAGCCATCCCGGCCGTCATGGCCTACAACTACTTCGTGAGCCGGCTGCGCGTGATCAGCGGAGAGCTCGACAACTTCTCCGCCGACTTCCTGAACATCGTCAAGCGGCACTTCCGGAGCGCCTGAGCGTGGGCGCCCAGATGTCCGACCCGGGGGGTGGCGAGCGGCCCATGATGGCCGAGATCAACGTCACCCCCTTTGTCGACGTGATGCTTGTCCTGCTGGTCATCTTCATGGTCACCGCGCCGATGATGGTCACCGGCGTGGCGGTGGACCTGCCGGCCGCCGACGCCCCGCCGCTCGAGGCTCCGGACCAGGACCTGATCCTGACGCTGCAGGCCGACGGCACTCTGAGCCTCAACGAGACGGTGCTGTCCGTGTCCGAGCTCACCACCCGCCTGGCGGCCATCCAGCGCGAGAATCCCGGCCAGGCGGTCTACGTCAAGGCTGACGGCTCGGTGCCCTACCGCGAGGTCGCAGCGGCGATTGCAGCCGCCCGTCAGGCCGGCATCCCCAAGGTAGGCCTGGTCACACGCCCGAGTGAGCCGGAGTGAGGGGCGAGGACCGCCGGACCCTGCTGCGCCCGGAGCCATTCCGGCCGGGGCTGGCCCTGCCGCTCTCGGTCCTGGGCCATGTGGCGGTGTTCGGCGGCCTGTGGGCCTTCTCCGGTCGCGCCCCTTCGGCCCAGCCGCTCATCGACCCCCAGGACGTGGTCGAGGTGAGCCTGGTCTCGCTGCCGAGCCCCAAGGCTGCAGTGCCCCAGAAGGCGATGCGCAAGGCCACCCCGCCCCCGCCGCCGCGGGCAGACCCGGTCCCCAAGGCCATCGCCGATCCGGACATCGCACCCCTGGACACCGAGCCGCCCCCCGATGCCAAGCAGGAGAGGGACGCTCGGCGCGAAGAGCTCATGCGCCAGATGAAGCGCGAGGCCCTGCTGGACGATCTCAGGGCCGCGCCCGAGGGCCCCCAGGACCAGTCCGCGACCCCCTCGGCCGGCGACCAGACCGAGACCGGCTCAGGGCAGCAGGCCCTGGGCGATGCCGAGCGCGCCCGGTACAGCGAACAGGTCCGCCAGGTCTTCTACCGGGACTTCAGCCCGCTCCAAGACCAACCTGGGCTCGCGGCCGTGGCCTGGGTCTGGGTCGACGCGCAGGGCAAGGTGCTGCGGCACCGGATCCAGACCCCCAGCGGCGACGGGAGCTTCGACGCCGCGGTGGAGCGGGCGATTCGCCTGGTGTCCGACGTGCCCGCGCCGCCGTCCGAGCTCGTCGCATCGGGCGAGCTGCGCCTGGACCTCGTGTTTCGGACGGACGACCGATGACCCGCGGGCCTGCGTTGCTGCTGATCGGCCTGGGCGCCTTGTCCCTGGCCGCGCCGAGCGTGCCGGGCCTGGCCCAGCCCGTCCCCCAGGCCCTCCAGGTAGAGATCCGCAAGCCGGGAGGCCGCGACCTGCCTCTGGCGCTGCCGGCGCCCGAGGTCAGCACCGGGCCCCAGGCCGACGAGCTGCTGGCCCTGCTCCAGCGGGACATGGACCTGTCCGGCTACTTCCGCCTGGTCGATCCGGACGCCTTCATCGAGCCCGACAGCGCCGGCCCCAGTCCCGGTGCCTTCCGCTTCGAAGACTGGGACGTGCCCGGCGCCGTGGTCCTGGCCAAGACCCAGCTGGAGCCCATCGCCAACGGCTGGAAGCTCAGCGTGTGGGTCTACGACGTGCCAGGCCGTCGCAAGCTCGGGGGGCGGTCCTTCACCGGGACCAGCGACCAGCTGCGCACCCTGGGACACCGCGCGGCCAACGAGATCGTGCGCCAGGTGACCGGGGAGCCGGGGGTGTTCGACACCCGCTTTGCGGCCGTGCGGGCTGGCCGCAGCGGCAAGGAGATCGTGCTCGTCGACGTGGACGGGCACCGGGTGGTCCCGGTGACGTCGAACGGCTCGATCAACCTGCAGCCCGCGTGGGCCCCGTCTGGCGCCGAGCTGGCGTACACCAGCTACCGGTCCGGCAACCCGGATCTCTACGTGGCTGACCTCGCGGCGGGACGCACCCGTCGGATCAGCGCCCG
The DNA here is from genome assembly GCA_964519895.1 of uncultured Enterobacterales bacterium. GTDB lineage: Bacteria > Myxococcota_A > UBA796 > UBA796 > CAJQPC01 > CAYFPX01. The sequence continues at coordinate 1,587 of CAZFLE010000142.1, read as the reverse complement.
GGCCGGACTGAACGCCGGTGCCTCGTGGGGCCCCAGAGGCGACCGCCTGGCGCTCACCCTGAGCGCCGGGGCGGACTCCGACGTGCACATCATCCACCCTCAGGACGGCCGGCGCCTGCGCCAGGTGACCCAGGGTGGCGGCATCGACGTGTCGCCGTCCTTCTCCCCAGACGGCCGCTTCGTGGCCTTCGCCTCGGAGCGTGCGGGGGGCCTGCAGATCTATGTGGTGCCGGCCGCCGGGGGCGGTCGTCCCCAGCGGGTGAGCCTGAGCGGCGGCGAGAACACCGATCCGGCCTGGTCGCCCCGGGGCGATGCCATCGCCTACGTCAGCCGCGACGGGCGCTTCGACGTGTTCGTGGCCGAGCTGGACAGCGGCGTGCCCACCGGCCGAGTGACCCGCATCACCCAGCACCAGGGCAACAACGAGGAGCCCACCTGGTCCCCGGACGGTCGCTACCTGGCGTTCACCTCGGATCGCAGCGGCACGCGCCAGATCTGGCTGAGCACCGCCGACGGCCATCACCAGGTCCAGGTCACCTCCGGGGGTAGCTTCTCCAGCGCGGCCTGGTCGCCGCGGCTCTCCTGGTGAGCCGAGCGGCCATCGACCTGGGCAGCAATTCCGTCCTGTTGACGGTCGTGGACGATGGGGGCCTGGTCCTGCACGACGAGGCCCGGGTCGTGGGGCTGGGCAAGTCTCTGGGAGACGGGGGCGCTTTCTTGCCCGAGCGCATGGACGCAGCGGCCAGCGCGCTGGCGGACTTTGCCGCCACCGCAGACCGGCTGGGCGTGCCCCCGATCCGTGTGGCGGCCGTGGCGACCTCTGCCGCTCGCCGGGCCACCAACGCCCGCGCCTTCTTCGCTCGGATCCGGTCCGAGACCGGGCTGGAGCTGCGCACCATCAGCGGCCAGGAAGAGGCGCAGCTGTCGTGGCTGGGGGCCCGGAGCGGGCTGGAGCAGGCCCCAGGTCCCCTCGCCGTCATCGACATCGGCGGCGGCAGCACCGAGGTCATCGTGGGCCAAGGTCCGACTCCCCGGGCCCGGCGCTCTCTCGAGGCAGGCAGCGTGCGCCTGACCGAAACCTTCCTGGGCACCGGGACCGTCGGCCCAGCAGACCTTGCCCGGGCCCGCGGCCATGTCAAGGCCCTCGTCGCCACCCTCTCCTGGTCCCAGCGACCCACGCGGGCCGTGGCGGTCGCAGGCACTGCCACCACTCTGGCTGCGATGGACGCAGGCCTGATCCGCTGGGACAGCACCGTGGTCCAGGGCCACACCCTCAGCCGCGCCCGCCTGGCAGCCCTCACCGACGCCCTCCTGGCCGCCTCTCCAGCGAAGCGCCGCCAGCTCGCCCAGGTCTCTCCCGAGCGCGCGGACTTCCTCCTGGCGGGCGCGGTCCTCTTGGACGCCATCCTCGAAGCCGCCGGCCTCCAGGGCTGCGAAGTCAGCGTGCGAGGCCTCCGGTACGGGCTGCTGGTCGTCCCGGACTGAGCGAGCCGTCTCCAGGGAGACCTGCCCTGAGCCAAGTCCGCCGATACCAGCGATCGCGTATCACAGGTCTAATGCTTAACCAGAGGTTCCTGACCCCGGTTC
>CAZFLE010000141.1:0-18616 GCA_964519895.1 uncultured Enterobacterales bacterium | reverse complement strand
GACAAGCTCTCCCAGCGGGCGGGCATCGGCCGCGTCTTCAACACCCTGCTCGACGAACAAGCGATCCTGGGCATGGCCCTGGGCGCCGGCCAGCTGGGCTGCTTGCCATTCCCGGAGATCCAGTACCTGGCCTATCTGCACAACGCAGAGGACCAGCTCCGAGGCGAGGCCGCCAGTCTTCAGTTCTTCAGCAATGGCCAGTTTCGCAACCCGATGGTCGTCCGGATCGCCAGCTACGCGTACCAGAAGGGCTTTGGCGGCCACTTCCACAACGACAACTCCATCGCCGTCCTGCGGGACATTCCAGGCCTGATCATCGCCAGCCCGGCCCGGGGAGACGACGCGGTGGCCATGCTGCGGACCTGTGCGGCGGCGGCCCACGTGGACGGCGCGGTCTGCGCCTTCCTGGAACCCATCGCCCTCTACATGACGCGGGACCTGTACGAAGACGGGGACGGACTGTGGACCACGCCCTATGAGGCCCAGGGCCAGCACGTTCCGCTGGGGCGCGGCCGCACCTGGGGCGAGGGCCAGGACCTGACCCTGGTCAGCTGGGCGAACGGGCTGTGGATGAGCTTGCGGGTGGCCCGCAGGCTCGAGCAGGAGCACGGGGTGCGCTGCCGGGTGCTCGACCTGCGCTGGATCGCACCCCTGCCGGTCGACGACCTGCTCCGGGAAGCCCACGCCACGGGCCAGGTCCTGGTGGTCGACGAGACCCGGCGCACCGGGGGGGTGTCCGAGGGCGTGTTCACGGCGCTCATCGAAGGCGGCTACCGGGGCGGGCTGGCCAGAGTCGCCGCCGAAGACAGCTTCGTGCCTCTGGGCGCTGCCGCCTACCAGGTGCTGGTCACCGAGGAAGGCATCGAAGCCGCCGCGCTGGAGCTGTTGAAGTGAGTGCCCCCCGACGCGTCCTGCTGGTCTGCCCAGGCCGGGGATCCTACGGCCGCCGGCAGCTCGGCTGCCTGCCCACGGCCGATCCGATCATTCGCCAGCTCGACGCCTACCGCACCCGGCTGGGGCGACCGACGCTCTCCGAGCTGGATCGGGCTGAGCGCTTCATCAGCTCTCAACACATGGCCGGCGAGCACGCGAGCCTGTTGACCTTTGGGGCCACGGCGGTGGACCTGGCTGCCCTGGACCCGGCCAAGGCACGGATCGTCGCGGTGACCGGCAACAGCATGGGCTGGTACACGGCCCTCTACGCCGCAGGGGCCCTGGGCCTGGCCGACGCGGCGAGGCTGATCGAGACCATGGGCGCCTGGCAGGCCCAGGACGAGCACGGCGTCATCGGCGGCCAGGTGATGCTGCCCACCGTCGGCGAGGACTGGCGACCGGATCCGGTGCTCCAGGCCCGGGTCGCCGAAGCCCTGACCCATGCCCACGTGCACCTGTCGATCCGCCTGGGCGGAACCACCGTGCTCGGGGCATCGCGAGACGGCGTCCGGTGGCTGCTCGACGAGCTGCCCAAGCAGCGTCGGGGCTCCCGGGAGTTCCCGCTGCAGCTGCCGCTGCACTCGGCCTTTCACACCCCGCTCCTAGCGGCCACGTCGGCCCGGGCCATCCGAGAGCTCGGCGATCTCCCGCTGCGGCCTCCGGCGCACCCGCTCTTCGCCGGCGATGGTCGGAGCTTCCGGGCCTGGGCCGACCCCTTCGAGGTCCTGGACTACACCCTGGGACACCAGGTGGTCGCCCCCTACGACCTGACCCTGGCGGTCCAGACGGCGGTCGGCACCCACGCGCCGGAGCTCCTGGTGCTTCCGGGCCCCGGCGACACGCTCGGTGCGCCGGTGGCCCAGATCCTCATCGCCATGGGCTGGCGGGGGCTCCGGGACCGGGCGGACTTCGACGAGGCCCAGGGCTCGGACGCTCCCCTGATCGCCGCCATGGCACGGCCGGCACAGCGGGCCTGGGTCGCGTGAGCGACACCGACCCCCTGCGCGCGCGCCTGATCGCCGCCCTGGCGCTCAAGGAGCTGCCCAGGGCCGGCTGGGTGCGCGCCGGCGTCGCTGACCCCGAGAGCGTCGCGGCCCACAGCTGGGGCGTCGCGTGGCTGGTCCTGGTGCTGTGTCCGCCCGCGCTGGACCGCGGTCGGGCCCTGGCCATCGCGGTGCTGCACGATCTGCCCGAGGTCCGGGTCGGCGACATCACCCCCCACGACGGGGTGACACGCGCCGCCAAGGCCGCCGCCGAGGACCAGGCCGCCACCGCGCTCTTCGCCGGGCTTCCCGGGGGCGCCGAGCTCCGGGAACTGTGGCTCGAGTACGAGCACGGCTCCACGCCCGAGGGTCGCTTCGTGAAGGCCTGCGACAAGCTCGACATGGCGCTCCAGGCCCAGCGCTATGAGCAGGCCCAGGCCTTGGCCCTGTCCGAGTTCATGACCTCGGCCCTCTCCAGGCTGGAACCGGGTCTGTTGCGGACCCTGGCAGGCGCGTAGACTGGGCGTCCTTCCCTGGGGAGACGCCCATGCGCTCAGCCACGCTCCTGTTGCTCCTGGCGGTCGCCTGCGGCGACGACACCACCACGACTTCGGACTCCGCCACCCCGACCACGACCACCCAGGGCACCGACGACACCGGCGCGACCGACACCGAGCCAGATCCCGTGGATCTGGACCAGGACGGGGTCTGGAGCGATCGGGACTGCGACGACGCCGACCCCGACAACTTCCCCGGCAACCTGGAATTCTGCGACGGCGCCGACAACAACTGCAACGGCGTGGTCGACGACGACCCCTACGACATCGTCACCTGGTACCAGGACGCAGACCAGGACGGCTACGGCACCGACGTGACCCAGGCCGCCTGTGAGCAGCCGACCGGCTTCGTCGACAACGACGAGGACTGCGACGACCTGGACCCCGCGGTCTACCCCGGCGCCACCGAGGCCTGCGACGGCACCGACCAGGACTGCGACGACTACGTCGACGAGGACGTCGAAGGCGAGGAGCTGCGCTGGTACGCAGACAGCGACGGCGACGGCTTCGGAAGCCCCTACTACACGGAGGACGCCTGCAGCCAGCCGTCGGGCCACGTGGCGAACAGCGACGACTGCGACGACCTGGACGCAGAGATCAACCCGGACGGCACCGAGTCCTGCGACGGCGTGGACAACGACTGTGACGGCGCGGCCGACGAAGGCAGCCCCACGGGCTCGACCACCTGGTACATCGACTACGACGGCGACGGCTACGGCGCGACCAGCTTCACCAGCACCGCCTGCGAGGCGCCCTCTGGCTACGTCGACGACACCTCTGACTGCGACGACACCGACCAGGACGTGCACCCGGGCGCGACCGAGATCTGCAACGACAGCGACGACGACTGCGACACCTCGGTCGACGAAGACGCGTCCCTGGATCTGGAGACGTGGTTCGCCGACGACGACGGCGACGGCTACGGCGACGGCGACGCCACCACCGAGGCCTGCTCGCTGCCCTCGGGCCACGTGGACAATGACGACGACTGCGACGACGACGACGCAGCCGCCTACCCGGGCGCCAGCGAGTCCTGTGACGGCAGCGACGAGGACTGCGACGGCGACGTGGACGAGGACCCCACCGACGGCGACACCTGGTGGATCGACCTGGACGGCGACGGGTACGGGAACCTGATCCTGACCGCCACGGACTGCGACCAGCCCACTGGCTACGTGGACAACGACGACGACTGCGACGACCTCGAGGCCGACGCCTGGCCCGGCAACACCGAGGTCTGCGACGGCATCGACAACGACTGCGACACCGACGCCGACGAGGCCGGCGCGTCCGACGCAGCGACCTGGTATGCCGACGCCGACGGCGACAGCTTCGGGGACCCGGACACCACCGCGGTCCAGTGCGACGTGCCCAGCGGCTACGTCAGCGGGAGCGCGGACTGCGACGACGCCTCTGCCGCCATCAACCCGTCGGCGCTCGAACAGTGCGACAGCACGGACAACGACTGCGACGGAGACGTCGACGAAGACGGCGCCTTCGACGTGGTGCCCTGGTACGAAGACGTCGACGGGGACGGCTACGGCGACCCCGCCGTCTCCGAAGACCACTGCGAGGCGCCCACGGGTTTTGTGGCCGACGACACCGACTGCGACGACGACGAGTCAGCGGTCAACCCCGGCGAAGCCGAGATCTGCGGCGACACCCTGGACAACGACTGCTCCGGTGACACGAACAGCTGCCGTCTCAGCGGGCGCTACAGCACCAGCGACGCCGACGCGCACTGGATCGGTGAGAGCTCGGACTACTACGCCGGCTACTCGGTCGACCTGCTCGACGACGTGGACGGCGACGGGCTGGGAGACCTGCTGATCGGCTCCTTCGGCCACGACGATGGCGGCAGCTACGCCGGCGCCGCCCACGTGGTGTTCGGACCGACCACCGGGACCCACAACCTGAGCGGCGCCGACGTGCAGCTGACCGGCGAGAACTCCAGCGACTACGCCGGCTACAGCGTCGCCTGGGCCGGTGACGTGGACGGCGATGGCTACGGCGACCTGCTCGTCGGCGCCGAGTACAACGACGACTACACCAGCAACGCCGGCGCAGGCTACCTGGTGCTTGGGCCGCCCAGCAGCATGGACCTGTCGTCCGCCGCGACCCAGTTCTACGGCGAGAGCAGCAGCTACTACCTGGGGGCCGCGTCGGCCGGGGTCGGGGACACCAACGGCGACGGCTACGACGATGTGATCTTCGGGTCCTACTGCGCCAACCTCAACGGCAGCCACTCCGGGGGGGCCTACTTCTGGGAGGGGCCCTCCTCCAGCTCCCACCAGTACTACTACGACGCCGACGCCCGCTTCATCGCCGAGGCCAGCAGCGACTACGCGGGCTGGTCTGTCGCAGGCGGTGGCGACGTGGACGGGGACGGCAACGACGACATCTTGATCGGCGCCATCTACAACGACGAGGGCAACAGCGACGCCGGGGCCGCCTACCTGGTCTACGGCGGTTCAGCGAGCGGCGACGAGTACCTGTCCAGCGCGGACGCCAAGCTGCTCGGCGACAACAGCTCCGACTACGCCGGCCGCGCCGTCGCCCTGGGAGACATCAACGACGACGACGTGCCCGACCTGATCGTCACCGCCGATCACAACGACGAAGGCGGCACCAACTCCGGCTCCGTCTACATCGTCTTTGGCCCCGCCTCTGGCGCGATCGACCTGCGCAGCGCCGACGTGCAGATCATCGGGGAGTCGTCCTATGACTACGTCGGCAGCTCCGTGAGTGTGGGCGACGTGGACGGCGACGGCGCGGACGATCTGTTCATCGGCGCCACCGGCGTCAGCAATGGCTCGAGCCAGGGAAGCGCCTACCTGCTGCACGGCCCGCTGAGCGGTCGCATCGATCTGTTCGACACGGACGCCGAGATCACCTGTTCCTCCAGCAGCGACTACTGCGGTCAGTCGGTGGCGGCGGGCGTCGACGTAGACGGCGATGGCATCGGCGACATGCTGATCGGTGCGCCCTACGACGACGAGACCTACAGCACGTCGGGCAGCGCGTTCTTGTTCCTGGGGAGCGGCGAGTAGTCACCGCGACGAGCACCAGGCTCAGATCTTGCGCCGGGCCTCGCGCACCCGCAGGCACAGCACGCCCCGGGTCTTCTCGACGTTGTCGTCCCACTCGGCGATGGCGCGCACGTCTTCGATGGCGCCCGCGCGATCCTCGGCACCGGGGACCAGGTTGTTCCAGCCCTCGGTCTCGACCAGATCCTCGAGGCTCTTGTACTTTCGGACGGTGCCGACCGTGATGGAGCCGAGGGTCCCGAATTCCAGGCGGTCACCCGCGCAGATCATCGTGTAGTCATCCGTGTTGAGCAGGGCGTAGACGGTCTTCTGTCCACGCTCCATGGCCTCGAAGGCCTCGACATGGATGCACGCGTCATAGGTGGCCATCCGCCGGTCTCCTCCAGTCTGAGCGGGGGGTGCGATCGCGGCACAACGTAGCACGCTGGCGGATCGCGGCTACCCCGGTGGCCAGGTCAGGCTGCGCCCGGCCAACAGGTGAACGTGCAGGTGGAAGACCGTCTGGCCTGCACCCGCGCCGTTGTTCACCACCAGCCGGTACCCGGTCTCGGCGACCCCGAGCTGTCGCGCCACGTTGCGGGCCGCGATCATCACGTGGCCCAACAGAGCCTGATCGTCGTCGGCGGCCTGGGCCACGTTGACCACTGGCCGCCGCGGGACCACCAGCACGTGGGTCGGCGCCTGGGGGTTGATGTCCCGGAAGGCCACGCACCAGGCGTCCTCGTAGACGATGTCCGCGGGAATGTCCCCGGCGATGATCTTCTCGAACAGGGTCGGCATGACGCCTAGTAATCCACCCGGATGGGCAGGATCAGGATGCCGTCCCTGTACTTGGGGCCAGCCAGGATGAACGTGCCGTGGTTCTGGATGGCCACCGTGGTGTCGACGACCTTGTTCTGGCCGCGGAACATGCGCACGCGAACCTTGGCGCGATCGGCACTCATCTCACGGATGTTGACGACCACCCGCGGGCCGTCCTGGACACGGAATTCCAGCTCGCCGGCGCCCGTGCCGACCATGCCGCGCTTCTGGGTGACCAGCTCGTAGCGATCGTGGCGCAGGTAGGCCAGGTGCTTCACCAGGTGCCGCAGCTGCGGATCCATGTGGGCCTGGCCTTCGCTTGCAGCGACCGCCAGGATGCGGACCTCGACCTTGCCCGCCGGGACGGGGCGCTTGGTCTGAGCCTGGGCCGGCGGCCTGCGCGGGGGCGGATCTGCGAGCGCGGTGCCCACGGGGCCGACCAGGGCCAGGCTCAAGGCCAGTGCGAGGGCGCGGAACAGGACGCGCATCAGATCTCCTCCCACTCGATGGCATCCCAGCCCTCGTCTTCCAGCTGCTGATCATTGGGCAGCTCTTCCAGCATCAAGATCATCGGCCCACCGTCGCCGGCCTGGAGCACGTGGAGCATCACGCCGTCGGCGGTCTCGAATTCCTCGAGCTCGGCGTCGTTCACGCTGGCGAGCTCGAAGGCTTCTTCAGAGGCTCGGTCGCCGCCGGGGTCGGCACCGGGGGACGGCATCACGTCGGTCCCACCCTGCAGGGCCAGCAGCAGGGCCAGCGCGGCGCCTGCCATCAGCACCGCCGGGGCCCACATCGACTGCCACCAGGGCACGGAGGCCGAGTCCGACTGGGGCTGGGGCTCGCCGTCCAGGTTGAGCTCGGCCACCGTGGCCCTGGGCAGCGGCAGGGCCGCCATGACGGCATCTGCCAGCTCGATCTGCTCGCCGGCGGTCTGGGCGGCGCGCTCGGCCACCGCCACACGCACCGCCGCGCCGACCGGCTCCCAGCCCGGCACGTGCTCGGGTCCTTCGAGCCCGATGCCTTCGGCGACCGCCGCCCAGACGGGGCCCAGGTCGGCCTTGCGCGTGCGGGCCTTGAGCGCCGTCTTTACCAGCCGGCCAAGCTCGGCATAGGCCGTGAGCTCGCTCAGGGCGGCCCGATCCGACGGGAGCTCCGCTGCGATCCGCAGGCGCTCCTCGACAGGCAGCTCGCCGTCGTGCAGGGCGGAGATCCACGCTTCGGTGGTGGCCTGGTCGAGCTTGTCGGCCGCCGCCACGGGTGCCTCGGCCGGCGCATCGCCCAGGATCGCCGCCATCACAACGTCGGTCACGTCGACCGGCTCGGCCGCCAGGGCGCGGAGCTCGGAGAACGCCGCGTCGACCGGGTCTGCGAGCGCGAGAGCCGCCATCACGCCGTCGGCGACGTCGACAGGGTGCGCGACGACCGAGCGCATGGCCGCCGAGATCGCGCTCCAGCCTTCGTCTCGCCCCAGTGCCTGGAGCACGGGATCCGCGAGCTCGGGGGTGTCTCCCGCCGCCGCGCGGACCGCGTCCAGGAGCACGCCGGACAGACCCCGCAGCTCGGCCAGCTGGACCTGGCTGTCCGGCAGGGACAACAGCTCGCGGCGCTCCTCGACGGTGGCTTCACCGTCGAGAACACGCATCAGCAGCTGGTCGAGCCGCGCAAGTGTGTCCTGCTGCGCTGTCACGGACCCTCCGGGGTGTGGAGGCTCAGACGGGCGTTCCGGGGGTTCATTCACGAAGCCTCGGACGCGGGCAACAGATCCTTCAGCACGTCCCGGAGCTTGCGCCGGGCATAGAAGAGCCGGGACATCACGGTGCCTTCGGCGATGTCCATGGTCTGGGCGATCTCTTTGTAGGAGAGTCCTTCGACTTCGCGCAGCAGGATCACCTGGCGATGGTCCGGGCTGAGCTTGTCGAGCGCGTCGAAGATCTGCTCGTTGAGCTGGCGTCGGTGCAGGGCCTTGTCCGGGTTGCCGCGATCGTGGGCGGCGGCGATCGCGCCGTCGGCATCGCGGGCCGCGATGCCCTCGTCGAAGGCCTCGTGTTGGCGCTTCTTCATCTTGCGGATGTGGTCGATCGCAACGTTCATGGAGATGCGGTAGAGCCAGGTGTAGAAGCTGGACTCCAGCCGGAAGCGGTCCAGGTTCTTGTAGGCCTTGATGAAGGCATCCTGGGTCAGGTCCCGGGCCTCTTCCTTGTCCCGAACCATGCCGCAGATGAGCGCGTAGACGCGCCCCTGGTAGCGCTCGACCAGGCCCCGGTAGGCACTGGGGTCCCCGTCCCGGATGGCCTGGACGAGCTCGGCGTCCACCTCGCGTGGGGTCTTGTCCATGGTGTCCTCAGTGGGCCTGGGCCCAGGTACGTCCGTGGCCGGCATCGACCTTGAGGGGCACCCTCAGGTCGCCTGCGGCCTCCATCTCTTCGACCACCAACGCTCGCACGGCGTCCAGGTCTTCCAGCGGCACCTCGAGCAGGAGCTCGTCGTGGACCTGGAGGAGCAGCCGGGCGTTGGGGTGCTCGGCGGCCAGGCGGCGATCGACTGCGAGCATGGCGCACTTGATCAGATCGGCCGCCGAGCCCTGGATCGGGGTGTTCACAGCCAGCCTCTCCGCGGCCCACACCACCCGCTGGTTCTTGGCGGTGATGTCCCGGATCGGGCGCTTGCGGCCCCACAGGGTCGTGGCGTGCCCGGTGTCCCGGGCCTGGGCCTTGAAATCCTCGATCACTCGGGCGACCTGGCTGTAGCGGTCGAAGTAGCCGTCGATGTATTCCTGGGCAGTCCCGCGAGGGATGCCGAGCTCGTTGGACAGCCGAAAGGCGCTCATGCCGTAGACGATACCGAAGTTGATCGCCTTGGACGCCGAGCGCTGCTCTGGCGTGACCTGGTCCATGGGCACGCCGAACACCTCTGACGCGGTGCGCCGGTGGATGTCCTGGCCGGCCTGGAAGGCTTCGACCAGCGGCCCCTCCTGGCAGTAGTGGGCCAGGATGCGGAGCTCGACCTGGCTGTAGTCACAGGACAGGAAGACGTGGCCGTCCCGAGCGACGAAGCACTCCCGGATGCGCTTGCCGTCTTCGGTGCGAATGGGGATGTTCTGCAGGTTCGGGTTGTTCGACGACAGGCGACCGGTCGCTGCGACGGCCTGGTGGAAGCTGGTGTGGATGCGGCCATCCACCGGCGATGCAAAGCCGGGGAGCGGGTCCACGTAGGTGCTCTTGAGCTTGGTGAGCGCCCGATAGGTCAGGATCGCCGCCGGCAGGGGGTGGTGGCGCTGGAGCTTCTCCAGGGTGTCGGCGTCGGTCGAGGGCCCGGTCTTGGTGCGCTTGATCGGGGTCAGGCCGAGCTCGTCGAACAGGATGACCCGGAGCTGCTTGGGCGAGCCGATGGTGAACTTCTTGCCCGCCAGGTCGTAGCAGGCCTGCTCGGCGTCGGCGATGCGCGTGGTGAGCTCCTGGGCATAGGCCTTGAGCAGCGCCACGTCGACGCCGATGCCCGCGGACTCCATGCGTGACAACACGGGGACCAGCGGGACCTCGATGTCCCGATACACCCCGGTCAGCTCGCGCTCTTCCAGCCGGGGCGCGAGCTTGTGGTGGAGCAGCCAGGCCACGTGGGCGTCCTCGGCGCCATACTCCGCGGCCTTGTCCAGAGGCACGTCGGCAAAGGTCTGCTCTCCGGCGCCCGGGGCCGAGAACAGGTCCCCCTGTTCCGGCGCGGGCTGGACCAGGTCCTCGAACTTGACCATGTCGTGGCCCAGGTATCGCAGGGCCAGGTCGTCGAGACCGTGCTTGGCCCGGTCGGGCTCGACCAGGTAGTCGGCCAGCATGGTGTCGCTGGCGATGCCCTCGAAGGCAAAGCCGAGGCGGGCCATCACGGCGTGGTCGTACTTCAGGTTCTGGCCCAGCTTGGGCAGCGCGGGGTCAGCCAGCAGTGGCCCCAGGATGTCCATGACCTGGGCCTGGGTCAGCTGCCCCCCGGGGCCCGGATCGGTGTGACCTATGGGCACGTAGACCGCGTCGGTGGGTCCCCAGCAGAGACACAGCCCCACGAGCTCGGCCTGGAGAGGGTCCAGGGACGTGGTCTCGAGATCGAAGGCCACCTGGCCGGCCGCCCGGATCGCTTCGGCGGCAGCCCGCACGTCGGCCACCGACCGCAGGCAGCGGTACTGGCTGCGATCCACGGTCGTGGGGGTGCGCACCCCGCTGGACTCCAGGTTCTTGAGGTGGGTGCGGAACTGCCACTGGACGAAGAGCGCCTTGAGCTTGGCGACGTCGCGGGGATGCTCTTGGAGGTCGGCGAGGCTCAGGTCCAGAGGAACGTCGGTCACCAGCGTGACCAGCCTGCGAGACAGCAGGGCCCGCTCGCGCTCGTTGCGCAGGTTCTCGCCCCGCTTGCCCTTGACCTCGTCGGCCCGCTCCAACAGCTCGTCCAGGGACCCGTACTGGTTGATGAGCTTGGCCGCTGTCTTGATGCCGATGCCGGTCACCCCGGGCACGTTGTCGCTGGAGTCCCCCGCGAGGGCCTGGACGTCGACCACCCGCTCCGGTCCCACCCCGAACTTGTCCTGCACGCCCTCGTGCTTGAGGACCTTGTTCTTCATCAGGTCCAGGATCGAGACGTGGTCGTCGACCAGCTGGTAGAAGTCCTTGTCGCCCGTGACCAGGAAGACTTCGAGCTCTGGACCGGCCCAGCGGCGAGCCATGGTCGCGATGATGTCGTCGGCCTCGAAGCCGACCATGGACAGGGACTTGTAGCCCCAGGCCTCGACGAGCTCGTCGAAGTGCGGCCACTGGGCCCGCAGCTCCGGATCCATCTCCGGGCGGTGGCCCTTGTACTCCGGGTACAGGTCCATCCGGAAGCTGGCGCCCTTGTCGAAGACCACCACGATGTAGTCGGGCTTGTGGACCTCCTCGAGGTTCCTGAGCATGTTCGCGAAGCCCAGCAGGGCTCCCGTGGGGAACCCGCCGGCGGTCATACGGGGCAGCGCGAAGAAGACGCGAAATGCGTGGTTGCTGCCGTCGATGAGGAACATCTTGCGCGGGGCATCGGCCATCGGAGTCTCCAGCAGCGACCAGCCCGCCCGTATCACGGGCTGCGTTATGGGACGGCCCCGGAGCACCCATGGCCCAAGACCTGTTCGAGCCGACCGAAGAGCACCAGATGCTGCGCGAGATGGTGCGCGACTTCACGGCGGCAGAGGTCGAGCCCCAGGCGGCCGAATTCGACCAGCTCGGCAAGCTCAACCTGCCCTTGTTCCGCAAGCTGGGGGACCTGGGACTGCTCGGCATCACGGTCCCCGAAGAGCACGGCGGGGCGGGCATGGACACGGTGGCGGCGGTCATCGCCCACCACGAGCTGAGCAAGTCGGACCCGGGCTTCTGCCTGGCGTACCTGGCCCACGCCATGCTGTTCGTGAACAACTTCTACTACTGCTCCAACGACGAGCAGAAGGCCCGCTACCTGCCCCACGTGCTCAGCGGCGAGTGGGTCGGCGGCATGGGCATGACCGAGCCCGGCTTCGGCACCGACGTGCTGGGCATGGCCACCAGCGCCGTGCGCCGGGGCGACGTCTACGTGATGAACGGCACCAAGACCTACATCACCAACGGCCCCGAGGGCCACGTCTTCCTGGTCTACGCCAAGGTCGACGGCCGGGTCACGGCGTTGCTGGTGGACCGGGACTGCCCGGGCTTCTCCAGCAGCAACAAGATCCCCAAGCTGGGTATGCGCGGCAGCACCATGTCCGAGCTCATCTTCGAGGACTGCGAGGTCCCCGTCGCCAACCTGCTCGGGGTCGAGGGCGGCGGCGTGACCCACATGATGCGCAACCTGGAGATCGAGCGCCTGACCCTGGCCGCGATGAGCCTCGGCATCGCCGACCGCTGCCTGGACATCATGATCCGCTATGGCGAGGAGCGGAAGTCCTTTGGCCAGCCGATCAACCGCTACGGACAGATCCAGCGCTACATCGCCGAGAGCTACGCCGCCTGTGAGGCGGCCCGCTGCTTGATCTACAAGGTCGCCCAGGACGTGGGCCCGGGACAGCGCAACCGGATCGGCTCCGACGCCTGCAAGCTCTTCGCCGCACCGATGGGCAAAGAGGTCGCCGACAATGCCATGCAGGTCCTGGGCGGTGCCGGCTACTGCACGGAGTACCCGGTGGAGCGGCTCTGGCGAGACGCAAAGCTCCTGGAGATCGGCGGCGGGACCCTGGAGTCCCACCAGAAGAACCTGACCAAGGACCTCACCCGTCGGTTCTGCGGCTGAGCGCGATCAGCGCGGCCACCAGCCCAGCGGCCGTGTGGGGCTCTGCGACCGCAGCCACGTGGAGTCCCAGGGCCTGGCAGACGGACGTGGTCGACGGCCCGATGGCCGCCACAGGGCAGTCCGGGTCCCCGCCGGCGGCCAGGAAGTGCCGCGCGGCAGAGCCCGACGCCAGCGCCACGGCGTCAAAGGGACGTGCACGGGCGAGCGCCATGGCGGCACCGTCGGGACAGACCGTCTCATAGACCGCCACCTCGACCGCCTGGGCGCCGAGCGCCTCGAGGGCCTGGCGGAGACCTGAGCGCCCCCCGGTGGGCCCGGGCAGCCAGACCCGGCGCCCTCGCACCCGCTCCCCCAGGGCTTCGGCCAGACCCGCGGCATGCCCTCGACTCGGCACCACGTCGGGTGCCCGCACCGCACTGGCGAGGGCCGCCGCGGTCTGGGGACCCACCGCAGCCAGAGCGACCGGACCGCGGCCCAGGTCGGCGGCGTGAGCCACCCCAGCGACGGAGCTGAAGGCCACCCAGTCCCCGGCCCTCGTCTCGGGCAGCGGTCGCGTCAAGGGCACCCGCCCGATGAGCGGGACCTCCACCACGGCGAGCCCCGCAGCGACCAGCGGCTCGCTCAGGCTCCGGTTGTCCGCCCGGGTCAGCAGGACGCGATAGGGACGGGACATGGTGCTCGCGCTGCTGCTCACGACCGGATGCTACTCCCAGGCGGACTTCGCCGACGACCGGGCCACGGCGGCCTGTGACTGGTACGACCGCTGCGACCTGCTCGACGTGCTCACCTACGACGACGTCGACAGCTGCGTCGCTGGCGAAGGCCCCGCCGACACGGGCTTCAGCTGCGTGGCCTTCGACGCCGCCCTGGGCCGTGACTGCGTCGACGAGATCGAGAGCGCCGGGTGTGAAGACCCCGAGCCGGCGTCCTGCGACGGGGTCTGTGCCCAGCCCGGCGACACCGGTACCAGCACCACCCAGTAGGGTCAGGCCAGGGCAGCCCTCAGCTGCTCGGCCAGGGACACCCCCAGCGCCACCGCGTGATCGGCATGGGCAGCGACCTGTTGGCGCACGATCCGGCCGGCGTCGTCGGCCAGCATCGCCTCGAGGGTCAAGACGCCGTCCCGCACTGTGGCGTAGGCCCCGGCCGGCACGTTGCAGCCGCCCTCGACCGTCGCCAGGAAGGCGCGCTCGGCGGTGACGCAGGTGGTGGTCTCGGCACAGGCGACGTGCGCCAGGGCGGCGAGGGTCGCGGTGTCGTCTCCCCGGCACTGGATGCCCAGAGCGCCCTGGGCTGGCGCGGGCAGACAGACCGCCGGGTCCAGGTCCTCGTGAGCCGTGTCGCCCAGGTCCAGCCCGACCCTCTGCATCCCCGCCCGGGCCAGGACGATGGCGTCGAAGGGCTGCTCGCGGAGCTTGCGCAGCCGGGTGTCGACGTTGCCGCGGATGTCTCGGATGACCAGGTCCGGCCGGGCTGCGAGCAGCTGGACCCGACGGCGCAGGCTGCCGGTGCCGATCACGGCCCTCTTGGGCAGCTCGGCCAGTCGGTGGCCGATCAGCACGTCCCAGGGGGACGCCCGGCGCGGCACGCAGCCGATGACCAGCCCCGCCGGGTCGTCGGTCGGGAGGTCCTTGAGGGAGTGCACGGCGAGCTGGATCTCGCCGCTTCGCAGGGCCTCTTCGAGCTCCAGGGTGAACAAGCCCTTGCCGCCGATCGCGACCAGAGGCCGGTCCTGGATCCGGTCCCCCCGGGTCGAGATGATCTGCAAGCGTGTCTCGACCCCCGCCGCTCGCTCGAGCTCCGCCGCGAATTGACGGGTCTGGGCCAGAGCCAAGGCAGAGCCACGGGTCCCGATGGTCAGGCTCACTCCTCCTCCCCGACGTCCTGGGCCGCATTGAAGGCTTCTTCGAGCAAGGCCAGAGCAGCGTCGTCGCCGCTGGCTGCGACGTCTCGCGTGGCCCGGATGGTGTCGTGGAGGAAGCGCTTGAACATCGACCGCGTCATGGCGTCGACCACCCGACGCTGCTCGGGGTCCAGGGTCGCCAGGACCGGGGCGCTCCGAGCGAGCTCCGCCTGACGGGCGGCCTCGGCCTTGCGGGTCATCGCAGCGATGACCGGCTCGGCCTTGAGCGCCCCCAGGCTGCGGTAGCACCGACCGGCCTCCTCGGCCACGATGCGCTCGGCGGCCTGGGCCTCTTCCTGGCGACGCTCCAGCCCCTGGCGGGCCACGTCCGTCAGGTCATCCACGTTGAAGACGAAGCAGCCGTCGAGCCGGTTGACCCCGGGATCGATGTTGCGGGGCACCGCCAGGTCGATGCAGAACAGCGGCCGATAGCGTCGCAGGCGCATGATCCGGGCCAGGTCATCCCGGGTGATGACGTGGTGGTCCGCCGCGGTGCTGGTGATCACCACGTCCACCTTTTCCAGGTAGCGCTGGAGCTGATCGAGGTGGGCTGCGGTGCCATCGAACGATGCCGCCAGCTCGGCGGCTCGCCCATAGGTCCGGTTCACCACCACCAGCTCCCCCAGCCCATGGCCCAACATGGACCGCGCCACCAGCCGCGCCACGTCGCCGGCGCCGACCAGCATGGCCGTGCGCCCGGCCAGGTCCCCGAAGACCTGGCGGGCCAGCTCGGTGCCGGCGCGTCCGACCGAGACCGGCTCCCGACCGATGCGGGTCTCTGTGCGCACCCGCTTGGCGACTCGGATGGCACCGTGCATCAGCCGCTGGAGGGGCTGTCCGATGGCCCGGCCCTCCAGCGCCGCCGCAAAGGCGGTCTTGAGCTGACCCAGGATCTGGGGCTCCCCCACCACCATCGAGTCCAGCGAGGAAGCCACCCGGAACAGGTGCGCGACCGCGGGCTCGCCGTGCAGGGCCAGGCTGTGCCGCTCGAGCTCCCGAGTCCCCAGCCCGTGGGTGCCCGCCAGCCAGCTCACGATGTCGGCTGGCCCCGTCTCTCGGGGAGCGAGCGCGTAGATCTCGACCCGGTTGCAGGTGGACAGGATCACGGCCTCGTCGAGCCCGCGCTCGGTCCGCAGCGAGCTCAGCCGCTCCTGGAGCCGGTCTGGCGGCATGGCCAGCCTCTCCCGCAGCTCCACCGGCGCTGTGCGGTGGTTGACCCCTACCACCACCACCTCGTGACCACCGGTCACGCGTGCCAGCCCTGGTAGGTGATCTGGATCAGGACGTAGCAGAGCAGCATCACGGCGAAGCCGACCACCGAGAACACCGCGGCGAGCCGCCCGCGCCAGCCCGACACCACCCGGAGCTGGATGGCCACGGCGTACCAGGCCCACAACAACAGGGTGATGACGATCGTCGGGTCCAGGCTCGGGAAGCCGTCGAAGTGTGCCCAGACGCCTCCCGCGGAGATGCCGACGGTCAGGGCGGCGAAGCCCAGCAGGGTGAAGCGGGTGTTCAAGCGATCCAGCTGGTCCAGCGACGGCAGCCGGCTCAGTCCCGCGAGCCGCTTGGACTTCAGCCGCGCCCGCACCCGCAGCCAGACCACCGAGGCCCCGAAAGAGAGCGCCAGGCCGGCGACGCCAAGCACCATGCCGCCGATGTGGACGACCAGCCAGAGCCCCTCTACGTCGGACGCGGCGGTCTCTGTGGGCAGCACCAGCCCCAGCGCCAACAGGACCGCGGCCACGGGCTTCAGCACCCCCTCCAGCAGCTCCATTCGCGGCAGGCGCCGGGCGTACAAGCTGCCCGCGCCGACCAGCAAGGCCAGGCTGGCGAAGCTGTCGCCAGAGCCGGTGAGCGGCAGAGCGTCGATGCGCAGGCCCCAGACGATGAGCCCGGAGAGGTGAAGAGCCACAGCACCCCACCCCAGCCAGACGATGGCGCGGCCCCCGGCGCGGTCAGACGTCCACAGACTGCCGGCCCCAGAGCCCAGGTAGCCCAACAGGGCCAGCATCAGCAGGACGCGATCGATGGGGCCTCCTCGGGGGCTGGTCTGGGGCCTCCAGTAGTCGCTCCGGCCGGGGTCAGCTTCCCCTGCGCTTGCGGATCGACCGGAAGAAGCCGGACGACGCCGTGTCCTCCTTGGCGTCCTTTGTGGCCTTGCCGCCCCGTCGGGACGTGCTGCTGCGCTCGGGGGCTCGCTTCTCCCACAGCCGGACCTCGCGCAGCGCCTCCCGGTGTTCCGGGTTGCGCTCCAGGATGGCCTTGTATTGCTTGATGGCGTCTTGTTCGCGGCCCAGGAGCTTCAGGAGCCAGGCGGTCAAGAAGAGCAGCTCGATCTTCTCGCCGACGTTGTCGGCCTCGATCTCGTTGAGCGCCATGTAGGCCTTCTCGTAGGGGATCTCCTTGAGCACGGCGCGGCAGTGGGTGTGGCGAGCCCGGGCCATCTTGAAGTCCGGGTCCAGGATGACCGACTCGGCAAAGGCGTCTCGCGCGGCCCCGTAGGCGCGGTTGCGGAAGAAGCTATTGCCCTTGTTGTAGAGCACCTTGGCCTTGACCCGGTCGTCTTCTTTGACGTGGGCACGCCCCTTGCGCTCCTGGGCGATGCGCTCGAGCTCCATCGCCAGGTGCCTCGGCTCCTCCATCAACGACTTGTACTCACCCAGCACCTGGAAGCAGAGAGCCGCGGCCCGCCGCAGCGACGCGTGCTCTCCCGTGAACTTGTCCGGGTGGTACTTCTTGGCCGCACGGCGGAAGGCCTCGCGGACCACGTCGACCTTGAGCCCTTCCTCGGGGTTCACCACCTTGATCTCCAGGGCGGCAAGCGGGCGCATCTTCAGGAGCTTGCGGTACTGGCGGTGCATCCGGACGACCGCTGGATCAGCAGCAAGGGGGTCGTCGGCGGTGTCGGACTTGGTCTCCAGATCCACGTCGGATTCGTCGAATTCGTCCTCGATCTCGACCTGGGCGGCGGACACCTCTTGGAACACCAGCAGCCCGGTCTCGAGCAGCAGGTCGATGGCCCACCAGGTCTTGGTCCGCCGCCTGGGATTGCCGCCGATCAGTCGCTCCACCAGGTCGGCGAGCACCTCGCCACCGCTGGCCAGGTTCAGGGCACGGGCAGCGACCGGGCTCAGCCCGCGGGTGTTGTCCAGGTCCTTGGCCATGTCGGAGGGCCGCACGACCAGCACGGTCTTGTTGCGCCAGTGCTGCTGGACCATGTCCGGGGTCCGGGCCTCGGACAAGCCCTTGGCCAGGCTCTTGAGCACCGGCATGGGCAAGGGGAAGGCGCCCTTGGGCGGCTCGACGCCCTCGTCCCAGGCCGCCGTGGCGTCGTCGTCGTGGGCGACCCGCGTGAGGAAGCGGCCCAGCCCCCAGCCAGCAGCGTCCATCGCTTCGTCGGGGGGGACCCCGCCCGCCACGGCCGTGCCGATGTCGCTGAGCATGTCGCCGGTGTTGACCGAGGCGGTGAGCCGGTGGCCTTCCAGCATGATCAGCTCCGGCAGTCCAACCACCTGCATGACGCCGCCCTGGTGGAGCGAGACCCCGATCTGGCGCCCGCGCAGCCGGAACCAGAGCTCGCCCGTAGCGCCCTCTCGCGACAGACGAAGAAACTCAGGAAGGGGTGGAGACACCGGGACCATCGAGGGCGACTCGGCGGTTGAGCAGGTTCTGGGAGGGGGGCGCCATCAGGGTCTTGTCCCTGGCCCGGCTCGATCTTAGTAGAGCGGGACTGCGACCGCACGCCCGCGGCGGACTCCAACGATCTCTAGCGAGGACACACCATGGCCAGCGACCTGATCGCCAACGCGACCGACAACGACTTCTCCAGCCTGGTGCTCGAGTCCGACACGCCCGTGGTCGTCGATTTCTGGGCCACATGGTGTGGCCCGTGCAAGGCCATCGCACCGACCCTGGCCGAGCTCGCTGGCGAGTACGAAGGCCGGGTCAAGGTCGTCAAGGTCGACGTGGACCACAGCCGCCAGACGGCGATGAACTACAACGTGCGCAACATCCCGACCCTGCTCGTGTTCAAGGGCGGCCAGGTGATCGGCCAGCGCACGGGCGCAGGCAAGAAGCGCGATCTGGAAGAGCTGTTCACCAAGGGGCTGTAGCGCCTAG
>CAZFLE010000140.1:0-18662 GCA_964519895.1 uncultured Enterobacterales bacterium | reverse complement strand
GTGAGGATGTTGTACATGACGAAGTCCGGCTTGAGCCGGATCGAGTAGTCGATGGTGTCCAGCACGTCCTGGCGGCTGCGCTCGGTCGGCGTGCCGATCATGAAGTAGGCGACCGTGTTGATGCCGACCTCGCGGCAGAGCCGGAAGGCGTACTGGATCTCCCTCGCCGTCACGTCCTTCTTGAGCCGCAGCAGGCCCTCTTCGGTGCCCTGCTCCACGCCGAACTGGATCCGACCGCAGCCCGCGGCCTTCATCTTCTCCAGCAGCTCGCGGTCGACCCCCTTGACGCGGAAGCGCACGGTCCACGAGAACTCCAGCCCGCGAGCCAGGATCTCGTCGCACAGCGCGTGCACGCGCTTGTTCGTGATGTTGAAGGTGTCGTCGACGAAGTAGATCTCCTTGATGCCCAGGTCCAGGCAGGCCTGGATCTCGTCACAAGCCCTCGATGGGCTCATGACCCGGTAGCGGTGCCGCGGGGTGTTGCAGAACGTGCACCGGTAGGGGCAGCCCCGGCTGGTGATCATCGTGCTGAAGATGCCGCCCTGGCCCATGACGTCGTAGTACCGGTCGTACTCGATGAGGGTGCGGTCCAGGATCGGGTAGTCGTCGAGGTCGTTGGAGTAGTAGGTGTCGTTCTGCGGGATGGGGTCGTCGGGGTGGGCGACCACCCCGGGGATGCCCCGCGGTTCCTCGCCGCGGGCCCAGGCGTCGCACAAGAGCCGCATGGGCTCCTGGCCCTCGCCCTTGACCACCGCGTCCACCCCAGGCAGCTCCGCCGCTTCCCTCGGGAAGTCGCTGATGTGCGGGCCACCCAGCACGACGTGCTTGACCGAAGGACAGGCCCGGGCCGTCTTGACCGTGCGCAGGGTGTCGACCAGGCCGACCGTGTAGACCGTGACGCCGACCACGTCGGGGGCGTACTCGCGGATCTTCTCCTCGACCTCTTCGTAGCTGTAGTTGTGGAGCTGAGCGTCCAGGATCGTGACCTGGTGATCCGTGTGGGTCAGCAGGAACTGAGCGATCGAGAGCAGCGCCAAGGGCGGGTAGGAGAGGTTCTCCGCCTCGACGGCCTCGGGGACCTCGCTCTCCACCGTGTGCTTGGCGGGAGCGCGCATCAACATCACGCGCACTGGGGACTCCTCGTCGAGTTCGGCCGGACTGTAGACATGATGCGGGTCAGAGGGGCCAGCGTCAATGCTTGCGAACACCCTGGGCGGCGAGCCAGCTCGACGACACCTCGATCGTCGCGACGTGTGCCACCGGGCCGCGCAGAGACAGTTCCCAGTCCGCCCCGACGTCGACGTGCAGCGTGCCGCCGGGCATGACGACGGCGATCCGACCGCGCGCGAGCCGCCCGGTGTGGACCGCCGCGGCGGCCACCGCACTGCTGCTGGAGCCGCTGCTGGCCGTCTCGCCCGCTCCCCGCTCCCAGATCCGGGCAGCGACCCGATCGGGCCCCAGGACCCGCGCGACCTGGACGTTGGTGCGGTCGGGAAAGTGGGGGTGGACCTCGAGGAGCCGGCCCCAGGTGCGCCAGGGCAGCGCGTCCAGCTCCGCGTCCTGGAAGATCACGCAGTGGGGGTTGCCCACGTCGACCCGGATCGCCGCCAGGGTGTCACCGGCGGCGTCCAGCGAGACCGGGCCCGGAAAGCGGGCGATGCCCATCGCGACCGTCACCCCGTCCTCGTCCACCCGGGCCCGCACCGTCGTGCCCAACAGGGGCAGGCCCAGCTCCAAGCTCCTCGGGGCCCCGCAGTGGTCCACCCGGTACTGGGCGAAGATGCGCAGGCCATTGCCGGACTTCTCCGCTTGGGAGCCGTCTGGGTTGTAGATGCGCACGCCCCCGCCCGCAGTCGGCAGCAGGACCCCATCGCCCCCGACCCCGGTGTGGCGATCGCACAGGGCCTTGACCAGGCCCGGGTCCAGAGCCTCCAGTCCATCGGGTTCCTGGAGCACCAGGTAGTCGTTGCCGAGGCCGTGGTACCGCTGGAGCCGCATGAACGCGGAGGATGCCACAGCCCACCCGCGCTAAGCTCCAGGAGTGCTGAGAGCGGACCCCCGCAACGACCGCGCCCAGGCCCTGGCAGAGCGCCTGACGCCTCTGCTGACCGGGGTAGCGCTGCCCCCGGACCTGCAGCTGGTCCTGGGCGGCGACGGCTTCCTGCTGGCGTCGATCCGCGCCGGCGGGCCGGAGCCCCTGTACATGGGTCTCAACGCCGGCCGGGTGGGCTTCATGCTCAACGACGTGCCCCCGGCCGAGCTGGAGGGCCTGGTCGAGCGCCTGGCCACGTCGGCCTGGAGTGAGCTCCGCGTGCCACGGCTCCAGGTCCAGGCCCAGACCGTGGACGGGAATCCGCTCACCGACGTGGCGCTCAACGACGTCTACCTGGAGCGCTCCACCGGCCAGACGGCCCAGCTGCGGGTCCAGGTCGACGGCGTGCAGGTGGTCGAGCGTGTCGTGTGCGACGGGCTGATCATCTCCACAGCCCTGGGCTCGACCGCCTACGCCTTCAGCGCTGGCAACGCGGCCTGCCACCCGCGCCTGCGCCTGATGCAGCTGACGGCCATCTGCCCTCACGCGCCCAAGATGGCCCCGCTGAACCTGCCCCACGAAGCCACGGTGACCGTCGAGAGCCTGTTCCCGGCCCGCCGGCCGACCCGACTGGTGTGCGACGGCTTCGACCACCCGGACGTGGCCCGGATCCAGGTGAGCGACGCCGCCAGCGACGTGCGGCTGGCCTTCCTGGACGGGCACGATCTCACCGCCACCCTCGTGCGCAAGATCCTGCTGCCCTGACGCCCTGACTACGTGACCGGCGTGTGGCGCCCGGAGCCCTCGCGACGCTCCTTGTCGGCCTCGTCCTTCCACGCCGCCATCCAGCCGATGGGCAGCATCGCAAAGGCGCAGAAGGTCACCGCCGCGAGCCCCACGAGCACCAGCAGCCCCAGGGACTTGATGCCCTGGCTGCTCGCAAAGGCCAGCGAGGCAAAGGACAGCGCCGTGGTGGTCACACTCACCCCCGCCGCCCAGCCGGTGGTGGCCAGGACCCGCAGCACGCCGCCAGGGCCCTCCTCGCGCAGCCGATGTTGGAGGTGGATGACCACGTCGACCCCGATGCCCAGCAGGATCGGGATGCCGATGAAGTTCACGATGGAGATCTTGATGTTCAGGATGGCCAGCGCCGCCCCGGCCCACAACATCCCGCTCATCAGCACGGCGACCGACGCAAAGGCGTCCCGGATCCGCCTCAGGTCCAGCAGAGCCCCGAGCAGCACCAACACGAAGGCCAGGATGGTGACCCGGGGCGCGTCGACCTTGACCACCTCGAACAGTCGACCCATGCCCAGATACTGGGACGCCACCGGCGCGTCCGGGATCTTCCCAGGCACGACCTCGACCAGCCGGGCGCAGTCCCGAAGGTCCCACATGTTGCCGGTGGGGATCAGCAGCAGGCGATTGCCGCCCTCGGCCGCGCCCAGCAGGTGCAACAGGCCGGCGGGGAGTTGGTCCCGGGTCAGCGGCGAGAGCTCCGCGCCCCCCAGCTGGGCCAGGTTGGCCTGGACCTGGGCTGGCAGGTACTGGAAATTCGGCTCGTCCACGTAGGCCGAGATCTCGCCGACCACGCCCAGGCGCTCGTCCATGTCCGCCGGAAGCAGCGACGCCAGGCTGAAGACCGATGAGACCTCCTGGAATGCACCCTTGCCGATCAGGCCCTCGAGCCGGGTCTGCCCGGTGCGCAGGGCCTCCATGTCGGGGTAGGTCGCCACAAGGGGCGTGAACGACTGCATGACCAGGTCCTTTTGGTCGTCGTTCAGGTCGCTGAAGGACTGGCCCTGGGGCCGCAGCTCGGAGACGTCGTACTCGAAGGTGTTCCGCGGCACCAGGAAGGCCGCCACGACGGTGACCAGCACCAGGAGCAGCAAGGTCAGCGGCGCCCCACGGTAGGTGGGCATCTCTCCCTGCTGTCCCGCCGGCACCGTGCGGGTCCAGGTGTTCGGGCTCTTCTCCCGCCACTGGATCAGCAGCGGAAGCACGATCACCACACCGGCCAGGCAGAACATGACCCCTGCGCCTAGCAGCAGGCCGAACTGGGAGAAGCCCTCGAAGTGGGCGAACAGCAACGCCAGGAAGCCGCCCATGGTCGTGATGGCCGCCGCGCCACAGGGCGGTCCGACAGCGTCCCAGGCCTTGATCACCGCCGCTTCGACGTTGCCGAGGTTCTCCTTTTCCTCCCGATAGCGGGCATAGAGGTGCACCGTGAAGTCGATGCCCAGGCCCACCAGGATCGCGCCGAAGAACGACGTGAACATGTTGAGATAGCCGATCGTGACACCGGCGAAGCCAAAGGTCCACGCCGCCCCGCACAGCAAGGGCGCAAAGATCAGGCCCAGCACCTTGACGTCCCGGAAGGCCAGGCTCAACAGCCCGAACACCAGGGTGAACGCCGCGATGCCGGTCCACTTCATGTCGGCCACGACGGCCTCGTAGTCCTCGACATTGTGGCGATAGGGGCCACCGATCCAGACCACGTCGACGTTGCGGCTGGCCGGGTCGAGCCGGGCCAGGGTCTCGTCGACCTCGGCCACGATGACTCGGGCGAACTGCACGTCCTGGGGCGGCGTGACCGGCTTGATGACCATCCGGGTCAGTCCGGACTCGGTCTTCAGCATCGCCGCGCAGTCCGCGCGCGTGAGCTTCTCCGTGAGCGGTCCCAGGTCGAAGAGCCGTCCGGCGATGAGGGGATTGGCACTCGCCGGCCCCAGCGCCAGAGCGCCCTGGACCCGGTCGCGGATCGTCTTGAGCTCGTCGGGCGGGAGCTGGAGCATGCCGATGCGCCAGCACAGCTCGGGGTCGAGATCGAAGATGGCGTGCTCGACGTTGTCGCTCGCCTCGAGCTCGTCGGCCAGCTCGCCCAGGAAGGACTTCACGTCGTCGTCGGGTCCCCTCACGTTGATCGTGAGCAGGTTCATGCCCGACCCGGACCGCTCCAGCTGGTGCAGGGCCTGGATGAAGGGCTCCTCGGCCGGCATCAGGCTGAGCAGGTTGGTGTCGACCCGCAGCTGGGAGGCACAGGCGAACGCGATCAGCAGGCTCACCACCAGCGCCAGGATGGTCGGCTTGCGGCGGTGCATGACGGTGTACGCGACCCGTCCGAAGACGGTCTGGGGGCTCGCGCTCTGTCCGGGGTCTTGCATCGAGAGGGCCGCACTCTATCGCAGCGGGTCTGTCGACGTTGAAGGATGCCCGCAGCGCCACACACACACTTCGAGCAAACAAGGACTGAAGGCCGGTTCTCCCTGATCCGATCCTTAAGAAGTGCCCCAGAGGACGGGGTGTCTTTGGATACGGGAGTGATCTTCAACCCGTATCAGAGACGAGACGATTCGTCGGATCCTCGCCGTAACTACCTGAGATCAGGCTCTGCCGATCCTGGCACACCCCCTGCAATGCAGGAGGTCAGTCAGCATCCCCCAGGCGGAGGAATCTCATGGTCGCAACGGCACTCAGTCCCCAGAAGCAGCAGGACAGCCGGGAACAGCTCATCCTGGACCACTACCCCCTGGTCCGTACGATTGCCTGCCGCATGGTCCGGCGGTTCCCGTCTTGTGTCGACGTGGACGAGCTCATCAACGTGGGCGCCCTGGGCCTGATCGACGCCGTCGACCGCTTCGACCCCTCCCGCGAAGTCCCCTTCAAGGCCTACGCCGAGATTCGCATCCGCGGTGCCATCGTCGACGCCCTCCGCGAGGCCGACTGGGTCCCCCGCAGTGTCCGTCGCAAGTACAACCGGATCGAAGACGCCCGGATCACCCTGCACCGCGAGCTCGGCCGGGAGCCCAGCCGCAGCGAGCTGGCCCACGCCCTCGAGCTGACCATGAAGCAGTTCGACGCCCTGGCCGGGGATGCCCAGGTCCGCAAGCTGGTCTCGCTGGACAACCCGGTGGACGATCACAACCTGACCCCGCTGTCCGAGCGGCTGTCCGACGACTCCGAGGATCTGACCGAGCTGTGGTGCAAGGCCGAGCTCCGCGGCGCCGTGGTCCGGGCCGTGCAGAACCTCCCCAAGAAGGAGCGCACCGCCGTCGCGCTGTACTACCTCAACAACCTGACCCTGAAGGAGATCGGCAAGGTGCTCGGTGTGACCGAGAGCCGTGCGTGCCAGCTCCGTGCCCAAGGTGTGAAGCGCCTGAAGTTCCGACTGCGGGCCGAGGAGCGCTGAGACCTCTTCCCGGCAGGAAGTGCGGCGCGGTGCCGGCGGTCAGACCGTCGGCGCCGCGTCGTCCTTTGGGCTGCAGAGAGGGTCGCTGACCCCTCAAGCCGGGCTGCAAAAGGTCCGACACCATGGGCAGACGGGCGGACCAGGATGGACCCCTGCCACGCGGTACGAGCCGCTCCAGCGAGAGGGTGCGATGACCAGGACCAAGGCGATGCAGAAGGCTCCGGACGAGCCCAAGGCACGCTCCACATATGTCGAGGAGCTCCGAGCCATGTACGTGGACGGCAGCCTGGACCAGGTCCTGGATCAAGCCTTCACAGAGGTCCCGGACCTGTTGCTCTCCGAGCTGTTTCCCCGCCTGTTCCCGATGACGAACTGAGCGGATCGGGCGCGGGTGATCGCTAGAAGTCCTCTTCGTCGCCGAGCTCGTCGATGTCTTCGACGCTGCGCGCGGCCTGGAAGGGCGCGCCCCCCAGCCGCACGGTGGCCCCGATCTCGATGCCGGCCGAGAACAGGCTGAACCCCGGCGGCTCGGTGTAGGACTCGGGGCTGAGCACTTGTTGGTCCGTCTGGTAGCGGTCGGTCAGCCGACCGCCCACGATCACACCCACAGGGACCGTGATCGAGATGTCGACCCCAGGGGGGACCACATAGCCGCTGTCCCGGCGCCTGATCTGGCCGCGGGCCAGCCCGACCTCGACTCCGGGGATGGCCTGGACTTCGAGCAACCAGGGTGCTGGGAGAGGATCGACCTGGAGGGACTCCTGGTCCCAGAAGCGGTCATAGCCGTAGCCGCGCTGGACCCGTACACCACCTCCCAGGATCGGCCGCACGCGGCTCCAGGGCAGGGGCACCGCGAGGACCCGCGCTCCGGCCCAGGGGGTCACCTGAGGGGTGGACTGTTCCTGGGGCTCCCGGGGATCGTCTCCCGCCTGTTCGCCGCCGACCCGCAGGGTGTAGGTCCCCGTGACCAGACCGGCGCCCACCTGGACCTCGACGATCGACAGCAGGCCGAAGCCGAGCCACAGGCCGCCATGTCCGCCAGTGGCGTTCTGCACGGTCTGCCAGGCGTATTCCTCGACCACGACGAACTCGGTGCCGCTCACCTCGAGGGCGTACCGGCCTTCATAGAGGGTGTCGACGGCGCCGTACATCAGGCCGCCCTCGAGGCGCACCGTCAGCTGGCGCTTGCGTCCCAAGGCCCCGGCCCGCCACTGCACCAGGGTCAGCCCCGAGTTCTTGTAGCGCAGGTACTCACCGGGGGGGATGCCGAGCTGTTCCCAGGGGGGGATGGCGTCGCTGGCCATGTCGTCGGCCAGGTCGTCGACGGTGTACTCGGGCCGCTCGATGGCGTCGGCGCGGGTGGTGACGCTCACGTCGCCCAGCTCGCCTGTCAGCTGGCTGAGTTCCTGGGCGATCATCTGGTTCTCGGCCTTGGACCGAGGGGCGTCGATCTCGCCGGCTTCGCGGATGTCCTGTTCCTGGCCGACCTCGCCTAGCGCGACAGCCACGACCAGCTCGGTGACGGCGTCAGCGAGGGCCTGGTCGTCGCCGATGGCCAGCTCGACGTCGAAGCTCAGGACCTCGCGGGCTCCCGCGACGTCGATCACCGTCACCGAGACCCGGGTGCTGCCGTCGTAGCGGGCCTCGACCTCGCCGGTGAGGGCATAGGCGACCTGGACACGCTTGGCCACGACCCAGGCGCAGCCCACCTGGTCGCCCGGCGGACAGCTCTCCAGGTACACCAGTGCGCTGTGCTCGCCAAAGGCGGGCACGTCCTCGACCGGCACGGCCCGCAGCTCGGGGCGGCGGTCGAGCTCGTCGTTGAGGAACAGGCGCAGCAGCGCCGCGAAGCCAGCGGCGTCCGGATTGTCCGGCTGAAACTCGGACACCAGCACCTGGGTGACTGGACCGTCGTAGAGCGGCTCCTCCGGCTCGTCTGCGAGCTCTGGTTCCGCGTCTTCTTCCCCCTCTTCCTCGGCTTCGAACTCGTAGTCGTCCTCTTCGGAGAAGTCCTCGTCCAGGCGGGGCTCCTCGGGCGGGATCTCTTCGTCGATGCCGGTGTCCTGGGCCCACGCGACGGGGGACAGGAGCAGGGAGAGCAGCAGGACTGGGACCATCGCGCGGGAAGGTATCACCCTCGGACCCGCCGCCTGCGGGGGCCCCTCGCGCCCGGATCCCGGGCCCCACCGTCCGGTGGCCGGAGGCGGGTCACGAGCTCCACGTGCGGCGTGTTCGGGAACATGTCGTAGGGCCGCACGCGTTCGATGGTCCAGCCCAGATCGCGGAACCGCGCCAGGTCCCTGGCCATGGCCGCCGGGTTGCAGCTGACCATGATGATCCGCTCGGGGTTCAGGGCGTGGATGCCATCGACCACACCCTCCTCGAGGCCGCGTCGGGCCGGGTCGACGATGAAGACCGGTCGCCGCCCTGCGAGCCGCCTGGGCAGATCCAACAGCGCCAGCTTGACGTCGTCGTGCACGAATTCTGCCGGGATGCGCTGGGCCGACGCGCTCTCCCGAGCCCGCCGCACGGCACCTCCGAGCCCCTCGATGCCCAGAGCCCAGCCGGTGTGGTCGGCCACCGCCAGAGCGAAGCCCCCGACGCCGCTGTAGGCATCGATGACCGGCACACCCGGGGCGGGATCGGTCAAGGCGACCACGTCTCGGACCAGCCGGTCCGCCATGGCCGGGTTGGTCTGGAAGAAGTCTCCCGGCCCGATGCGGAACGCCACGTCGGCCAGGCGGTCCGTGATGAAGTCCTGGCCCAGCAGGTTGCGGGTGCGCACCTCGCCGTGATCGTCGCGATCGAAGAAGCTGTTGCCCTCGTCGTTGTTCAGGTGCAGGTGCACGCCGACCAGCTTGTCCAGGCGCTGGGTGAGCTCGTCGGCCAGCTGGTTCAGGATGCGGTCCTTGCGGCCGGCCACCAGGGTCAACAGGATCTCTCCGGACGCGCGGGACTGGCGCGCC
Source organism: uncultured Enterobacterales bacterium (assembly GCA_964519895.1). Taxonomy (GTDB): domain Bacteria; phylum Myxococcota_A; class UBA796; order UBA796; family CAJQPC01; genus CAYFPX01. The sequence goes on along the minus strand of CAZFLE010000140.1, from coordinate 9,475 downwards.
ACCGCGTAGCGCAGCAGCCCGTGCCCCTCGTCGTACGGCCGGATGTCCAGGTCGATGATGCGGCCAGCCAGGGTGCGCATGAGCCGACGGAGCTCCTCGCTCACGACCAGGCAGTGCGGGATCGGCACGGGCTGGCGCGTGCCGCGGCCGGGAGCGCCGACGCGCACGGCGCCCCGGTCGCTGCGGCCGATGAGGAGTCGCAGAGAGGTGCGGTACTCCGCGAGCCCGTCTGGGGACGGCACCAGGCCCTCGACCGGTACGTCCTGGAGACCCGCCAGGTCCAGCTGACCGCGCACGATCTCCCACCGCGCGTCTGCCTGACCCTCGGCGTCCAGGTGCATGAGCGGACAACCGCCGCACAGGTCGTAGCGCTCGCAGGGCGGCTTCACGCGGGAGTCGTCCGGCTGCTGGCTGCTCAGCCACTTGGTCATGACCCGGTTGTGGCCCCGGTGCACGACCCGCACGTTGGCCCGCTCGCCGGGAATGCCCTGCCAGACCGCGACCGTGGGGCGCTGGGTGAAGTCGACGGCCTCGCCCCGGTTGTTCCACGCCCTGGGCGTGACCTCTCGCTTCACCGCGACCTCCAACATGCACAGCGTAACGCTCCACCGCATCGACCTCGATGACCGATCCGCCGAGGTCCGTGGGATCTGGAGGGATCCAGCAAAAAGTCTTGACACAGCAATAGGACCGTGTTCAGATCCTGCAGACGACCCGTCCGTGATCTCAAATCCCCGACTCGGTCGCCGTCCCCTCCGGATCCGCTCCCTGCGGTCTGACACTCTCCCTCCCCGACATTCCCCGAATGCACGCCCTCGACTCGATCGCCTTCGACGAGCGTCCCCGCGGCCAGGGACCCGCCCAAGCGGTCCAGCACATCGCCCGCACTCTGCAGGCACAAGGCGTCGACGCCCCTTCGGCTCTGTTCGACGAAGCGCTCGTCCTGGCCCGTGACGGTCACCTGGGCCGTGCCCGGGACCGCCTGCGCATGCTGCTCTGCCTGGATCCCGACGACGCGCGGGCCCACCTGTTGCTGGCCAAGGTCTTCGCCGCCCAGAAGAAGTGGGCCGAGGCCCTGGGCGAGCTGGACACGGCCGCGGCCTGCGGTCTGAAGATCTCCAAGGGGCTGCGGGACCTGCTCGAGCAGGCCCGGGTCCAGGAGCTGGCCCGTGCCGAGGACCGCACGGAACAGGTCAAGGCCCGCCAGGACGGCGAGCTGCGTGCCTTGCGTGACGAGGCCCGCCGGCTGCGGACCGAGAACACCCGCCTGGGCCGCTGGGCCCGGACCGAACAGCGCAAGGCCTGGACCTGGACCGGAGTGGCGACGCTGATGACCGTGCTCGCTGGCGCAGCGCTGCTCTGGGGCGGCACCGGCGGCACCGCCGAGGCCGGGCCCGAGACCCCGGCCATCGTGGCCCAGTCTTCCCCCGGCACAGCAGCGACACCCGCCGAGACCCCGGTCCTGCACCAGGTCACGGCCCCGCTTCAGACCGACACCGCTTCCCCCCCGTCGATCCTGGTGGCCCCCGAGCCCCGGTCGTCGACCCCTCGCTTCCAGACCTACCTGGTCAAGTCCGGTGACACCCTCGGCAAGGTCGCCCGCCGCTACTACGGCGCCAGCGCCCGCTGGCCCGAGCTGCTGGCCGCCAACGAAGCCGTCCTGCACGGCTCCGAGGCGCTCCAGATCGGCATGGAGCTCCGGATTCCCATGGATTGAACACTACATCGGGAGGTGCGGAGACGGCGTGATGCTCCCCTCCCCCCGACGGAACCACCGTGCCAGGGTCCGTCGAGGCAAGAATGGAGGCCGGGACCAGTGATGGCCCGGCCTCCTCTTGGTCTTGGCCTGAGCCAGCCCGCCTCAGCCGAACAGGAACAGCTGCAGACACCCGGCCCCCAGACCCAGGGCGGCGCCGATGGCGATGAGCAGGGTCTCGTCTTCCTGGAAGATGGGGCGCAGGACCTGCTCGAATTCCGCCGGTGGTAGCGCCTGGAGGTTCTGGCGGAGCTCGTTGTCCAGGTCCAGGGCCTCGTCGGCGTAGCCGTGGGCGCGAGCGACGGCGCGGGGGACCTCGGCGACCAGCCGGTCACAGACCTGGCGCTTCATGTGCACCCAGTCCTCGGTGCCCATGGCCAGCTGGACCACCGGACGGGCGCGGCCCGCTGCGTCGTCGATCGCGGCGGTGACGGCCCGGTGGATCAGGGCGAAGAGTTCGTCGCTCGCCGGTCCCCGCAGGATGGCGTCGACCAGGCGCTCGGCGGTCAGGATCTCCCGGGCGAAGAAGGCCGCGTACTCGGCCGAGACCTCGTCCTGGCGCTTGAGGAACAGGCCCTGCCACCGCAGGGGACCCACACCCCGGGGCTCCAGGGGCCGGAAGACCATCTTCAGCGCCAGCCAATTGGTCGCCCAGCCCACGAAGAGACCCCCGACGGGCAAGAGCCACCAGGGGGAGAAGAAGCGCCAGACCAGGGCCTGGATCCCGCCGAACAGCAGACCGAAGCCCAGCCCGCTGCGAGAGATGAAGCGAAACTCCCGCCCGCCGCAGCGCTGGAAGAGATCGATGAGCAGGGCCTTGTTGTGCACAAAGGCGTGCACGATCAGGGCCTTGAGGTCCAGGTAGCGGGTGATGTCCTCCTGGACCCCGGACATCACCTGCTCGACCGCCCGGGGGATCTCACTCTTCAGCCGCGCCAGGGTCGCGTCGCGCACCCGCCGGGGCACGGTCTCCCAGAGCTTGGGGTACCGCGTGGCGATGACCTGCTCGGCGATGCGTTCGGCCCGCCGCTCCAGGGTCGGTCCCACCTGCTCTGCGACCTTCCACGGCTGGATGCGGGCGAACACGGCCTCGACGTCGAGCAGGCTGCGGGTCATCAGATCCACGCAGATCCCGGCCATGCGCGCAGCGTGGGCGGGGATGACCCCCTGCCACCCCACCGGCCCGACGCCGATCCGCTCCAGCGGGGCGAAGAGCATCCGGATGGCCAGGGCATTGGTCATCCAACCGATCCCACCATTGATGAGCGGGATCGCGACCAGGGGCCACCAGGAGGGGAGTGTCACGGGGCCCCTGGTACCACGCCCTGCTCACCGGCTGTGATTGCCAACCGATTCAATCGGGAACGCCGGGGCGGGCGCTGGCCCCGGAGGATCTCACCGCTGTCACTCGATCCGGCCTTCCTTGCGCCACCGGTCCATGCGCTTGAGCTGCTTCTTGGCGGGCTTGAACCCGGTGAGCCTCACCGCCTCTTCATAGGCGGCTTCCGCCGCCGCGTAGTCCTCGACCCGCAGCAGGATGTCCCCCTTGCGGCTGAGCCCCGCCGCTCGGATGTCGTCCTCGAGCGGCAGGCCCAGGAAGGTGTCGATGCTCACCAGTCCCTCGTCGAGCTTGTCCTGGGCCAGGAAGATCGTCGCCTGGAAGTAGTGGCGCCGCTGGTTCTCCGGCGACACCCGGGCCACGGTGTCCACGAGGGTCTGGGCACTCTCCGGATCCTTCAGCCCCAGGTACACCCGGGCCTGAAGCAGCAGGTTGATCACGTTGTCCGGGTAGAGCTGGCGGTTGCGCTCCAGGTAGATCAAGGCCTGGGCGAAGTCCCGCTCCTCGATGTAGGCATAGGCGATGGCCAGGTTCGCCGAAGGCCCCACCCACAGAGCACCCCTGGCTGCCTCCTGCATCTGGGAGATGCCCAGGGCCCGCTTGTCCCCAAAGGAGGGGATCAGCCGCGTCGACTGGGCCACCGCGGTGCGCCAATAGTTGTAGATGCCGTCGGCCAGGATCGGGTCGACGAAGTCCGGCGCCAGCGCCTTGCAGTCCTCGACCACCCGCAGGGCCTCGACCCCACGGGCAAATGCCCCGACGAACTCGCCCTTGCGCATCACGTGGATGCCTTCGATGCCGGTGACCCCGGCCAGGAGGAAGGTCTCGAAGGCGTCGTGGCCCGGCACCTGGAGCGCCTTGAGCAGCTTGTCCTCGGCCAGCTGGGCGTGGTGCTGGTACTGGGCGTCGTAGGCGAAGTCGAAGTTCTCCATCATCAAGGCCTGGTAGATCAGCACCTGGCCCACGTCGACGATGGGCGTGCGCGGATCGGCGGCCTCCAGGGCGGCCCAGGTGTCCCGGGCCCCCGCGTAGTCCCGTAGATACAGCCGATCGATGCCGTCGTAGAGCTGCTGGACCGTGGCCGCGTCCATGCCTAAGGCCTCGGCGGCCTGGGCCACCACGTCGTGGACCACCGGCGGCTCTGGCGCCGCGTCCACCGGGACCTCTTCCAGAGGCTTCCGGGGGGTCTGGCCGGTGACCGACTCCTCCTGGACCTCGGGCGGATCCGGCGCCTGGTCGTCCTGGGCCAGGACGACAGCAGCGACCCACACCAGCGCGAGCAGCCTCACCGGGCGGCGCTAGCGTGCCGCCAGTTTCTTGGCCGCCGCGTCCTGGAGCTCGGCGGCGAGGTCGCGTCCCATGAGGGTCTGGATCTCCCGGAGGCCCGTGGGGCTGGTGACGTTGATCTCGGTGAGCAGCCCGCCGATGACGTCGATGCCCACGAAGAGCAGACCCTCGGCTCTGAGTCGCCCTTCCAGTGCCCCACAGATCGCCCGATCCCGCTCGTCGAGGTCGCAGCCCTGCACCGTGGCCCCCACGTGCATGTTGCCCCGGTGGTCCTGGGGGCCGGGCACGCGCAGGAACCAGCCCCGGGGCTCGCCGTCGACCAGGATGATGCGCTTGTCCCCGTCGCGGATCGCCTCGAGAAAGGGCTGCACCAGGATCGAGACCCGGCCCTCGCCGGTGAGCAGCTCGGCCATCGAGCGCAGGTTCCGGTCCTGGCCGTGGGTGACGAGCACGCCTCGGCCGCCGTTGCCGTCCCAGGGCTTGATCACCACCCGGCCGTGCTCCCGGGCCAGCGCCACCACCTCCTCGACCGAGTTCGTCACCCAGGTGGGCGGGGACAGCTCGGGCCACTGGAGGGCGTACATCTTCTCGTTGGCGGCCTTGAGCGAGACCGGGTCGTTGAAGACCTTGGCCCCGGCGCGCTCGGCCAGGTCCAGGATGTAGGTGCTGAACACGTAGTCCATGTCGAAGGGCGGGTCCTTGCGCATCCAGATGGCGTCAAAGGACCCCAGCGGGACCTGGGCCACGTCGCCGAGCTCGAACCACGGTGCCGCTGTCAGGGCCCGGGCCTCCTGGACCCTTGCTGCAGGCTGGTTGCCGACGACCCGCAGATCGCTCGGGTGGCACCAGGCCGTGCTGTGGCCGCGCCGCGCCGCCTCGACCATCAGCGCGTAGGTGGAGTCGCCGGCGACGTCGAGCGACGCTGGCGGATCCATGACGTAGAGGGCGCGCACACGCGCTCCGGTTCAGGGGTTCAAGGGATCAGAAACGCAGGAGGAGGCCCCCGGAGCCCGAGAGCTCCCAGAAGGCCACCCGCGAGACCGTATCGGAGAGGCCGGTGGTCGTGTAGGCCGCGTTGTCGAACCGGAAGTCCAGGTCGGCAAAGACCCGCATGTCGATGTCCTGGCCCTGGATGATGATGTAGGCCCCGCGGCCCTTGAACTGGGCGTCGAACAGGAAGCCGGCGTCGCCGACCATGGCGATGCCGGGCCGCACGTCGAGGGTCCCGAGCAGGTAGTAGGGCCGATCGGCCGGGCTGCGGACCACGACCCCGAGGGGGATGCCCAGGGCCAGGGTGGCGTTGGACGGGACCCAGGACGTCATCGCGAAGCGGGTGCGCACGTCCATGCCGACCCGCATCTTGACCTGGTCACCGACCAGCTTGACCGACACCCCGCCGCCCAGGATGTCCAGGTCTGCGACCCGCATGTCGTAGTCGTAGACGATGCCTGGCAGCCTGGCCGTCACCGCTGCCCGGCCCTGCTCCAGGGAGCGCTCTGTCTCCAGGATGGCCAGGTCGACCCGATCGAAGATCTTGGCCGAGCCCCCCAGGAAGGACCAGGACAGGGAGAAGGGCACCCAGTGGGTCTCGAACCGCCCGTTGTCCGTGATCAGCGGGCGGGCCGTCACGTCGAGCAGGGGGTCGAAGCCGGTGGAGTCGACCTCGGCGGTGAAGGAGACCGAGACGCCCCCGAATTGCCCGGCGGCCTGGGCAGGGGCGGACAGCAACAGCAGCGACAACAGGGAACTCACCGACCCTCCTGGGGTGGGGTGGAGTGTAGCGGAGGCCTTGGAGGCTCCCCTCGTTGGACACCGCGGGGGCCGGCAGGCGCACCCAGGGGGGGAGCTGGCGGGGCCCCAGCGCCGGCCTCGCCGGGTCGGATCCGGCGCACGCCCCAGTGCGCGAGGCAGGCCGGGTCCGAGCGATTGAACACCAGCCACCACGTGCCCTGGGCGTCGACGGCGGCGGACACGTTGAAGGCGTCCGGGTCTCGGTAGACCTCGCGCACCCCGGTCCAGGACAGGCCGTCGGTGCTGAAGGCGACCTTGAACAGGCCCGGTTGGCCGTTCTGCATGAAGTACATGCGGTAGCCGCCGGCGGGGTCGGTCACGACGTCGGGGGTCGCCGCTGGCAGCCGGGAGTCCACCGACGGCGCAGCGTCGGTGGGCCAGGAGACACCGTCGTCGGACCGCCACGCGACGGCCGTGTGATCGAGGGGGCCCATCCACAGGAGCTCTCCGCCGTCGGGCAGGTCCTGGACCGTCGGGTCGGTGCCGCCGGTGCTGCCCGCGGTGCTGGCGATGGCGACGGCCGGGGTCGGGAACTCGCCCAGGGTCGTGCTGGTGGCCCGGTAGATCCGGTGGGGCTTGTGACTCGCGAGAGGACCGTGGGCGGCGGGGTTCATGGCACCGACCGGCACGCCGAACCACGTCAGCCGCAGCGAGCCGTCGGGGCGCACGCCCAGGTCCGGATCGACCGCCTCCTGGAGGGCGTCCAGGTGCAGGTCCAGCGGGACCTCCTGGAAGCCGCGGCCGCTGTCGACGGCCAGGCCAAGACCACCGTAGCCGACCAGGCCCTGCCGCCAGAGCCGGGCCGGGTCCTCTCGGGCGGCCTCGAGCAATCGACCTGGGGTCGTGTCGTTGTAGACCAGGGCCTGGCGCCCGTCGGGCAGGATCGCCAGGTCCGCCACGCTGCTGGCCCCCAGGACCTGCTCGGCGGGTCCAGGAAAGCGCAGGCCGTCCCGGCTCGACACCCGCCAGGTCCCGTCGCAGTGCAGGGTGGTCTGGCGGTGGTAGGTGTCGAGCCAGGTCTCGAGCCAGTCCAGGTCCTCGGCGGAGAGCTGGCGCCGGCGCTCGAGCCGCCCGAACAGATCGACGATGTGGGCCGGCGGCTCGGCAGTGCAGGCGACCAGGAACAGGAGCACGCCGCATCCTACGAAGAAAGATCGGACAGGGAGGGGGGAGGCCTCCACGTGACTCGCCCGATCCGTGGGATCAGGTTACCTACCGATCGGTTGATAATGTTCCTCTTCCTGCTGGCTTGCTCCGCGACGTCCTCCGCACCAGGCGACAGCTGGGACGTGGTGGACCTGCACCTGCACCCCGGGGACTGGCACGACATCCCGGACAGCACCCAGTCCTTCCTGGCCAGCCGCTTCCCCTACCCCTTCGGCCTGCAGCCCGAAGTGCTGGCGAACGCGGTGCTCAGCGGAGATGCGATCCTGGGCGAGCTGGACGACGCCGGCGTCTCCCGGGGGGTGCTGCTGTCGGTCTATGCCCCTCGGACCGTCGGCGTGGCGTCGAACGAGCGCGTGCTCGAAGCGCTGGCGGCGGACCCCAGCCGTCTGATGGGCATGGCGTCGCTGTCGACCGACGACTGGACCCACCAGGCCCAGGCCCAGCTGCAGGCCCTGGATGCCGCGCTCGCCGAGCCCGGCATGGTGGGCATCAAGCTCGCCGGCGCACACCAGCACTTCCGGCTGGACGACCCGGCGTACTTCGACATCTACGACGTGGCGGTCGCACACGGGGTGCCGGTCTACCACCACACCGGGCCCTCGCCCTTCCCGGGGACCCGCACTGAGCCCCCGTACACGGACCCGGCGTACCTGGAGTCGGCGGTGGCGGCCTATCCCCAGATCGCCTTCGTGCTGGGCCACGTGGGCTACGACTTCCTCGACCGCCACCTGGACCAGGGCTTCGACGCTGCCCTGGACCTGGCGTCCCGCTACGACAATGTCTTCCTGGAGCCATCGGCCCTGGGCTCTCGCCACGGGGACCCAGACGGCACCATCCTGAGCGAGGTCTTCCTGCGGGTCCGGGAGGCGGGACTGGCGGACCGGGTGATCTACGGCTCCGACGGGCCCCAGAGTCCCGGGTTCGTGGCCGACTACCTGTCCCGCACCCTGGCGGCGATGGAGGGCTGGTCCGACGACGAGATCGCCGCCGCCCTCGGGGGCACCTTCTCCCAGGTCTACGAGCGATGAGTCCCCTCGTGCTGGGGTTGACCCTGGGGCTTCCCACGTCGGCGTTCCGCGTCCAGGCCGGCCCTGTGGTCGCCGAGGTGGAGAGCACGCTACTGGTCCGTCACCGGGTCCTGGCGGGTGTGTCTTGGCCGCTGATCGCGCGGAGCTGGACCCTTCGGGGCGACGCAACCCTGAGCTGGCTCCAGCAAGGGGGGGCTCTGGCACGCTGGGGTCCCGGGGCGGAAGCCCGCCTGCGCTTTGGGCGGACCACCGGTCGCTGGCAGCCCTACGGCCTGGTGGTGGGCGGGGGACACGCCCTGCCGCTGAAGACCGTGCGCCTGACCGCCTCCGGCAGCGAGACCTCGTGGACCGCGTCGCCCGAGTGGACCGTGGGCTTCACCGTGGGCCTTCGGGTGGACCTGGCGCGGGCATGGGGTCTCGACGTCGGCGTGGACCAGCGCTGGGTGGACCTGCCGGGGGTCGCCCTGCCCGGCTTGCACGTGGGGGCGACGTGGTCTGGCTCCTGATCGGCTGTGCGTCCCAGGTCGAGACCCTGCGGGTCGTGTCCCTCGAGGTGGATCCGGTGGTCGAGACCGACGGTCCCATCACCCTGGAGCTCCACCAGGCCTGGGCCGGCGAGGGCGCCCTGCGCCACCCCCTGCTCCTGGTCGACACCCTGGTCTTCGAGGGCCGGCTGTCCACCGAGGTCGAGGTCCCGGAACAGGACGAGGGCCTGGTGCTGTACGGCTGGCAGGACCTGGACGGCGACGGCATCCACTGCGCCCCCGGGGTCGACGACGAACCCGCAGGCGTGGCGGTGGTCTCCCCCTGGCCGACGTTCAGCGTGTCGATGGCGCTGGTCCTGGACACGCCCTGTGTCGGGCCCGAGCGGCTCTACCCTCTGCCCTGACCTGCTCCAGGGCAACTGGGTGCTCCAGCGCACCTTGCACCTGCGCAATCCCTACGTGGACCCCCTGAACCTGATCCAGGCCGAGCTGCCGCGACGACACCGGGAGAGCCCGGACGAGCGCCTCGCCGACGCACTGGTGGTCACCATCAACAGCATCGCAGCTTCCGGAAGGCAGGTCGCTGGCTCCTACCAGAAGTCTGGATCATCCCACGGCACGT
>CAZFLE010000139.1:0-18898 GCA_964519895.1 uncultured Enterobacterales bacterium | reverse complement strand
ACTACGACCACCGTGAGCTGTCGCTCATCGAGTTCCCCTATGAGCGGCTGTTCTCGGACGATCTGTGGACCTTTGATCTGGTGGTCTTCCAGAACTTCGACTACCGCCCGTACTTTCACTACCGGTCCGACGAGCTCCTGGGCAACCTGGCCGACTACGTCCAGCGCGGCAACGCGCTCGTCATGATCGGCGGGGACCGGAGCTTCGACCTGGGGGACTACGACGGCACACCGCTGAGCGCGGTGCTGCCCGTGACCCTGGGGGTGAGCGGCGAGCCGGTGGATCTGGGTGCCTTCAAGCCGAAGCTGAGCACCCAGGGCGTGCACCACCCGATCACGCGACTGGTGGGGGATCCGGGCGAGAACGAGGCCCTGTGGGCGCGGCTGTCGCCGCTGGATGGACTGAACCTGAACACCGGCCTGGCGCCAGGATCCGCGGCGCTGCTGACCCACCCGGACCAGCGCACGCCCGCCGGCTCACCGCTGCCCGTGCTGGCTGTGCGCGAGGCCGGACGGGGTCGAACGATGGCCCTGATGGGCGACTCCAGCTGGCGCTGGAACATGACCGAGGCCGCCCAGGGCCACGGCAATCAGGCCTATCTGCGGTTCTGGAAGAACGCGATCCGGTGGCTCGTCCGGGACCCGGCAGGCGAGCCTGTCCAGGTCGAGGCCGGCCGCGAGAACGCGCTGCCCGGCGAGACCCTTCGGCTCGTGGCCCGGGTGCGCGACGTGGGCTTCGACCCGGTGGCGGACGCCCGGGTCAGCCTGACCGTCGCCGGCCCCCAGGAGACCCAGGTCACGGAGCTTGTCACCGACGGCAACGGCGAGGTGGTGCTGGAATTCCTGGCTCGGGACCACGGTGCGCACCAGGTCACGGCCCAGGCCACCACCGCGTCCGGCGCAGGCCTGGGCACCGGCACGACGGTCTTCGCCGTCACCAGCCGAGACCCGGAGCTCGAGCACGTGGTGCCGAACCAGAGCCTGCTCGCGGCGCTGGCCCTGGCCGCGGACGGCGAGCACCACCTGCCAGGCGCCTATGGCCCCCCCAAGGTCGACCCAGACGCTGGCCGCTGGGTCAAGGAGCGCACCGAAGAGCCCCTGTGGGCCGTGGCCTGGTTGCCCCTGATCGTGGGCGTGCTGGGTTCGTTGAGCTGGTGGGTGCGACGCCGCAGCGGGGGGCGCTGAGGGGCGCTGTCAGACCTGGACCGAGCGCCAGGCGCCGCGCTTCCACAGGCCGGCGAACACCACTGCCTGGATCCCCCGGTAGGCGATCTGGGTGAGCCAGATGGCCAGCAGGCCGCCGCCCAGGACCGGGCCCACCACATAGGCCAGGCTCAAGCCGATGCCCCACTGGAGCCCGACGCTGACCCGCATCACCGTGCCGCTCGCGCCGGCCCCCAGGTGGGCGTTGAGCAGGACCAGGCCGACCGCATCCAGCACCACGGTCGCCCCGACCAGGCGCAGGGGCAGGGCCGCCAGCGCCAAGGTGGCGGGCTCGTGGAGGAAGATGCCCAGGAAGACCTCGGGGAACAACACCATGGGCAGGCCCAGCAGCGCCATGCCGATGGCGGCCAGCTTGACCACGTCCCAGCCCCAGCGCTCCGCGTCGTCGGGGTCCTTGGCGCCCAGGGCCTGGCCGACCAGGGACGCTGCGGCCAGTCCCAGTCCCAGCCCCGGCAGGATGGCCACCAGCATGATGTTGATCAGCACGTTGGCCGCGGCGACCTCGGCCGTGCCCACCAGGCCGATGATCCAGAACAGGGCGGTGTAGCCGCTGGAGAAGAACAGCTGCTGGAAGCCAGCGGGCACCGCCAGGCGAAGCATGGTGCGCACGGTGGGCAGGTCTGGGAGCCCTCTCCCAAAGCCGGCCTGACGGGCATGGCGCAGGCCCAGGCCGAAGTAGGTCAGCGTGCCGATGCCGGTGGCGAGGCTCGACGCCACACCGGCTCCTGTGGCGCCGAGCTCGGGAAAGCCCAGGTTGCCGAAGATCAGCAGCCAGTTGAGCAGGATGTTGCTGGCGTGCATCACGACCAGCGTGCGCATGTAGAGCCGCGACAGGTTGACGCCGTTCCAGTAGCCGCGGAAGGCGAAATTCATGCCCACCAGGGCCACGGCGACGAGGCGGGCCTGGAGGTAGGGCACGCCCTGGGCGATCACGTCGGCGTCGGCGTTCAGCCAGGGGAACAGCACCGGCGCCAGGGCCCAAAGCAGGATGGCCCACGGCACGCCGAGCAGCACCGCCAGCAACAGACCGCCGTTGAGCGGGATGGCGGTCTCGCCGTCCCGGCCCTCGCCCAGGCGGCGGGACGCCATGGCTTGGACCCCCGCCGACAGCCCGGTGATGAAGGAGATCGCCATGAAGTTGGCAAAGCTGCCGACACCGACAGCGGCCAGCGCGGCGTCCCCCAGGGTGCCGACCATGCCGGTGTCGACCAGGTTCAGCACGTTCTGGCTGATCATCCCGCCGATGATCGGCAGGGCCAGCGCCGCGATGCGGGCGCGGCGATCTGGCGCGGGCAGCCACCCCAGCGCCTGCTGGCGAGCCGTCACAGGGTCGGGGCCAGGCGCTTGGACGCCAGCATGCCGCAGGCCGCGTCGCTCGCTCGGCCGACGCTGTAGCGCAGGGTGAAGGGCAGGCGGTGGGCGGCCAGGGCGTCCACGAAGAGGTTCTTCTCGGCGGCTGTGGAGCGGCGATAGCCGTCCGGGCGGCTGTCGTTGACGTCGATGACGTTGACCACCGGTCGCAGGCTGCCAAAGGCGCGGGCCAGCGCCTCGACCTCCTCGGGTTCGTCGTTGACGCCGCCCATCAGCACCCAGGCCAAGGTCACACGCTGCCCGGTCCGCCGCAGCCCGTCCAGGGCCTCGGCGAGCTCGTCGAGCGACCACCGGGACGCGATGGGCAGCAGCCGCTCGCGCTTGTCCGGCAGCGCCGACGTGAGCGACACGATGAGCCGATAGCGGGCGCCGTCGGCCACATAGCGCTGGATCTGCGGCACCAGGCCCACGGTCGAGATGGTGATGGCCTTCTTGTCGATCCGGCCACCGCACGGGTGGTTGAGCACCGCCGCGGCCTGGAGCACGGCGTCGTAGTTGTGCAGCGGCTCGCCCTGGCCCATGAACACCGCGCCGCTCACGCGGCCGGCTGTGCGGTCTCGCGCGGCGCAGAACGCACCCACGATCTCCCAGCCCTGCAGGTGTCGATGCAGGCCCAGGCGACCGGTCGCACAGAAGTCGCAGCCCATCGCACAGCCCGCCTGGGACGACAGGCAGACCGTGTGGTGGTCGGGCTTGTCCAGGCCGATGCGCACGGCTTCGAACAGAGCGCCGTCATGAGCCTGGAACAACAGCTTGGTGCTGTCGTCGGTGGGATCGTGGGACTGATCGACGACCCGGGGTCGCTCCCAGCGGAAGTGCTCGGTGAGCCAGGCTCGCTTGGCCTTGGAGATCGGCCGGGGCATGTCCGCCAGGTTCGGCGCGCCCTCTGAGATGAGCGACGCCAGGACCCGCCGGGCTTCGCCGATCGTCAGCGCCCCGCCGCGGGTTGCGGCGGCCGAGACGAGGTCCGAGGGCGTCATGCCCAGGAGGTGGGGCCGGTCCATCGGGCGGCCCCTAACGCCGTCGGGCGCTCAGCCCCTACTCGCTCTCGGGCGGTCGGATCAACAGCTCGTACCAGCCCCGGGAACCGCGCACGGTGATGCGGTGCCCCTGCCACTCCAGGCCCATGCCGTCCGGGCCGAAGCTCAGCTCGTCCCGCTGGTCGCCGACCTGGAAGACCAGCGTGCCCTGGCTGCGGTGTTCCTTGCGACCGTCGGCCCCTGCGTGCAGGGTGGTCCGGGCGTCGATCAGCGTCACCTGGGCGCCGAGCACCGGGACCTCGAGGGGCTGGTCCGGCACCAGCTCGACGCTCACGACTTGGGACACGGGCTGCTCCGCTGGGGCTTCTGCAGGGGGGGGGGACTCGGCCTGGCTGGTGCACACCACCAGGACTGCCAGCAGGACTGGGCTCACATGGCCGGCAGGGTCAGCAACTGACCCGGCAGGATCAGGTCCGGGTCGTCGCCGATGACGGCCCGGTTGAGCACGTAGATCTCCCGCCAGCGAGCGGTGTCGCCCAGATAGCGCCCGGCCAGGGCAGATAGTGTGTCGCCACGCTGGACCGTGGTGGTCTCGTCCTGCCAGGGACCCATGGGTGCGGCGATCAGGCCCTCGAAGGCGGTGAATTCGGCGGCGGTCAGGTCGGCCTGGGCCTGGGTCCACACCGGCTGGGACTGGCTGCGGTCGGCCAGGTAGGTCTGGTCCAGAGCGTCCAGAGCCTGGACCGCCGTGCGGACCTGGGTCATGTCCTTGGTCGTCAGCGCCTCGGACAGGGCCTGGATGCGCACCGAGTTGACCAGGTTGCCAGCCACGGGCTGGGTGTAGGCGTCGACCATGGCCTTGTAGGCGGGGTCGAACACGTAGTAGTGGGGCAGGTAGCCATAGGTCTCTGTGAAGTCGCCAGCCCCGCCGTCTAGGGCCCAGTCCCAGTACAGGTTGTCCGCCCGCTGGTCGAACAGGTGGTTGAAGATGTCCTCTTGGCGCTTGTTGGAGAACGCGGTGTTCACGGTGGTGGTCGTGTCGTCGCCGCCCCCCGTGACCTGGTCTGCGCCCTGGTCGATGGCGGTGATGGCGATGTTGGTGACCGCAGCGTCCGTCGAGCTGCCGTACTGGTCCGCCGCCGAGCCCTCGGGGTTCTCCATCCAATAGGCTCGAAACTCGGACTGGAAGTTGTTGTAGGTCCAGCTGGGTGCACGGTCCACGGCGGCGGGATCGGCGGCGGGACGGGTCACGGCCCAGGGCGACCCGGCATTGGATTGGTCGGCGTCGTGCTGGACCTCGTGGATCAGGGTCTCGGTGATGGTGTTCTCGCCCTGGCTGGTCGGGTCGTTGACCGTCAGGCGGGTGCCGTCGCTGGACATGCCGCCGAGGATGTCGCCGGGCTCGATGTCCAGCCCCGCGTCGTTGGTGGCCTGGCCCGCTGCGTCCAGGCTGTCGTCGTAGGTGTGGCCGGCGCCCTTGTAGTCGACCCGGTTGTCGAAGAAGGCGTAGTCCCCGGCCCCCACGCTGGGCCGCAGGTGGCTGTCGTGGGTCGGTGTGAGCACGAACATCAACGCCTGGCCCTGGTCGATCCACTCGGCGGTGTTGTGCAGCAGGTTGGCCCGGGAATCGAAGCCCTCGCTGGGGTCCACCTGGACCGAGAGCCCGGAGTCGATGATCCGGTTCATCATCGCCAGGTTCCGGCGGTGGCGGGACAGGGCGTCGCGCTGGTCGACGGGGGCGTCGGGGCGGGTGCCGTCGCGGTGGCAGTCGTGCCCGGCGTGGAGCTGGTCCTGGGCGAAGCTGTTTCCCCGGCCGCCGGAGCTGCTCGGGGCGGGGCCCGACGTGCCCGTGGCGGTGGTCTGATCGCTGTCGACGGACTGATGCTGCAGGGAACCCATGGGGCCGTCCGGGGGGGGTGCCGGCGACCACAATAGCCGCGCCGGGGCCGGTTGGGGCTGGAGACTCAGCCCGACGGCGGCCGCAGCTTCACCCCCCCCATGATCAGCAGGGGCGCCGTGGGCCGTGCCCCGAAGGGCCGCCAGGAGGTCACGCCCTTGCGGTTCGTGAGGTTGGTGCCGGTGGCGTAGAGGGTGAACCGCTCGCCCAGGTGCACACTCGCTGCGGCGTCGACCAGCACCAGGGCGGGCACGTCGGTGCTCTCGACGGGGAAGGTGCCGGCCTGGTTGAGCATGCCGCTCCGGGCCGTGGCCCCGACGCTGACCGACCAGCGCTCGTGCTCGGCGGTGGCCCGGATCATGCCCTGGTGCCGCGGCACGTACGGCAGGCTGTCGCCCGGCTCGACCGTGCCGAACTGGGGAAAGCCGGACACGAAGCCGGTGCGAAAGGTCGACGCGGTCCAGGCGTAGCTGGCCGAGAGCGGGACCTCGACGGGGACCGGCAGTCGCAGGGTCCAGGCCGCGGTGGCCTCGAGGCCGTAGACCCAGACCGCGCCCCCGTTGAACTGCTGGCCGACGGTGTCGCCATCGCAGCCGCCGGACAGGGTGCAGGTGCCGGTGAGGTTCTTGTAGTCGTTGAAGAAGCCCACGAGCTCGGCGTGCCGATCGGCGTTGGACCAGCGGCCGCCCAGCTCGTAGTTCCAGCTGATCTCGGGCTGCACCTCGAAGGGCTGTCCTGGAGCCACCGGCGAGAAGCCCCGGTGGGCCCCGCCGAACAGGTCCAGGTCGTCGGTGGCCGCGACCAGAGCGGCCACGCCGGGGAGCACGCTGACGCGGGTGACGGCGGGCTCGGGGTCCAACCCCTTGGGGGTGAGCTGGGTCCGGATGCCCTCCAGGCGAGCGCCGGGCAGGAAGTGCACGGGCCCCCAGGACAGATCCTCGTGGGCGTGCAGGGCCAGGGCCGTGGCGGTGGCCAGACTGTCCGTGGTGGTCTCGGTGGGCCCGCCCCAGTCCACCAGCTGGCCCTCGGCCATGCCAAAGGCCCGCTCGGTGTGCAGCCGCCAGACCGCGTCGTGGTGGAGCCGGGCGCCGACCTCCAGCTGCGATCCCAGCTGCTCGCCCTGCACCTGCCAGCTGGCCCGGGTCTGCAGGCCACCGCTCTGGTAGCGGCGGTCGTTGGTGCCGATGACCAGCGCCTGGTCTGCGCTGACCGAGTCCTCTTCGCCCTTGAGGATCGCCAGGTAGACCTGGGACTGCCCGCCGGTCGGATCGGCCTGGAGCAGGTCGTGCAGGTCCGGACCGTCGGCGAAGCCGTTGAGCTTGGTCCAGGACCGATCCAGGAAGTGGTGGTACGCGACCGTTCGGACCTCCACGCCATCCCGTGGCGCCGCCTGCCAGGCCAGCTCCGCCTGGGTCCTGTGCCAGTCCATCCGGCCCAGGGCGCTCGCGGTGTAGCGGCGGTAGGGCGTGGCTTCGAGATCGCTGGCGGTCAGGCCCAGGTAGGTCTCGTGGCTGGTCTCGTGGGCGTAGCCGAGCTTGAGCGCCAGCCGATGGTGGGCCCCCAGGGCGTGCCAGCCCTTGAGCATCAGCTCGCTGCGGTCGAAGCCGGTCTTGCCGCCCCCGTCGAGCTCCTTGAAGCCGTTGCTGTGCAGGTGCACACCCTCGAACAGCACGCCCGCTCGCTCGGACCCGACGCCGGCCCAGCCGTGCACCTTGCCGGTCAGCCGCAGGCCGCCGGCCAGGTCCAGGCCGTAGCCCAGGCCCTCAGGCACGTCGCGGGTGCGCAGGTTCAAGGCCCCGCCGACCGTGTTCGGGCCGTGGCGTGTCGCGGCCGGGCCCTTGAAGACCTCGACCCCGACCATGCGCGTGCTCATGGGGAAGTAGTAGGCCGCGGGCGCTGCATAGGGCGCCGGCGCCAGCAGCACGCCGTCCTCCATCAGGGTGACCTTGGCGCTGCGGTCGCTGTTGGCCCCCCGGATGCCCAGGTTCGGCCGCAGTCCGAAGCCGTCCTCGCTGCGGCTGTTGACCCCCGGCACCTCGGCGACGATCTGCTCGATGTTGTCGTACTCGAAGCGCTCCAGGTCCTCTTCGGCGATGGCATGGGCAGAGCCTGCAGCGCGCACGGCGCCGTCCTCGACCACCAGGATGGTCAGGCCGTAGTCGTCGGGCTCGGGCTCGGGCTCGGGCTCGGGCTCGGGCTCGGGCTCGACCTCGGGCTCGGGCTCGACCTCGGGCTCGGGCTCGGCCTCGGGCTCCTCTTCGTGCCCGTCCTCCGCCTGAACCACCCCCGGCAAGACCAACAGCGCAGCCAGTGCCAGTGCCCGGGGCGCCAGCCCTCTCAATGGCCCGAACCACGCCGACAACAGGTCATCCCCGTGGTTGCGCGCATCGTCCCGCAGTCCAAAGGCCTCGGGCGGCTCCGTCGCGGTCTTCAGCGTGCCGGCCAGCCGGTCCCAGATCGCCAGCCACGTGCCCAGGTTGCAGCCGTGGTCCCCAGGGTCGCGGCTGTGGTGCAGCTGGTGCTGAGCCGGGGAGATGAACCAGGTCTCCAACCAGGCGGGGAAGCGAAGCCACACGTGGCTGTGCCGCAGGTTGCCGAAGACGACGTTGAGCACCAGGCCCACACCGGCCACGCCGAACAGGGTCCAGTCCACCGCCGCCCCCCGGAAGCCCCAGAAGAAGAGCGCGGCCACCCCCCCCGAGACCAGCACCCCGCGGAGCTCGTAGAGCAAGGACTCCACCGGGTGGATGCGGTGGAAGGTGAGGGGGGTCAGGACCTGGGCGCTGTGGTGGACCTGGTGCAGCGCCCACAGCGCTGGGACGCGGTGGGAGAGCCAGTGGAGCAGGAAGCGGCTGAGGTCCCAGGCCACGAAGAGCACAGCCGTGTAGAGCCCGGTCAACACCCACAGGGGCCACGCCGAGGGCTCCGGTGTGCCGAACCAAGCGTCGGCCTGGCGCACACCGTGGGTGGCCAGCCACCAGGCGGCGCTCACGCTGGCGGTGCCCCGCAGGGCGGTCAGCAGCTGCCCGCCCAGGTAGAGCTGTAGGTCCAGCACGCTCGAGCGGTGCCTCAGGACGGCCCAGGTCCCCGCCCAGGTCCAGGACGGGCGGGTGCGCAGGGCGAACAGCCCCGCCACCACAGCGGCCACCACCAGGCCGACCCACCAGGTGCGGCTGTCCGGACGGGTCAGCGGCTCGAGCAGGGCCTGGGCGACCGGGGGCATCTCAGTCGTTGTCGCCGGCGGCTTCGTCGGGGACCCGCAGGGCCAGGATCGTGGCCAGGTCGCCCTTGACCAGATCCGTGATCGCCTTGATGTCGGCGTGGGCCTGGGTGACCGCATCCGGGTCGTTGGAGACCAGCTCGTCCAGTGGGCCCTCGAGCGTGGCCACGGTGGCCCGAGCGACCGCGACCGCGTCCAGGATGTCGTCGCTCAGATCCCCGTGGCCCAGCTCGGCCAGCAGGTCGTCGAAGCCGGCGCCGTCGCCGCCGGTGAACAGGGCCTCGAAGCCGTCCAGGTTGCCGGCGAGTGCCGCCACCCCGGTGCCGCTGATCAGGCCCTCCACGTCCTCGGGACAGCGATCGTCGCTGCAGTCCAGGAGCCCCAGAGGCTGGCCCAGCTTGCGGTCCTTGGTGCTGTTGTCCAGGTAGAAGAGCGCGTCGAAGACCGCGTTGAGCGCTTCGGTCTGGGAGTCGTAGGGGCTGGTCTCGGTCACCGCGGTCAGCAGCCCCGAGAAGTCGCCCCCGTCTGAGGACCAGCGGGTGTGCAGGTACTCGGCGACCTCGGCCGCGTGGCTCGCCAGGGTCAGGGCATAGGCCTGTCGGTTGGCCAGCACGCCGCTGTCCCCAAGGGCCGCCCAGGCCTCGTCGATGCCGATCTGGGTGCTGCAGGAGTTCTCCAGCGACGCGAAGAGCAGGTGCTCGAGGGCGTCCAGGCCGTAGGCATTGACCAGGTTGTCGTCGAACCAGTGGTCGTCGTCCCACGCCTGCTCGGTGGTCTCCTGGTCCACCCTGCAGCCGTTGATCGTGGGCCAGCTGTAGACCAGATCCCGGATGCTCTGTCCGGCGATCACGTCCAGGCTGTCTCCTGCCGGCCCCAGCTGCATCAGCTCCAGGGGCTGCCAGCTGGCCAGGGCGAGCTTCCAGGCGTCCTGGGCCGCCGCCTGGTCCCCGCTGCCGTCCTGCCACGCGACCAGCGCAGCATCCAGGCCGATCAGGTCCACCTGGAACCGCTCCAGGGCGGGCAGCATGACGTCCGGGCCGACCGCCGCCAGCAGGCCGAAGACGTCCAGGTCCTGGCCCCCGGTGTCGGCATCGCCGGTGCAGGCCTGGCCCGCCACCAGGGCGCCGAGCCCCACCAGAGCAGCCCAGGAGGCGCGACTACCAGCCGCCGGTCCCATCGTCCTCGCCCAGGTTCGCGGCGTCGAAGCCATAGGCCGCACCCACCAGGTCCCGCGCCTGGACCAGCTCGGCAGCCCAGCTGTCCAGGGTCTCCTGGGAGGCGGTGGGGAGGAGGGGCGCGGTGCCCAGGGCCCTGTGCAGAGTGGCGAAGTCCGCGCCGCTCAGCGGGGAGAAGCGACTGAACTGCAGCCCCAGGGCGAAGCCCTTGCACTCGGACCAGTGCTTGGCGTAGTCGGCGGTGGCGAAGTCGTCGGTGTCGATCGAGCCCAGGTCCTGCAGGGTGTCGTTGATGTAGTGCACGACCGTGGACGCGATGGCCCGTTCCCAGGCGTCCAGGGCCTGATCGCGGTGGCCCTGCAGAGCGGCGAAGTCCGCGTCGTCGAGGGCCGTGCCGGCGGTCTCGGCCAGCAACAGGCGGCCTTCGTAGAAGCCCTGCCAGGCCTGGGTCGTGAAGTCGGTGGGCGCCACCGCGCCCCCGTCACGCTTGGCCGCATTGACCGCGTGGCCAAAGGTGTACTCGGAGAGCAGGTCGATGGCGCCGTTGCCGTCGGTGTCGCCATAGGACCGCTCGGCGGTCTCGGCGTCGACCTGGTGGCCGTAGTCGCGGGCGGCGCCGAAGTAGCCGAAGCCCTCGTCCCAGGCGTGCTCGAGTGCGGTGTAAGGCTTGCCTTCGTCGGCCACGCTGTGGTCCGCGAGCAGGCCCTTGGCGGCGGTGTCGTCGTCCAGGTAGTCGTCGGCCCCCTGGCTCCAGGCGATGCCGACCCGCAGGAACTTCTGCAGCAGCTGGCGCAGGTCCTGGCCCTGGGGCGTGACGTAGACCGCGGGGACCAGCTCGCCGTACGCGTCCTTGGGGATGTCTCCGGCGGCCCAGGCCACGGCCTGGGCGTCGATCAGGTCGACCCACAGCTGGACCAGGCTCTCGGGACTCGTGACGTCGGTGCCCCAGCCCAGGAAGTCCTCGGACCACACCTTGTGCTGCCCAGTGGCGTCGTTGCCCGCCAGCTTCTCCAGCAGGTTCTTGCCGCTGGAGACGTCGTCGTAGACGGACTGCTCCGTGTCCGGATCCGTGGTCAGGCCCAGGGGGACCTGGCCGCCGACCGACGAGTCGAAGTCCAGGTAAAACGCCAAGTCCAGGGCGATGTCCCCGGGCTCGGGGAAGCGGCTGCCGTCGTTGATCTCGTCGGTGAGCTGGCCCAGGTAGGCCTTCATGTCGTCGATGAGCAGCTGACGGAAGACCTGGCCGCTGTAGCTCACCGAGTCCTCGCCACTGAGCGCGCTGGTGAAGGCATAGGTGCCCACGTCGGGCGCGTCTGCGGTGTCGGTGCCCGTGCCGGTGTCAGTGGTCGTGCCGTCGGTGCAGGCGAAGATCAGGGCCAGAGAGAACATCATCGCTCCAGGTGAAAATGAAAGTCATTTTCAATTAGGTCCCGCAGTCTAACGATGGCTCGGGGGGTCGTCCACGGGAAATGCTGCGCCGGGGTGATCGGGCGCAGTACCCCTGGACTACGCCGTGTCGAACCGGTTGAATTCCATCGTGAACTGGCCCCGGCCACGGGTCATGGAGCGCAGGTCCGTCGTGTAGCCCAGCAGCCGGTCCAGGGGCGCATCACAGGCGATGGTGCTGATGCCGTCCTCGGTCTGCGTGTCCTGGATCATGGCGCCGCGGGCCTGGAGGTCTCCGAGCACACCGCCCATGGCCTCCTCGGGCACCACGACTTCCGTGGCCATGATCGGCCGCAAGAGCTGGCCACCGGCCTGGGACATGGCCTTGCGCACGGCCTCGGCGACCGCGACCCGCAGCGCCTGGGCCGTGCTGGCGGTCCCGAACAGGGTCACGGTGTCCACCACCACCCGCACGTCCTGGAGGGGACTGCCCTGGAGGGGGCCGGCGGTGCTAGCATCCGTAGCGCCGGCCTGGACGGCTTCGGCCTGTTCCGCGGTCAGCTCCATCGCGTCGCCCTGAACCTGGGGCTCGGCGCTGACCTCGATGCCAGCCCCCCTGTCCAGGGGCGTGACCGTCGCCGCCGCGCCGGCCTTCATCTCCAGCTGGGTCTCGCCCTGGTCGATGACCCGGTGAAACAGGGTGTCGGCGCTCTGCTGAAGCGAGATGGTCTCCCGCAGGACCACCGCCGGCTTGCCGGCCCGGACGTCCAGGTTGAACTCGCGCTTCAGCCGCTCGAACGCGATCTGCAGGTGCAGCTCACCCATGCCCCGCAGGATGCGCTGGCCGGTCTCCTGGTCTTCCTCGAGCACCAGGGTGGGGTCCTCTTCTTGGAACTTGCGCAGGGCTTCGAGCAGCTTCTCCTCGTCCTTGGACGAGCCGGCCTCGATGGCCAGGCCCAGCACCGGGTCCCGGGCTTGGATGGCCTCGAGCAGCACGGGCTCGGCCGGGTCGCAGATCGTGTCGCCGGTGGACGCCTTGCGCAGGCCCGCCAGGAGCACGATCTGGCCGGCAAAGGCCGCTTCGATGCGCTTCTTCTTGGCCGCGTCCACGTCGAACACCCGGGCGATGCGCTCGCGCTCGCCGGGGCCCGTCAGGTAGATCTGGTCTCCGGGCTTGAGCACGCCGCGGTAGATGCGGGCGAACACGTGGCGCCGGCCCTCGAACATCTGGACCTTGAAGGCCAGAGCCGCCAGGGGCTGGGTGTGGTCCATCTCGATCAGGACCTCTTCGCCGTCCCGGTCCGTGCCGGTCGACGCCGGGCGCTCCAACGGCGCCGGCAGGATCGAGATCACGGCGTCCATCAGGGGCTGCACCCCGTAGTTGCGCAGGGCGGAGCCCCCCAGGCAGGGCTGGATCTTCCGGTCCAGGCAGCCCTGCTTGATCACCCGCCACAGGTCTGCAGGCTCGGGGTCTTCTTCCTCGAGCACCACCATCGCCACGTCGTCATCCAGATCGGCCGCCGCCATCAGCAGGGCTTCTCGGTGGTCGGCCACGGTCTGCCAGGTGGCGTCGTCGCACGGCCTCACCGTGACCTCGGCCCCCAGCTTGCCGCCAAAGGCGATCAGGGTGCGGTCGATCAGGTGGACCACGCGATCGCCTTCGATCGGGGCACAGATGGGCACGGGCTCACCGCCCAGCCGCTTGCGGATGGTCGCCATGGCCCGACCGAAGTCCGCCCCGGGCCGGTCCATCTTGTTGATGAAGAACATCATCGGCAGGTCGTTGCGGGTGGCCTGGCGCCAGACGGTCTCGGTCTGGGGCTCGACCCCGCGCACGCCATCGAGCACCAGGATGGCGCCGTCGAGCACCCGCATGGAGCGCTCGACCTCGATGGTGAAGTCCACGTGCCCGGGGGTGTCGATCACCTGGATCAGGTGGCCCTTCCACGGGCACTGGGTCACCGCCGCCATGATCGTGATGCCGTGGGCCTGTTCTTCGGCCATGAAGTCCATGTGGGCTTCGCCGTCGTGGACCTCGCCGATCTTGTGGCTGGCGCCCGTGTAGTAGAGGATCCGCTCGGTCAGCGTGGTCTTGCCGGCGTCGATGTGCGCGGCGATGCCGATGTTGCGGATGCCGGACAGGTCCGGCGCCTTCTGCTGCTTGCCCTTGGCCATGGGTGCTCCAGGGAGGCGCGCCGAGGTATTCCACGGGGGGCGCCGGGGCCACGGTCGGGCGGTTCTCAGCGAATGTGGAGCATCCGGCCGATGCCCCGTACGCGCAGCACGCCGTCGCTGTGGTCCACCTGCATGTCGCCGCCGCCTCGGCCGCCGGCGAGGGACAGGCGGCCCGCCCCCACCAGCCGCCGCAGGTTGTCGTCCCGCTGGCCCAGGAGCACGTCGTTGTCCTGGGACGTGACCTGGAGTCGGGGCCGCCCACCCAGGTCCAGGGCCAGGGTGCTGCCAAAGGTCACCCGCCGGTGCTCGGGCCAGCCGGCATCGACCAGATCCTGGGGGTTGGGCTCCTGGAGGGTCCACGCCACCCGGGCCACCAGCTCCGGCGGCGTCTTGCCGATGCCGGGCAGGCGCGTGACGCTGGATAGGTCCGAGTCGACCACGGCCAGCCGGGGGATCTGGAGCACGTCCCGGTGCCGCTCGGCCCAGTCAGCCGGGTTGTCGACGTCGAGCAGCTCGGCGAACCGGTCCTGCCCATGCTCGAGGGACGCCTGGCGCCGCAGGTCTTCGTAGAGCAGGTCCTCGACGCCAGAGCCGACCCGCTCGCCGATGCGGATCCCCCGGCCCTCCAAGATGCCCTCGAGCAGCTGCTCCTCGGAGAAGTCCCCGCCCTCGTCGGCCTGGTAGAGCGCCAGCACTGTGCGGAAGAAGTCCCCAAAGCCCAGCTCGCCCGGCGGCAGGTAGTCCAGAGCCCTCAGCACGATGCGCTGGAACAGGGCCAGGGCCCCCTGGTCCAGACCGCGCCCCCGCTTCTGGAGGCGATCCACCCAGTCGTACAGGGTGCCTGAGAGCACCTGGCTGGCGTCGTGGGGGTCCAGGGGGCTCACCGACGCCTCCCCCTGGTCAGGCTCCAGGGTCTTGTCGTTGCTCAGGCTCCGGATCGGGCCCTGGCGTCCCAGGTGGCGTCCCAGGCTCTCGCCGATCCGAACCAGAGACGCCAGCCGGCGGCGCGGCACCCGCTCGATCTTCGGCGTGCGCGCGGCCACCAGGAACGCGGCCAGGTCGGCGATGGCTTCGTGCACCGCGTGGCTCTGAGGGCCCAGGGCGTCGCGCAGGGACGGCGCCAGGGCGTCGAGCACGGCGTGGCCGGTCTCGTGGGCCACGATGTCGCGGCTCATGCAGGTGTAGACCGGCCGTCTGCCGGCTGGGCCCGCGTTGAACAGGAAGCGCAGGGCCCGGTCCTGGGGGTCGTAGTGGGCGTTCCAGCCCAGGCCGGCCGCGGGCTCGATGCGGAGGCGGGCGTCCGGGGAGCTGTCGAAGCCCATCGGGTGGCCCAGAGCGTCTTCGAACAGGTTCAGGGTCTCCATCACCACGGCAAAGGTGTGCAGAGCCTTGAAGTCGGCGCTGGTGCGCCACTCCGCCACAGCGGCCTCCACATCATCCAGGCTCACAGGGTCAAGCTCGACGCCATCTGCCCACGTCGTCGCGACGTAGGCCTGGTCGGACTGGGGGCCGCGCCCAGCCCGCCGGACCCGGATCGGGACCGTGTGGACCAGGGGGGCGTCCCGGGTGATCGGGGTGGCGTCGTCCTGGAGCACCACGGGGAGCGTGAAGCGCTGGCCCTCTTCTGCGGTGTAGCGCTCGGCGGGTTCCATCAGGGCACCCCCAGCCAGTCGAGCACCTGGGTCCGCGCCGCCTGGGGCGCCAGCAGGCGGTGGTGGTTTGTGACGCTGCCCTGGTTCAGCCGGCGCTGGGCCGGAATCGGGAAGAGCGCCGCCGGGTGGGCCGGGTCCCAGACCCCCGACGTGGGCACGATCAGGTCATGGGCCTCGCCCTCGAAGAGCCGGTCGATCTTGGGCTCGCGGCCGGCCTTGAAGGTCGCGGTGAGCGCGTGATAGCGCGGCACCTCGGCGGGCAGACTCGCGACGTCCTGGAGCTGGGCCAACAGTGCGCTGCCCGGCGCCATCGCGTCCTGTCCGGGGAACAGCCGCCAGTCCGACGCCGCCAGGGCCCGGTCGACGTCTTCGGCGGTGCCGCCGCTCAGGTCCTCGGTGTCCGAGTCGTGGCGCATGGCCCGGCGCAGGGCGGCCTTGGCCGCCGAGGAGCTGCCGGCCTGGGGTGTGCCGCGGTTCGGCGTGCCCACGAACACCAGGTTGCCCACCCGCAGCCGGTGAGGCCGCAGCGCCTGGGCCCCGTGGCCCTCGGACAGGTAGCGGGCCAGGAGTCCCCCGCGGGAGATCGCCACCACGTCGACGTGCAGGTCCAGGGCCTGGGACGGCATGCGGCTCCGCAGGTCCTGGACGTTGGTCTGGATGCTGTGGCGCAGGGTGAAGTGGTCGAACCCGTACACGCCGCCGGTGTAGTGGGCGTGCAGCCGGTCGAGCTCTTCGGGCTCGAAGAAGCCGAAGCCCTCGTGGCACTGCTTGCCGGTCCCGTGGAGCAGCCAGAGGGCCCTGTCACCTTGGGTGGTGGCGTCGTGCATCGCCGTCCAGCGGGCATCGCTGGCCTCGAGCTCCTCGGCCGCGGACGTCTTCCAGTTCAGCCGGTTGGCCTTGGTGAAGGTCCGGAAGCGGCGCCGCCAGCGGAGCTTGCGCTGCACGGTCTGCCACACGCCCTCCTCGGTGTCGACGTCGCTGTGCTGGGGACCGGGAATGCCCAGCACGGCGTGCTCCTCGGGGGTGACCCCGGCGGGCAACAGGACCTCGAACAGCTCTCCTGGGCCTTCTGCGGTGCCCACCGGCGGGGTCGGCGCGACCCAGTCCAGGCCCCGCGCGCCCAGGTCGACGACCAGCCGCCAGTGGGGGGTGGCCTGGGGGATGCGCCAGCTGACCAGGACCCGGCCCTGGGGCGCGCCCTGGGTCGGGGTGACCAACAGGGTCCAGCGGGGCCAGGCCGGAGGGGGTTCCGGCGCTGCCAGCGACAGGGCCGCGGCCGCGCGCTCCGGGTCCAGGCCGTCCAGGCCCAGGGACCCACCCTGGGCGGCCCGGGCCTGCCAAGCGGCGCCCGGCGGGCCCACCACCGCTTCGGTGGGCAGGGGCTCGCTGTCCGGGGCGGCCGCGGGCAGAGGCAACGGCGTCGACGAGAGCAGCCAGCGGGCGTCGGCGTGGGTCCAGCGGCCGGTGGACAGGCGCTGGGCCAGGGCCTCGACGTGGGCTTCTGGGAGTGCTTCGAGGGCCGGCGCTTCGGTGACCGGGGCCTGGGCCGGCAGGGCCGAAGCGTCGAGACGGGTCAGACCGGTCGGCTCCAGGCCCTGGGCCATGCGAGCGACGGCCGCGATCACGGCGTCGTCGCCCGGCAGGTCCGAGTGCTCGGTGGTGGCCTGCCAGGTCGGCACCTGGGGGTGCACGGCGCAGCGGGCGGGCACGGTGCCGTCGCCGGCCCCGGTGCGGGGCCCGGCCCGCAAGACGCCGCCAGCTCGGTGGTGGCGGTCCACGGTTCCCAGGGTCACGGTGGCCAGGGCTCGGGTGCGGGCCAGGACCGGGCTCTCCCAGAGCCTGGCCTTGAGCTCGCGACTGTGTCGGAGCCAGGCGTCCAGGGGCGCGGTGTCGCCCCAGGTCGCTGGGTCGTAGAGGGGTGCCGCGTCGGGGAACAGCGTGGGGTTGGGCAGCATGTCCAGCAGCCCCGGCATGGTGCGGCACATGGTGCCCAGGTCCTGGGCGTCGGCCCCCGCTGTGATCCAGGCGAGCTTCTGGATGAAGGGGTAGGTGCCCAGGCCGGCCTCCATGGGGGCGAAGCTCCCGCCCAGAGGAGAGCCCATGAGCACGACCCGCTGCAGCCGGTCCTGCCAGCGCGAGCCGTCGAGCGTGGCGTAGAGCGCGGTCACCAGCCCGCCCATGGAGTGCGCCACCAACACGAAGTCCCGGCCCGGTCGGTCCAGCGCCAGACGCTCCAGGGCGAAGTGCAGCTGCCAGGCGGCGTCCTCGATCGGGCGCCGCCAGTCGTAGCTCCACTCGTGCACGGCGAAGCCCTGGCGTCGCCACCGGCGGGCCGCCTTGCTGTACGTGAGCCTCAGGTGGCCGTCGGGGGACAGGAGCAGGCCGCCGGTGCCCTGTTGACCGCCGGCGCCCAGGGCCAGGCGATCGTCCAGGTCGCCGGAGACGAAGGCCAAGGGGGCACACCAGACCCGCCGGCGGGACGCCCGCAGGTGGCCTCCCAGGATGCCGTGGAGGTAGACCAGCTCCGGCAGGTTGGGGTCCACGGCTTCGGCGCCGTCGCCGACCACGGCCAGGTCTCTCAGGAGTGCCTCCGTCTCGTCGGGCCCCAGGAGCTGGACCAGGTCCCGCTGTGTCGCTTCGGATGCCGCGGCCAGCCGCTCCCGCAGGCCGTCGTCGTCCAGTCGCTCGAACAGTGCCGCGTCCAGCGGGGCCGAGGTGACTCCGACGGGCCCCCTGATCTCCGGCGGGGTGCGCTCGGCCGCTTCCCAGGCCTGGTCCCAGGGACCGGGCTTCGGGGCCTCGACCCCCTCCTCGAACAGGCCCAGGTCCACGAGCTGTGGATCCCGCGCGAGCTCCCAGCTCGGCACCGCCCAGTTGTCCTCCAGGTACGCCCCGGCAAAATGGATGCCCAGCACTCGGCCGGTCTCCACGTCGAAGACCGGCGAGCCGCTGTTGCCCCCCAGGGTGCTGCAGTCGTGGGCCAGGGCCTCGACCGTGTGGCCGTAGCTGGTGACCTGGGCCGCCAGGTCGCGCAGGGTGCCGGGCTGGGCGCGCTTGTGGCCAAAGGTGCTGAAGATGCGCTGTTGGAGGGCCATGTCGTTGCGGTCGTCCCGGGCCGGGAAGCCGATCACCATCACCTTGGTCTCGTCCCCGGACTGGGCGGGTGGCGACGGATCCAGCAGGACCGGATCGCGGCCTTCGGGCACGCCGCTGACCTGGAGCACGGCCAGGTCCCAGTGGGGGTGCACCAACAGCGCCCGCTCGACGGTCAGCAGCACGGGCGGGAACATGTCCAGCTGCACGATCTCCTGGCGCAGATCGGCTACCACGGCCATGTCCGGGAAGTGCCACAGCTTCGTGGTCCCGGGGCCGAGCACGAAGGCCTCGGCCACGTGGCGGTTGGTGAGCAGCTTGTCCTTGGCCACCAGCACCCCGGTGCCCAAGAAGGGTCGGGTGGGGGAGGGCGTCTCGAGTGCCAGGCGCCCGACCGCCCGGCTGGCCAGCTTCCAGCGCTCGGGATGCTCTGCGAGCTTGTCGGTCCAGGGCCACGGCACCTGCTGGAGCTGGTCGCCCAGGATGTTGATCGCCGGACGCTCGTGCTCGTGCACGATCGCCTCCCACAGCCCCCTGCGAGCGATGTCGAGGGGCTTGCCCTCCAGCAGCATCTCGAGCCCGCTGTGGGCGAGCTCCAGGGACTCGTCGTCGCGGGCCGCGGTCAGTGAGATGGCTCGGGAGAGGTGGCTGTCGCCGGGTTGGGTGCGCTCGTCCATCGCGCGGACGAGCCGCTCCAGGCCGGCTTGGTGGCGTGGGTTCATGGTG
>CAZFLE010000138.1:0-18979 GCA_964519895.1 uncultured Enterobacterales bacterium | reverse complement strand
CAGGTAGACCGACAGATCGTCCAGGTTGGACTTGTCGGCGCTCTTGACCAGGGCCATGCGGCCGCGCTTCAGGGCCTGCTCCAGCTCGAAGATGTCCTTCTTGTGGAGGAAGCCGCGGTTGTCCCGCAGGAAGTTCTCCAGGGCCACCAGCTGCTTCTCGATGGAGTGCCGGAGCTCCTTGACCTCCTGGGTGGCTTCTTCCTTGTTCCAGTAGGACTGGGCCTCGTCCCGCAGGCGATCGATCTCGACCTGGGACAGCCCTGTGGGCGCCTGGATGGTCAGGTTCTCGGCGCTGCCGGTGCTGGTGTCCTTGGCGGAGATGTTCATGATGCCGTTGGAGTCGATGGCGAAGCGCACCTCGATCCGCGGCACGCCCCGGGGCGCTGCCTGGATCCCGGACAGCTCGAACTCGCCCAGGGAGACGTTGTCCCGGGCATTGGGGCTCTCGCCCTGGAGCACATGGATCTTGACCACGCGCTGGTTGTCGACGACCGAGCTCACCAGCTGGGTGCGCTGGGTCGGGATGTTCGTGCCCTTGGGGATGAGCTTGGCGAAGCGACGCCCCTCGACTTCGATGCCCAGCGAGAAGTTGGTGACGTCCAACAGGGTGACGGCCTTGACGTCGCCCTCGAGGATGCCGGCCTGGACCGCGGCGCCGATGGCCACGACCTCGTCGGGGTTGAAGCTCTTGTTCAGGGGGCGGGCGAACAGGTCCTTCACCAGCTCCTGGATGCGGGGGATCCGACTGGAGCCCCCGACCATGATGACCTCGTCGATCTCGCCGGGGCTGATGTTGGCCTCGTTGAGCGCGTTGCGGCACTCCTCGAGGGTCCGGTCGAACAGGTCCTGGGCCAGGGACTCCAGGGTCGCCCGGGTCAGGGTGCACTGGAGGTGCTTGGGACCCGAGGCGTCAGCCAGCAGGAAGGGAAGGTGGATGTCGGTCTCGAGCGCGGTCGACAGGGCGACCTTGGCGCGCTCCGCCGCGTCACGGAGTCGCTGCATCACGACCCGGTCCTTGGAGACGTCGATCTCGTGCTGGGAGAAGAACTGCTCCAGCAGCCACTCGACGACCTTGTAGTCGATGTCGGCACCGCCGAGGGTGTTGTTGCCGCGGGTCGCGCGGACCTCGGCGACGTCGCGGTCGACCTCGAGGATGGAGATGTCGAAGGTGCCGCCGCCGAAGTCGTAGACGGCGATCATCGACGAGCGGCGCCGATCGTGCACATAGGCCAGGGCGGCCGCAGTGGGCTCGTTGATGATGCGCAGCACGTTCAGCCCGGCGATGGTGCCGGCGTCCTTTGTGGCCTGGCGCTGGCGATCCGTGAAGTAGGCCGGCACGGTGATCACCGCCTCGGTCACGGACTCTCCCAGGAAGTCCTCGGCGGACTTGCGGAGCTTCTGCAGGATCATCGCCGAGATCTCCTGGGGCGTGTACGTGCGCCCCTCGATCTCGACGCCGGCGTCTCCGTTGCTGCTCTCGACCACCTGGTAGGTGGCCAAGGCCGCGTCCTGGGACGCCGCCTTGTAGGACTTGCCCATGAACCGCTTGATGGAGTGGACCGTCGACTCCGGGTTGATCAGCAGCTGGCGCTTGGCGATGTCCCCGACGAAGCGCTCGCCGGTCTTGGAGATTCCCACCACCGAAGGAGTGACGCGCCCGCCCTCCTCGTTGATGATGATCTGAGGCTCTCTCCGATCGATGTAGGCGCAGACGGAATTCGTCGTGCCCAGATCGATGCCGATGACCTTACCCATGAAACCCCTTGCCCATGCAGCGAGAGACGCGCCTGAATGTGCCCAGAGGCGACGCGTGGCCGCGAGGGTAGAACCGCCGGCGCCCCAAGTCAACGCGGCGGGGTGCCCGGGGCGGGACTTGAACCCGCACGCCCACCAGGGCCGGGGCTTTTAAGGCCCCTGTGTCTGCCATTCCACCACCCGGGCCTGCCGCTGGGCGAGGCTATCGCGGGGCACCGGTCGGGGCAGCAAGCGGTCGTTTGCTACGATGGCGTTCGCCCGTTGAGGGCCTCGAAGCCCGGTCCACGGAGGACGCCCCGGTCATGCGAACCCTGCTGGTCACCTCGAGCCTGATGTTGCTGGCGTGTCAGTCCGAGCCCGTCTCCGAGACATCCCAGGGTCCCGCAGGTGGACCCGCCGGGCCGGCCCTGGAGGCGGGCGATCCCGGCCCGGACGGTGGGGGCCCTGATCGCGACGCACCGGTCACCGCGCGGCTGGAAGGCAGCCTGGTGTACGACGCCTTCGCCGGGGGGCAGCTCCAGGTCGACGTGGTGGGGGAGCGAGACGGCAGCCCCCAGGTCGTCGGCATGGAGCGCTACGAGCAGCCAGGCCCCTTCCGCATCGCGGTCCGAGGGGACTTCGAGACCGTCGATCTGATCGTCTACGTGGACGTGGACGGGGACGGGCCCTCCGCAGGTGATCTTCGGGTGGAGTACGCCGGCAACCCGATCTCCGTCGCAGGGGTCGAGGTCGTCGAGGGGCTCACGGTGGACCTGGCCGCAGCAGAGGCCCAGGACGGCACCCCCAAGGACGCCGAGGGCGACGAGCCCGCAGGCGAGGGCGAGCAGACGCCGCCCCCGGAGGGCGAGCCCGACCCCACGGCAGAGTCTCCGCCTCTGGAGGACCCGGCCGAAGGCCCGGACTCGCCGCCCGACGCTGACCCGCCGGCTGCCGCAGATCCCCCGCCCGAAGGCGACGAGCCCAAGGCCGAAGCCCCGGAGTGACCGGCCTCGGCCTGCTGCTCATCACAGCGTGCAGTGGACGGGCCCTCGACGCGCCGGACCCGGTGCTCGACGGCCTGATCTCGGTCCAGGCCCACCTGGATGCACGGGTGCAGCCCGACCGACTGGACCAGGCCATCGCCGGCGGCTGGGCGCTGCTGGACGAGTCCCCAGACGACCCTCGCGTGCTGGCGCTGCTGGCCCAGGCCTACCACGCCAGGGGCTACGGCAGGCCCGGGCCCCTGGCCCTGGCGGACCTGGACCAGGCCTATCGTCTGTCCAGGCGCTGCCTGGCTCGCAACCCCGGCTGGCGTTCCCGGCTCGACGTCGCCGGCGGACGGGTCGTCGACGACGCCACCGCCCGGCTCCTGCCCGGCGACGCCCCCTGCCTGGACACCGCCCTGCTGGCGCTCGGGCACCGCCTGCAGCACCGCGGCCCCGCCGGCTGGGTCGATCTGAGGGAGCTGGCCCTGCTCGCCGACGCCACCGACGGCCTGGGCGTCGAGCCGCCCAGCTGGCCCGCAGCGTGGGCCCGAGGCCTCGCCCTGACGGTGTCTCCCCAGGCCACCCCGGAAGACCGCCAGGCCGGGTCGGCGGCGTTCCGCGAGGCGGCAGCACGCGAGCCCGGGGTGGTCACGCCGATCGTGGATCGGCTGACCCTGGTGCGGGCCCGCCAGGATGACCGCCCAACCCTGGTCAGGGCGGTCAATTCAGTGCGCCAGCGCTTCTCACCGGTGCCCGCCGACCATCCGTGGGCGCTGGAGAACAGGCGCGGCCTGGACCGCCTGGCGTCGCTCCTGGAGGAGACGACCCCAGGGGACTGACGCTAGCGCTAGCGCAGGCCAGCCCGCCGACGTCGCTGTGCACGGCGCATGGCCTTGCGGCGCCGCTTCTCGGCCAGGCGCTGCTTGAGCCGGCGCTTCTCGCCGGGCTTCAAGTAGAAGCTGTGCTTCTTGATGTCCTTGCGGATGCCCTCGCGCTCGACCTTGCGACGGAATCGCCGCAGGGCCTTCTCGAAGGGCTCGTTCTCACGCACGGTGACGAGGATCAAGGGACCACCTACCAGGAATTGATGACCCCATCGGGCCGGACCCCGCGCGTTTATGGGATGGAGCCTCCTGGCGCAACCCTGCGGGGGCCGCTCAGAAGACGACGCCCGCCGCAGCTCCGACGTAGAACATGTTGTGGAAACCGGCTTCGACCCGAAGGTTTGCCCGGTCCGCAAAGTGGAAGCGCATCCCCACGTTGATGTCCAGGATCGGCAGGACGGGGGGCGTGTCCAGGACCTCGGACTCGCCGACGGGGTTCCCGTTGGCGTCGACGCGATCCCAGTGGACGATCTCGCCTCGCTTGATGGCCAGGCCGAGCCCTGCACCGGCGAAGAAGGACCAGAACGGCACCGGGCGGACCTCGTAGGCGTAGTTGGCGCCCAGGTTGATCAGCGCCAGGTCGGCCATTGTGACGTAGTCGCCGTCGGAGAAGTTGTCCTGATCGGACTCCCGATCATCCCAGTAGCCGTCCTCGACCAGGGCCGGCATGTACTCGAAGTAGAAGATGCCGTTGGCGTTGTCCTTGCGGATGGCGAACTCGATGCCAGCTGCGGCCGCGCGGACCTTGGGGCGCTCGGGGTGGATGGCGCCGGTGGTCTCGTGCACGTCGTCGCCGTTGTAGGAGCCCAGGTCGAGCAGGACGTCTGGGACAGCCAGGTAGCGGGCGCGCAGGTTGACCTCCATCAGCGCGGCCCGCTTGCGAGCGCCGGGCGCCGCTGCGGTCTCTTCTGAGGCCTCGGCATCGGTCGAGTCCTGCTGGGGAATGTCCAGAGGGGTCGCGGCGAGGGCGGGGGCGAACATCACCAGCCAGGACATGGGCACCTCCCCGGTCGCGAGCGCACGACCGGTCCGATAGGGCAGCCGTATCTTGAGGGGGCTGTGGGTCCCTGTCAACGCGCGGAGCCCGGGTGAGCAGCCGTCCAACCAAGCGCCTGGCGCTCACGCTGGCCCTGGCGGCCTGCGCGATGGGCTGCGCCCTGCAGCTGGGTCGGGCCCCTTCCTCGGTCGCGTCGGTGGCGCTGGGACCGGTGGTCGTGGGGGTGCCCGAGCCCGGCCTCCAGGAGGACCTGGGTCGAGCGCTGGCGCGGACCCTGGCCACACGGGTCGCGGTTGGGGTCGGCCCCCTGGTCAGCGCTCGGGTGCTCTCCAGCCGAGTCTCACCGGTGGGGCCTGGCGGTGACACCTGGGAGGCCCAGCTCAGCATCCGCTTCTCCCTGGAGACCGATCCAGCCGTGGTGGTCGAACTGCAGGACACGCTGCTGTTCCAGGGCACGCCCGACAGCTGGCAGACCACCTCGTCGGCGAGGGCCGCCGCACTCGGATCGCTGGCCGAGCGGCTCTGCGGTCGGGCGGTGCCGCTGCTGCTCGGACCAGCCAAGGGGTCGCAGCCGTGAGCCTACGGGACCTGGAGAACGAACTCGCCCACGGTGTCGCACCGATCTACGTGTTCCTGGGCGACGAGGAACTGCTGGTGGAAAAGGCCGCCCAGCGCGTCGTCGAGCAGGCGCTCGTCGGGGGCCTCGCAGCGTTCAACCACACGGTCTTCGCCGGGGCTGCCGACGACGCCGTGCAGGCCCTGGCGGTGGCCCGCACCCTGCCCATGATGGGGCCCCGGCGCGTGGTCGAGCTCCGCCACGTGCAGGAGACCAGCCGACAGGTGCTGGAGGCGCTGCTGGACTACTGCCAGGAGCCTTCGCCGTCGTCGGTGCTCGTGGTCTGGGGGCGCAAGTGGCCCGATGCGTCCAAGCCCCCAGGCGGTGGCAAGGCGGTGGACTTCGGTCGTCGCGCCGAGAACGCTGCGGCCAAGGTCGGCAAGGTGCTCCGCTTCCGGGCGCGGGACCAGGATCCGCACCGCTTCGCGACAGAAGAGGCCGAGCGCCTGGGGGTTCGGCTGGACCGCGGGGCGGCGCGCATCCTGGTGGAGCTGGTCGGCCGGGATCTCGGTCGCTTGCGCCAGGAGCTACGCAAGGCCGCGGACTACGTCGGGGAGCCGGGCGCCGTGATCGACGAGGCCGTGCTCCAGGACGTCTGCAGCCTGCTTGCAGAGGCCCAGATCTGGGACCTGACGGACGCCATCGTGCGGGGACGTTCGCGCGAGGCCCTGGCCACCACCCACCGATTGCTCGAGGACGGCGCGGCGCCTCACTACCTGCTGGCCATGGTGTCCTGGCAGCTTCGTCAGCTGCTGCAGCTTCAGTCCGCCGCTGCCCTGGGCATGTCCCCGCGCGACGCTGGGGTCAGGGGCAACCCCCGCAAGCTCCAGGCCTTGCAGCAGGTGCTACGGCAGCGTCGGCTGCGCCCGGAGCGGGTCTTTGCCAGCCTCGCCCAGGCCAACGAAGCGATGAATTCGCATCGGGCCGGCGGTCGGCGGGTGTTCGAGGGCCTGATCCTGGCTCTGCTCGCCGAGGGGCCCGGCGGGCGGTAGCTCAGGAAGCCTTGGCGCCGTTGACAGCCTTGCTCAGGCGGGCGACCCGGCGATTGGCCTGGCGCTTGTGGATGATGCCCTTCTGGGCGAGCTTCTGGATGGTGCTCACGGCGGCGGGCAAGCTGGCGCTGGCCGTGGCGTGGTCGCCTGCCTCCACAGCTTCCCGGACACGCTTGATCTGGGTGCGCATGGTGCTGCGGTAGTGGCGGTTGCGGGTGCGCTTGTCGGCGTTCTGCCGCATCCGCTTGATGGCATCCTTGTGGTGAGGCACAGCCTGCTCCGGGAGGTCAAGCCCGCGCGAGATCGGGGCGTTTGAGCGGCCCCAAGTAGCACGCGCGTCGCGGCTGTCAAGGCAGATCAGGGGCGCTCATCGCCTTGCCAGCACCCCTGCGCGCGGGTACCTTGCGCGGCGCCAAGAGGCGCCTCCGAATTCAAGCGCCCAGGATGGACCCACGATGAACATCAGCGTCGTCGGCACCGGCTACGTCGGCCTGGTGGCCGGAACCTGCCTCGCAGACCTCGGCCACCACGTCATCTGCTGCGACCGCGATCCCGCAAAGATCGACCTCCTCGAAGACGGTGGCATCCCCATCTACGAGCCGGGTCTGGATCACCTGGTCAGCCGCAACGTGCGCGAGAACCGACTGAGCTTCACCCTGGACACCGTGTCCGCGGTGGGCAGGACCGACGTGGTCTACATCGCGGTGGGCACCCCCCCGGCCGCAGACGGCAGCGCCGACCTGTCCGGGGTCTTCGCCGTCGCCTCCCTGATCGGCCAGGCCATGACCCGGCCGACCACGGTCGTGATCAAGTCCACCGTGCCGGTGGGCACGGCCGATCGCGTCCGGGAGCTGGTCGGCGCGGGCGCCCAGCACCCCTTCGACGTGGTGTCCAACCCGGAGTTCCTCAAGGAGGGCAACGCCATCGAGGACTTCCTGAAGCCCGATCGCATCGTGGTGGGCTGCAAGGAGGATCGCACCCGCGAGGTCATGGGCGAGCTCTACGAGCCGCTGGTGCGCTCGGGCAACCCGATCATCTTCATGGACAACCGGTCCGCCGAGCTCACCAAGTACACGGCGAACGCCTTCCTCGCGACGCGCATCTCCTTCATCAACGAGATCGCGCTCTTGTGTGAACGCCTCGGCGCCGACGTCGACGCGGTCCGCCGCGGAGCGGGCAGCGACTCGCGCATCGGAATGCGCTTCTTCTTTCCCGGGGTGGGCTACGGCGGATCCTGCTTCCCCAAGGACGTCAAGGCCCTGATGTCCACGGCCCAGGACCACGGCTTCCCCCTGTCCATCCTCGAGGCCGTCGAAGACGTCAACGCCCGGCAGAAGGCCGTGCTGGCCGGCAAGGTGGTCAGGCGCTTCGGCGATGATCTCAGCGGTGTCACCGTCGGCGTGTGGGGCCTCAGCTTCAAGCCCGAGACCGACGACATGCGCGAGGCCCCCGCGCTCGTCACCATCGAAGACCTCCTCCGTCGCGGAGCCCGGGTCCAGGTCTACGATCCCGAGGCCATGGCCGAAGCTCGCCACGAGCTGGGCGAGCGGGTGACTTGGGGCACAACGCCGCTCGAGGCGATCACCGGGGCCCACGCCCTGTTGCTGGTGACCGAGTGGAACGAATTCCGCAAGCCCGACTGGGCCCAGGTCGCCAAGGCCATGTCGCCGGACCCGGTCGTCTTCGACGGCCGGAACATCTGGTCTCCGAGCCGGATGCGAAGCGCAGGGTTCGAGTACCACTGCATCGGTCGTCCGCGGGCCTGACGGCTCGCGGATCCCTGGGAAGACACACCATGAGCACGGCGACGCCCGCGGACCGCCTTCGCAATTTCGCGATCATCGCCCACATCGATCATGGGAAGTCCACCCTGGCGGACCGGCTGATCGAGCACACCGGGCTCCTGACCCAGAGGGAGATGCGCGCCCAGTACCTGGACAAGATGGACCTGGAGCGAGAGCGGGGCATCACCATCAAGGCCCAGACCTGCGTGCTCGACTACGTGGCCAAGAACGGTGAGCGCTACACGCTCAACCTCATCGACACGCCGGGGCACGTCGACTTCCACTACGAGGTCAGTCGCTCGCTGGCCGCGTGCGAGGGCGTGTTGTTGGTGGTCGACGCCGCTCAGGGAGTCGAGGCCCAGACCCTGGCGAACATCTACCTGGCGCTGGAGCACGACCTGGAGATGATCCCCGTGATCAACAAGGTCGACCTGCCCGGCGCCGACCCGGACGCGGTGTTGGAGTCGCTGGCGGACGGTGTGGGCCTGGAGATCGAGCACGCCGTGCTCTGCAGCGCCAAGACCGGGCTGGGCATCGACGACGTCCTCGAGGCCGTGGTCGCCCACGTGCCCCCCCCGGTGGTCGAGCGCGCCGCGCCGCTGCGGGCCCTCATCGTGGACTCCTGGTTCGACACCTACGTGGGCGTGGTCGTGCTGGTCCGGGTGGTCGATGGCGTCATCCGCAAAGGTGACAGCATTCAGTTGATGGCGTCAGGGGCACGGCACGAGGTCACCAACCTGGGCGTCTTCGCGCCCGAGTCCCTGGCGCGAGAGGCGCTCTACGCGGGCGAGGTGGGCTTCGTCATCGCCGCGGTCAAGCAGCTGGCCGACGCCAAGGTGGGCGACACCATCACCACGGTCCGGGACCCGGCGGCCGAGGCGCTGGCGGGCTTCAAGGAGATCAAGCCGATGGTCTTCTCCGGGCTCTACCCGGTGGAGACCGCCGACTACCGCGAGCTGCGGGACGCCCTGGAGAAGCTGAGCCTCAACGACGCCTCACTCTCCTGGGAACCGGAGACCTCCGACGCCCTGGGCTTCGGGTTCCGCGTGGGTTTCCTCGGGCTGCTGCACATGGAGATCATCCAGGAGCGGCTCGAGCGGGAGTACGACCTGGACCTGGTCACCACCGCACCCAGCGTCATCTACCGGGTCGACAAGAAGACCGGCGAGGAGCTGGAGATCCACTCCCCGTCCAAGCTGCCTCCCCTCGGCGAGATCGACGCCATCCGGGAGCCCATCGCCCAGGTCGTCATCCACCTGCCCGAGGCCTATGTCGGGCCCGTCCTGAAGCTCTGTCAGGAGCGCCGCGGCACCCAGACCGGCTTCGAGGTGCCGACCCAGGGGCGGGTCATCCTGACCTACATGATCCCCTACGCCGAGGTGGTCTTCGACTTCTTCGACAAGCTCAAGAGCGTCAGCCGTGGCTACGCGAGCATGGACTACGAGGTCCAGGAGTGGGTGGTCGCCGACCTGATCAAGCTCGACGTGATGCTCAACGGCGAGGTCGTCGACGCCCTGTCGAACATCTGCCACCGGGACAACAGCTTCTACAAAGGCCGCGAGATGACCCGGAAGCTCAAGGAGTTCATCCCGCGCCAGATGTACGAGGTCGCCATCCAGGCCGCCATCGGCAACAAGGTCATCGCCCGGACCACGGTCAAGGCCCTGCGGAAGGACGTCACTGCCAAGTGCTACGGCGGCGACATCAGTCGCAAGCGCAAGCTGCTCGAGAAGCAGAAGAAGGGCAAGAAGCGCATGAAGGCCGTCGGCCGGGTCGAGGTGCCCCAGGAGGCCTTCCTGGCCGTGCTCAAGATCGGTGACTGAGCGCCCGGGTCGGGGTGTGCTGGCCCTCGGGCTGCTGGTTGCGCTCGCCCTGGGGCTTCGCATCTGGGTCATCGAGCCAGTGAGGGTGCTGACCTCTTCGATGGCCCCCACGCTCTTGGCCGGAGACGTGGTCCTGGTCCTGAAGACTTCGCGACCCGCCCCGGGCGCGATCGTGTCGTTCCTCGAGCCCGGCGACGCGGCTCGCCGACACCTGAAGCGGGTGGTCGCCACCGAGGGCCAGGAGGTCGAGCTGAGCCAGGGCCAGCTCTATGTGAATGGTGTCAGCGTCGCAGTCGACGGGATCCGGGAGACCGTGGACTGGCAGGACTCCGACTGCGGCGACCACCGAACGACGGGCGCGGTGGAGCGGTTGGGGCGCGCCACCTGGCGGGTCCTGGAGGGCGGTTCACACCCTCGCGAGCGGGTCGCGCCGGGTGGCGTCTGGCTCCTGGGGGACAACCGCGGCGCCAGCTCGGACTCCCGACACTGGGGACCTGTGGCAGAGTCGTCGTTGCGCGGGGTCGTCCAGGCGATCGTCTGGAGCCGAGACCCGTGCGGCGGACCGCGGGTCGACCGGATAGGCCCCGTCGCAGCGGCACTTGGAGGCCCAGTTGATCAACCGGCGCGGTGACAGCACCTTCGGCAAGCTCCTGTGGGCGGGCCTGGTGGTCGGCGGCCTGTTCGTGGCCTCGGTGTTCTACCCGATCTACCTGGTCAAGTTCGAGATGTCCGAGGTCGTCCAGGTCGTGATCCTGGACTGGCGGGACAAGAACAAGACCCGGGCCCAGTCGCGCCTCAAGGCCGAGCTCCGCAAGCGGGAGATGCCCGACTACATCTACGCCGAAGACTGCGAGTTCTACACCCAGCAGAAGCAGAAGCACCTGGACTGCTGGTGGGAGGTCGACGTCGATCTACCCGGGTACCACAAGACCCTGGAATTCACGATCCACAAGTACCTGGACGCGTCCGAGAACAACGTCTGGGACTACGAGGAATAGCATTGTGGGCCCGACCGCGACCGGGTGATACCTTGGTCCGGTAGACGCCCGCCCTGGTGAGGGCAGGCCTCCCACGAACTGCCCCCTCCGCCGCTCATCGGCCGGCGGGGCGACGGGAACAAGGAGCCTCTCGTATGCAGCGTGCACCCATGACGCCTGAGGGCCACAAGAAGCTCGAAGCCGAGCTGAAGCTCTCCAAGAGCGTCCTCCGGCCAGGCATCGTCAAGGACATCGAAGAAGCCCGGGCCCACGGCGACATCTCCGAGAACTCCGAGTTCGAGGACGCCAAGCACCGCCAGTCGTTGCTCGAGGGGCGCATCGCGCACCTGGAGTCCATGCTCGCCCAGGCCGAGATCATCGACGTGGCGACCCTGACACCCTCGGAGCGGGTGGTCTTCGGCACCCGGGTCGAGATGCTCGATGCCGAGACCGAGGAAGAGCTCGCCTACCGCATCGTCGGCACCGAAGAAGTCGACATCAAGGCGGGCTGCATCAGCTTCAGTTCCCCGATCGGCAAGGCCATGATCGGCCGCTCGGTGGGCGACGAGGTCTCCGTCAAGACCCCCAGGGGTGTGCGGACCTTCGAGATCCTCGAAGTGCACTACTCCTAGCGTCCGGGATTCCCATGACCGAACAGAGCCCAGCCCCGGAGACAGGGCCGGCCCCGGCGCCTCCGACCGACGCACCAGGCCCACGGCGACAGGCTGACCCGGTTCCTGTTGTGGGAACGATCCGGGCCATCCGGAACACCTTGCTGTGGTCCACGCGCGAGCAAGGCGCCCACCTGTGGCAGGCCCGCTGGCTGGGAGCCACCTGTGCACCCCGCCTCTCCGCGCTGGCTCGGCGTGCGCCCCAGGCGGTCCTGCCGGGTCTCGACCAAGCCATCGAAGCTCTGGCACCGGTGGACGGGCTGGCGTGGACCTTGCGCCTGGAGCCTCTCCAGGCAGCCATCGAGGCCCTGGGAGAGGCCCTGGACAGGGCCGATCCCACCCCAGCGCTGCTGCGCCCTCGCGCACTGCTGGTCAGCGGGGCCGTCACTGGGGCCAAGGGCTCGTCCGACCCTGCCGACGACCGGTCCCACGCCGCCGGGCGCGGCGGTCAGGGCGCTGCCCAGGCGACGCTGGAGCCCCGGCCCCGGCGCCGGCCGAACCCGCCGAAGCTCTCTCCCCTGGAGTTCGGTGACAAGCGCGACACCGGGCGAGCGGTCTCCGAGCTGCGGGGCGCGACGGCCGAGCTCGTCCTGGCCCTCCAGAACCTGGGCATCGAGCGCGTCGATCAGCTCTTGCGCACCCTCCCCCAGGGTGCCCAGCCCGTCCACGTCGCCGACCTGGCCGAGGACCCGCCCCCGGACGGCACGGCGGTCGCGTTGCATGGGGTGGTCATGGTGCGTTGGCGCAGCCTGCACCCCGACGGCAACCAGGCTCACCTGCACTTCGGTGTCGGGCCCCACATCGTGCGCTGCAGCTGGCCAGACGCCTGGCCCCATGCCCTCGGGTACACCCTGCCCGAGGACGAGGTCCTGCTCGCAGGCACCCTCCGCCACACGGCGCAGGGGCTGGTGCTCCAGGACGCCCTGCCCTGGAAGGCCGGCCGCGAGGACCGGGTGTGGCGGCCGACCTATGGGCTCGAGGGCGTCCCGGACGAGGCCCTCTGGGGCCTGCTGCACGACGTGGTGGCCACCAGTCTGCCGCGCCTGATCGACCCGGTGCCCAGGGAGCTCCTCGGCACGGCGAGGGTGCCTGGGCTGGCCGATGCCTACCGCAGCCTGCACCGGCCCCTGGGGCCGCGTGGCAAGGGTCGCAAGCGGCTGGTCTTCGATGAGTTCTTCCACTACCGGCTCACCCAGTCGGCCGAGAAGATCGTGCGCCCGAAGGGGCTGGGTCATCCGCTCGCACACGACCTGCTGGCCCAGCTCTGCGTCCAGCACGGCATCGAGCTCAACGACGAGCAGGAGCGCGCCTTCGACGACGTGCGCCGAGACCTGGGGCGGCCCGTGGCGATGGTCCGGCTGCTCCAGGGCGACGTGGGCAGTGGCAAGGCCCTGGTCGCGCTCATGGCCGCTGTGATGGTCGCCGAGGGTCGCTCACAGGTCCTGTTCCTCGCGCCGGACCCGCTGTCCGCCGAGCACCGCTACATGTTTGCCGAGCCTCTGCTGCGCTCGGTCGGCCTGGTGCCGCACCTGCTCGGCCGTGATCCGAGCAAGGCTCAGCTGGATGCCCTCAGGCGGGGCGAGGCCCACATCGTCTTCGCCAGCCGGGATCTGCTCGAGCGCCCGGACGGGCTGCCCGAATTCAAGAAGCTCGGCCTGGTCGTCGCCGAAGAGCGCCAGTCCTTCGGCACCGTGACCCAGGCGGATCTGGGTCAGGGCAAGCACAACCCGGACTTGCTGGTTGTCACGTCCGTGCCGATCCCCAGCACTCTCGTCTTCACACTCTTCGCCACCTACGACCTGACCATCCTGGCGCCCAGTGAGAGCAGCCAGGTCTCTACAGAGGTGGTGCCGCCCGACTCCAGGCAGCGGGCCTTCGAGGTCATCCGGGAGACCCTCGAAGCCGGGCAACAGGCCTACATCGTGTTCCCGCTCAGCCGTGGCGCCGACGTGGTGGACCGCGCTCGGGGGAGTTCCTTGGCCGATGCGCTCGCCAAGGAGGCCCTCGACGGCGCCCGTGTCGCGCTGTACCACGGCACGATGAGCCGCGACGAGCGCTTCCGCATCTACGAGGACTTCCGCCAGCGGCGGATCGACGTGCTGTTGGCGACCACCAGCATCGAAGACGCGCCAGAGGTCCACAACGCGACGGCGATGGTGGTCGAGAACGCCGATCGCTTCGATCTGGTCCGTCTGCACCGCCTTCGCGGGCACGTCTCCCTGGGCCGCGGCGAGGGCCGGTGCGTGCTGGTCGTGTCCAAGGAACCGGACCCGGCCGGCCTCGCCGTCGTGGAGCTCGTCGAGCAGGAGCGCGACGGCTTCGCGATCGCCGAGCAGGACCGCCTCAAGCGCGGCGACGACGCGCTGCTGGGGGGGCGGGCACAGGAGCTGCCCACCTTTGATCTCGGTGACCCCCTCGCGGACCGCGACCTGTTCATCCGGGCGCGTCGGGCGGCGATCCAGCTCCTCGTCAAGGACCCTCAGCTCCGGCAGCGGGCCCATCGTCAGCTGGCTCGTCAGATCCCCGGGCTGCCCGATCCCGCAGAGCGCGGTCCCGCCGACGGGACTCCCGGGGGGGGCGAAGCCAAGGGCGGCGGCGGGGGTCGCAAGCGCCGCCGGCGTCGGCGCCGCTCCGGCCGCCGGTGAGCCTGCGCAGGCTGCCCCCACCCGTGGCGGGCACCTTGACCCACCGCACCGAGATCCGGGTCTTGTTCGGGGACACGGATGCCGCCGGGGTGGTCTACCACGCCAATTTCCTCCGTTGGTGCGAGGCCGGCCGCAGCGAACTCATGCGGGCCCATGGGGTGCCGCTGAAGTCCTTGATGGTGCGAGGGATCGTCACGCCGGTCGTCGAGGCCCAGGTCCGCTTCCTGGCGCCGGTCCGGTACGACGAGGTCGTGCAGGTGGTCTCGTGGGTCGAGCGGCTCCGGGCCGCGTCGGCGACCTTTGCCCAACGGCTCGAGGTCGACGGTCGGACCGTTGCGCTCGCACGGATCAGCCTGGCCTGCTTGGGGCCGGACAAGCGGCCGGTCCTGGTGCCTCCGGAGCTCGAACGCTTCCGGCCCCCATCTCTGAGCGGATAGACCTGCGTCCGTGCCCAGCGCAACCCAGACCATCGAAGTCGACGTCTCACCCCGGGCGGTGCTCGCCGTGATCGCGGACTTTCGCAGCTACCCGGACTTCCTGCCCCACGTGCGCAGCACCCGAGTCGTCCGGCAGGACGACGCCGGCTGGGAGGTAGAGTTCGAGCTGAACCTGATCCGCCCGGTGCGCTACACCCTCCGTCTGGAGCGCCAGGACCCGCCCGGGTTGCGCTGGTCGCTGGTCTCGGGACTGTTCCGGAGCAACGACGGAAGCTGGGTGCTCGAGTCTCTCGACGACGGCGCCCGGACCCGAGCGACCTACAGCATCGACCTGCAGATCGGCGTGTTCCTGCCTGGAAGCCTGGTGAACACACTGGTCGGCAAGGAGCTCCCCCAGATGCTCCAGGCCTTCAAGGCCCGGGCCGAGAGCCGCTGACGCTTCCCGGGCTCAGTCGCCAAATGCCGCCCGCTCCTCGAGAAAGCGCGCCAGGCGGTGGTTGATGTCCTCGGGCTGCTCGATCAAGGCCGCGTGACTGCCGTCGGCCAGGATCATCAGCTCGGCCCCGGGGATGCGCTCGGCCATCTTGCGGGACGTCCAGAGCGGGGTGAACTTGTCGCACTCGCCGGCGATCACCAGGGCTGGCACGGCCAGGTAGCCGAGCCGGGGAAAGAGATCGTGGCAGTGGGCGTCCCAGACCAGCGCCAGGAACAGGTGGGGGTCAAAGGCCGCGAGGTGCTCCAGGTAGGGTCGGAAGTCCTCGCGTTGGGCGTAGTAGGGGTCGAGCTGACCCGTGAGCAGCGTGACCCGCCAGGCGATCGGGTTGTCGACCAACACCC
Organism: uncultured Enterobacterales bacterium; assembly: GCA_964519895.1. Lineage (GTDB taxonomy): Bacteria > Myxococcota_A > UBA796 > UBA796 > CAJQPC01 > CAYFPX01. The sequence continues at coordinate 3,596 of CAZFLE010000138.1, read as the reverse complement.
GGAACACTTCGGTGAAGGCCTGTCCGGTGTAGCGGGCCAGGCGGCGGATGGCCTTGAAGCCGTAGTACGACAGCGCTGTGTCGTTGAACGTGTCCAGGACGCGGCCGGCGGTGCCCAGGATCGGCACCACGCCGGCGACCCGGTCGGGGTGCTGGAGCGCGAACTCCAGGATCACCTGGCACCCCATTGAGTGCCCCAGCAACACGGCCGGCCCCAGGTCCAGCTCTTGGGTGATGCGGGCCAGATCTCGGGCAAAGGACGGCATGTCCGTGTGGACCTGGTCCACGCTCGCTGGGCGATCGGACTGGCCGTGGCCCACGTAGTCCCACACCACCACCCGATGGGTGTCCGAGAAGTGGGCCACCACGAACTTCCAGAAGAAGGTCGAGACCCCCAGGCCGTTGCAGCAGACGATGGCCGGTCCCTCGCCCGCCGACCTCCAGTAGAGCTTCAGGCCGGACTCTCCCGTCACGAAGCCGCTCTGGATCCTGCCAGCGCCCATGGTGCGCCCCTGGGTCGAGAAATTCAGCCTGGACTCTAACGCCGGGCATCCCCTGCGCCGATCTGCTGATTGAACGGGAAACCGCCCCCCGCCCCCCCATGGAGGACCGGATGGAATTCTTCAAGAGCATGACCCGGTGGGTCCGACCCTCGGACGAAGAGGCCGAGGAGATGCGCGAAGCCGTGGAGGTCGAGCGTCGCCAACAGGAGAAGTCTGCCGCGGAGCGTCGAGTCCATGAGCGCGTGTGCCTGGAGGCGGAGATCACCGGCTTCTCCGAGACCAACTTCTTCACGGGCTTCACCGAGGACATCTCCGAAGGCGGACTCTTCATCGCCACCCACTGTCCGCCCGACGTCGGCAGTCGGATCGAGGTCGCGGTCAAGGTGGGCGAAGGCGAGTCGATGGTGCTGGCCGGCGAGGTCTGCTGGCACCGCGGCCAGGGCTCGGACCTGGACGGCTGCGGGGTGCGCTTCGTGGACCTGACGGAGCAGCAGACCGCGGCGCTGGCGGCCCTGCTCAAGCGCATGGACCGCGAGCCGCTGTTCTACGACCTGGACAACTGAGCGAATTCCAAGACCAGGCCTGCAGGGGCACCGACCCTGAGTGACGGGCCTGAGCCAGGGAGGGGGGCGTCGCGGTCGGGCTGGAGCCAAGCTCCACGCCGACCGCGACGCGAACGCTCTGGGGCGGGGCCACACCGTCGCATAGACTGCGACCATGACCTGCAGCCAGTCGGCCTGAGCTCTGCGCGGTTCCAGACGAACCCTGCTCGCGAGCTCTCTGGCGCTGGCGGCGGCCTGGCGGATCTGGCTCGCCCTGCGCTACGCCGGCTGGGAGGAGAGCGACTACGGCAACCTGGCCATGGTGCGGGGTGTGCTGGACGGCGGCTTCCTCCACTACGACATGAACCACCTGCCGCTGTACTACGGCCTGTCCGCAGCGGTGATGGCGGTCGTCGGCGATGCCGTGATCGCGGCCCACACCGTGGCATTCGTTTCCGGCCTGGTGACGGTCGGCCTGGGGGTCGCGCTCGCCGACCGGCTGTTCGGTCGGCGGGTCGCGTGGACCGTGGCCGTGCTGTTGATCCTGCAGCCCGAGCTGGCGCTCTACAGCGCTTCAAGCCTTCGGGAGCCGCTCTATGCAGCCCTCTTGCTGGGCTCGTTGACCCTGGCCACAAGGGAGCGCATCGGCGGGGCCTCGTGGCTCGCGGGTGCGGCCTTCTTGACCCGCATGGACGCCCTCGTGGCTTGGACCCCAGCCCTTGCGCTCCATGCCCTGGGTCGGCGGCCAAGGCTCCGCAGGCTCGCCCTTGCGGCACTGCCGATGGCGGCGCTCGTGCTGGTCTGGGCCGCGTACTGCCGCATCGACCACGGGACCTGGGCCTTCTGGGGTCACAGCGTGTCGGTCAACCTGGAGACGGGCGGGGTGCAGGAGACCGTGCCGCTCCCCACGCGCGTGGCCGGCGGGCTGGTGATCTGCCTGCGTCTGGTTGGCGAGGTGCTGCCGAGCCGCCTCGGGTGGGGGATCTGGGCCTGTGCTCTGGGCGGGCTGCTGTTCGGTCCGGTGCGCCGGCACGATCCCCGCAGGACTCTGCGGGTCGCTGCGGCCGGCCTGCTCGCGTTCTGGCTGGGTGTCGGCTTCCTGGCCCAGCATGATCCCGGGCACAACCTGTACTGGAAGTGGCTCCATGGCGTGCTGCCGTTCCTGATCCTCGTGGCGGCACCGGTGCTGTGGCAAGCGGCAGACCGCGTGCGCCGCGTGCTGGGAAGCGTCGGTGCCGGGGCCCTGGTGCTGATCGTGCTCGGCCAGGCGGGCCACGCGATGGTCGTGGAGACGCTCCGCCAGCTCGAGGTGTCCCAGGAGCTGTACGCGCCCCAGCTGGCGCTGGCCAAGTGGATCGAGGAGCAGGTGCCCGAAGACCACCCGGTGATCGTGGACAACATCCCCGGGTGCTGGCTCGACCGCCGGGAGCACGACCGCACGCTGTGGTCTTGGATGGACGTGGTGGAGGAGATCCGGAACCCGGAGACGGGCGAGGTCACCCTCTGGAGCCAGGCCGAATTCGGAGACTGGCTCGCCAGAGAGGAGATCCACTACGTGCTCTGGTTCCAGGAGGACTGGACCCAGGCCCCGGTCGTGGCCCCTTGGCTGGCCCAGGAACAGGTCCACGAGCTGGGCGTACGGACCGTGCGGCCCCTGCGCTCGGAGTGGCGTTATGGGTGGGTCTTCTATGAAGTCACCGACACCGTCGTCGACCCTCCAGCCGGCGACCCTGGCCGAGTGGATGGAGACCTGTCAGGGCCTGGACGTGAAGGCAGCGGTCATCCGATCGGTGGACGAGGTCCGGCCGATCCCTGACGGCACCGCCGTGACGGTGGGTCCGGCCCGATGGACGACCCTGATCGGCTACCGAGAAGGCACGATTGTGCGCACCGTGTTGCGCAAGCCGCCGGCGGATCTCCACCAGCGCCTGCTGCGAGCCGGGTTCCGGGTACGCGCGGTGAGTGACAACCTGGGGTGAGGCGTTAAGTCCGGCTCCCCCGTGGGGGAGTAGCTCAGCTGGGAGAGCGCTGCGTTCGCAACGCAGAGGTCGTGGGTTCAAGTCCCATCTTCTCCACCATCAGGAGCCGTCGACCATCGTTGGCGGCTTCCTTGGTTTTTGAGCTTGAACCCACGACCTCTGCTTGGTTCTCGGGCATTTGCTGGGCGGGGCGACTGTGTGTCCCAACGGCGCCTTGGTCGGCTGGGGGGCCATCCGGCCCCAGCCTCTCGCGTCGCCGTCCGCCTTCCGCGGCGTAGGGCCTGCGGCCGCGCCGCTCCAGGCTGAGGCGGGCTCTCGACGCTGAGGCCGCGGAAGGAGGGCGGCGAGAACCGGGCTGTCCCAACGGCGACTTGGTCGGCTCGGGGGCCATGCGGCAACGGCGACTTGGTCGGCTGAGGCGCCATGCGGCAACAGCGCCTTGGTCGGCTCGGGGGCCATGCGGCCCCAGCCTCCCGCGTCGCCGTCCGCCTTCCGCGGCGTAGGGCCTGCGGCCGCGCCGCTCCAGGCTGAGGCGGGCTCTCGACGCTGAGGCCGCGGAAGGAGGGCGGCGAG
>CAZFLE010000137.1:0-19334 GCA_964519895.1 uncultured Enterobacterales bacterium | reverse complement strand
ATCGCCATCGGCGACTACGCCTACCAGCTGTGGAAGACGACCGAAGACCTGAAGATGTCGACCCAGGAGCTCAAGGAGGAGCGCAAGCAGACCGACGGAAACCCCCAGCTCAAGGCGGCCCGGCGCCAGCGGGCCCGCCAGATCGCGATGGGCGTTGGCATCCAGCGCGTGCGCGACGCCGACGTGGTGGTCACCAACCCCACCCACTACGCCGTGGCCCTGAAGTACGACAAGGAGCAGGCCCCCGCCCCGGTGATCCTGGCGATGGGCGTCGATCACATGGCCCTGAAGATCCGGGCCGAAGCCGCCCGCCACGACGTGCCGCAGATCGAGAACCGACCGCTCGCCCGCGGCCTGTACGCCAAGGGAAGGATCGGTCGCATGGTGCCCGAGGAGCTCTACGCCGCCGTGGCCCAGGTCATCGCGGTGGTCTACCGCCGACGCGCAGCACGCCGTCGGGCCCGGGGCCTGTGATCAGACGACGGTCACCAAGCTGTCGCGCATCTGGCAGTCCGGGCACGCGCCCCGGTCTGGCGGCGGAGAATCGGCCTGGCGCCACCGAGGGTGGTCCGAGACGCGAACCGGCACCCGGTCACAGAGGTAGTGCCAGTGCACGTTCTTCGCGCCTTCGCTCTTCCAGAAGTAGGTCGCAGGGTAGCTGGGCATCGTGCCGTCCTCAAGCCGGCGTCCTGCCGACCTGGAGACAAGGTATCAGCCCCTGAAACCCCTGAAAATCCGGCAATTTCCCCCGCAGGACTTCCCCCACGGGGAATACCCTCTAGAGTCGCGTTTCGTCGTCTCGGACAAATTCGAGTCTAAAGGTCCTTGACCAGCGCCACTTGCCGGCAGCGGGGCAGCCGGGGGCAGCGCAGACACTGCCGATCCCGCTTCTCGGGCAGGTCCGCGATCTCGGTCACCTTGAAGCCAAAGGACTCATAGGCCGCCGCGTCCGGTGCCAGCACGAACACGCGCTGCACCCCGATCTCCCGCGCTTCGTCCAGGACCCGGCTGACCAGGGCACCCATGAGGTCAGGCTGCGCGCACACCACGGCCCCAAGCTCGGCCAGGTGGACCTCGACCAGCGACAGGGACGCCAGACCGATGACCCGGTCCTGGTCGTCGACGGCCAGGGTGTAGTCCCGAAGGTGCTCCACGATCGCCCGTGGCGTCCTGGGCAGCAAGGCCTCGGAGCGAATCAGGGGCTCCATCAGGTGGTGCATGGCGGGCACGTCGGCGAGTCTAGGCTTGCGAAGAGCGAGCATGACCGAGTCCTCTCTCGAATGACTATGCATGGGTATGCATGATTATGCATCACCTGGTGCAATTCCGCCAAACTTAATGAGATCGGCAGAGGGCGCCCACCGAATTCCGGGGATCAGTCGTCGCGCCCCAGGAGCTTGCCGATGCGGCGTCCGCCCCGGCGGAGGACCTTGTGGGTCGTGCTGCCCACCTGCCAGGTGGGAGACGCGTAGACCAACGCCAGCTCGGCCTTGAGCCGGGCGATCTCGGCCCCCATCCGGGCCTCTGCGGTGTCGGTGGGCCGCACCCGGAAGGGGGCTCGCAGCCACTCCAACAGACCCCCCAGCACCTGCTCCTCGCTGTAGCGGCCGCCCAGGTAGCCCTGGGCCCGGCGGACCTGGGCGCCGTCCTGGCCCTTCTGGGCCAGGTGGGCCAGGCCTGCGGCCAGGTGATGGGGATCCCCCGGGCGCACGGGGAAGATCATGCGCAGCCCGGCGAGCTCCCGGGTGAGCTCGCTGCGGGGGGTGGCGAAGACCGCCAGCCCCCGGTGCAGGTAGAACAGCACCCGCGTGCGCGTGCCCAACTCGGGCTCGTGGCCATCGCGGTCCAGGCAGATGCCGACGTGAGCCCGGGCCAAGAGCTCCGGCACAGCGCGGTGGGGCACCCAGCCGTGGAACGTGAAGCGATGAGCGTGAGGACTGGCCAGGGCCAGGGTCCGGAAGCCTTCGTAGGTGTCGGTGTGGTGGCCGGGAATGCCGCCGCCGGTGGAGACCACCTGGAGACCGGGGACCTGGTTCATGGCCAGCAGCAGCCCCTGGAGCAGCGCGTCCGCGTCCAGCCAGGTGTTGTACCCGCCGGACAGTGCCACCACCAGGTCTGACCCAGGCTCGCGGGTCCTGGGCTGGGCCCGCTCCAAGGCACCGAAGCGCATGGCCGCTGGCGCCACGTGGACCCAGCTGCGCCCCAGCGGGGCAGCCGGCAGCCGACCCAGCGCACCGAGCTGACCCAACAGGGCGTGCCGCTGGGCGTGGCTGATGGTGGAGAAGGCATCGGCGCGGGCAAAGGCCGGGCCGTAGGCCGCGCGCATCTCGTCGGTGGGATCGGCGGCGTGCTCGGTCCAGCCGTGTGCGGTCTTGGCCTGGGCCTCGGCAAAGGGATCCCCGGGCACGTCGATCCACAAGGGCTCCTCACCCACCGTCAGGGCGGCCACCCGAGCCGGATTGTAGGGGCCGGCCGAGACCACCACGTGTGGCCGAACGTCCTCTCGCCAGTCCTGGCAGCGCTCCAGCCAGTCCGACGACTCCTCTTGGACCCGCAGGCACTCGTAGGGCGCCGCCAGGGCCTGCGAGCTGACCCGGGTGGGGAGCTCGTCGGACGGACCCTCCTGGAGCAGGATCAGACGCACGTCGTGGCCCGCCTGGAGGAGCACCTGGAGGAAACCATCGGTGCGCAGCTGGGGGAAGCCCAGACGCTCTGGGTTCTCGCTCGGCAAGGGCCCCGAGCCGATCAGCAAGACGCGCGCCATGTCCACCGGATACCACGCCCTCGGGCGATGTGCAGGCTCAGCCGGAGGCATCTCCAGGGGACTCGCGGCCTCCCTCGGCCACATCGGCCTGGTCGCCCTCGACGTGGGTGATGAGCCCCCAGGCGTGCTGCAGCTGCACCAGGCCGTGGTCCTCGACCTCCTGGGCCACTTCGAAGTCGTACAGCTGGTTGTGCCAGACGTGCGGCTTGATGTGGTTCCGGTCGAAGACGGCCACCGAGACCCGGTAGCGCCCGGAGAGAAGGGGCAGATCCGGGTAGTGCAGGAAGTAGGTGTAGATCCCGTGGAAGGTTCCCGCGAGCACACCGTCGAAGCGGGTGTTCGGGCCGTACACGTAGATGCCGTCGTTGCGATGCACGGCGATGCCCATGATCGGTTCCACCACGGGCTCGGTCGTGCGGAACGTGACCGCAACGATCATGCCCTCGCCCGTGCGGTAGCGGGTTCGGGGGTGTCCCCGGCCGTCGAGCAGCTGCACGTTCAGGACACGGACCTCGCCGGAGCCGATGACCACCGGGGTGTCGCCGTCGTAGTGGTCGTACTGCTCGGTGCCCCGGGTCTGGGCCCAGATCTCACCGGCCTCGGGCAACAGGCAGGCCGACATGACCGCTCGGCGCAGGATCGGGTCGTCCACCGTGGCGCGGTAGCCCGCCGGGGGGAGTTCCTGTGGCACGTCGCCGACCTGCACCGGGCGCGGTCCAGGGGCCACGCCCTCGCGGCGGCTGGTCCGCTCCCGCTGGATGTCCAGGTAGCGCTCGACCACCTGCCTCGCAGGGCCGAAGGCCCGGACCTCTCCGTGGTCCAGCCACAGCACGTCCTGACAGACCGAGCGGATGGCGTGCAGATCATGGCTGACCAGGATGATGGTCCGCCCGGCCTCCATGAACTCCTCGATCTTGTGCACGCACTTGCGCTGAAAGTACGCGTCGCCGACCGCCAGGACTTCGTCGACCAGGAAGACGTCGGAGTCCATGTGAGCAGCGATGGCGAAGCCCAGCCGCAGCGACATGCCCGCCGAGTAGGTCCGAACCGGGTAGTCGATGAACTCGCCGAGCTCGGCGAAGGCGATGATGTCGGGGATGCGCTGCTCGACCTCGTCCCGTCGCATGCCCAGCAAAGAGCAATTCAGGTAGATGTTCTCGCGCCCGGTAAAATTCGCGTGGAAGCCCAGGCCCAGGTCCAACAGCGTGGACAGGCGAGCCCGGACCGTCAGCTGACCGACGGTCGGCTCGGAGATGCCGGAGATGAGCTTGAGCATCGTGGACTTGCCGGCGCCGTTGGCGCCGATGATGCCGAAGCTCCGTCCGCGCTTGACGGTGAAGCTCACGTCGCGCAGTGCCCAGTGGTCCTCGTGGTGCTTCCGGCGCCCGAAGAACTCGAAGAAGCGGTTCCGATCGCTCAGGTAGATCTGGAAGCGCTTGCCCACCCCGACCGCCTGGACCACCACGTCGTCCGGAACGGCCAGGCGGTCGGGTCGCGAGAGCTCCGAGGGATCGAGGGACGCCATCGCGAGCGAGTCTACACGCCCCTCCCAGCGTTCCCGGCCTGGGGTGGTAGACTCCCTGGAGGCCTCAGAAGGAGTCGAAGCTGACCGTCCGCCGGCTGCGCCTGAGCGTGGGAATCGCGCTGCTCCCTGGTCTTGCGGCCGCCTGCAGCAGCCGCGAAGTCCCGATCGTGGGAGACCAGGACGTCTGCCAGCCTTCGGTCGACGCCCAGGTCATCGGCGTGATCGACGGGGACACCGTCGACGTGGAGCGAGCGGGCAGCGACGAGATCGAGCGCGTGCGGCTCCTGGGCGTCCAGGCCGGAGAGCTGTTCAAGGACGATGGCGAGCAGGACTGCACCAGCCAGGACGACGGCGAGTGCTGCTATGGCGACGAGGCCCTGGCGTGGCTCGACGACCTCCTCGACCGGGTCGACACCCTGACCCTGGGCTTCGACAGCGAGTGCACCGACACCTATGGCCGCACCCTGGGGTACCTGTGGATCGACGACCCCTACGATCCAGAGAACACCGATCCCTGGTTCGTGAACGAGCAGCTGCTGATCCAAGGCGTGGCCCGGTACTTCGACGAGGAGATCGGCGCCGCCCAGGAGATCCGCTTCAAGGACGACTTCGAGACCGCCGAGGCCAAGGCCGATCTGGCCCGCCTGGGGTTGTGGGACGTCTGCGAGTGATCCGTCCACGCCCAGAGCCTGCCCGCTGGAGACACCCATGAGGAAGACGCTGGCTGAACACCTGTCCCAGGTCGCAACCTGGAAACAGGAGCAGCTCGAGGAGAACCGGGTCGCCATGGGCCTGGCGACCGAGGAGCTGACGATGCTCCAAGCCCAGCTGACCGACCTGACAGGCCGGATCGAGAGTCTCGAGCACCGTCGGGGCACGCTCCAGGACGTGCCGGACGCCATAGACCGCAAGGTACACGGGGAGCGCCACCGCGCAGTGCTGGCTTCGCTCCACGCGGACCAGGAGCTGCTGAGCACCCGTGCCGCAGATCTGGGCCAGGCGCGATCTCGGATGCTGCGCCAGCTCGAGGAGTCCCTGACCCAGGATCCCGAGCTCCACGAGATGGTCCAGGAGTACGAGCGCTTCTGCGAGGTCGAGACCCAGCTCGAGAACCTGCCCGAGTCCTACCGCAAGGCAATCCTGCAGCACCACGACACCGTTCGGCGGCGGTTGGAGCCGGTGATGCGCACCGCCGAGGGCGCTGACGCCGCGATCGACGACCCGGTCCAGACCGTCAGCGTGGTGCTGTCGGCCGACCCCGAGGACGGCGACCCCACGGCCCTGGTCATGTTGGTCCCCATCCCGGTCGACGTCCACACCCGCTGGCGTGAGCGGCCCGAAGATCTGGCCAGCGAGCTGACCTATCGGCTCTACGCGGCGGCCTGTGCCGTCAGCGCCAAGGTGGGGGTGCCCGACGCCCCGATCTCCTGTCGGCCCTTTGAAGGGCACCTGGCGATCCAGGTCTGGTTCGGCAGCGGCTCGGTGGCCGGGAATGTCCGCCAGGAGGTCGAAGCCGAGCTGGCGGACCTGCGGAAGAACGCCGCCGAGCTCCGGTCCGCCAAGCTCGAGCTCGCCGCCACGTGGGTGCCCCCCGAAGCCCTCACCGCGCCCGACGACGAGCCCGAGACCGAGGTCCCGGTAGACCTGGGCAAGGTCAAGGTCGGCGTGAACCATCAGGTGTCGTGGAGCGACGACTCCGAGGTCCCGCTGCCATCCGATCCCGCCCAGGAAGACGCCAGCGGCGACCCCGAACAGCGCCCGGTCCAGGTCGAAGAGGAGGCCAGCTCATGAGCGGCGTAGAGATGCTGCAGCGCCTGACCGTGGCCGACGTGGCCCGCTGGCTCGAGGTGCACCCCTTCGACATCCTGCGGATCCTGGCGCCCCATGGCGGACCGCCCACCGACCTGCGCTTCGAGATGAACGACGTCGACCGGATTCGCTCCATCGGCGGACTCGAGGTGTGGTGGCAGGAAGGCGAGCCACCCCTCGAGCCCGACAGTGAGCAGCGCTCCATGCTGCGTGCACTGGCGATGCGCATGCTCGAGAAGGAGATCGGCGGGCCCCGGACCACCCGGCTGGACAACATCTTCCGCGGGCTCGAAGCGCACCGCCAGCGGCTGGCCCGGAGCCTGGTCCAGGTCCTGCTCCAGCACGGCTGGCTCGCCACGGTGTCCACGGAACAGGGCACCCACGTCACCATCACCCCCGGTCGGATGGGGCACATGGCCGCCATCGCCCAGGGCGGCGAGCTGCCAGAAGACCTCGCCGCGGTCCTGGGCCGCAGCTGACCCCAGAGGAGCCCGCCAATGCCAGGCAGCGACAGCGGGGGGAGCGGCAAGGGCGGGCTGTTCAGCCAGCCATCCACCACGAGCCTGGACGATCTGCTGGGGCCCGACGGGCCCGGGGAAGGGTCCGTCGTCGACGTGCCGGAGCCGGCCACGATGGCGCGCTTCGTGCCCTTCAAGGTCGATGTGTCCGAGACCGGCGAGCACAGCAGCGGCAGCGACCTGAGCCCTCTCGACGACGAGCCGGACAAGCCTGCCGTGGTCCAGTTCGTGCCAGAGACGCCGACGCCCCAGGTGAGCGACTTCACGTCGTCGCAGCCCGCGCAGCTGGACCGCGCCGACGAGCCATCGCGGGGCCCAAGCCGCACGAGTGAGGCCCTGGTGACAGCGCCCGAGCCCCCGATCCTGCCTCGCCTGAACTTCCCCAAGCCCGAGCTCACCGACGACGTCACACAAGCCGCAGGGCGGTCTCTGACCCCGCTCGTGAAGGGTGCGGAACCGGAGAACGAGCACGAGAACGAGAACGAGAACGAGAACGAGCACGAGCAGGAGATCGAGGAAGAGCACGAGCCCGAGCCACCAGCCTCTTCAGAGATGTCCCCGTCAGAACAGAGGGTGACGTCGAACCAGCCGGGTTCGAGGACCCCTCCCCTGGAAGAGGCCGACTGGGGTGACGCTCCGGGGCCCCAGGGCCGGGCAGCGCTGACGGCCCAGGTCGAGGCCCTGCCGTCGAGCGATCCGGTCGGGGTCTCGGAACCCCCGCCCCTGGCACCACGCCCGATGGTCGCGCCGCCTCCGTCCAGCCAGCCGCTTCACCCGGCCATGTACCTGTTGCTGCTCGCCTTTGGAGTCGCGGCCATCCTGGCGCTGGCCCTGCCACTGCTCCTGTAGACTCCAGACGGTCAGCCCGGTCGCGGTCCAAAGATGGCCGTGCCGACTCGGACCAGCGTGGCCCCGTGTCGGATGGCCACGCTGAAGTCGTGACTCATGCCCATCGACAGCTCGGTCAGGGTGTGGCCACGCCGTTGACCCTCGGCCTGGAGATCCTGCAATACCTGGAAGAAGGGCCCCACGTCTTCGGGATCCTGGCGGAAGGGCGGGATCGCCATGAGTCCCGCGAGCTCGACCCCCGGGTGGGCGGCGACCTGATCGCACAGGTCCAGGGCCTGGTCAGGATCGACGCCGGCCTTGGACTCCTCTCCGCCGACGTTGACCTGGATCAAGACCCGCTGCGGGTTGGGGTACCGGCTGGCAAAAGTGTCGGCCAGTGCGATCCGGTCGAAGCCGTGGAACAGCCAGGTCCGGCCCGCCACGTACTTGACCTTGTTGCGCTGGAGGTTGCCGATGAAGTGCCAGCGGGGCCCTGGCCCGAGCGCCAGGGCCTTGTCCCGCAGCTGCTGGGCGTAGTTCTCCCCGAAGTCCACCTGGCCCGCGGCAATGGCCGCCGCGACGGTGTCCGCAGGGTGCATCTTGGAGACCGCCACCAGCGTCACGGCGTCCGCCGGGCGCCCGGCGTCCTCACAGGCGAGCGCGATCCTGTCGCGCACATCCCCCAAGCGTTGTTCGAGCGTCACGCCACCCCCTCCATGGGGTCGGCCACACCCAGCTCGGCGAGCACCTTGACCACCTCGGCCAGCGGCAGCCCCACCACGTTGGTGTAGCTGCCGTTGATCTCGGCCACCAGCCCAGCGCCGAGTCCCTGGATGCCATAGGCCCCGGCTTTGTCGAGGGGCTCGCCGGACGCCACGTAGCCCCAGAGGGCCTGGGCCGTCATGGCGCGGAAGCGCACCTGGGTGGTCAGGGCGCCGGACTCCTCGCGAGCAGAGGCGCGCACACAGAAGCCGGTGGTGACCTGGTGCCAGCCTCCGGACAGGCCTGTGAGCATCCTGGCGGCGTCGACGGGGTCTCGGGGCTTGCCCAGGGTGATGGACCCCAGGTGCACCACGGTGTCCGCTGCCAGCACGATCTCGTCTGGGCTGGCCAGCACGGACCCGGCCTTCTCGCGAGCCATGCGCACGGCGAAGTCCCGGGCGCCCTCGCCGGGAAGGCGTCGCTCGACCACCGCTGGCGAGCGCACGTCGAAGCTGTAGCCGTGGGCCTGGAGCAGGTCCCTCCGACGGGGCGAGCTCGACGCCAGGACGAGCCGATTCACGACTGCTTCCTGCGGGCGTCTCGGACTTCTAGCCGGTGCGCCCGACGGGCTTCTGCGTGGGCTCGCCGGCGGGCACCTTCGGCTGGGTCGTCGACCCCCAGCTGGGGCAGGGGCCGGGGCCGGCCGTCGGCGGTGAGTGCCACGAAGGTCAGGTAGGCGGTGCAACAGATCTGGCGGGCGCCGGTGGCCGGGTCCTCGCTCTCCGCCTGGACCCCGATCTCCATGGAGCTGCGCCAGGCCTGGTTCACCTGGGCCCGCAGGGTGACGATCATGCCGCGCTGGACCGGCCTCAGGAAGTGCAGCTCGTCCATCGACGCGGTGACCACGTCGCCCCGGCCGAAGCGCATGGCAGCGACCGCCGCTGCGGTGTCGATCCACGACGCGAGCTGTCCGCCGAAGATCGTGCCGTGGTTGTTGGTGTGGGTGGGCAGCACGAGCTGGGTCATCTCGACCCGGGTGTCGGTCTGGGGAACGACGGGACTCATGGCAGCAGCGGCTCCAGCTCGCTCTCGTGTTGGGCCCAAACCCCGGCCCAGCCCAGGGGTCCCAGTGAGACTGGGATGGGCACGGCGTTGGGGATCTTCCTCTGGCCGATGACCCCGTAGGGGGTCTGAGCCACCAGGCCGAGCAGCCCGCGTATCACCCCGCCGTGGCAGACCACGAGGGTGGGGCCCTCGACGGGCGGGACCCGTCGCAGGAATTCGAGGGCCCGGGCGGCGACCTGTCCGCCACTCTCGCCGCCCGGCGCTTGCTGGTCCCAGGACCAGATGGCGTCGCCGTGTTCGGCCCGCACCGCGTCGATGGAACGCGTGGCCCAGGCACCCAGCTCGCGCTCGCACAAGGCGGCGTGGCTGGTGAGGGGCACATCGCGCCCAGCCAGGACCAGCTCGGCGGTCTCCTGGGCCCTGCACAGGGTCGAGCAGAGGGCGCGGACCAGCGGCATGGCCCCCAGGGCGCTGCCGGCTGCCCGGGCCTGATCGCGCCCCCGGTCCGTCAGAGGCGTGTCCGTGGAACCGGCGAGCCAGCGCTCCCGGTTCCCGACCGACTCGCCGTGACGCAACAGGATCCAGGCGCTCAGGTCATCACCGCTGCCCGCAGCCGTTCCTCGGCCACGAGCAACGCACCGACACCAGGCGCGTTGCCCACGATGCCCTCGACCATGTCTGCCAGCTCCTTGAGCGGCCCCCAGTAGAGCTTGTGGCTGACCCGGTCCACCCCAAGCCGGAGCTCCGAGGTCAGCGGCGTGCGCTCCACCAGGCCCTGCAGCAGCGAGAAGTAGCGGCTGCGCAAGATGCCCGCCGCGACCTGGTCCCACTCGTCCAGGCTGACCCGATCCTCGATGGCCCAGATGGCCTGCAACAGCCGAGAGCCGCGCCCCACCCCCAGGTACCGCACCACCCCGTCTCGAACGGACTCCCCGGTCCGGCGCCGGACCAGGGCGATCTCCCGGGCCAGGGTCAGGTCGCCGCACGCCACGGCCTTCTGGGCCAGCCGCTCGGAGACCCCCAGGCTGCGGAGCCGGGCAATGCCCGCCCGGTGGCGGTCCTTGTACTCCGACGTGCGATACCGCCCGAGCTTCGCCAGGACCTCGAGGGTCTCGGCGATCAGGGCCTCGTCCAGCTGGGGCTGGCCAGGCGCCAGCGCCGCCGCCAACAACCCGGTGAGGCCGTCTGTGACCGCGATCCAGGCCCGATAGCGACCGCCCGGTGTGGCGGAGCAGCTGGCGATCTCGTCGCGCAGGCCGGTCAGGTCCAGCCCCTTGGCCAGGCGGAACCAGGCGGCCAGGATCTCGCCCGGAGGTCGGCTGGTCAGGTCGAGCATCTGGGGGAAGAAGGCCGCGCCCGTGTCCCCCACCATCTCGTTGAGCAGCTCGGTCATGCCGATCGCGTGGGCCAGCATGTGCCCGTCGATGTCCGCTGCGTAGTCCCGCTGGACCCGGGTCGGGAAGTAGCCCCGAATTCGGCCCTCGAAGTCCGGGATCCCGGCCGGATCAGCCTCTAGGAGCCACTTGTAGACCTGGAGCTTCACGTGGGCCGCGGCCACGGAGAGCTCAGGCCGGGTCAGACCCTGGCGGGACTCCATGCGCTTGTGGAGCTCGCCGTGGCTGGGCAGGTCCAGGATGGACTTGGACGTCTTGGCGTGGCGAGCCACCCAGTCGCAGGCCCGGCTGAACAGCATCGGGTTGCGGTGGGACCGGATCTGATCCATCGAGAGCTGCAGGGCGTGGCGGTCGCTGTTGGCCAGCACCAGCGCCGTGACCTCGTCGGTCATGGATTCGATCAGAGCGTTGCGGGCGTCGTCGGTCAGGTCGCCCCTGCGGACCACCGGGCCCAGCAGGATCTTGAGGTTGACCTCGTGGTCCGACATGTCCACGCCGCCGGAGTTGTCGATTGCGTCGGTGTCCAGGCGGCCGCCCTTCATGGCGTACTCGATGCGTCCGGCCTGGGTGAAGCCCAGGTTGCCGCCTTCGCCCACGGCCCGACACCGGAGCTCGTCGGCGTTGATCCGCACGGCGTCGTTGGACGGGTCGCCAGCGTCCCTGTGGGTCTCGTGGGACGCCTTGACGTAGGTGCCGATGCCGCCATTCCACAGCAGATCGACGTGCATCCGCAGGATCAGGCGGATCACGGCGTCTGCGGGCAGCTCGTCGGCGAGCACGCCGAGCATCTTCTTGACCTGGGGGGACAAGGGGATCGACTTGGCGGCCCGGTCGAAGATGCCGCCCCCTTCGCTGAGCTTGGACTGGTCGTAGTGGTCCCAGCCCTTGACCTGATCGAAGAGCCGCTTGCGCTCGGTGTACGAGCTGGCGGGGTCCGGGTCGGGGTCCAAGAAGATGTGGAGGTGGTTGAACGCCGCCTGGAGGCGCATCGTGGGGTACTCGATCACCCCATTCCCGAACACGTCTCCGCCACAGTCCCCCACCCCAGCACAGGAAAAGGTCTGGGTCCGGGGATCGAGCCCCATCTCGGCGAAGTGCCGGTTGACGCACTCCCAGCCCCCCCGGGCCGTGATGCCGCAGACCTTGTGGTCGTAGCCATTGGAGCCACCCGACGCGAAGGCGTCGTCGAGCCAGAACCCGTACTCCCGCGAGACCCCGTTCGCTGTGTCGGACAAATGGGCGGTGCCCTTGTCCGCGGCGACGACCAGGTAGGGATCGGGCTCGTCGTGGCAGATCACGCTCGGCGGCGGCACGTTGGCGCCGTCGACGATGTTGTCCGTGAGATCGAGCATCCCGCGGATGAGGAACTTGTACAGCTCGTCGGCCTTGCGGCGGCGCACGGCCCGGTCCCGGATGACGTGCTTCATGAAGAAGCCACCCTTGGCGCCTTCCGGCACGATGACCACGTTCTTGACCATCTGGGTGGTGACCAGGCCCAGGACCTCGGTGCGGTAGTCGTCGCGGTCGGACCAGCGGATGCCGCCGCGGGCGATGCGGCCACCTCGCAGGTGCACGCCCTCGACCTCGGGGTGGTGCACGTAGATCTCGTACTTGAGCCTTGGCTCGGGCACGACCTTTGTCAGGGCGTGATCGACCTTGAAGCTCACGTACCAGCAGCTCAGGTCCTGCCGGAAGACATTGGTGCGCACCGTCGCTCGCATGAGCTCGTAGATCGAGCGGACGAGGAGGTCCTCGTCGTGCACGTTGACCTTGCGCAGAGCGGCCTCGACCTGTTCCTCGGCAGCGGCCATCTGGGCGACCCGCTCGCCATTGCAGGCCGGATCGAAGCGGGTGTGGAAGTAGTGGACCAGCCGCCCGATCATCTTGGGGTGGGCGAGCATGATCTCCTGGACCCGCTGGTAGGTCAGGCTGACGCCGAGCTGGCGGGCGTAGCCGCGGTAGGCCCGCACGATGTCGAGCTCCTGCCAGGCCAGATCCGCCCGGAGCAACAACCGGTTCAGGCCATCGGCCTCCATGCGGCCGCTGAACACGGCCTCCAGCCCAGCGGTGAGCTTGTCCCGCCGGTCCAGGATCTCCTCGTCGTCCAGGCCCCAGGCGCCGTTCAGCCGAAAGGTGTCCATGGAGATGGTGCGCCCGCTGCGGGTCTCGACGATCTCGGCGTACTGATCGGCGATCTCCAGCCCGAATCCATCCAGCACCGGCATGAGCACCGACAGGCTCAGATCGTCCAGCTGGTAGATGCGCAGGTTCAGCCGACCCTTGCGATCCACGTAGACGTTGGCCACATAGGGCCGGTCCCCGTCGAGCTGCTCGATGAGCTCGATGTCGCGCACGGCCTGGGTCGGGCGGGCGTGCAGGGCATAGGTCTCGGTGAAGCCCGACCCGTACTCGCTGATCAGGCGCTGGGCTTCGGACTCGTCCCGACTCTTGCGCAGGGCCTCGAAGAGGCGGTCCTCCCAGGGCGTGGCGATGGCTTCGAGCACCGACCGCACCCTGTCCAGTGCTTCGGCGTCCAGGGTGCGCACCCCGGTCAGGAAGAAGTGCACCAGCACGGTGTCGTACCGGCCCACGAACACGCCGTGATCCAGATAGGTCGCACCCGTCTGGCGCTTCAGGACCTTTTGGAGCCGCTGGCGAAGCGCGTCGGAGTACTGGCCTCGCGGCATGGCCGCGACCACGAAGGTCATGTTCGAGTCGGGCTTCTGCACCAGGTGCACCCCGACCTGTTGCTCCGCCTCGGCTTCGAGCACCCGGTCCACGATGCGAATGACCTCGCTCACGCTTCCGGTGAACAGGAACTCGGTGGGCAAGGAGTCGAAGACGTTGGCGACGCCCTTGTAGCGCCAGGATCCCGGCCGGCTCTCCTCGTTCCGCAGGATCTCGGCCAACAGGCGCCGCAGGACCGGCACGTGGCGGGAGGGCTGGGTCACGGCCCGATAGGTGAACAAGCCACGGATCAGCAGCTCGTTGCTGCCCTCTCCCGACTCGCTCGGCACGAGCACCCTGAGCTCGTCGATCCGCCCGGAACGGTGCACCGGAGACTCCAAGTCCCCCTTGGAGATGGTGATCGGCAGGGGCTCGCTAGCCGATGGACCGCTCAGCTCGGCCGGCGCAGGCCAGAGCTCGCTCAGCATGGCGTCTTCGACCCCCAGGTGCTCCCCGGCCCAGCGGGTGCCCATGAAGACGAAATTGTCCGACAAGAGCCAGTTCAAGAAGTCCGAGGTCTCCCGGTAGGACTCCATCCGGTCGGAGTGCTGGTGGGCCAGCCGGGCCAGCCGAGCGGCTGCCCGATCCACCGTGGCGGTCATCTGGGAGAAGTCCCGGACCATCGCCCCAGCGAGGGCCAGGTTGCCGCGTAGGCCCTGCTCGAGGGACTGGGCGGTCTGCTCGTCGACCCGCGTGGCCGTGATCTGGACCACGGACTCCAGCTCGCCCTGGCCCACCGACTCCAGCCGACCCTCGGCGTCCCGGGTGACCCGCATCACCGCGTTGAAGCCGGCGCCGTAGGACCCCCCCTGGGTCGACAGCAGCAGGCGGACCGTGTCGACGATGAAGGCCTGGTCCGGCATGACCGTGCGCAGGATCACCTCGCTGCCGGGCCGAGGCTCCACCTGGACCAGGATCTCGCCGTCCGCGCGCACCTCGAACAACTTGAACAGCGCCAGGAGCGCCTCGGAGATCCCCTCGCCGTGCCGGGCCAGGAAGGGGGGCCGGAGCTGCCTGGCGACCTGGGTACAGAAGGCCTCGAACTGCTGTCGCCGGGGGCCTTCGAGGTCGATCGGGGTGGTCGCAACCGAGCGCGCGATCTCTTCGACGATCGAGGCCCGCTCCGCCTGACGCTGTGTCGGCACCTTGCCCTCCGAGTCCTCATCCTGAAGACGCCCCCGTGGTACCGGCTCTGACAGCCGCTGTCCACCGTGATTCACAGGGTCCCGTCAACCCGCCGCCACCGGGCCTGGGTGGTAGTCTCCGCGGGCCCTGGACAGGAGCCGAGATGTCGTCCAAGACGGGAGACCACAACGTCCTTCCCCTGCTCAACAAGTGGCTCGAGGCCGCCCGCGGCAACGGGGCGCGAGGGGTCGAGCTGCTCCACGCGGCGAGCACGGTGCACTCCCTGGCCCTCCGAGAGGGGCGACGGACAATCGGCTCGCCGGTCCAACAGGTCCGGCTGGACGGAGCGGTCTACCTGGAGGGCGGCCGAGCGAGCCGCTTCAGCCTGACCGATCCCACACAGGGGTCGGTCGACAAGGCCCTGACCAAGGCCCTGCGGTCCGCCCGCAAAGCCCCCAAGGACCCGCTGGCCGGGCCGGTCCAGCGAATTGGGATCTCGGAACGGGGCCTGGGCATCGAGGACCGACGCTACGGGATGCTGGACGACGACTCCCGCCCCGACGTGCTCAGCCTGAACGAAGACTCCGTGGCAAACCACGCGGGCATCGAGCTGGTGTCCATCGACTACCAGGACGTGCGGACCGTGCGGACCTGCACGTCGACCGCCGAGAACGAAGCCACGAGCACCGACACGCTGTACAGCGTGAGGGTCCGGGTGCGGGACAGCCACAACGGCGAAGAGCTCGAAGCCGTCTCGGCGGCCCGCCACTTCAGCCACGTGGGCTCGCTGCCCTTTGGGGCCGAGCTCGCCAAGCGCCTGGTCGCCCTCCGAGAGCCCGGCACGGCGCCTGTGGGCCCGGTGCCCCTGGTGCTGGAGTCCCGCGTCGCCGCTTGGATCCTGGCCCAGCTGGCCCCGGCCTTTGCGTCGGACCTGGTCGCCAACGGCACCAGCTTCCTGGCGGGAAGACCGCCGCGGCTGGCCGGCCCCCGGGTCCACCTGATCGACGATCCGGGCCTGCACGGTGGCCTTCGCACCCTGCCCTTCGACGACCGCGGGGTGCCCCCGACCCCCGTCGCCGTGATCCGCGAAGGCCTGCAAGAGGGCCAGTACCACACCCCCGAGACCGCCCGGGCCCACGACATCCGGCCCACCGGGCACGTGCGGCAGGGCGTCCTGCGGCCCGCCAACCTGGTCATGCGGCCTGGCAACCGCAGCCGGACCCAGATGCTGTCCGAGGTCCCGGTGGCCCTGTCCTATGACCGCCTGGAGGGCCAGCTGGACACCAGCACCGGGCGGCTGCACTGCTGGGGACCGGCGTTCGTGCTCGAGCGCGGGCGCCCCAAGGGCTCCTTGCCCCGGGTCGAGCTCGACGTCGACGTGGTCGAGCTGCTGCTCCAGGTCCAGGAGATCGCAGCGGACCAGGAGCGCCACGGCCACGTGGACTGCGCCACTGTGCTGGTGCGCGAGGCGCCGCTGAGCTGGTAGGCGTCCTGGCCGGGCTCAGGCCGGGAGGATCTGGCCCTCGATGTCCCGCAAGAGCTGCGCCGCCGGACCCGTGCGGTTGCGCACGATGCACTTCTTGTAGGCCTTCCAGAGCTCGCCCAGGAAGGGATCGTCGACCAGCTCGTGATCGTGCAGATCCGGATCCTTGCTGGGGATCTCTGCGGCGCCGATGGAGCGCCGGCGGAGCAGGGTCTTGAGCGCCCTCAGGAACTCGACAGGTGCGCGGGGTTCGCCACGGCGCCGCAATTCCAGGTAGCAGGTCCACAGGACGGCCTCGGGCATCCAGGAAGACTGCTCAGGAGACAGCTCGTCGACGCCATCCAGGACAGTGGCACGGCGCATCCGGCGCAGGAGATCCCGGGTGTCACCGGCAAGGACAGGCTGGATGTGTGTGGACATGCGCTTCACCTCCTGCTCCGCCGCCATGATACCGCCGATTGTCGCCCCTTCCAAGCGGGTTCACACCATCTTGGGGGCCCCCGGACCCTGCCCCGTGCGTGTTATGGCCGGGGCCGATGACGACCTGGCTCTCCTTGCTGATGGTGCCGGCCTTGGCGGGGGCCCTGCCGGTCGACGTCACCCACCAGACCCTCGACAATGGCCTGCGGATCTACCTGGCCCCAATGGACACGCCGGGGATCGTCGCGGTTCAGACCTGGGTCGACGCGGGCAGTGGGAGCGAGGTCCTTCCAGGGACCACCGGCCACGCCCACTTCCTGGAGCACCTGCTGTTCACCGACACCACGCTGTGGCCTGCGACCGAGCGGGATCAGCTCCTGCGGACCACAGGCACCCGGGAGAATGCGTGGACGTGGCTCGACGACACGGTCTACCACCAGATCCTGCCCGCCGAGACCCTTCCGGCCTTGCTCCGGTACGAGGCCGAGCGCTTCCAGCACGTGGTCTTGGCAGACCCCAGCGTCCAGCGCGAGGCCGGTGCCGTCCAAGGCGAGTGGCGCCAGAGCCAGAGCTGGCCTTCCGAGGCGTTGATCGACGGGCTCTACGCCGCCGCATTCCCCGCACACCCCTATGGCCACTCCACACTGGGCACCGACGAAGACGTGGCCGCCATGCCCGACGCGGGTGCCCTGGTCCGGGACTTCAAGGCGACCTGGTACCGCCCGAGCACGATCCGCCTGGTGGTGGTCGGGGACTTCGATCCCGACGCCACCCTGGCAGCGCTGGGCGAGCTGTGGGGGGACTGGGCCGAGCCGACCCAGCCGCTCCCGGAGATCCCGGCCCAGCCGGCCCAGCTCGCTCCTGTGTCGCTGGAGATCCCCTGGGACGATCCAGGGACCAATCCCTGGGCGGCGGTCGGCTGGCGGGTGCCCGCCCGGCATCCGGCGGATCCCGACAGCGCCGCTCTGGCGATCCTCGACGAGCTCCTGCTGTCGGACATCGCCCCCTTTCGCCGAGCCCTGCTCGAGGTCGACCCCATTGCCCACGACCTGGGTGGCAAGGGCTGGCGCTTCCGAGATCCGCACCTGTTCATGGTCTACGTCGAGCTCTACCCAGACGTGCCACAGCAGGCCTTCTTCGAGGCCCTGGACGCGCAGCTCGAGGCGATCCGTCAGGGAGTCGACCCGGAGCTGCTGGCAGCGGTCAAGGCCCGCTCGTCCAAGGCCTTCCAGCTGGGGCTGGACGATCCTCAGCGCATGGCTGGCGTGATCGGTCGGGCCACCGCCGTGGACCCGGACCCCCGGGCGCTGGATGGATGGATGGCCGCACTCC
Source organism: uncultured Enterobacterales bacterium (assembly GCA_964519895.1). GTDB lineage: Bacteria > Myxococcota_A > UBA796 > UBA796 > CAJQPC01 > CAYFPX01. Next base: position 1,642 of record CAZFLE010000137.1, on the reverse strand, counting down.
AGGCGGTGACCCCCCAGGATCTGTCGGGCGTCGTGGAGACGTACTTCGTGCCACAGGGCCGCACCCAGGTCGTGCTCGCCCCCCCGGAGGCGCCATGATCCAGCTCTTCGCCCTGGTCGGGTGTCTGCACCCCACCCCCCCTGGCCCGAGCCCCGCGGAACAGGCGACCCAGGTCCGGCCGCCCTTGGTCATGCCCATCGACGGGGCGATCACCGTCGCCGTACAGCTCACCGTCCGTGCCGGCTCTGCCCACGACCCGACGGGCCAGGAGGGCCTGGCCTGGCTGACCGCCCGCATGATCACCGAGGCTGGCACCGCGGGCTTGGACGCCGACACGGTCAGCGACCGCCTCTATGCGCTGGGCACCGAGCTCGAGTGGGTCGTGGACAAGGAGCTCGTCACGTTCCGGGCCCGCTGCTTGGCCCCCGACGCCCCCGAGCTCCTGTCGCTGGTGGCGGGACTCGTGGTGGCCCCGGAGTGGACAGAAGACGCGCTGACCCGGCTCCAGGACGAGGCACGCACCACCCTGGACGTCTCCTTGCTGGAGTCCGACGAAGCCCTGGGCGACACGGTCCTGGATGTCTGGCTCAACGAGGGTCACCCCTATGGCCACCCGGACGTCGGACGCACGGGGGTGCTCGGTCTGCCGACCCTGGACGCCGTCGCTGACTTCCACCGGGACCGGTACGTGCGCCAGGCGACGTTTGCCGGACTGGCCGGCGCCACGTCCCCGGCCTTGACCGAGCAGCTGACCCAGGCCCTGGCGGCTCTGCCGAGCGCTGCCTTCTCGGCCACCACCCCCAAGCCCCGGCCGATCCCCAGCGGCCGCACCCTGCTGGTCGTCGAGAAGCCCACGGACAGCACGGGCATCCACTTCGGCCACCCGCTGGCCGTCACCCGGGACCACCCGGACCATCCGGCCCTCACCGTTGCCATGACCGCCTTTGGCGAGCATCGAGAGTCCTACGGACGGCTGTACCAGGCCCTGCGGGAGAGCCGCGGCCTGAACTACGGTGACTACGCCTACCTGGAGCACTATCGCCAGGTGGGCTGGTCCCCGACCCAGGAGCTCGGCACCGCGCGGAGCCAGGCCCAGTTCAGCGTCTGGATCCGGCCAACCACCCCGGCCAATGGCCCCTTCGCCTTGAAGCTGGCCGTGGCCATGACCGAGGAGCTGGCGGCCGATGGCCTGAGCCCCCAGGAGTTCGAGGACTTCAGGGACCGGGTGCGGCTCGGCACGCCGCTCAAGGCCCGAACGCCCAGTCGCCGACTCGGCCACGCGCTGGACGCCTTGGCCCTGGCCCAGCCCGACCCGCTCATGACCCTGCCCCAGGCAGTCGCCCCCCTCACCAAGGCCCACGTGGACCAGGCCCTGGCCCGCCACCTGAACCCAGAGGACCTGCGCATCGTGGTCGTGACCGGCGACGCCCAGGCCTTCGTGGACGCCGTCACCGGGCCGCAGCCGACGCCGCCGACCTATGAGGGGCTGGAGCTGACCGACGCCATGGCCGCCCGCGACGCCCAGGTCGCCGCGCTGGATCTCGGCATCGACACGGTGCAGATCGTGCAGGCCGAGGGCATCTTCCGCTAGGAGCTTGTAGGGAATTGGGGGCCACCAACCCGGGTTCCGGCGGCGATGGCT
>CAZFLE010000136.1:0-19709 GCA_964519895.1 uncultured Enterobacterales bacterium | reverse complement strand
CTCCGAGTGCGGTCAGGGTAGACCATGGCGTCGAAGAGGCTCTGCACCTCGGCGCCGGTGAAGTCGATGGTGGCCCCGTTGAACCACCCGGCATGGGGCCCAGCCAGGAACGAGACCAGCCGAGCGACCTCTTCCATCTCGCAGGTACGGCCAGCTGGGATGGCCCGCCGGAGCAAGGCCTGGTGTCGCTCCAGGACGTCGTCTCCAAAGGTCGTGCGGGCGGCCTTGGTGATGACGCTGCCGAATTTCAAGAGGTTGACCCGGTGACCGTGGGGGCCGAGCTCCTTGGCCAGGTGCTGGACGTAGACCTCGAGGGCGGCCTTGGAGGCCGCGATCAGGGCCGTGGGGCCCAGCAGGTTGTCGGTCAGGGGGTTGGACAGGCCGAGCAGGCGGGCTTCGGGCGCCAAGAGGTCGGCGTCGAACATGGCCTGGGCCCACCAGATGAAGCTGTGGGCCATGCCGTCAAAGGTGCTGCGGACCTGCTTTGGGTGCAGCGTGCTCTTGCCTTCGACCAGGTAGCCGACCGAGGCGTTGGCGATGCTGTGCACGAAGAATTTCACCGAGCGCGGACCGGCCAGGGCCAGGAGCTCCTGGACGCCGGCGTCGGCGCCCTCGGGGGTCGCGGCGTCGCCGACGCGCAGGTGGATGCGGCGGCCGGCGTTGAGCACGCTGGCCTCGACCTGGGCAGCGGTCCCGGGGTGGTTGCCCCGGTGCACGCCGAACACGTGCAGGCCCGGGTCCTGGGCCAGGGCGGTGCTGACCGCGGCGCCGGTGCCCGCCGAGGCACCCAGCACCACCGCCCAGTGGGGTTCAGACATGTCGGGCCTCCTCGATCAGGGTCTGGACCTGGCCCGTGACGCGGCCGTGCAGAGCGAGCAGGGCTTCTCGGTCCTGGGGGTCGGTGTCCGGCAGGGCGATCGGGGCACCGATCACCTGGCGGAAGCGGACGGGAAACGGCGGGGACACGGGCCAGACCCCCAGAGGGCCCAGGCCCAGCCACACCGGGATGCCGGCCGGCACGCCGAGTCGGCGACTGGTGGCGTCGCCGTCGTTGAGGCCGAGGTAGGTGTGGTCCACGCCCCATGCTCCCACGGGCACCACGTCGAGCCCGTACTTGAGGGCCAGGCGCAGGTAGCCGGTGCGGCGGCCCCAGTGGACCTGGTGGCGGTGTCTGCTGGAGCGGCAGCCCTCGCGGGTTCCGCCCGGGGTCACGATGACGTGCTCGCCCCGGTCCAGGGCCTGCTGGAGTTCCGGGCCATCGGCCACCAGGAAGCCCAGGTCGTCCAACACCTGCTTCAGGCGCAGTTCCTCGAACCCGGCGTGGAAGATCGGGTGGCCCAGGTAGCCCAGCCGCTCCCACATCAGGCACTGCAGCATGCACAGGTCGTGGGCGATGGGCTTGCCGTGGTAGCCCACGATCAACACCGGGCGGTCGCCCTCCAGGTGCTCGAAGCCGCGGACCGAGTACCGGTGGTAGCGGCGCATGGTGTTCCAGTACCGAAGCCACCAGCGCTGGGCGCGGTTCGGGGCGCGGGCGTTCATGGGGGGTTCCCCAGGTGCCAGAGCAGCCCGCCGTGAGAGATGCCGCCCCCCATGGCCAGCAGCATGAGCCGGTCGCCCGGTGCTGGGCGGCGGTCTCGGCGCAGCCGGTCCAGGGTCACGGCCACCGACGCCGCACCGACCGAGCCGATCTCGTGCACCACCTTGACCGTGCGCTCCTGGGCGATGCCCAGCTGGCCCAGGATGAAGTCGAACATGCCCCCGTTGGGCTGGTGCGGTGCGAGCCAGTCGATGTCGGACAGGGCCAGGCCGCTGCCGGCGAGCAGGGCGTTCACCGTCTCCCACAGCTGCCCCATGGCCAGCTCGCCGATCTCCTTGTAGGGCCGGTGGAAGTCGATGAAGCGGTCGGTCGGGGTGCCATCTGGAAGCTTGGGGTAGGCCGGGTGGGGGCCATAGACCGCGTCCTGCCAGGCCCCACGATTCGAGAAGTGGCTGGCCAGCACGCCTTCGCTGCCGTCGCCCCGGCCCAAGATGGCGGCGCCGGCCGCGTCGCCCAACACGACCCAGGCTCGGGGGTGGCTGGGATCGATGTTGCGGGAGAGCGTCTCGACGGCGACCACCGCCACGGGGCCCGTGCCGGTGGCGACGCACCGGGACGCGACGTCGAGCCCGGAGAGGAAGCCCGTGCAGGCGTTGTTCAGGTCGAAGCAGTCGCAGGTGTTGTCGAGTCCCAGCCGATGCGCCACGCCGTTGGCCGTGGCCGGGACCAGACAGTCCCCGCCGCTGGAGACCACCAGGATGATGCGGGACAGCTCGGTGGCGTGCATGCCGGCGTCGTCGAGGGCGTCGCGAAGCACGGCGGCACCGATCTCGGCGGTCGTGTGGTGGGGCTCGACCCAGTAGCGGGTGTCGATGCCGATGCGGGCGCGCAGGGGACCGGGCTCGCGGTCGGGGAAGGCCCGCGCCAGCAGCTCGTCGGTGTGGACCTGCCGTCCCACCAGCCGATGGGCCGTGCCCAGGATGCTGCTCTCGATCACGGCCCTGCCTGCTGCCAGTCGACGGCCGATGCTATCGCGTCCCGGCGTAGGGGTCGGCCACGCAGCGGAAGGAGATGGTGCCCAGAAAGTCGTGGAGGTGGTCCAGGGACCCGGCATCCAGGCGGCAGCCTTCCTCGCTGCCCGTGTACCAGGCACAGCCTCGCTTGTCGGGCACCGTGGCGCCGTCGGCGTCCCACAGGATCAGCACCGGCTCGTCGGAGGTGGTGGCCGGGCCCTCCTGGGACGTCTCGCGGATCGGCACGTCGAAGAACACAGGCAGGGTCGCCAGGTCCTGGCCGTCGGCCTGGAGCACCAGGTAGCCGGTGAAGGCGATGCCCAGGGCGTTGTCGTCGAAGCCTTCCGGAGGCAGGAAGAGCGTGCCGTCGGCGTCGCGCTCGGGGGTGCGCTGGTGCAGTCCCTGCATCCGGAGGAGCAGCGCGTCCTCGGCGCCGGGGGCAGCGACCAGGGTGTCACCGGGGCCTTGGCTCACGTCCACGCCGGTGGCGTCGGCGGTGTCGAACCAGTCCGCGATGTCCATCACGATGCCGCTGTCGGTCCACTCCCAGGCGTTGCCGGTGCTGTCGTAGACCCCGAAGCCGCTGACGCACGCCGGGTACGACCCCGTGGCCTGGGTCTCGGTCAGGGTGACGGCGCCGTCGGCGGTCGGTGTGGCGCAGGCTTCGTCGTCCCAGGTGTCGCCGTAGGGCCAGATCGAGCCGCCGTCGCCCCACAGGCCATCGCCGGCGTCCTCCCACTCCTGGGCGCTGGGGAGGCGGCGCTGGCCCAGCTCCGGCCGGCCGTCGACGACCGGCGTGTTGGCGCAGGTGGCCGCGGCCTGGCCAAAGGACACCAGGGTCGTGGGCACCACGCCGACCAGGCTGGCGGCGGTGGCGGTGGTGGGGTCTCCGCTCCCGGTGTGCTGATCGGGGTCTCCCAGGTCTCCGGTGACGGTCGCCTCGTAGGGGTCGATGCACAGGGCGGGATCGTCGTCGGCGGGTCCCAGGGGCACCATGTCAGCAGGGCAGACCAGGGCTGGCGCTGCGGTGTCGACGGAGTCACCGGGCGGCGCCGTGTCTTCGCTGTCCGTGAGGTGGGTCGAGTCGGGCCCTCCGCTCTCGCCGCTGGCGTCGGTGCACCCGGGAGCGAGCGCCAGTGCCACCACCCAGGACCACTTCATGGCTTCATCCTATGGGATGGGGCTCGGGGTGGGTGATGGGCCGTCTGCGGCGCAATACAGGCGTGGCTTCCCGCATGGGCGCTCGGCTCCCTTCCCCCCGGCGCCTCCTGGAGGTCTCCTTGATCCGTTCCCTGATGTTGTCCTGCGCGGTCGCCGTGGGACTGGTGGCCTGTGACTCCGGCAGCGGTGAGCAGGCTGGACCCGCGCCCGCCGGTGACGCCCCGGGCCTCAAGACCGACGTGGGGGTCGACGCGGCTGCCAAGCTCGTGCGCATTGGCGTGCTCAACGACGAGAGCGGTCCGGCAGCCCCCATCGGCAAGCCCTACGCCATCGGCAAGCGCATCCTGGCCGCCCAGGTCAACGCCGGCGGCTCCGGCGTGCTGCCCGACGGCTGGACCGTCGAGCTGGTCGAGCGGGATCACGGCTACAACCCCCAGAACTCGGTCCAGGCCTTCAACGAGATCAAGGACCAGGTCCTGTTCTTCGGCACCAGCTTCGGCACGCCGAACACCCTGCCGCTGGTGCCCATGCTCGAGCGGGACGGCGTGGTGGCCTTCCCGGCCAGCCTTTCCAGCAAGATGGCCGAGAACGCCCACACCCCCCCGGTCGGCCCCAGCTACGCCATCGAGGCCCACCGGGCGATGGACTGGATCGTCGAGTCCGCGGGTGGCACCGCGGACATCAAGGCCGGCATCGTGTACCAGCAGGACGACTACGGCGGCGACGGCCTGGCCGGCTGGCAGGCTGCGGCCGAGCGTCTGGGCGTGAGCATCGTCAGCGAACAGACCGTGGCCCCGGGCCAGAAGGACTTCGCGGCAGTCGTCACCGCGCTCAAGGACGCCGGCGCGACCCACGTGCTCATGACCACCCTGCCATCGGCCACCGGGCCGATCCTGGGGACCGCGGCCCAGCTCCAGTACATGCCCCAGTGGATCGGCAACACGCCGGCGTGGATCGACAGCTTCTTCAACCCCGAAGTGATCCCGCCGGTGGTCTTCACGAACTACAGCTGGGTCCAGGGCCTGCCCTACTGGGGCGAGACCGTGGCCGGCATGGACGCCTTCACCGCCGCGTGGACCGCTCACAAGTCCGACGGCGACGCCCAGAACACCTACGTGCTCATGAGCTACGTCCAGGGCCTCATCCAGCTCGAAGCGCTCAAGCGGGCGCTGGACAGCGGCGACGCCACCCGTGCGGGCTTCAAGGCGGCGCTCCAGGGCATTTCCGGCTTCGACGCCGGGGGCCTCATCCAGCCCGTGGACCTGACCAGCGTGCCCTACACGACCGGCACCCGAACCCGGATCCTGAAGCCCGACTTCGACGCCGGCTCGTGGACCGTCGTGAGCGACTACGCCGATCCCCAGGGCCCGGCCGCGGAGCCCAGCGAGGGCTGAGGCCGTGACCGCCGCCGACCCCGTCCTGGCCCTGGCCGACGTCGAGGTCGTGTACCACCAGGTGGTGTTGGTGCTGCGAGGCGTGAGCCTGGCGGTGCCGCGCGGATCCGTGGTGGCGCTGTTGGGGCCGAACGGCGCCGGCAAGACCACCACCCTGCGGGCCATCACCGGGCTCTTGGATCTGCACGACGGCACCCGGACCAAGGGCCAGGTGCAGCTGGAGGGGGTCGAGGTCGGTGGGCTCTCGCCCGAGCGCATCGTGGGGCGGGGGGTCGCCCAGGTGATGGAGGGCCGGCGGGTCCTCGGGGACCTGACGGTCGAGGAGAACCTGCGGGCCGGGGGCTGGTCCCTGGGCCGCGCAGACCTGGCCGCAGCCCTGGACGAGGCCCTGACCCGCTTTCCGATCCTGGCCGAGCGGCGTCGCCAGCCCGCCGGGTATCTGTCCGGCGGGGAGCAGCAGATGCTCGCCATCGCCCGGGCGCTGATGTCCCGGCCGCGGCTGTTGTTGCTGGACGAGCCGTCTCTGGGGCTGGCTCCGAAGATCGTGCACCAGGTCGCTGCGCTGGTCCGGGAGATCAACGCGAGCGGCGTGTCGGTGCTGCTGGTCGAGCAGAACGCCAGCGTGGCTCTGGACCTGGCCGACCACGCCTACCTGATGGAGAACGGCCGCATCGTGCTCGAGGGCCCGGCTGCGGACCTCAAGGAGGACCCGGACGTCCAGGAGTTCTACCTGGGCGCGGGCGTGGCCGAGGGCAGCTACCGCTCGGTGAAGCGCTACCGACGTCGCAAGCGGTGGCTGTCGTGAGCGCCCTGTTGTCGTGCCAGGACGTCTCGCTGGCCTTCGCAGGTGTGCAGGCTCTGGACGGGGTGTGCCTGGACGTCGCCGAAGGTTCGGTGGTCGCCATCATCGGCCCCAATGGCGCGGGCAAGACCAGCCTGTTCAACAGCATCTCGGGGGTCGTACGGCCCCAGTCGGGGCGGGTCGTCTTCGACGGCCAGGACCTGGTCGGCGAGCCTTCGTGGCGCATCGCGCCTCGCGGCATCGCCCGTATGTTCCAGCACCCGACGCTCTACCCCCACCTGACCACCCTGGAGAATCTGCTCATCGGCCGCCACGCGACCTATGGCACGTCCTGGTGGCAGGACCTGTTCTGGACCCGCGGGGCACGCGCCGAGGAAGTGCGCCACCGGGCCGCGGTCGAGGAGGTCATCGACTTCCTGGCGCTGGAGCGGGTTCGCAAGACCCCGGTCGGCATCCTGCCCTATGGGCTGCTGAAGCGCATCGAGCTCGGCCGCGCCCTGTGCATGCAGCCCCGGGTGGTCCTGCTGGACGAGCCAGCGGCGGGGCTGAACCAGGAGGAGACCGAGGACATGGCCCGGGTCATCCTGGACCTCAAGGAGGACCTCGGCGTCACCGTGGTGCTGATCGAGCACGATCTGCGCTTCGTGATGGACCTGGCGGATCGGGTGGCGGTGCTGGACTTCGGGCAACGCATCGCCGAGGGCACCCCCGGCGAGGTCCGAGCGGACCCTCGGGTGCTCGCGGCGTACGTGGGGGCCGAAGCGTCGTGACCTGGACCTTTCCCCAGCGCCTGGAGCAGCTCGCGACCGAGCAGCCGGCCCGACCGGCTCTTCGGGACAAGGACCGGGGTCTGTGGCACCAGACGTCCTGGGCCGCTTACCGGGACCAGGTGGCGCGGGCGGCGTGGGCCCTGTGGCAGTGGGGCCTGCGGCCTGGGGACCACGCCTGCATCCTGAGCGACAACCGGCCCGAGTGGCTGGTCACGGACCTGGCGATCCAGGCCTGCGGTGCGCGCAGCGTGGGGGTCTACCAGACCAACCCCGCCAGCGAGGTCGCGTGGTTGCTGGAGCACTGCGGCGCAGCGCTGTTGTTTGCCGAGGACCAGGAACAGGTCGACAAGGTGGTCGAGCACGACGCCGAGCTGCCCGGCCTGAGACAGGTCGTGGTCTACGACCCACGGGGCCTGCGCCACTACGACGACGAGCGGCTGGTCCCGTGGTCGGACTTCGTGGGCGACGACCCGCCGGCCGGCTGGTGGGCCGAGCGCTTGGGAACCTTGGACCCCGACGAGCCCGCGATGGTCGTCTACACCAGCGGCACGACGGGCACGCCCAAGGGCGCCCTGTTGAGTGCTCGCAACGCGGTCGCCGGGGCCCAGGTCATGGCCCCGATGCTGGGCCTGTCCGCCGACGACCAGGTGCTCAGCTACCTGCCCCTGTGCCACGTGGCGGAGAAGATCTTCAGCCTGTACCTGCCGCTCACGGTCGGCTGTGTGGTGCACTTCGGCGAGAGCATCGAGACCGTGCGCACGGATCTGCGCGAGGTGCAGCCGACGGTGTTCCTGGGTGTGCCACGCATCTGGGAGAAGCTGCACGCCAGCGTGCAGCTCAAGATGAAGGACGCCAGCTGGCTCAAGCGCAGGCTGTTTCGCTGGGCCGAGCGCCAGGACGGAGGAGTGTGGGCCCGGCTCGGGGACCTGCTGGTCTTCCGGCCGCTGCGGCAACGGCTGGGGCTTCTGCGCTGTCGCCTGCCGATCTCCGGGGCCGCGCCCATCGCCCCCGAGCTCTTGACATGGTTCACCCAGGCCGGCGTGCCTATCCTCGAGGGCTATGGCCAGACCGAGTGCGCAGGCGTCTCCCACGTCTCGCCGCCGGACGACGTCCGGCTGGGCACGGTGGGGCCCGCCATCGCCTGCACGCCTTGCCGCATCGCCGACGATGGCGAGGTGTTGGTCGGCGGCCCGACGGTGTTCAAGGGCTACCTGCACGACCCCGATGCCACCGCTCGGACCGTGATCGATGGGTGGCTTCACACCGGGGACCTGGGGTCTCTGGACGCCGACGGCTACCTGTCCATCACAGGGCGCAAGAAGGAGATCCTGATCACCGCCGGGGGCAAGAACCTGAGCCCCGAGCGCATCGAGAACACCCTCAAGACCAGCCCCTACATCAAGGAGGTCATCGCCCTGGGTGACGGCGAGCGGTTCGTCGGCGCCCTGATCCAGGTGGACCTGGACGCCACGATGGACTGGGCGTCCCGGCAGGGCCTCGGCGCGACCCACTTCGAGGACCTGGCGTCCCGGCAGCCGGTGGTGGACCTGATCGGCCAGGAGATCGCCCGGGTCAACGACAAGCTGGCGCGGGTCGAGCAGGTGCGGGCCTTTCGGTTGCTGCCCCGGGAGCTGCACCAGGACAACGGCGAGCTGACCGCCACCCAGAAGGTCCGCCGGCGGGCCGTGGTCGAGATCTGGGGCGGGCTGGTGGCGGAGATCTACGGGGGCGCGGCGTCGTGACGACCTTTGTCCAGCTGGCGAGCTCCGGTCTGGCCCTGGGGGCCGTCTACGCCCTGATCGCGCTGGGCTTCGTGGTCATCTACCGGGCCAGCGAGGTCTTCAATTTCGCCCACGGTGAGCTGCTGACCATCGGCGCCTTCGCCTTCGTCGGACTGGCCGGCATGGGCCTGCCCTGGGGATTGGCCTTGATGGGCGCGATGGTGCTGACCGGGCTGCTGGGGGCTGTGCTGGAGCGCACCCTGCTGCGACCGCTCGTGGGCCAACCGGTCTTCGTGGTGATCATCCTCACCATCTTCCTGGGCGCGGTCCTGCGGGCCGGCATCGTGGTGATCTGGGGCACCGAGCCCTTTGGGGTGCCGACGCCGTGGGAGACCACCGGCACCTTCGAGCTGTTGGGCGCCCGCATCCTGTGGAACAACCTCGCGGGGGTGTTGGCCGGTGGCGTGGCCCTGGGCGCCTTCTTCGTGATGATCCGCCGCTCCCGGCTGGGAGTCGCCATGCGGGCCACCAGCGTGGACCAGGAGGTCTCGCTGGCCCTGGGCATCCCGGTGGGCCGCATCTTCGGGCTCAGCTGGTTCATCGCCGGTGCCCTCGCGGCCCTGGCGGGGGTGTTCCTGGCGACCTTTCCCCGGCAGCTCGACGCGAACCTGGGTTTTGTGGCGCTGCGGGCCTTTCCCGCTGTCATCGTGGGCGGGCTGGACTCGGTGGCGGGGCCGGTCATCGCCGGCTTCGTGCTGGGGCTGCTCGAGGTGCTCGCCCAGGGGTATGTGAACCCGCACCTGGGCGCCTTCGGCCACAACTTCCACGCGGTCTTTCCCTATGTGGTGATGATCGCGTTCCTGGTGGTTCGGCCCCACGGGCTCTTCGGGTCCGCCGACGTGGAGAGGCTGTAGTGCCCGTTCGCCCGCTGGTGACGACCTATGAGCAGGATCTGGGCCTGTACCCGGACTTCTGGCACCGGGTGGGCTGGGCCGTGGCTGGGATCGGGGTCTGCGTGCTGCCCTGGGTCGCGTCGGCCCGGTGGCTCAGCGTGGCCAACCAGGCGCTGGTGGCCATCGTGGGGGCAGCGGGGCTGATGATCCTCACCGGCTTCGCCGGGCAGATCAGCCTGGGTCACGCCGCCTTCCTCGCCGTCGGCGCCTACGCGGTGGCCGTCGCCGGGGAGCTGTGGCACCTGCCCTTCTGGTTGGGCCTGCCGCTGGCGGGTTGCCTGTCCGCAGCGATCGGGCTGGCCGTGGGGCCCTTCGCCCTGCGGCTGAAGGGCCTGTACCTGGCCATCGTGACCCTGGGGCTCCTGTTCCTGGTTCAGCACACGCTCTTGTCGCTGAATGCCTGGACCCATGGCGTGAGCGGCATCGCCGTGCCGCTGCACCTGACCTTTGCGGCGGACGGCCCGGTCTTCGGGCGCACGTTCACGACAGGTCCGCTCACCTGGACCTTTGAGCGCCAGCTCTACGCGCTCTACTTGCCCATCACCGCCGCCGCCGCATGGGCCTGTCGTAACCTGCAGCGCAGCAACACCGGCCGCGCCATGATGGCCGTCCGGGACTCCGACCTGGCAGCCGCGGCGTTGGGGGTCTCCCCGGCCCGGGCCAAGGTCACCGCCTTTGGCATCTCCAGCTTCCTGGCCGGGGTGGCCGGCGCCATGTTCGCCTGGCAGCAGCAGTACATCACCATCGAGCCCCCCTTCGACCTGCACCTGAGCGTGATGTACATCGCCATGATCGTGCTGGGGGGGCTAGGCACGACCTTTGGTGCCATCTGGGGGGCGGCCTTCGTCGTGGTCCTGGCGCCGCTGTCCCAGGCCCTGGGGCGCGTCCTGCCGGGGCTGGGGGCGCTGTCGACGGCCCAGCAGTCGACCGTCGTCACCGCTGTCGTGGTGGTGGCGCTGCTGATCTTCGAGCCGCTGGGGCTCTTGGGCATCTGGTTGCGGGTGAAGCGGTACTTCGCTTCATGGCCGTTCAGCTACTGAGAGCTACACACACGCAATCGATGGCCTGCCACCCCGCCCGGAAGTGCGCCGAGCCGACACATACGCCGCCGATGGCCTGCCACCCCGCCCGGAAGTGCGCCGAGCCGACACATACGCAATCGATGGCCTGCCACCCCGCCCGGAAGTGCGCCGAGCCGACACTTACGCCGCCGATGGCCTGCCACCCCGCCCGGAAGTGCGCCGCGCTGACACCGGGTACCAGGGGACCGGGGAACAGGGGTCAGGAACCTTTTGTTAAGCATTAGCGATTCTGGTCTGGATCGCCATGAATTAGCGTGCTGAGGTTGGGGCATGACTCTGTGTTGGGGAGTCGCGTTGGACTGTCTGGGGCCGGTCTCAGGTCGGGCGGATCTGGGGGCGCGGGGTGGCGGGGCGGCCCATGGAGACATGGACAGGTGCGGTCCCAGGTCGGTGGCGGGGTCGAGGTCACCGGAGCACCTGCCCACGACTCCACAGGCCCGACGACGGCGAGACTGTGAAGGGCCTGATGGAAAGTGAGGCGTCAAGGACGGACGTCGGCGGCGACGGCAGCGTGGGCATTCAGCTGCTGAGCCCCACCCTGTCCTTCACTTTTCTCGTCGTCGTCGGGACACCGGGCCCAACCCAAGTCCGCGGCCTGACGCGCTCGAGATCCCTTCAGAGCGCCTGGCGGGGACTCAGCCGCAGCGAGGGCAGCTCCCCTCTCAGAAGTCCACCCGCACCCAGCTCTGGGCGTGGTTCACCTGGTCCGGTCCCGCGCCCTCGAGCGCCGGGCCCAGGAACAGGGTGCCGACCTGGAAGCCGCCGTGCAGGCGGAAGGCCTGGCCGCCGAGCTGGTGGGGGGCGCCCCACATCTGGGCCCGCAGGTTCAGCTCGGTGCCCATCAGGCCGCTCGCGGCGGGCTGGTCGTGGTGGTTGGTCAGGACGCCGCCCGCACGGGCGGTGTAGAACGGCTGGTGGTAGGGCACCGGGGTCCAGGCCAGGGTCACGCCGGCCCGCACCTCGAACCACTCCTGGGGGCGCCACCCCACCGACGGCTGCAGGAAGCTGCCCTTGCGGAATGCGCCTTCGGTGGTGAGGGCCTCGATGCCATCCGGGGGCTTGCCGACGTTCTCGGGGTCGGTGAGCTGGGCCGACGCTGCGGCCTCGATGCCCCCGGTGAGCTCGTCGAACATCACCATGCCCACGTCGAAGTCGCGATCGAAGGTGAAGTCCGTGGTGCGGTCGTCGTCGGGGTTGCGGTCGGCGCTCGCCCAGCCCGCCCGCAGGAGCAGCCAGCCGCGCCCCTCGGGCCCCGTGAGCTGGGCCAGGGCCGTGGCCCCGGCGGACCGGACCTTCATGGGGTCGGCGCTGCCGTAGACCAGCGTGCGGTCCGTGCTGCCCAGGATGGTGGCGGCCTCGGCCGCCAGGCGCAGGTCCCAGGACCCCACGTCGACGTGGCCGTCGGCAAAGGCGTCCATCATCCAGACCTTGGTCAGCCGGTCGTCGGCCCGCTCGTGCTGGCGGCGCCGGACCACGTAGACCCCGGCGGTCACGTCCCGGCGCCACAGGGCCGAGAAGATGCCCTGCCAGGCGGCCTGGTCCCGGGACCAGCGGGCGAAGTCATCGGCCACCACCCGGTCCGCGGCGATGGTGAAGTACAGCGGCACGAGCCCGTGCAGCGGTGCCGCGGTGGCCCGGGCCCGCAGGACCCGGTCGCCGAAGTCACTGCGCCCGAACACCGGATCGTGGGCGCCATCGTTGGCCACCATGCCCAGGCCCCAGTGGCTGGTCACGAGCCCGACCTCGGTCTGCACGTTGTAGATGCTGCCCTTGACCGCGAGCTTGCGGGCGTAGTGGCCGGCGGTGGTCCAGCCGGCGAGGGTCTGGCGGTTGCGCTCGTCGAGATCGCCGTCGACGGCCCAGGTGTCCCCTGCGACCTGGCCGGTCAGCAGGTCCCACTCGGTGTCCAGCTCCCAGGACTTGATCGGGTAGCGCAGGCCCATGCGGAGCCGGTGACTCAGGGTGGGGCCCTGGGCCAGGTCGGTGCCGTCGGCGTCCAGGTTCGCAGACGAGGTGGTGGTGAGCAGCAGGCGGTCGTGGCCGTAGAACTCGCCCTCGGGCAGGTCCTCTTGCGCCAGGGCCATGGCGCTGAGCAGCAAGAGCGGGGTCATCGGGAGCCCTCCAGCGCCGGGATCCAGTCACAGCTGGCGTCTTCCATGCAGTGGTCGTCGGTGAGCGCGGTGCCGTCGTTCAAGAAGAAGTGGCCGACCTGGTAGATGAACCAGGTGTTGATGTCGAAGGGCAGGGTCGGGTCGGGCAGCCCGGGACCGTGGCTGCCCGAGGTCCTGACGTAGGGCATTCGCAGCGCCGTGATGCCGCCCCAGGGCGCGTCCCGATGGACCCGCAGCGGCGCGTCGCTCGGCGCGTCCAGCCCGTCCAGTCCGTCGTCCAGATCGTCGGGGTCGAACAGGCAGGGAGACTCGTCGTCGCCACAGGTGAACGGGCCCCACTGCTCCAGCCCGCGCACGACCTCGTTGTCGATGAGCCAGCGGTCCACGGTGGTGCCGTAGCGCTCGTCCACCTCGGTCGTCTCGATCAGGCCGGCGGCCCGGGCCAGGGAGATCTGGGCATTGATGCTGACGATGTTGTCTCCGGGGGTGCTGACCAGCAGCACGTTGGGCCCGGCGTTGCCCCAGAGCGCCTCGAAGGGGTCGTCGACGTAGTGGGGGGCGTAGCTGATCGGGTCTCCGGGCTCGGTGGCCAGGGAGATGGTCTGCACCAGCCGGCGCAGGTCCGGCGAGCCCCGCTGGTGGCCCAGGCCCTCGGACAGGGCGACCAGGTCGCTCCCGGCGGGCATGGTGACGCCCTCGTAGGTGGTCTCCTCCTGCCACGTGTCCCAGTCGGCGACGGTCTTGCCGTCGGCCCGCTGGATGTGGATGCGGAGCCGGTCGCCGAGCTGGGCGGTGTCGGCCACGGTGTAGGTCGCTCCAAAGTCGGGACCGGTGTGGGGGATGCCGGCGATGACGCGCTTCTCATAGGCGTCTGCCGCGTCGCAGGGCAGCCCGACCCGGAACCGCCCGTCGTCCGGGATGCGGGTCTGGCGGGTCTCGCCGTTGCTCAGGTTGTGAACCGTGACCTTGCCGCCGGCCGGGACCTCGTCGATGACGCCGATGCGGCGCTCCTGCATGTCCATGAACTGGCTGACGTACTGGAAGACCTCGATGCCGCCGGTCTCGGTGGGGTAGCCCAGGAAGAGTGGGGTCATGAGACGCCCGGGCACGGCCTCGACCGCGCCGGAGAGCGGGCTCCGGGCGCCGATGTCCATCAGACCGCCGCCGCCGACGATGGGGGAGAACGCCGACACGCTGGGCTCGACCGCCGCCAGGACCGCGGAGTCGATGCCGCCCAGGGAGCCGCCGACCACGTAGAACTTGGCGTTGGGCCCGCCGATGTCGACCCGGCCGTCGGCGTCCCAGTCACAGGTGGTGGCGCTGCCGTCGCCGCGGGTCATCTCGCCGGTGCCACAGGCCTGGAGGCTCCGGATCATCATCATCCAGTCCACGACCGCCTGGCGGACCATGTCCCGGGTGTGGAAGCCGTCGCTGATCCACTGGTCGAAGCCGGAGTTGGTCAGGCCGTCGTTGGTCAGGTCCCGGGCGCGGTCGTCGAAGATGTGGTCGGCAAAGGGCATGAAGCCCTGGGGCCGAAGGTAGGCCTCCAAGAGGACCTCTTCCTCCTCGTCGATCGACGCCCCGTGGCCGGGGAAGTCCATGCCGCAGCCGGCCATGCCCAGCCGGTTGAAGGCATAGGCGAAGCCCAGGGTGTCGAAGCGGCTGCTGCCGTAGCCGTGGCCGAAGATCGCCACGTCGTAGGGCGGGCTGACCCCTTCGCGCTCCTTGGGCAGCACGCAGGTGAACGGGATGCGCTCGGTGCCGACCTCGAGCGTGCCGGCCACCGGGTCGGTGACCCAGTACTCGTCGTGGGTGTCGTGGCCCCCGTCGTCGCGGTCGTACAGCAAGGCCGCCGACGTGAAGCTGCCGCCGACCACGCCCGCGGCGAAGGTCTCGTAGTTCTCGCCCAGGACGTCGCCGGCGACGCTGTCGAAGAAGCCGATGTCGGTCAGGGCGTCGACCAGCTCGCGCATGGGGAGCATGAACGGGTCCAGCCCGTCCTTCTCATGCATGACCAGCGCTTCATTCACCTTGCCCGGGTAGTCGGTCTGCAGGAAGGGCCAGGGCCCCTCGCCGTCGAAGCCGCGGCGGATGTCGACCAGGTCGCCGGTGACGCGACCGGTGGTGAAGGTCCACGCATAGGCGAGCTCGTCCTGGGCCACGCCCAGGGTCGGCAGGATGTCTTCCAGAGGTCGGAGCGCGTCGGTCTGGCGCGTGTGGTTGACCCACTCCCAGGGGGACCTCACCGGCTCGCCGTCTTCGCCGACCAGGCGCTCGGTCAGCACCACCGCATAGGTGGTCTGCTCGCGCAGGGGCTTGACCAGGCGCAGGATGAGCGTGTCGGTCTCTCGCTCGTACCAGGTCATCAGGTCGTGTCGGGGGCTGCCGCCCTCGGGGTAGACGTTGGGGTGATCGAGCACGCCGTCGTGGTCGGTGTCCTCGCCCGGGTCCATGCGGCCGTTGCCGTTGAGGTCCTCTTCGACCGTCTCGAAGTACAGGGCGGTGCCGGCCCCGTGGGGGTCGTTGGGGAAGTACCGGTCCTCCTCGTCCAGGTCCATGGGGTAGCGGCCGTGGCCCACGTCCAGGTAGGCGGGCTGGCCGTAGTCCGGGGAGTCCGGGTCCACGTTGATCACGTAGACGGCGTCGTCGGAGAAGTCGCTGTCGTCCCACTGGCGGTCGTAGACGTTGTCCAGGTCCAGCGGCGCCTGGAAGGCGACCGAGATGGGCGCGAAGATGCCGAAGCCCGTGAGCTTGTTGAAGTTGGCCCGGGCCTCGCGCTCGAGCTTGGTCGGCGCGTCCTCGGAGATGTTCAGGCGCAGGCCCGTGGGGCTGCCCGGGTCGTTGCGGGTGGCCAGGTCGTTGGGGAAGGGGATCTCGGGGAGCGGCTCGGCGTCCCAGTCGACCCGGACCAGGGGACCACTGCCGTCTGGGGTCTCTCGGAGGCCTTCGGGGCCGGTGGCGCAGCCAAGGACGGTGGCGAGGAGGAGGGACATGGGAACACCGCGGAACGGACATCGTCCGCTAACCCATGGGATCAGGCCGGGTCCCGGAGCAGGCTCATGCCGTACAGCACGACCACCAGGCTGGTGCCGACGTCGGCCGCGACCGCCGCCCACAGGCTCGCTGCCCCGACCAGGGCCAGCCCGAGCACCGCGGCCTTGGCCGCCAACGAGATGGCGATGTTCTGGCGGATCACCCGCCGGGCTCTCCGGCCCAGGGCGACCACGTGGGAGAGCTGCTCCAGGTCGTCGGTCATCAAGGCCACGTCGGCGGTCTCCAAGGCCAGTGCTGAGCCGCGGACGCCCATGGCGACGCCCACGTGGGCCGCGGCCAGGGCCGGGCCGTCGTTGATGCCATCGCCGACCATGGCCACCACGCCCCGGTCCTTGAGCTCGGCGATGGCGGCGACCTTGTCCTCGGGCCGCAGGCCCGCCCGGACCTCGCCCACCCCCAGCTCGGTGCGCACCGCCTGTGCGACCCGCTCGTCGTCGCCGGTGAGCATCACGGTCTGCAGGCCCGAGGCCTCGAGGGCTGCGACCGCCGCCGCGGCCTCGGCGCGAGGCACGTCGGCCAGGGCGTGCAGGCCTGCGAGCTTACCGTCGATGCCGACGTAGACCACCGTGCGCCCCTGGGCCCGCCAGGCTTCGTAGCGGTCGTGCTCATGAGCCCCGTGCCAGCCAAGCCGCTCGGCCAGTCTGTGGTTGCCCACGTGCACCAGGTGGCCGTCGACCCGAGCCCGGATGCCCTCGCCGGGCAGGACATGGTCGTCCGAGACCGCGTCTGGACCGGGGCCGGCGTGGGCGGAGAGCGCCGCTGCCAAGGGGTGGCTGGAGCGGGCCTCGACCGCCCCGAGCAGGGCGTGCACCCGCTCGGAGGGCACGCTGCCCAGGCCGGCACAGTCCACGACCTGGAACTGACCCCGGGTCAGGGTGCCGGTCTTGTCGAAGGCCACCACCGCGGTCCGGCCCAGGGTCTCCAGGTGGGTCCCCCCCCGGATCAGCACGCCCTGTCTCGCCGCGCGGGTCAACGCCGACACGACGGTCACGGGGGTCGCCAGCACCAGGGCGCAGGGACAGGCCACGACGAGCAGCACCAGAGCCCGGTACAGATGGGCCTGGGGATCGCCCCCCAGGGCCGTGGGGATCGCGAAGAGCGCCAGGGCGCCCAGCACCACCAGGGGGGTGTAGACCGCTGCGAAGCGGTCGACGGCCCGCTCGGTGGGGCTGCGCTGGGCCTGGGCTTCCTCGACGAGCCTCACCAGTCGCGCCACGGCCGAGTCGCCTGCCGAGGCGGTGGTGACCACCTGGAGCACGCCGGTCTGGTTCACCGTGCCGGCACTCACCGGATCCCCAGCGGCCTTGGAGACCGGGCGTGACTCGCCGGTCAAGGAGCTCTCGTCGACGCCACTGTTGCCGCCGGTCACGCGGCCGTCCAGGGGGATGCGCTCGCCAGCGCGGACCAGCAGCCCGGTCCCGACCGCCACCGTGTCCGCGCGGACCTGGGTGCCGTCCAGCAGGGTCGCGGTGTCCGGCGCCAGGGCGGCGACTTCGGCCAGGGCTCGACTGGCGCGGTCCATGGAGCTGCGCTCCAGGTGCTCGGCCACGGCAAAGAGCACCACCACGGCGGCGCCTTCGAGCCACTCGCCGATCAGCACCGCCCCGATGCAGGCCAGCACCATCAGCACGTTCATGTCCAGCAGGCGATTCTTCAGCGACACCCAGGCCCGACCCAGGATCGGAGGCAGTCCCAGGGCCACGGCGCCAAGCGCGGCGTAGCGCAGGGGCGGCAGCCACAGGGTGCCCAGGGACACCAGGAAGAGGGCCACTGCGGCCAGCAACAGCGGGGGGGTTCGCGTCTCGGGGGCGGGGGCAGGCCCCAGGCGGGCGTCCAGCTGGGCCCGGTTCAGGGCCGCGACCAGCTGGTCTGGCTCCACGGCCGGGCCGTGGCGCACGTAGACCAGGCGGCCGACCAGGTTCACGTCGATGCGGTCCACGCCGTCCAGATCACCGAGCACCCGGCGCACCAGCGTGACCTCGTCGTCGCAGCACAGGCCGGACACGTGGATCCGGGTCGCGTCGGTCGGGGGGGCCGGCTCGGGGCCGATCGGGTGGGCCTGTTCGTGGTCGTGGTCGCAGCAACCGCCCGCGTCCGCGGTGTCTTCCGCCATCTTCGCTCCAACACTTCAACAATTGATGAAGTGTTATACCGGATGCTGCGGCGATCGTCTAATAGAAGGCGTCCGAGGAACCGATGGAGAAGTGAGGGCTGACGCCCTCCCTGGCTGGACTCTAAGATGGTCCACAGGGGTCTTCTCGGGGCACGGATGAGCACCCTCCTCGACCACATCAACCTGGCGAGACTGCGGCTGCGTGGCTTCCGCAGCCGGTATGTCGGCACGCCCCATGGCCGGGTGCACGCGCTGGTGGCGGGTCGAGCGGGCGAGCGGCCTCCGCTGGTGTTGATGGCGGGGTTGTCGAGCCGAGCCACCCACTTCAACCGGCTCGCACCTCACCTGCTTGACCGGGACCGCCAGGTGATGCTCGTGGACCTGCCGGGCCACGGACTCTCGGACATCCCCCGCGAGGGCCTGACGGGCCCGACGCTACAGAGGGGCGTGATCGCCGCGCTGGATCAGCTCATCGACGAGCCGGCCATCGTCTTCGGGAACTCGCTGGGGGGCTTCATGGCCCTGCGCCACGCACTGCACAGCCCCCACAAGGTCCGGGGGCTGGTGTTGGCCTCTCCCGGCGGCGCCCGCATGGACGCCATGGAGCTTGTCGAGTTCATGGAGCGGTTCCGGTTGCGGACTCACCGCGACGCCGTGCGGTTGATCGAGCGGGTCTTCTGCCGCGCGTCGCCGCCCTTGCGTCAGGCGATGGCCTTGGTCGCTCGCCGTCAGCTGGGCCAGCGGCACATGCGCACCCTGATCAACTCCTCCCGGCCGGACCACTTGTTCACGGCAGAGGAGCTGGGCCGGCTCCAGGTCCCGGTCCGCATGCTCTGGGGCACCGGAGACCAGGTGCTGCCGGCCAGCCACCGGGCGTTCTTTCGGGCGGCGCTGCCCCATGCGGACTGGGCTGAACCGGCCGGCTATGGCCACTCTCCCTACGTCGAGGAACCGCGGGATCTGGCGGCGCGGATCCTGGGCTTCGCCGAGCGCCATGGACCCCGTGAGCGGCAGCTGGTCGAGGCCTCCTGAGGGACAGGGCCAGCGGGGTGTCACAGGAGCCTGCTGCGAGGACTACACTCCAGGCATGTCCCTCTCTGTGCTCGCGACCCTGGTGCTGGCGGGCTGTGAGCCCACGGTGCCCACGGTGGGTTCGCCCTTTGACGGAGAGAACCCCACCACCCCGAGCCTGGAGCAGGTGGGCGGCGTGGACGACACCCAGCCGCCGGAGCCGGAGCCCGAGCCGGTCGTGCCCGGCGAGGACTTCTACGTTTTGGACCGGGTGCACACGCTGGAGCTGGTGATCGGCAACCCGTCGTGGCAGGCCCTCCAGCAGGACCCCCGTTCCTACGCGGTGGCCACTCTGGTGACGGACCAGGGTGAGCACGAGATCGGGGTCCGGCTCAAGGGCGGCAGCACCTACCGGACCCTGGCCGACAAGCCCAGCCTCAAGCTCAAGTTCGACTGGTCGGTCGAGGACCAGCAGATCTGGGACCTCCAGGGAATCAACCTGCACAACCAGACCTACGATCCGTCGATGATGGCCGAGGCCCTGTCCTATGGGGCCTACCGGTCCTTCGGGGTCTCTGCGCCGCGCACGGCCTTTGTGAGCCTGGCGATCAACGGAACCTCCTACGGCTTCTACGGGGCCGTCGAGCGCAAGGACAAGCAGTGGCTCAAGGCCTGGCACGAGAGCAACGACGGCACGCTCTACGAGACGGGCTCGTTCAACTACCCCTGTGACTTCAACGACGGTGGAGGCGCTGGGGCGGCCGCGTGCGACTGCTGGGAGGTCGACGAGCTCGGCACCGAGGACACCCGCCAGGACCTCGAGGACCTCTGCCAGCTGGTCACGTCGGGCGGGCAGGACTGGCTGGCCAACCTCAAGGACAGCCTGGACTTCGACCAGTTCGTTTCGGCCATCGGCGCCGACATGGTGTTGAGCCACTGGGACAGCTACGGCTACAACCTCAACAACACGCACCTGTACCACGA
>CAZFLE010000135.1:0-20043 GCA_964519895.1 uncultured Enterobacterales bacterium | reverse complement strand
AGCAGCTCCCGCTCCGGGTGGTAGATGCTGGCGTCGTCGGGGTTGGTCTCGTCGTAGTAGTAGAACCCGAAGAAGTACCCGCTCAGCGGCTCGATGGTGTTGTGGCAGGCCACGCAACCCGGGTTCGTCTGGATGGCGTCGAGCACCGCGGACTCGTCCAACAGGTCGACGTCCCGGCTGAACTCGATGGGCCGGGTCAAGTAGTCGTGGCACAGGAACATGCGGCTGACGGCGTTGGCCCGCTTGCGGTTCGCGTTGCTGTCGCTGCTGGGGTAGCGCCACCACAGGCTGTTGGTCGACAGGACGCCCGCCGCGGGCCGCCCGTCGGTGTACCGGGCCTGCTGCCAACCGGTCTGGCCGTCGGGGTAGTCCAGGGGCCAGGCTGCGCCCAGCACCTCGTTGGACATGGTCCAGTCCGCGGTCACCACGTCGGTCCAAGGCAGGTCGTTGCCGGCCACGTGGCTGACGATCTGGAGGACCTCGTCGCCCACCGCGTCCAGGAACGCGGCCTCGTCGTCCAGGCCGTAGTCCGCGGCGCTGATGGACAGGTCGTCCACCCGGGTCAGGAAGACCTCGGCAAAGACGTCCCGGACCCGCTGCTCGAAGCGCGGGTCCTGGACGTAGGCATCGGCCAGGGTCTCGACGGCGCTCGGGTCGGCGTCGACCTGGGCCAGCTCGTCGACAGACGGGCGCACGCCGCGGAGGTCCAGGCTCAGGCGCGTCAGCTGCTGGCGCGGCGTGAGCTCGGGATCGGTGGACGCGGTCACGTTGTCCGCGCCGGAGCAAGAGAGCAGCAGGGGGATGATCACCACGGCCGTTCCTCCCAGTCGAGCAGGGTTGAGAAGTCCAAGCAGATCTCGTCGACGTACACGCCCTGGTACCAAGCGCCGCCGCAGCCGTCACACCAGTCGGCGTTGACCGGGTCCTCGAGCTGATCGGCCCCGTCGAAGGTCACGTCGAACCAGTGGCCTTCGACGTCCCGCACCGACAGGGTGCCCGAGGGCTCCAGGGCACAGCTGGGCGCCAGGGCCTCGTCGTAGAGCGTGAAGCCATCCATCACGACGGTGTCGAGCTCGCCTTCGAGGCCGAAGAGGCCGCCGTCGAGCACCACGGCGCCGGCCTCGAGCGCCGGGACCCAGGTGGTGTAGCCGCTGAAGCCGGGCTCCAGGCCCGTGCTCATCCAGCTGCTGCCGTCGGCGCCGTCCCAGGACCAGGTGCCCTCCATGATGAGGGCGTTGATCAGGTAGCTGTCGTCGTCGGCGCTCCCGGTGTAGCCGTAGACGGTGCCCGAGCCCTCCCACAGGCGGCCCTGGCCGTCCGTGATCTCACCGGCCGCGGCCATGCCGCCGCCGCTGTAGGTAAAGCCGTCCTGATTCCAGTCGGAGAAGGACACCCCGTAGACGAAGCCCGAGTAGGCGGCCCCGGCGTCCGAGGTGCAGGCTTCGAACCAGTACCAGGCGTCGCCGTAGTCGACGTCGTAGTCCGGGTAGATCAACGGACAGTCGCCGTCGGCGTCGGCGTTGGCCTGGTCGTAGGCGTCGAGCACCGGCTGGGGCTGGAAGTCCCAGATGGTCGCGAACACCGTGTCTACCGCAGCCTGGACGACGGCGGCGTCCAGGGCGGGCACCGCGACGTCCTGGGCGGGGTCGATGTAGGGGGCGGGCGCGTCGTCGTCGGCGGGACCGTCCACGGTCACGCCGCCGCCAGCACAGGCCAGCAGGGTCAAGGGCAGCCAGGTCATCGCTTCACCAGGGCTGAGAGGTCCAGTCGAGCAGGTCGGAGAGGTCCGCACACGCGGTCCCCAGGACCTCGCCGCGGTGGTAGAGGGTGCCGCAGCCGTCACAGGCATCGGCGTCGACCGGGGCGCCGATCTCGGCGGGGCCGTCGAAGAACAGATCGATCCACTCGCCGTCGGCGTCGCGCAGGGAGAGCACCCCCCCGGGCTCGCCGGGGCAGCTGTTGCCCAGGCTGCGGGACACGAAGGTCAGGTTGTCCATCACGACGGTGTCGATCGCCCCATCGAAGCCCGTGACGCCGCCGTCGAGGATGAGCAGGTTGCCTTGGTACAGGTCGCTGTAGACGGCCTGGAGCGTGAGCGCCGGTGCCAGGTCTCCGCCCAGCCAGGTCTCGAGCCCGTCGGTGCCCTCCCAGGAGAAGCTGCCCTCGACCAGGTTGATCCAGGACGTGTACTGCTCGCTCGGCACGTCGATCTCGAGATCGTAGGCGGTGCCCCCCAGCCGGAAGCTCTGGCCCGACGGCGAGATCATGTCCGCCTGGCCGAACACCGCGTCGCCGTTGTAGACCTGACCCGAGACCTCGTAGTCCCGGTAGGCCAGCCGGTAGCCATAGCCCTCGTAGCTGGCACCGCTCTCGGCCGTACACCCGCCGTACCACAGGGCTCCCTCGATGCCTTCTTCTTCGGCCCCGTCCACCGGGTAGGCGTAGGGGCAGTAGCTGTCGCCAGCGTCGAAGAGGGTGTCGTGCACGGCGACCGGCTCGGCGCCGCTCAGGGTGAAGACCACGTCGAAGAGCGCCACGAGGGCCACCGCAACCTCGTTGCCCGTCAGGCCGGTCCCCGGGGTCTCCGGGTCGTCGGTGACGTAGGCCGCCGGCTCGTCGGGGACCGGATCGCTGACCGCCGGGCCGTCGGCCGTCGCGGGCGGCTGGGCACAGGCCATCAGTGTGAGGACGGAGAGGGACATCGGGCGCTCCGGGTGGGGCTTCAGGGATTCGACCCCCGGGCCCCTCGCCACGGAAAGGGTTTCTTCAGGCGGGGCTCACCAGGGCCGGTTCTCCCAGCCCACGAGGGGGGAGAAGTCGCTGCAGGCCTCGCCCATGTAGGTGCCGCGGAAGGACACGGCGCCACAGCCGTCACAGGTGCCGTCGCCCAGGGCGGGGGCTTCCCAGGTCGACCCGTCGTAGACCACGTCGTACCAGTTGCCGTCGTCGTCGCGGACAGACGCCTGGCCGTAGGGTTCCTTGTCACACCACCCCAGCGCGGCGTCGGCGATCTGGATCTCGTCCAGCACCACGGTGTCGACGGTGCCGCCCAGGCCGCTGGCCCCGCCGTGCAGGTAGATGTAGCCCGAGTCGTAGTCCGGCCACCAGTACGAGTACAGGGTCAGATCCGGCAGGAGCTCGGTGGACAGCCAGGACGTGCCCTCGTCGCCGTCCCAGCTGAAGGTGCCGCTCACGATGCTCTGGTGGAGCTCGATGGGGGTCTCGGTGTCGCTGCCGGTGTGGCCCTCCATCGCATAGGCCAGTCCGCCGGCCCGAAAGGTCGTGCCGCGATCGTCGATGATCTCCAGCTGCCCGAAGATGTAGACGCCGTCGTAGGTCAGGTCGTACTCGGCGACGTAGTAGTCGTCGTAGACCAGGTGGAAGGCGTAGCCGTCGAACACGGCGCCGGTGCCGGTCTGACAGCCGCCGTACCAGAGGGTGGAGTCCAGGCCAGGCCCCGAGAAGTCCTCGTAGGCATAGGCATAGGGGCAGTAGTCATCGCTGG
Organism: uncultured Enterobacterales bacterium; assembly: GCA_964519895.1. Lineage (GTDB taxonomy): Bacteria > Myxococcota_A > UBA796 > UBA796 > CAJQPC01 > CAYFPX01. The sequence goes on along the minus strand of CAZFLE010000135.1, from coordinate 16,538 downwards.
AGAGCATGACGCTGTCGTACCCGAACAGCACCGGGCTGGCGTTGGTCTCCAGGACCTTGTCCACGAGCTCCTCGACGGCCTGGGCGACGTCGTCGAGGTCCAGGGTCGGGACGGGCTCGGGATCCGCCTCGTAGGCCCACGTAGACGGCTCTTCCACGACCGGGTCGTCGATCGCGTGGGTGGACTGGTCGACGGTCGCGGTGGCGCACGCCCACAGGGCGGTGGTGATCAGCATGGAAGGACCTCCGGAGCGGTAATGTACCGCCAGGGGAACGGCCTAGTGGTGGAGGCTCGGGCAGGGCTGTTCACCCTTTGTCGTCGTCGTCCTTCTTTCGCTTGAGGCGACCGCCGCCACCGGAGAAGCCGAACAGGTCGTCGAGGCCGAGATCGGGGCCCGGCGGGGCCCGCTGCACCACCGGCTCTTCCTTGGGTGCCGCGTCGACGGACTCGGCCCCAACCACGGCCTCGACCGGCTTGGGGACCTCCTTGATCCGGGGCCCGGTGGTCCGAGCACGTGGCCCCAGGCGCACCCGGCCGCTGCTGGAGCGCTTCTTGGCCATGTGCGGCGTGGGCAAGATGGGCACCTCGCGGGGGCGCTCGGGCAGCACCGGCTCGTCGCCTGCAGGGTCCCCGGGGTTCGGCACGAGCGCCCGGGGCGCTGGCTTGGTTGGCGGTGGCGGGGGCTCCGGTGCAGCGGGCTTGGGCGGCTGGGCCAGGCGCACGGCCTGGGGCCGCCCCTCGGGCTGCTTGGGCCTGGGGGGCTCGGGAGACTCGTGGTGCTTGGGCAGCCTGCTGTGCGGGGCCGGGCGACGTCGGTCGGCGAGCTTCACCCCCACCGGACCGAGCCCAGGGCTGAGGTCTGGGGCGTCCGCGTCGTAGGGATCCGGAACCCCCAGGCGCTCGAAGACCCGAGCCCACCGAGGGGAGGTCCTGGCGCGGCCCCCGACGCGGTCGAGCAAGCCCTCGCCTGCAGCCCTGCGCGGGGTCAGCTCGTCCAGGCAGTCCCTGGCCTTGCGGTCGTCGTCACCGGGCGGCACCCGGTCAGTCTACCCGCATGGACGACTGTCGACCCGCACGCCGGGCCGCGAGCCGACGGTTGCGCCCAACACGGCCCGGACCGCGGCACCGTCCACCGCCCGCACCGAGTTCTCCTGCCACGTGCGTACCTGGGCTGCCGGGACTCCGTACCGCTCCCAGAACGCCAGCTCGAACGCCCGCCCGCTTGCCCGCTGACGCTCCATGGCCATGCCTCCGAGCGCAAGGGCTCGCACACGGTCGAGCTCGGCGCGAGAGGGGCCGTCGCGGCACAGGCGGGAGACCTCGGCCTCGACGGCCGCGATGCCCTCCTCCAGCCGCTCGGGGTCCGTGCTCAGCGACGCCGTCACAGCCCCTGGATCCCAGCCCTCCAGGGAGCTCGCGGACACGTGGTAGGCCAGGCCTCGGCGCTCGCGAATCTCCTGGAATAGCCGCCCGCCCTGGCCGCCCAGGATCGACATGCCGAGCTCCAAGGCGGCCCGCTGAGGCGAGAGCAGGTCGAGTCCCGGCCACGCCCACAGGGCGTGGGCCTGGCTGCGATCGGTGGACAGTGACAGGCTGCGCTGGGTCGACGGCCACGCGCTGGCCGGGCGCGGCTCCAAGAGGCCGTGACCCGGCGGGAGCCCTGTGAACAGACGCGCGAGCCGGTCCAGGGTCGCCTCGGGGTCCACCCCTCCCGAGACCGCGACCACCAGGTTGCCTGCGCGGAAGACGGCCTGGTGCAGCCGGTGCATGGACCGGCTGGTGAGCCGGTGGCGACTGGCGTGGCTGCCCTCGGCCGGGAGCCCGTAGGGATGAGGTCCGTGCAGGGCCCGCCAGACGGCTCGCCAGGCCATGTCCTCGGGCCGGTCGGACAGCAGCCGCTCCTCTTCGTCGAGCTCGGCGATCACCCGAGCGAGCTCTGGGGCCGCAAAGGTCGGCTGGAACAGGACCTGGCGAACGAGGGCCAGGCCATCCTCGAAGCGGTCGACCGGGAAGTCCGCTCTGAGACCCTGGCTGTTGCGACCCGCAAAGGCGCCAAGGGCCCCCCCGCGGGCCTCGATCTCTTGGGAGAGCGCGGTCGCATCCAGGTCGCCAGCCCCGGCCAGGAGGCAGCGCGCCCACGCCGCGGCGCGCCCTGCCGTGCGCGCCCGCTCCAAGAGCTGGCCCCCCAGCCCGACGATGCGCAGGGCCGCCACCGGGCTCGCCGGCACCGGGTCGACGACCAGGGTCAGGCCGTTGTCCATCACCCGCCGCCGCACCTGGGGCAGCGGCCGAGCGGCGCGGCGACGGCGACGGGGGGGGCGGGGCAGCTTGCGCAGCAACTGGCGGAGCTCCCGCCGCCCGGGACCGGCTGGGGGCGACAACATGCCCGCCACGCACCGGCGCCGGTCCAAGATCCGTGCGGCGACCCGGCGCACGTCGTCCGGGGTGACGCCGGCCAGGGCCGCCTCGTAGCGCAGGGCCGCTCGGGGATCGCCATGGAAGGCCTCGTGCCAAGCGATCAGGTGGGCACGGCCGTCGACGGTCTCCCGTTCGAACAGCCGGGCGGCCACCAGGCCTGTCCTGGCCCGCCGGACCGCCTCGAGCCCGAAACAGCCGTCCGCGGCGTGGGCCAGGTCCTGAGCGAGGGCCGGCACGGCCTGGGCCACCCGGTCCCCGTGGGGTGCGCACCCGACCGTGAGGGTGCCCCCGTCCCGCTCCCATGACACGACAGCCCAGGCATCGGTCACGAGCTGCTGGCGGAGCTTCAACGAGCCGTGCAGCAGGCTCGAGGTGCCGCCACCCAGGAGCTCGGCCAGGACCTCCAGGGCGGGCGCGTCGGGATGCGCCAGCGGCAGTCCCTGGAATTGGAGCTGGACCAGAGGCTCGTCGAAGGCGCCGCTCATCGCACAGGTCCGCAGCCGGGCCTGGGGGGCCTCGTGCCGGGCCGGACGCGGCGGCTCCGGGGACGGCGCTCCGCCCAGCCAGCGCTCGGCAGCCGCGACCGCCTGGTCCGGCACCACGTCGCCGCTGATCACGCAGATCGCCCGACTTGGGCGGTACCAACGCCGCCAGAAGGCCCGCAGCGCCGGCTCCGTCAGGCCGCGAACGGAGTCCCAGGTCCCGATCACCGGCCGCCCATAAGGGTGGGTTCGCCAGGCGCGAGCAGCCATCAGCTCGCCAAGGACCCGGTCCGGTTCGTCTTCGCCGCTGCGGATCTCGTCCAGGATGACCTCGCGCTCCAGGGACACCTCGTCGGGATCGAACAGGCTGGCGAAGGCCATGTCCGAGAGCACCGCCAGGGCCGTCTGCCAGTGGTCCCGCGTCACCGTGGCGTGGAGCACGGTCTGATCGTGGCTGGTGTAGGCATTGAGATCGCCCCCGAGGCCTTCGATCTCGGCGGCGACCACCCCGACGCCGCGGGTCGGCGTGCCCTTGAACACCATGTGCTCGACGAAGTGCGCGGCCCCGTGCTCGCCCGCCCCTTCGTCGGCGCTGCCCACGTCGAACCACAGATAGACGGCCGCGACCTCGGCACCGGGCACCGGATCGAGGACCAGTCGCGCACCGCTGGACAAGACCCGCCTGACCATTGTTCCGCTCAACACCACCTCGCCCGTGAGCGCCGGCCATTAACCCCCGTCGGTGACCGCGACCCCACCGTGGGGCGTCTACGTGCACGTGCCCTGGTGCAGGGTCCGTTGTCCGTACTGCGCCTTCGTCGTCGAGCCCGTCGGCGCCGACCCCCCGCCGGACACCCAGGGCTACACCGATGCCGTGCTGCGGCAGTGGTCTGCCCTCGTGCCCCTCTTCCCGGGCCGACCGGCCACCGTGGCCTTTGGCGGCGGCACCCCGTCGCTGCACCCGCCAGACCAGCTGGCTCGCTGGATCCAGGAGCTCGCCCCCAGCCCGGGGGCCGAGATCACGCTCGAGGCGAACCCGGAAGACGTGACCCCCGCCTGGCTGGACGCCATCCTGGCCGCAGGGGTCACACGCCTCTCGCTGGGGGTCCAGACCCTGCAGTTGGCCCCAGCCCGGCTGTTGGCCCGAGCCCACAGCGCCAGAGACGCCCGGCGGGTGCTGGCCCTGGTGGCTCGGGCCGGGTTCCAGAGCTGGTCCTTCGACCTGATCTTCGCCGTGCCCGGCCAGACCCGGGGCGAGCTCGACGCTGACCTTGACGCGGTCGGGACCTCTGGCGTGCCCCACATCTCGCTGTACGGCCTGGCGGCCGAACCGGGCACGCCCTACACCCGAGCCCTCGCGGCCGGCCGGTTGCGCGCGCCGACGTCCGAGGCGTGGCGCGAGGCCTATGACCACGCCCGCTCGAGGCTCCGGGGGCTGGGGCTGGACCAGTACGAAGTCAGCAACCACGCACGTCCGGGCCACCGATCGCGGCACAATGAGCACTACTGGAAGCTTCGGCCCTGGGCAGGCCTCGGCGTCGCGGCCCACGGACGCCTGCCAGACGGGCGGCGCACCGTAGGCCCCCAGAGCCTCGCCGCCTTTCGCGCCGATCCGCTGGCCTGGGAGGAGTGGACCCTGCCTTCGGTCCTGGAGCGTGCCGAGGAACTCCTGCTCAGCTGCATGCGGCACGTCGAAGGTCTGGACCTGAGCCGCCTGGACGCCCTGGGCTACCGCCTCCCCGAAGCGGCGATCGCCCCCCTCGTGGCCGATGGACTCGCCACCTTGGAGGGGCGGCGCTTCGCCCTCTCGGCGAGCGGACTGCCCCTCACAGACGCGCTCATCGTCCACCTCGCAACGGCCCTGGAGGCCCACCCCGGATGAGTTGCCGGGGATCACCCGGCTTGACCCGGTCCGAGATCCCGGGACAGACTTCGCCGTCTGCACAGGTCGGCTCTTGGCGGGTCCCAGGGAATCGGATCAGATCGGTCAGGACGACACGAAGTACGCCCTAGAAGCCGACGACTTGATCGCGGCGGCGCTCGAGTCGTTCGATCGCATCGTCGACGGGGAGGAAGACCCCGACGGTAGCGGTGCGCCCGCTTCTCCGGTCGTGCCCGAGCCCGCCCTGGACGAAGACGACGACGCGTACCTGGAAGTGGTCGGGCTCCAGGACCGTCTCGAAGCGCGGGCGGAGCGCGAGGTCGCCCGGCCGGCCGAGCTGGAGCTGGACTTCGACGACGGGCTGGACGACGAGGGGGCCGACGACCCCGTTGACCCAGGACCGCCCGCCGAAGACCCGGTCGCCAACGAAGCCCTGCTCACCGAGAACCTGACCCTCCAGGAAGAGGTCGAGGCGCTGCGCGAGGAGACCGGCACCCTGCGCGGCAAGCTCAAGTCCGTGAAGCGCGGCCAGAAGGGCCAGACCGACTCGGTGCGGGTCCTGGAACGCAAGCTCCAGCGCAAGGAAGAAGCGCTCAGCATGCTCAAGATGGAGCGCGACGACCTCTCCGGCACCCTGAAGATGTGGGAGAAGATGGTCGCCGAGATGCGCACCGCGGCGCGCCAGGCCGAAGAGGAGCAGGAGCGCGTGCGCAGGCGCCAAAAGAAGGAGCTGGGCGAGATCAAGATGCTCGCCAACGAGAAGCTCTTCAAGAAGATCATCCCGGCCCTGGACAACCTCGAGCTCGCCCTCAACCACAGCGAGGTCGACGGACAGCACACCGCCGAACAGGTCATCGAGGGCATCAAGATGACCGCCACCCACCTCTTCAAGTCGGTGGAACAGGCCGGACTGGACCGGGTCCAATCCGCGATCGGTGACTCCTTTGATCCTTCCATCCACGACGCGGTCGAGCGCGTCGAGGACACCTCACAACCGGCAGACACCATCGCGGTCTGTCTGAGCCCCGGCTACAGCCTGCGTGGACGACTCATCCGTCCCGCTCGCGTCTCGGTCTACTACGGGGGCCCGCAAGCCTCCAGACCAGAGCCCACGGGCCCGGACGGAGACGAAGGCTAGACCGGGTCAGGTGGTAATCTCTCGCGTCCCGTGCACGCCGGGGCCTGTTCGGAGGCAATGAGCCAGGATGTCCAAAGTCATCGGGATCGACCTGGGGACCACCAACAGCTGTGTGGCCATCCTTGAAGACGGGGACCCGACGGTCATCCCCAACGAAGAGGGGAGCCGCACGACCCCGTCCGTGGTCGCATCGACTCCGGACGGCGATCGGCTGGTGGGTCAGTTCGCGCGCCGCCAGGCCGTGACCAACCCCGACCGCACGTTCTTCGCGGTCAAGCGGCTCATGGGCATGCGCTTCGACAGCCCCATCGCTTCCGAGATCGCCGCGATGGTTCCCTACACCATCCTGGAAGCCGAGAACGGCGACGCCTGGCTGAGCGCTGGAGACAAGACCTACTCGCCGCCCCAGATCTCCGCGATGATCCTGGAGAAGATGAAGGCCACCGCCGAGGCCTACCTGGGCGAGGCCGTCGAGAAGGCCGTCGTGACCGTGCCGGCGTACTTCAACGACTCCCAGCGCCAGGCCACCAAGGACGCCGGGCGCATCGCGGGCCTGGAGGTCCTCCGGATCATCAACGAGCCCACGGCGGCAGCGCTGGCCTATGGCCTGGGCAAAGGCGCCCACGAAAAGGTCGCGGTCTTCGATCTGGGCGGGGGCACGTTCGACATCTCGATCCTGGAGCTCCAGGACGGCGTGTTCGAGGTCCGGGCAACCAACGGCGACACCTACCTGGGCGGCGAGGACTTCGACAACCGCATCGTCAAGCGGCTGCTGGAGCACTTCGTCTCCGAGACCAAGATCGACCTCAAGGGCGAGCTGGTCGCCATGCAGCGCCTCAAGGAGGCGGCGGAGAAGGCGAAGTGCGAGCTCAGCTCGGACACGACCACCGACATCAACCTGCCGTTCATCGCGTCTGGGGACAGCGGCCCCTTGCACCTCCAGTACACCCTGACCCGAGGGGAGCTCGAGAGCCTGTGCGTCGACCTGCTCGACCGGCTGGCGGGGCCCTGCGAGCAGTGTCTGAACGACGCCGAGATCGATCCCCGGGACCTCACCTCGGTCCTGCTGGTGGGCGGCATGACGCGCATGCCGTCGGTGCGGGACAAGGTCGAGTCCATGTTCCGCCAGAAGCCGAACAGCGACGTGAACCCCGACGAGGTGGTCGCCATCGGCGCCGGCATCCAGGGCGCCGTCCTGGCCGGCGACGTCAAGGACATCCTGCTCCTGGACGTCACCCCACTCACGCTGGGCATCGAGGTCGCCGGAGGCCTGACCGAGCCCATCATCGGCCGGAACACCACCATTCCCTGCAAGAAGTCCAAGGTCTTCACCACCGCCCTCGACAACCAGGACATGGTCCGGGTGCACGTGGTCCAAGGCGAGCGCCCGATCGCCGAGGAGAACAAGTCCCTCGGCCGTCTCGAGCTCCACGGCATCCCGCCGGCGCCCCGTGGGCTGCCCGAGATCGAGGTGACCTTTGAGCTCGACAGCAACGGCATCATGCACGTGCGAGCCAAGGACCTGGGCACCGGCAAGGCCCAGACCATGCGGATCGTCTCCCACTCCGGCATTGGAGAAGAGGAGATCGAGGAGATGCTGCGCGAGGCCGAGGCCTTCCGCGAGGAAGACGAGCGCCGCCGCCAGATCGGCGAGGCCCGCAACAGCCTGGACGGGCTGATCTACACGACCCGCCGGTCCCTCGACGAGTACGGTGCCAACCTGAGCGAAGAGGACTTCAACGCCATCCGCGACGCGATCCTCGCCGCCGAGGACAGCCTGGACAGCGCCGATCTCGACTTCATCCTGGACTGCAAGGACCACCTGGCCGTGGCCGCCCAGCGCCTGGCCGAGAGCATCTACGCCGCGGCCGCCGAAGAAGTCGACGAGTACATCGAGGACGAGGAGGACTGGGACGACGACTTCTCGGACTCCGGCGACTTCTCCGAGTAGACGGCCCGGGCAGACCTGATCGCCGATGCTGCGTTAGACCGGCCTCCTCCCTGAGACGGGCTGAGGCCAGGTGCCCCGCAAGGACTACTACAACATCCTCGGCGTCGGACGCGACGCGACCGGCGACGAGATCAAGCGCGCCTATCGCAAGCTCGCGCTGAAGTACCACCCGGACCGCAACCCGGACGACCTGGACGCAGCGACCAAGTTCCGGGACGCCACCGAGGCCTACCAGGTGCTCTCCGATGCCGAGGAGCGCCTGAAGTTCGATCGCCTGGGCCCGCTGTACCGCCCCGACGGCAGGCCACCGACCCCCGAAGAGCTCCAGGAGATGCTCTCGGAGATGGTCGGAGGCCTGTTCCGCCGCAAGCGCACCCAGCAACAAGGAGATGACCTCAGGACCACCCTGACCGTCGAGCTCGAAGACGTGTCGACCGGGGTGACGCGACGGGTCCAGATCGCCCGCCAGGTCCGCTGCAAGCGCTGTGGCAGCACGGGCGCAGACCCCGACGGCGGCCGCAAGGTCTGCGACGGCTGCGAGGGCACGGGAAAGGCGTCCGCACGGCGGGTGTTCCGGCAGAGCTGTGCCCGCTGCGACGGGCGAGGATTCATCGTGGTCAAGCGCTGCACGAACTGCGACGGCAAGGGGCTCAGGGGTTCCGAGGACCACCTGAAGGTCAAGGTACCGGCCGGGGTCTCCACGGGACAGAAGCTCAAGCTGCGCGGTCGGGGCCACGAAGGCCTGACCAATGGCACGAGCGGCGACCTCTTCGTGGTCGTCAGCGTGGCCGAGCACCCCCTGTTTCGCCGGCGGGGCGCCGATCTCGTCTGCGATCTGCCGCTCACCTTTGCCGAGGCCACCCTCGGGGCCGAGGTCACCGTGCCCGTGCTCGGGGCCCGAACCACCATCAAGGTCCCACCGGGCACCCCGTCGGGCCGCATCCTCAGGCTGTCGGGCCGCGGCCTGCCCAAGCCAGACGGTTCGCCCGGGGACCTGCACCTCAAGGTCGACGTCGAGGTCCCGCCCAAGCTCGACCGACACCAGGCCGCCGCCCTGCGGCGCTTTCAGGACCTGGCAGGCCCCACCGCCCACCCCCTGCGGCGGGCCTTCGATCAGGCCCTCGAGGACCGCTGCCCATGAAGCTGCGCCTGCTGCTCACGACCCTGATCGCCGCCCTGGTGATGTCCCTGGCCCTGGACGCCCACGCCGGTCGCAAGAAGCGCAGGGCCGCCGAAGACGAGACCCCCAACCTGATCAGCCAAGCGATGGTGCTGGCCCAGGACGACCGGCTCGAGGCCCTGGCGCTGCTCGAGGGCTACCTGGCCGATGGCCTGGATCCGGCCCTGATTCGTCTGAGCGCCTTGCACGCCGGAGAACAGCGGCGCTTGATGGGCGACCTGGAGACCGCAGCGCTGCACTTCAAGTTCCTGCGCATGGAGCACCCCGGGGTCGAGCCCGCCATCATCGGTCTGGCGCTGGTCCACCACGAGCAGGGACTCTCCGGAAATGCCCTGGCCAGCCTGGAGCTCGTGGGCGACGAGGGCGTGCCCGACACCATGAACGCCGACCGCTATCGGGTTCTGGCCCTGGCAGCGGTCGCCGACGGAGAGCCCCCCGAACAGCAGCGAGCCCTGGCCGCCAGGGCCCTGGCATACAGCGGAGCCGACGAGGGGGTGGCCACCCGGGTCCGGCTGGACCTGGGCGCTCTGCTGCCCCACGACGCCGAAGGCATGGAAGGCCTCGTGCCCGCCGATGCCGACGCCCTGGTCCGAGCGCGCACAGCCCTGGATGGCGGTAACCATCCAGAAGCCATTCGGCTGGCCGAGGCCCTGGAGAGCCAGTTCCCCGACAGCGCACTGCGCCCCGAGGCCGCCTGGATCCGCCTGCGCGCCGAGGCCGGTGACCCCTTCCAGGCCGAGCGAGTGGGCGTGTTGCTGCCACTCACCGGCACCTATGCGCCCGCCGGCCGCCAGCTCAAGGAGGCCCTGGAGCTGGCCCTCGCCGATGCGGCCAGCCCGATCAAGCTGGTCATTCGGGACACCGCCGGCACACCGGACACCGCTCTGGAGAAGTTCCGGGATCTGGTCCTGACGGACGGGGTGTCCGTGGTGGTCGGTCCCCTCCTCAAGGAAGTGGCCCTGCCGGTCGCGGCAGAGGCCCAGGCCGCCCAGGTCCCCCTGCTGGCTCTGAGCCAGGTCGGCGGGCTGACCGAGACGGGACCGTGGGTCTTCCGGGGCGTGCTCACCATCGAGCAACAGGTCCGCAGTCTGGTCGACCACGTCATGGGTCCCATGGGGCTCCAGACCTTTGTGATCCTGGCCCCGGACAACAGCTATGGGCGCTCCGCCCACGACGCCTTCGTGCACCTGGTCACCGAGCGCGGCGGTGAGATCAAGCGCATCGTGTTCTACGACCCCGCCGCCACCGACTACCGGGTCTCGGCGTCCGAGCTCGGCCTCAAGGACTACGACGCGCCGGAGCGCAAGGAAGAGCTCTACAAGCTGCGCAAGCAGGCTGAGGCCCGCGGTGTCGACCCCTACAAGGTGGTGTTGCCGCCCCTGATGGACTTCCAGGCCGTCTTCGTGCCGGACAACGCTCGCCGTGTGCCCATCGTCGCGTCGTCGCTGGCCTACGAGGAGTTCAGCATCGGGGCCTTCTCGCCCAGGCGATCCATGGACCCGGTGCCCCTCATCGGCCTGAACGGGTGGCACAACCCGGCCATCGCCAGCCAGGGTGGCCAGTACACACGCAACGCCGTCTTCGTGGACGCCTTCGACGTGGCCGGTCCGGACCCTTCGACCCAGGCCTTCGTGGACCGCTTCCGGGCCGAGCTCGGGCGCACCCCGGGCGTGCTGGAGTCCCTGGTCTACGACGTGGGCCGCCTCCTGGCCGTGGCGTGTACCGAGGTCCCGACCGACCGGGGAGCCATGCGACAGCAGCTCGCCAGCGCCACGCTGGAGCAGTCAGTCACCGGCGGCGAGGCCTTTGGCGCCACCCGCGAGATCGAGCGGGAGCTGCTGGTGTTCCGCATCGGAGAAGAGGGCATCGAGCGCTGGCGGGAGCCCGAAGAGATGCTTCCCACCCCTTGACCCCCTCTCGAACCGTCGCTTTGGGTACAATTGCCCCCGGCCCATGTCACTGACCACCGAGCAGGGCGAACCTGACGAACAGGCCGTCATCGACGGCATTTGCGCGAGCGCCGCAACGCTGCCGCCTTGGGTGCGGGTCGGCCCCGGAGACGACGCAGCCGTGCTGGCCAGCGGGGCGGTGCTGGCGACCGACGCCATGGTGCAGGGCGTGCACTGGGATCTGCGGGTGACCCCGGCCCAGGTCGGCTTCAAGCTGGCCCGGACGAACCTGTCCGACGTGGCCGCCATGGGCGCCGAAGCCCGCTGGGCCCTGCTGACCCTGGCGCTGCCCACCCCCGTCGACCCCCGCTGGGTCACAGACTTCGGCCGAGGGCTCGCCGTCGGCCTGGATGGTGTGCCGCTCCTGGGCGGCGACACCACCCGCTCGCCGGGGCCGGTGACCGCGACCCTGACGGTCGGTGGACAGCTGGTTGGCCCTCCCCTGCTGCGGTCCGGGGCCCGGCCTGGCGACCTGGTCTGGGTCTCGGGCGCCCTGGGGGCCGCCGCCCGCGCCTTTGCCAGTGGAGAGACGGCCACCGACCTGTGGCAGGCGTGGGTTCGGCCGGCCCCGCCCCTGGCCCTGGGCCCCGCGCTGGCCAGGGATGGGCTGGCCACGGCCGCAATGGACCTGTCCGACGGGCTGGCCCGAGACCTGGCGAGGCTCTGTGCCGCGAGCGGGTGCGGCGCGCGGATTGCACCGGACCAACTCCCCACCGTCGAGCCCGTGGACCTGACCGACGCCGAGATCCTCCGGCAGGTGGTGGGCTGGGGCGAGGACTACGGCCTCCTGTTCACCAGCCCCCCGCGGCACCGGGCCCGGGTCGCCGCCCTCGGCGCACGGCTGGACTTGGCCTTGACCCCCATCGGCGAGTGCACGGCCGAGCCCGGGGTCGCGCTCACGGGCCTGGCCTGGCCGTCGCCCTGGCGACACTTCGGGGGCGGGAGCCCATGACCCCGGAGCTGGCCAGTTCGGGACTCTCGCCGGCGTTGGGCATCCTGGCCATCTTCTGCCTGATGCTCCTGTCCGCGTTCTTCAGCGGCTCCGAGACTGCCTTGTTCTCCCTGAGCGCCGTGGATCGGGAGGCCCTGCGCGCCTCGGGCAAGAACGACGTGCTGGAGCGCCTGTTGGCCCACCCCCGACGCGTCCTGGCGTCCGTGCTGTTCGGCAACGAGCTGGTCAACGTCAGCCTGTCGACCCTGTGCGCGGCCCTGCTCCTCCAGGTCGAACCGGACCGCCCGTGGCTGAACCTGCTGGTCGCCACACCCCTGCTGCTGCTGGCCGGCGAGGTCTTGCCCAAGTCCTTTGCCCTGCGCTACGCCAGGCGCGCAGCGACCCTGGTCGCCAGGCCGCTGAGCGCCTGGGCCTGGATGATCACTCCGCTCCGCTACGGGCTGAGCCTGGTCGCTGATCGCATGGTCCGGCTGCTGGGCGGCACCCAGGAAGAGGTCAGCAGCCTCCAGGAAGCCGAGCTCCGCCAGCTCATCGACGAAGGCCGCCAGACCGGCTCGATCAAGGAGATGGAGCAGGAGCTCATCGAGGCGGTCTTCGAGTTCTCGGACACGCCGGTCTCCCGGATCGCCACCCCCCGGCCGGACATCGTCTCGATCCCGTTGACCATCCCCTACCCCAAGCTGGTGGAGCTGCTGCGCGAGCACAGCCTGTCTCGCCTGCCCGTCTACCAAGGCCGTCGGGACAACGTCATCGGCATCCTGTTGGCCAAGGACCTGCTGCGCTTCAAGGGCTCCAGGTCCCCGGGCCCCCGGGAGCTCAAGACCCTGCTGCTAGAGCCGTACTTCGTGCCGACCAGCAAGCCGGCCTCTGAGCTCCTGCGGGAGCTGCAGCTGGCCCGAAGCCACCTGGCTCTGGTGGTGGACGAGCACGGCTCCATCGACGGCGTGGTGACCATGGACGACCTGCTGGGGGAGCTGGTGGGCGACCTGTTGGACGAGCACGACGACGACTCGGATGAGATCTCGGTGATCCAACCGAACGTGTGGAACGTGGCCGGCGCCATGGACTGCGACGACTTCGTGGAGCAGACCGGCATCACCCTACCCGAGGGCGACTACCACACGGTGGCGGGCTTCGTGTTCAGCGAGCTGGGACACCTGCCCAGCAAGGGCGAGACCCTGGAGTGGGAAGGCGTCCGCTTCGAGGTCACCGGCATCGACGAGCGCAGGATCACCGAGCTCACCGTCCGGCTCAGCAGTCGAACCCGGCGCCTGGCGCCAGGAGGAGCAGAGGCCTCATGAGCCTGTGGGTCGCCGCCGCACTGATCTGCCTGTGCCTGCTCTCCGAGGGCTTCTTCTCGGGCAGCGAGATCGCCGTGGTCTCCGCCGATCGCCACCGCCTGAAGGCCCGTGCCGCCGACGGCAGTCTGGGCGCACGGCTGGCTCTGCGCATGCTCGAGCGCCCGGAGTTCCTGGTCGGGACCTGCCTGGTGGGCACCAACCTGTCCACGGTGGGCGCGGCGACCCTCGCCACCGCCGCCCTGGCCCAGGCCTGGGGTGGAAGCACCCCGCTGCTCGCCGTGGTGTTCGTGTTCCCACTGACCCTGGTCATCGGTGAGCTGGTGCCCAAGAGCGTCTCCCAGCACCACGCCGACCGGCTGGCCCCGGTGATCGTGTTCCCCCTGCGGGGGTTCTCGTTCCTGTTCTACCCGGTGCTGCTGATCATGGAGGCCTGTAGCAAGGCCTTGCTGCGGCTCACGGGCGGGGAGCCCAAGCCCGGCGTCACCCGCGAAGAGATCCGGGGACTCCTGCAGGCGTCGAATGAGGTCTCCCTCGACGAGGGCGACCGGGACCTGATCAAGCGGGTCTTCGCCTTCACCGAAGCGAGCGTCGAGGACGTGATGGTCCCCCTGATCGAAGTGGACATGGTCTCCCAGCACGCCGACGCGCGCGAGGCCATCGAGCGCATCGAGACCAGTGGCCACAGCTGGCTTCCGGTCTACCAGGACCGCGTCGACAACGTGATCGGCATCGTGCACCACTCGGATCTCCTGTTCCTGGAGAACCTGACCCAGAACGTCGCCAACCTGATGCGGCCGCTGAAGTTCGTCCCCGAGACCAAGCGGGTCGACGAGCTCTTCTTGGAGTTTCGGCGCGAGCGCACCCGGATGGCGATGGCCGTCGACGAGTACGGGGGCGCCGTCGGCCTGGTCAGTCGCGAGGACCTGCTCGAGGAGATCGTCGGTGACATCGACGACGAGTACGACCGGCCGAACCCCTGGGTGCGCAAGTCCGGCGAGCACGAGTGGCTGGTGCGGGCCAGGGTCGAGTCCGAGTCCCTGGAGGACGCCACCGGCTTCAGCCTCCCGACGGGCGAGTACGAGACCCTGGCGGGCTTCATGCTCTCCCGGCTGGGCCACGTGCCCAAGGTGGGCGAGTTCGTGCGCGAGGGGTCCTGGCGGCTGGAGGTGACAAAAGCATCGGACCGGGCCATCGTGGAGGTCCGCCTGGTCCGGGCACGGTGAACGGGTCTCCGGCGCCGCCCGTTAAGGGGTCTGCATGAAAGCCATCCTCCTCGAAGCCGACTGGGAGCCCCGCCAGGGCTACCCCATCACTCCCCGCGAGATCGAGACCCGCAAGGCCACCATGGCCAGCCAGGTCTGGCGTAGCCCGCGCTTCACCGCATCGACGATCCCCGATCCGACCCCGGGTCCGACCGGGGTCGTCGTCCAGGTGCGGGCCTGTGGCGTGTGCGGGTCCGATACCCACTGCTACGAGACCGACGACGACGGCTACGTGATCTTCTCGGGGCCCGTGTCCTTGCCGGTCGTGCCGGGCCACGAATATGCCGGCGAGGTCGTGGCTGTCGGCGCCCAGGTCCAGCAGCTCCAGGTCGGCGACCTGATCGCAGCTGAAGGAATGCTGAATTGCGGCGTCTGCGAAGCCTGCCGGGTCGGTCGACCCAACCAGTGCCCCACCCTGGACATGGTCGGGTTCTCCAGCCCCGGCGCCTACGCCGAGTTCATCACGGTCGAGGAGCGCTTCTGCTGGAAGCTGAACGGCATCGCGGAGCGGCTGGGCGACAAGCAAGCCGCCCTGGAGCTCGGCGCCCTCATCGAGCCCATCTCCTGTTCCTACAACGGCATCTTCGTGGCCGGTCGGGGCATGCGCCCCGGAGACCACGTGGCCGTGTTCGGCGCCGGACCCATCGGGCTGGGTGCCATCGCCCTGGCCCGCGCAGCCGGGGCCGCGACCATCTCGGCCTTCGACATCGCCCCGGAGCGACTCGGCGTCGCGCTGGCCTGTGGCGCCGACGAGGCCTGGGATCCCCGGGCCCTGGTGGCCCAGGGCTCGTCGCCCAGCGAGGTCATCCGACGGCTGTCAAAGGGCTGGGGTGCCGACGTGCTGGTCGAGGCCGCCGGCGCGGCCCTGCAGACCATGCCCGAGATCGAGCGCGCCTTCGCGCCCGGCGGGGAGATGATCTACCTGGGCCGGACCGGTGAGCGCGCCCCGGTCATGCTCGACGTGCTGGTCACTGGCGCCGCGGGCATCGTCGGCAGCCGCGGCCACGTGGGCATGGGGTGCTTCCCCCAGGTGGTCCGCCTGCTGGAGCACGACCGCATCCTGGCCGAGCCCATGATCACCAGTCGGCGCCCCTTCGCCGAGTTCCACCAGGCCCTCGATCAGAGCTGCGAGCGGGTCGACGGCAAGATCATGCTGGTCTACTGACCGGGCAGTCACAGGGTCCGGGTGCGGCCCCCGGGCACGGCTTCTTCCAGGGTGGCCTGGGGTTCGGGCTCCGCGACCTCGCCCTCGGCGGCCGGGCGCAGGCTGAAGACACGCTGCATCAGGGCTTCCAGGCCCTCGTCGAACAGCAGGCGCTGACGCTCCCCACCGGCCTTGAAGCCCTCGACTAGGACCCAGCGACCGAGCTCGTGCTGCCAGCGCAAGGCAGGCTCGCCCTGGAGCCCGTCGGACACGAGCTCGATCCGATCCGCGTCGCCCTTGGGGCGAAAGGTCAGCTGGGCGCCACTGAAGCTCCAGGTCACCGCCCCGTCCTTGGCGGTCTTGCACTGAAAGTGCCCCAACGCCTGGGCAAAGGCCGCCAGATCGCCCAGGACGCGCACGCGCTCGGCCTGTCCGCGCTCCCGCCGTTGCCGGGCCGCATCGAGGCGCGCCCGCTCCTGTGCCGCGGCCTGATCCAGAGTCGCGCGGAAGCGCGCTGCAAGCTGAGAACCCCTGTGCTCCGACGACATCGGTTCAGCCTCCCGGGCGACGCCCTTTGGGGGGGATAACCACCGCTGCGGCTGGCGGCCCCCCCCTCGACGGTACCGTCTGGCCAGGGGGGCCAGACCACGGGTCCCCGCCCACGGCGTGCGCGTTGACCCTCTCGATCAGGGCGTGGTAGACCTCGCTCCGGCAAGTCCCACAACCCCTCGGAACGGAGCGTATGGGCAGGGCCATCGGAATCGACCTGGGCACGACGAATTCGTGTGCCGCCGTCATCGACGGCGGGCGTCCAAAGATGATCACCTACAAGGGTGGGAATTCCACGATCCCGTCGATGTTCGCCATCGACGAGAGCGG
>CAZFLE010000134.1:13820-20172 GCA_964519895.1 uncultured Enterobacterales bacterium | reverse complement strand
AGCTGCTCCACGAAGGCCTGGAGGGACCGGGCGGCCTCGTAGAGCCGGTAGGCGTCCATGCGCTCGGTGACGCCCTGGACCAACAGCTCGGTCTCCGACAGGATCCAGCGATCCAGCTCGCTGCGCTCGGCCACCGGCCGGGCCCCCGAGTCCCCAGGAGAGAAGCCCTCGATGTTGGCGTAGATGGTGAAGAAGGCATGCACGTTGCGCAGCCGGAGCAGGAATTCCCGCTGCACCTCACGCAGGGCCTTGAGCGACAGGCGGGTCGACGTCCAGGGCTGGTTCGCCGCGTAGAAGAGCCAGCGGAAGGCGTCGGCCCCCGGGGGGGCAAACGGGGCCCGCATGGAGACCTTGCCGTCGATGCCCAGCGCCGCGATGTCGCTGGGGTGCAGGTGCACGGCGTCCTTGGCCGTGACCGTGGCCCGGACGACCTGGAGCGCGAGCTCCCCTCCGGGCCCGGACGCCGTGAAGCGCTCCTTGGGGCTCAGGTCCAGGCTGCGCACCAGAGCCTTCTTGAAGCCGACCTGGCCGGGCTGGAGCCCTTCGTCGGCGACCACGTTGGCGGTCATCGTCCCGCGCAGGACCAGGCCGGGTGGGGTGTAGTTGCCCTTGGACTTGGACTCCTTGCGGCCCTCCATGTCGCCCACGTGGCCCAGCACGATGCAGGTCTTGTAGGGCCGGGGCAGGCCGACCGGGTCCAGGCCGTACTCGGCACAGGTCTCGTCGTCGAAGAGCAGCGTGCTGATCATCAGCAGGCTGTAGAACCAGCCCCGGGTCTGATCGACGGCCTCGGAGATGAAGTCCGCGGGGAACTGGCTCCGGAGCTGCGCGACCGAGCCCTCCTTGTGGGGGAAGCCCCACTGGGCAAAGGGCATGGAGCCCGAGTCGAACCAGCAGTCGATGACCTCGGGCACCCGGTGCATCGTGCCGTCGCAGGCCTGGCACGGCAGGGTGACCCGGTCGATCCAGGGCTTGTGGATCTGCAGGTGCTCGTCCACGTTGGCCATCGCGGCGAAGGCGGCGGGGTTCCGGGACTCGAGCTCGGCCGTCGAGGACGGGGCCTCCTGGACCTCGCAGGTCTGGCACTGCCAGATGTTCAGAGGGGTGCCCCAGAAGCGCTCCCGAGACAGGGCCCAGTCGACGTTGTTGCGCAGGAAGTCGCCGAAGCGGCCGGTGCGGATGTGGTCGGGTAGCCACTGGACGCCGTCGTTGTTCTGGAGCGCGGTGTCCTTGGCGCTGGTGGTCCGGATGAACCACGCCGGCCGGGCGTACTGGATGAGTGGATCGGTGTCCTTGCGCCAGCAGAACGGGTAGTCGTGGCGGTAGACCTCGCGCTTGAAGAGCAGCCCGCGGGTCTTCAGATCGCGGATGATGTCGTTGTCGGCGTCCTTGCAGAAGACGCCCTCCAGGTAGTCCGTGCCCGCGACGAAGGTGCCGTCCGGGGCGACCAGCTGGAGCATTCCGACCCCTTGGGCCTGGGCCACCCGGTAGTCGTCCTCGCCAAAGGCGGGGGCGGTGTGGACCAGCCCGGTGCCGGCCTCGAGGGTGACGTGGTCGCCGGGGATGACGAGCCAGTGCTTGTCGCCTTCTGGTGTCGCGAAGTCGAAGACCGGGGTGTAGGTGCGGCCGATGAGCTCGGCTCCCTGGACCATCTGAGTGACGGCGAAAGCCTGGAGCCCGTACTTCTCGCGCAGGCCGTCGGCGAGCACGACCGTCTCGTCGTGCTCGACCAGTCCCAGGCCCTTGATCTGGGACCCGCCGGGGATGGCGACAAAGGCGTAGTCCAGCTTGGGATTCACCGCGATGGCGGTGTTGCTGGGCAGGGTCCACGGGGTCGTGGTCCAGGCCAGGAGCGACGTGGCCTCTGCCCCTTGGAGCCGGAAGCGCACGGTCACCGACGGGTCGTCGACGGTCTTGTAGCCCTGGCCCACCTCGCCGCTCGACAGCGCGGTGCCGCCCTGAGGCCACCACCAGATGACCTTGTGGCCCTTGTACAGGAGCCCCTTCTTGAACAGCTCGCTCAAGGCCCACCAGACCGACTCGACATAGGAGCGGTGGTAGGTCACGTAGGCGTCGTCCATGTCGACCCAGAAACCGACCTGGTCTGTGAGGGCCTCCCACTCGCTGGTGTAGGTGAAGACGCTCTCGATGCACTTGCGGGCAAAGGGCTCCAGGCCGAAGTCCTCGATGGCCGCCTTGCCGTGCATGCCCAGGGTCTTCTCGACCTCGACCTCGACGGGCAGACCGTGGGTGTCCCAGCCGGCCTTGCGGCGGACGTGGTAGCCCCGCATGGTCTTGTAGCGGGGGAAGAGGTCCTTGATGGCCCGGGTGAGCACGTGGCCGTTGTGGGGGGTGCCGTTGGCGGTGGGAGGGCCCTCGTAGAAGACAAAGGAAGGCCGTCCGGCGGAGAGGCGCAGGCCCTCGGCGAACACGTCGTGCTCCTTCCAGAAGGCCAGGACCTCGGCCTCCAGCTCCAGCGTGCCCTTGAGCTCCTCGAACATCCCGTCCTCCGAGGGCTGGGTCGTAACTACTTCACCACCACCACGACGCTGTCCTCGGACGCGTCCTGGAGGCTGTCCCACAGGCTCAGGGTGAAGGCGCTGCCGGTGACGTCGGCGTCCCGGCCCTGCACGCCCATGGTCAGGTCGGTGTCGGCGACGACGTCGAGCTGAGCACCCACCAGCGGGTCCAGGCCCCAACGGCTCCACTGGGCGATCAACCACTCGCCTTCGGCGGGGGCGACGCGCAGGAGCACGTCGTCGAAGCTGTCGTCCTCGCCGTCTTCGTACAGCACCCAGCTCGCCGCGTCCCGCCAGGGCAGGACCAGGGCCCGGTCGAGCTCGCGGAAGTCCACCACCCCGTCCGGCGTGTGGGGACTGCTGGCGAGCTGGGGTCCGGCGAACCAGCCTTCGGCGGTGAAGCGGTTCGCCCGGTAGTCGTCCTGGGTGAAGGTCTCGCCAGTGAGCGTGGCTTCCAGGGAGAACGGCCGGTCCTCGTGGTTGGGGGAGCCCACTTCGGTGACCAGGTCTGTGCAGGAGACCGCCGCCTCCCAGGGCTCGTCGGAGGTGCCCGCGCCGGCGAGGTCGGCCACGCAGGCGCCCGCGTCATCCCGGAAGAGCTGGGTGCCCTTCTTGAGGAAGACCCGACGCGGCACCTGGGCGTCGCCCGGGCTGGCACCGTCGAACTGGACGATGAGGTCCCAGACTCCGGCGTCGTCGCTGGCGACCACCGCCAGATCGTCCTCTTCCAGGAAGCGGCTCCAGCCCACCCAGCCCAGAGAGACGTCGTCAGCGCCCGCGTGGCTGCCGTCGACGGTCAGGAGCGCCTCGCCCCGGAACGGCTCGACGGGCGGCGGCAGGTCCTCGGCCCCAGAGCAGGCCAGCGCGGCCAGGAGCGGGAGCATCAGTGGACCTGCCGGTCGCCGGTCCGCTGCACCCGGAGCTTCAGCCCTTCGACCCGGGCGCGGGTCCACCAGCCGCCCAGGCCCCCCGGCCGTGGCCAGCCGTCCACGGCGCTGCGCTCGATCACCTCGGCCTGGGGCACGGGCTCGAGCTTCTTGTCGGGGAGCGGCCGCAGCGGGTGCATCGACGACCACCAGCGACCGTCTGGCCACTCCAGGAAGGCCACCGCGCCGGGGAAGTGGTGACGCTTGCTGACCCGGACGTTGAGCACCCCGACCACCGCCACGCAGTCGATGCCGTCCTGGCCGGCGATAGCGGCGATCAGGCGGTGGATGTCGGCCTTCATCTTCACGGCTGGTCCCAGGTCGTACCACCAGACCTGGTCGTCGGTGAACGCCAGCACGGTGGGCCGGGGAATGCCGCGGGCCAGGACGTCCTCGACCCGGGCCAGCAGGGCGCGACCCAGGGCCTGATCGTCGCGCGGGTAGCGGGCCTCGTCGCGCTGGGCGCCCCCGATGCGCATCTTGATCGGGAACGGGGTCGGCGAGCGGGTGAGCATGACCCCGAACTAGCGCTGCAGCCCGAGATCGGCCAGGATCCGGGCCACGGAGTTGGAGGCTTCACCTGCGCGAAGGAACTGGCCGGTGGTGCCGTGGACCACGGTCGACGGGGACCCGCCCCCGGGGGTGCCCGGGGCGACGGCGTCCACGGCGAAGGGCAGCAGCGCGGGGTCGTCGACCGGGGGTTGCCCGTGGGCGTTGGCCGACGTGGAGGTCAGCGGGCCCACTGCCTCGACGAGGGCCGACACCACGGGGTGCGGACTCCAGCGCAGACCCACGGTGCCGTCTGGGGCCAGGACCTGTGGGGCGAGACCCGGCACCAGCGATGCCGGCAGGATCAGCGTGACGGGGCCGGGCCAGAGCGCGGACGCCAGCGCAGCCGCGACCGGGGGGAGGCCGACGGGCACACCCGCGACGAGCACGACGAGCGGCAGGCGGTCCCGGCCCTTGAGGGTGGCGAGGCGAAGGGCGGCCTCGCCGTCACAGGCCTGGCCACCCAGCCCCCAGACCGTCTCGGTCGGGTAGGCCACCACCCCGCCGGGCACAGCCAGCGCGGCCACGACGGGGTCGAGACTCAGACGCCGTCCCGCAGCGACGCGTCGTCGGAGAGCACCTTTTCGCGCATGGCCTGCTTGGCCTGGGCCAGGCGGTCCTTGAGTGCGGGGTCCCGTGGCGCCATGATGCGCGCCGCCAGCCAGGCGGCGTTCTTGGCCCCGGCCTTGCCGATGGCCACGGTGGCGACCGGCACGCCAGGCGGCATCTGGACCGTCGCGAAGAGGGCGTCCAGGCCGATGAGCGAGCCGCCCACGGGCACGCCGATCACGGGCAGGTCGGACTCGGCCGCCATGACCCCCGCCAGCGCAGCGGCCATGCCAGCACCACAGATGATCACCTCGATGCCGCGGGACTCGGCGGTGTGTGCATAGGCAGAGGTCTGCTCGGGCGTGCGGTGGGCGGACAGGACGCGGACTTCGTGGGCGATGCCGAGGTCGTGCAGGACCCCCATCGCACCCTTCATCACGTCCAGATCCGACTTGGATCCCATCACGATGCCGACACGGGCTTGGCTCATGGTCTCTCCAGTGCGCGGTGCGCGATGTCCTGGCGGAAGGAAGCTCCGTCCCAGGTGATGTGGGCGACCCCGTCGTAGGCCCGCGCTCGGGCCTCGCGGATGTCTGCGCCATGGGCTGTGACCCCCAGGACCCGGCCGCCGCTGGTGACCAGCGTGCCCGCCTCGCTGCGGGTGCCTGCCTGGAACACGACCACGTGGTCGGGCACCGCGTCCAGGCCGGCGATGGGCAGGCCCTTGGCGTAGCGGCCCGGGTAGCCGTCGCTCACCATGACCACGCAGCAGGCCGCACCGGGCCGGGTCGCCAGGGGCCGGGCGTCGAGGGTGCCGGTCGCGCAGTGGAGCAGGATGGGCAGCAGGTCCTCGTCGAGCATGGCCATCAGGGGCTGGCACTCCGGGTCGCCGAAGCGCACGTTGAATTCCACCACCTTGGGCCCGTCGGGCGTCAGCATCAGGCCGGCGTAGAGCACCCCGGTGAAGGGCATGTCCTCGGCGACCATGCCGTCGAGCACCGGCCGCAGGATCTCCGCCTCGACCCGGGCCAAGGCCTGGGCGTCCAGGGCGGGGGCCGGCACATAGGCGCCCATGCCGCCGGTGTTCGGGCCCTGGTCACCGTCGAAGCGCCGCTTGTGGTCCTGGGCGGCGGGCATGAGCACGTAGGACCACCCGTCACACAGGGCGAAGACCGAGACCTCCTCGCCGACCATCCACTCCTCGATGACCACGCTGGCCCCGGCTTCGCCGAAGCCCCCCGCGAACATGGTGTCGACCGCGGCGTGTGCCTGGTCCTGGGTGGCACACATCAGCACGCCCTTGCCGGCGGCGAGGCCATCGGCCTTGACCACGCACGGCGCCTGTACCGCCCGGTGGGCGCTCTGGGCGGTCTGGTGGCGGCTGTAGGCCGCGGTGGGCACCCCGTGGCGGGCCATGAAGTCCTTGGCGAAGCCCTTGCTGCTCTCCAGCCGTGCGGCCTGGGCGGTGGGCCCAAAGGCCGGCACGCCGAGCTCGCGACACCGGTCCACCAGCCCATCGGCCAGCGGACCCTCGGGCCCCACGACCACCAGCTGGATGCCCAGCGCCGCGGCTTGCTGGGCCACGTCGCCGCTGGGCAGGCGCCGGGCCCGGTCCGGGAAGCCCGGGTTGTCGTGGGTCACGTACAGGGTGCCCAGCTCCGGGGACTGGGACAGCTTCCAGGCGAGCGCGGCCTCTCGACCACCACCGCCGACCACCAGCACGTCGCGGGGCATGCCACCTCCGATGCCGGGCTGGATATGGGGCGTCCCACCCGACGGCAATCACCCGCCACCGGATCGACACGCGAG
>CAZFLE010000134.1:0-13720 GCA_964519895.1 uncultured Enterobacterales bacterium | reverse complement strand
ACTCAGTCCCCGCCGTACTCCAGCAGCAGCTGGCGCGGGCCCACGGACGCCGGATCGAGCTGGGCGGCGTTGCCCAGGTGCTCCAGCGCTTCCTTGGGGCGGCCGTCCTTGAACAGCAGCGCGGCGTAGGACTCGTGGGCGCCGGGATCCTCGGCGTCGCCGCCCAGGGCCTGCTTGAAGGCCTGCTCGGCGCCGATGAGCATGCCCAGACCAGAGAGGGCCTCGCCCCGCAAGCGCTGGACGGTGGCGTCGTTGCCCACGCTGTTGCTGACCCGACCCAGCCAGTTCTTGGCCGCCTGGTGGTCGCCCTCCATCACGGCGATGCGGCCCAGGAAGGTCATCGCCACCAGGTCGCCTTCGTCGACCTGGAGGGCCTGTTCCAGAGTGGCCTTGGCGCTGCGACAGGCCTTGGAGCCGGCGGGTGTGCCCAGACATTCGATGGTCAGCAGCACGCCCTGGGCCCGAGGCAGCTGGACCTCGAGGCGGGCGTCGTTGCCGAGCTTCTCGACGAGCACGTTGTTCAGCGGCACCATGGACGGGTGCTCGTACCAGGAGAGGGTCACCGGATCCCGTCCGTGCTCCCGCTCCAGGTCCACGTGCATGAGCTCCTTGAGGTACTCCAGCCCCTTGCGGGCGCTGTCGAGCCGCAGGTAGGTGCTCGCCAGGGCCAGGCGGACCTGGACGTAGGAGGGGTCTTCGTCCTGGGCGAGCTTGAATTCGTCCTCGGCCGGGCGCTGGCGGTCCTGGGCCCGGAAGAACATGCCTGTCCGGTAGTGCACCCGGGCGGCTTCGCGCCCGCTCACCGACGTGGAGTCGATGCCCTTCAGGGCTTCCTCTGCGCTGGTCAAGTCGCCCAACATCTCGTGGCTTAGCGCGAGCGTGAGCTGCGCAGGGCCCCAACCGGACTGGGCCTCGACCGCGCGGTCGCCGTAGCCCAGGGCCTCTTCTGCCTTGCCGGCCGCGCGGGCCGCGTTGGAGGCCTGCAGCAGCACACGGGGGTTCAGGTCACCCAGCTGGACCTGGTCGTCGGCCAGGGCCGACAGCACCTGGTAGGCCGCGTTGGCCTTGGCTTGGTGGTAGAGCAGCAGCTCACCCTGGAGCAGCCTGGACTCGATCTGGAGCGGGTCCGCGTCGCCTGCCCGGGTGGCCAGGTCCAGGGCGCTGTCGAAGTCCCCGGTCTCCCGGGCCAGTCGAGCCCGCATGGACAGCACCTGGGGGTCCTCGGCAGAGTCCTCGAGCTCGGCGAGCCGATCCCGTGACCGGGCGTAGTCGCCGGTCTCCAGCGACGCCTGGGCCAGAGCGATGCCGACCGCCGGCGCGCCGGCCAGGGTCTCCTCGGCGTCCAGCAGTGCGTTGACGGCTTCCTGGTACTTCTCCAGCCCCAGCAGGCTCATGCCCAGGTACCAGGAGCAGATGCCGTCTCCGCCGAGGGCCTTGACACAACTCTTCGCTCGCTCGGCGCCTTGGCTGTAGGCCTTGTTGACGACCGAGATGCCGCTCTCGGCCCGCAGCACCCCGGCGTTGGCCTCGCCGAGCATCTGGGCCCGCTGCAGCAGGTTGACCGACGACTTGGAGAGCTCTGGGTCGGCCGCGGTCTGCATGGCGTAGACCAGGGCGAGGCCCGCCAGGGCGCCCGGGTGGTCTGGGTCCAGACTGACCGCCTGCTCCAACAGCTGACGGGCCTCGACCACGCCTGCGCTGGTGCCCTTCAGCAGGGACTCCCACGCGGGCTGGAGTCGGCTCCCAGCGGTTCCTTCGAGGCGGGTCCCGGCAAAAAAGGCCCGCACCCGGGCGATCTCTTCGGCCCCGGGCAGCACGCGCTCCTCGGAGGCGATCTCGACGGCGGCGTCTTGGTTGAAGGCCTTGCGTACGTTGGTGGAGACGATGCGCCAGGCGTCCTGGGTCCCCTGGATCACCGCGTTCATCTGGTCCTCGGGCACCACGGTGAACCCGGTCTTGACCGCCAAGGGCACCACCGCGATGAACGCCAGGATCACCCCCCAGATCGTCGCGGCCTGGACCATCTGCCGCTTGCGCCGGTCGGAGCGGCGTGTCTGGCGGGCCTGGTGCTCGGCCTGGATGGCTTCGAAGTGGGCATCGCCGGGGATGAAGTAGGACGCAAAGGTTGGGTGGTGGTCCAGGCGGACGTAGGGCCGACCGTCCTCGCTGACCCAGTCCTCCTCGCTCATGAACCCCTTCTGCAGCTGCTCGACCAGCCGATCGGCCGGCATGGGGCCCTGGGGGGCGCCGCCGCGGGTGCGGATGGTGTACTGGACTTCGACAGAGTCATCGACTCGGGCCCGGCAGCTGGTGCAGATGGCGACCGCACTGCCGGGCGCCTGGGAGACAGGCGCACCACAAGCGAAGCAGAAGGAGGTCTGGGGAGCCGTGCTCGACATCGGGCGATGATAGCCAAGACAGCCATGCTGCAGGAAGTCATCCAGGCGCTCCACGGCGCATTCCACAAGCCCAGCACCCCGGCGTACCGCTGGGTGGCGGGAACGGTCTGGGCGCTGATCCTGATCTCGATCCTGCTGGTGGTCCTGGAATTCGGCCTGTCACGGGACCTGCCGGTCTGGCTGCTCGCGCTGGACCGGGCGATCCTGATCGTCTTCGCGGTCGAGATCAGCCTGCGCACGCTGACCTATCGGCCGCCCCGGCTCCGCTTCTTTCGCCTGGGGTCCGCGGGGCGGATGCGCGAACAGGTGGTGGGGCGCCTGCGCTTCCTGTGTCGGCCGCTCAACCTGATCGATCTGCTGACCGTGGTGGCGCTGGTGCCCGAGCTCAGGAGCCTACGCGGCCTGCGCCTGCTCCGCGCGGTGCGGCTGTTCAAGCGGAGCTCCCCCCTCGAGGGCATCGCCCGTGCCTTCAGTGACAACGTGATCCTGTTCACCTTTGCGCTGTCCGTGCTGGGCGTCTCGGTGGGCATCGGCGGCGTCACGATGTTCCTGGTGGAGCGCGACGCCAACGAGCACGTGCGGCACCTGGGCGACGGACTGTGGTGGGCCCTGGTCACGGTCACCACAGTCGGCTTCGGGGACATCGCGCCCGAGACCGCCCTGGGGCGGGTGATCGCCGGGTTCCTGATGGTCATCGGCATGTTCACCCTGGCCCTGTTTGCCGGCATCGTGGGGACCACGCTGCTCAACACCGTGCTCAGCGTGCGGGAGGAAGGCTTCCGAATGATGACGACCCTCGATCACATCGTGGTCTGCGGCTACGACGCGGGTGCCCGCGGTCTGCTCACACTGCTCGAGCAAGAGCTCGGCGACGACGCGGACCGGGAGGTGGTCCTGTTCGGACCCGGTGAGCGGCCCAGGGACACCCCCCCCCGGTTCCGGTGGATCGGCGGCGATCCGACCAAGGAGTCGGAGATGGAGAAGGTCCGGCTGACCCACGCCC
This sequence comes from uncultured Enterobacterales bacterium, assembly GCA_964519895.1. Classification (GTDB taxonomy): domain Bacteria; phylum Myxococcota_A; class UBA796; order UBA796; family CAJQPC01; genus CAYFPX01. The sequence goes on along the minus strand of CAZFLE010000134.1, from coordinate 10,318 downwards.
ACACCGCCATCATCGTGGCGCCCCGCCAAGTCTCCCCCCAACAGGCCGATGCCATCACCATCCTGACGGCTTTCACCATGCGGTCGTACCTGGACAAGCAGCCCCTGAACACCAGGCGGGTGCGTCCCCTGCACGTGGTCGCGGAGATCCTGGACGCGGAGAACGTCGCCCACGTGGTGACCGCCGGGGCCGACGAGGTCGTGGAGAGCGGTCGGCTCGGCTACTCGATGATGGCCCATGCCGCGGCGGTGCCCGGCACGGCGGACATCCTGGGACGGGTGGCCGCACCGGGTTCCTACAACGTCTACCTGGGCGAGGTCCCCGAAGACGTCCCCCTGCCCATGGCCTATGGCCAGCTCGTGCGCCGACTCAAGGACCAGACCGCCGCGCTGGTCATCGGGGTCCGGGACCCCCAGGCCGGCCAGGACGTCCTGAACCCGCCGGACCACCTGACCGTGCGCCCACAGCGCGTGCTGATCTACCTGGCCGAGAAGCCGGTCCTGCGGGCGCCCGGTGCCTCGACCCCGGAATGATCTGGGGTGGACCCTGCTGCAATAGGCCCCCCCCAAGCTCGTAGATGGCCTTCGCACCCGGAGACAGTCCATGACCCGCCGCTTCGACACCCACTTCAACCTGGTCGGCATCCTCCACCTGATCCTGGGCATGCTCTCGCTGCTCGGCGGGCTCGGGGGTCTGGCGGTGCTGGGGGTCTTCGGGGCCCTGATCACCGGGGCGGCCGCGGCGGACCCCACGGCGTCGGGCCTGGCGGCTGGCGGGGTCTTCGGCACGGTGGCGCTCATCTTCTCCGGCGTCATCGCCGCGATCTCCCTGCCCCAGATCGCTGCGGGCTTCGGCCTGCTCAAGCGCCGGCCCTGGGCCCCTGCGGTGGCGCTGTTCGTGAGCCTCTTCCACCTCTTCACCCCACCTTTTGGCACGGCGCTGGCGGTCTACACGGGCTGGTCCTTGCTGAGCGAGCAGGGGCAGCGGGACTACAAGCTCATCAGCGGTTGAGCAGCCGGAACACCCGGCGAATGCGGATGGGCTCGGCGCCTTCGGGCTCGAGCACGATCATCATCTCCAGGGTCTGCGGGTCCAGCAGGCGGCGCTCCTCGCGAGCCCGGGCCAAGGTGCCATCGGCCAGGATCAGCACGGTCTCGGTGACCAACACGTCGCCCTGCCAGGTGGTCTTGAGGCTGCGGGCGTTCATGCGCGGGGCACTGTAGGGGCGCACGACCCCGTCTGGCAGCGCCTGGAAGCTGCGTTCGTACACCGACGAGGCCATGGAGACCGCGTAGCCGTCGGGGATGACCCGGATGGTCTGGGTGATGTCCAGCCGTCCGGCGATGCGCCGCTCCAGCCAGTTGGCGCCCTGGAGCACCAGGACCGGCTCCAGGGACTCGGACGCGTCCTGGTCCAGGTCCCACACGCCGTCCAGGCGGGGGGCCCCGGCCAGCGCCAGCGCGGTCCACAGCAGCCACAACAGGGTCGGCATCGACCGCTCTTATCTGGGCCGACGCGCTGGGACCCGGGCCCGGCGACCGGGACCCCCCAGAGGGCGTGCAGGAGCTCACGGAGCGCGAGCTGGTGGTGCTGGGCAATCGCACACGCCTGGAGCAGGCGGTCAGCTGCTGCGGACCGAGAACTGACTCAGGCCTCGAGCTCCGAGATGCCCTGGGTCTCTTCGGCCTCATCGACGCCCCAGCTGGCCTGGTTGATGCCCATCGCGCGGATCAAGGTGAGCGGCAGGCGGGTCGCGTTCTCGCGCCGCTGGCGGATGTGCAGCCCCTGGACCAGCCGGCCACAGGCCGAACCGGCGACGATGGCGGGCATCTCGTCGATGGCGTGGGTCTGCCCCAGGCTGACCTCGCTGGTGGCCAGCACGGCGCAGTTGTCGAGCAGGGTGCCGTCGCCCTCCTCCACCGCGTCGAGCGCTCGAACCAGGTAGGCGAATTCCTCCATGACCTGGACCGTGATGGCGTTGACCTCGGGCTGATCACCGGCCTCGTTGTGGGTCAGGTCGTGGTGGCCCGCGGTGGCGTCCGGGAAGAGCAGGTCGTTGACCGGATCCGTGAACCAGTGGCTGAACACCCGGGTCTGGTCACAGGCCAGGGCCATCGCCAGCAGGTCACAGGTCGCTCGGCTGACAGCGCTGAGCTGGGGCCTGCCTTCCTGGTCCGGGTAGCTGTCGGCGGGGGTGCCCGGGACCGAGCAGCTCTCCAGGTCCGGCGGGTCCTCCTCGAGCCGCGCGAGCCGCATCTCCAGGTCCCGGATGCCGTCGAAGTGCTGCTCCAGGCGGGCCTTGTCGGCCGCCCCGACCTGGGCCATCAGGGCGTCCACGTCGCCCATGACCCCGTCGAGCACGCTGCGCCGCAGGCCCAGGGTCGGATCGACCTCGGTGGTCTCTCCGGGCTCCCGGAAGGTCTCGCCGAAGACCCGCTCGTAGAGGGCGAGCGGGCTGGCCTCGACCGGGTTCTGGCTGTTCTCGCCGTTGAAGGACCGGCCCGAGGTGCTGCTGTGGGCTGCGGTCTCCAGGGAGCGGTAGACCGTCTCGCCCCCGATCTCGGCGGCGATGATCTGGTCCAGGGACGGCGCCGTGAAGGACGAGTCGTCGCCCAGGTTCGACAGCGGCGACCCGGACAAGAACCCCGCCAGCCCCGTGCCGTGGGGGGACTCGTTGGGGAATTTCACCTCGAGCCCCGTGATCACGGAGATCAAGTGCTGGAGGCCGTCAAAGGGCTGGAGCTGTTCGGTCAGGGTCCAAAGCTCGCCCTCGTCGGTCGGGGTCCACCGATCCGGCAGGTTGCCATTGCCCCAGAAGAACAGGCCGAAGCGCACCGGCAGCACGCTGTCGCAGGCGTAGACCAGGCCGTGGCCGTCGAACATGGCCTCGAGCGGCGGCAGCGCGACGGTGACCACGGCCCCGCGGGCCAGGCCTCGCAGCACTGCCCGGCGGCTCAGGGGTGCGCCCTTGGGCCAGAAGCGCCTCACTCGATCATCCCCACGGTGCGAAAGGCCTCGGACGTGGCATAGGTCCGCAGGAGGGTCTCAAAGGAGAAATCGGACAGCTCGAAGCCGTCCACCAGCCAGTTCAGCGCCTCGCGCTCGCCGCCCAGCAGCATGTGGCCGGCGCCGTAGCGCCACAGGGTCTCGACCAGACAGGGCGCAAAGGCCGAGTGGTCGCGTAGCGCGGCCCCCAAGCCCCAGGCGTCGGCAAAGGCCTGGCCGTCCAGGTCCCCGCTGGGGTCGATGTCGGCGCCGTTCTCGGTGGTCCGGTACAGACCCAGCCCGTCGAACTGCTCCAGCCCCAGGCCGATGTAGTCCGTGAGCTGGTGGCAGCCCGCGCAGCTCGGGTCCTCGAGGTGGGTGGCGATGCGCTCCCGCAGGGTCGGCGAGTCGGCGTCCGGCTCGGGGATCGAGGTGTCGACGTCTGCCGGCGGCGGCGACATGGGCTGGCACAACAGGACCTCGCGCACGAACACGCCCCGGCGCGTCGCCGACGACGAGACCGGGTGGGCCTGGAGCGCCAGGAAGCTGACCTGGCCCAGGTAGCCCCGGCGAGGGCCGCCACTGTCGAGCTCGGCCAGCCCGAAGCCGTCCCGTTCGGGCGCCCGCACGTTGTAGATCGTGGCCAGGGTCCGATCCAGGAAGGTGCGTCGGGTGGTCATCAGGGTGCGGAAGTCCGCGTCCTGGGTGAACACCAGGTCCTCGATGGTGAGCAGGGTCTCCTCGCGGGCCGACGGGCCCACGTCGGGGCTCATGTGCGGAAAGACCGTGCTGTCCTTGTTCAGGCCGTCCAGCTCGTAGAGCTCGAGCATCTCGGTGAAGAAGTTGCGCACCCCGGCCCGGGCTCGGTCGTCGGCGAGCATACGGTCGACGTGGACCGCCACCTGGTCCGGGGTGGAGAGCTCGCCGGCTTCGGCGGCGGCCAGCAGGGTCTCGTCGGGCAGGGTGTCCCAGAGGAAGAACGACAGCCGGGTCGCGAGCTCCAGGTCGGTCAAGCGGCCGTCGACCCCCAGCTCCACCCGGTAGAGGAACCAGGGGCTCTGGAGCACCGCCGCCAGGCCATAGACCAGCCCCTCGTGGAAGTCGGCGAGCTCGGTCGCGGCCTGGGCACTCACGTCGACCAGGGACTGCAGCTCGGCGTCGGTCACCGGCCGCCGCCAAGCCCGCCGGGCCAGGGGTGCGAGGACCTGCTCGGCACAGGCGTCGTCCACGATGCCTTCGGGTTCGCAGCCCAATGGCTCGGCCGGATCGATCAGCGCCTGGGTGGCCAGCTCGAAGGCCGCGGACTCGTACTGTTCGACCCCCCGGGGACTGATGGCGGTGGTCGCAGCACCCAGGGCGTGCAGGCCGTCCTGGGCCGAATCGGGCTCCAGGCTGGTGGGCACGAACAGGTCGTCACCCAGCAGATCGAGCACCGCCCGGGTGTATTGGGCCTGGGTCAGCCGGCGCAGGGCCGGCTCCTGGGGGCTGGTCGCCGGCTCCGGTCCCAGGACCAGCGGCTCGGTCGTACCGGTGTCTTCGCCGCCGTCGTTGCAGGCGGTGAGCAGGAGCGCGAGGAGCAGGGCGGCGGGGCTCATAGGCCAAGTCAACCTAACCGACGGGCCCCGAGCGGTGATAGATCCCTGTCATGGTCTTCGTGCCCACCCTGCTCTGGCTCGCCTGCACCGGTCCAGAGCTCGTCGACTCTGCAGACGTCTGCGACGGCTCGGGCGACACCCTCACCTGGGTCATGTGGGAGATCCTGCTGACCCGGGCCGTCGACGGCGTGTCCAGCGGCTTCGATCTCGACGACCGGGTCAGCGGCACCTGGGACGACGAAGCCTGCAACATCCCGGACTACGTGCGGGCCGATGGCACCGAAGGCATCGACAACGCCCTGAACCTGGCCATCCCAGCCCTGGAGCAGACCGAAGCCTCGGCCGTCGAGCCCCTGATCAACAGCCAGATCAACGAAGGCCAGATCCTGATCCTGCTGGAGCTCTCCGACCTGGACGACCCGGTCGACGACGACTGCGTGACCCTGCGCCTGGGCCAGGCCACCGGCAAGCCTCTGGTCGGCACCGACGACCGGCTGCTGCCCGGCCAGACCTTTGACTGGGACCCCGACGCACCGCTCGTGACCCTGCCCGACCTGCTCCTGTCCGGCGGCGTGGTCGAGACGGGGCCCTTCGAGCTGGACATCCCCTTCAGCGTGTTCAATCAGGAGCAGCGCCTGCTGTTCCACGACGCCCGGGTCGGCATGACCCTGGACCCGGACGGCACCGCCACGGGCACCCTGGGCGGCGGCGTCGACGTGACGCTCCTGCTCGAGGCGACCCAGCAGGCCAACGTCGACGACGAGGTCTTCGAGACCCTGACCCAGCTGATCTACGTGCTGTCCGACCTCTCGCCCGACGACCAAGGGGTCTGCCAGCAGATCTCCACGAACCTGGACTACCAGGCGGTCAGCGCCTGGACCTACACCGACTGATCCGGTAGCGCCCAGTCCGGGTCCATCAGGTCTGCCCCGGTGTTCTTGATGTCGTTGAGCCGCGTGCTCACTGGGGACAGCGCCAGGGCTGGCGGCGGGCGCCAGAGGGACGCCACGTCTGGCGCGCTCGGATCCAGCCAGCGGTCCCAGTCGGCCTGGTCCAGCACCACGGCGGCCCGGTGGTGCCAGGCCCCGACCTGGTCGCCGGGCTCGGTGGTCAGGATGGTGAAGCAGTCGATGCGGTCGTCTCCCTTCTTGAAGGACCCCCACAGGCCTGCAAAGGCGCGCGGCTTGCCGTCGGCGGGCGAGAACAGCACCGGGAACCGGGCCTTGCCCTCCTTGTGCCACTCGTAGAATCCGCTGGCGGGCACGAGACAGCGGCGCTCGCGAAAGGCCTTGCGCCAGGTGGGCTTGGTGGGCGCGTCCTCGGCCTTGGCGTTGAACAGCACCCGGGACCAGGGGTCCTTGCCCTGGCGGGCCAGCCAGGTCGCGGGGAAGCCCCAGCGCATCTCCCGCGCCACGCGCTCGCCGCCCAGCGAGAGCACGATCGGCACGCGGTAGGTCGGGCAGATGTTGAAGCGCGGCACGATGAGTTCGTCCGGCAGACCGCCGGAGACCCGGAACAGCTCCACGAGCTCCCGCCACGGCCAAGCGATCTGGAAGCGGCCACACATGGACCCACCCTATTCGCCCTCATAGGATCCCCGTCATGCAGAACCGCTGGTTCCACGCCCCTCAGCTCCACACCCCCGACGCGCACACCGAGCGCAAGGTCGCGTGGCTGGAGCTCTTCTACGACCTGATCTACGTCGCCACGATCATCCAGCTGGGCAACGCGCTCAGCCACCACGTGAGCTTCGGTGGATTCCTGGCGTTCTTCGCCCTGTTCGTTCCCCTCTGGTACAGCTGGACCGGCTTCACCTTCTACAGCAACCGCTTCATGGTGGACGACGCCCTGCACCGGGGCCTGGTCTTCATCCAGATGTTCGCGGTCGGGGCGATGGCGGTCAGCGTCCCCCGCGTCCTGGAGCACGACTACGCCCTCTTCGCCGGCGCCTATGCGGTGGCGCGCTGGGTCTTGGTGGCGCTCTACTTCCGCACCTGGAAACACACCGAAGAGGGCCGCGAGGTCTCCGCGGTCATGTGGCGTGGCTTCGGTGTGGCCGCGGTCATCTGGACCCTGTCGCCCCTGCTCACCGAGCCCTGGGTCTACGTGGCCTGGGCGGTGGCGATGGCCATCGACCTCTCGGTGCCTCTGACCCGCAAGAACCGGGAGCTGACCGGCCTGTACCCGCCGGACCTGCCGCACATGACCGAGCGCTATGGGCTGCTCACCATCATCGTGCTCGGCGAGTCCTTCGTGAAGATCCTGAGCAGCGTGGCGGAGAAGCCCGGCGGACCGGGCACCGACCTGATGGTCATGGCCGGCCTGGCGGTGGTCGTGACCTGTTGCTTGTGGTGGATCTACTTCGACGACGTCGCCGGCAGCCGCATCAAGGACAAGCGCCTGGCCTTCTACGCCTGGGTCTACATGCACCTGCCCCTCGTGGTGGGCATCACGGCGGTCGGCGTGGCCGTGAAGAAGGTCGTGTTCTTCGACCCCGGAGAGATCGCGCCGGCCAAGTACCGCTGGCTGTTGTGCGGGTCGTTGGCCCTGGCGCTCTTCAGCGTCGCGGTCATCGACTACTTCACCGAGCGGCGTGAGGCCGACCTGTCGGACAAGAACCGCGTGAACATGCGCTTCGGCAGCGGCATCGTGGTCCTGCTGCTGGCCCCGGCCGGCGGCTTCATGAGCTCCCTGGCCTTCGGGGCCCTGGTGTCCCTGGCGTGCATCGGCCAGGTGCTCTTCGACCTGTGGATGGCGCCCCAGGGGCTGAGTGCCGAAGACCTCCACCACCACGAGGCCGAGGAGAAGGCCCAGCTGAGGGCTGCGGCCGAGGCCCGCCGTGCGAGCCGCGGCGAGCCCGAAGAGGAACAGCCCGGACCCAGGAAGTACCGCTACACAGCGGCGACCGCAGACGCCGTGCGCATCGGCGCGCCCAACGACATGCGGCGGGACCTGTACTACCAGTTCATGGAGGGCAGCTGGGGCCAGCTCGGGCTGTTCATGACCCTGGCCTACCTGTTCACCAACGTGATCTTCGCCAGCCTGTTCCTGCTCGAGGCCGAGGGGGTCGCCGGGCTCAGCGGACACGGCTTCCTGGAGGCGTTCTCGTTCTCGGTCCAGACGCTGACCACCATCGGCTACGGCACCCTGTCCCCCGAGAGCCCCTACGCCCACACCCTGGTCGCGGTCGAGGCCCTGATCGGCCTGCTCGGGGTGGCGTTGGTGACCGGTCTCGTGTTCGCCAAGGCGTCGAGGCCCCAGTCGTCCGTGCTGTTCTCCGATGGCTGCGTCATCGGCAAGCGCCACGGGGTGCCGACCCTGGAGTTCCGCCTGGCGAATGCCCGTGGCAACGACGTGGTCGAGGCCACCGTCCGGGTCTCTCTGCTGGTCACCGAGACCACGCCCGAGGGCCACTCCATGCGGCGGCTGCACGATCTGAAGCTGTCCCGGGACCGTTCGCCGGTCTTCACCCTGAGCTGGTCGGTGATGCACACCATCGACGAGACCAGCCCGCTCGACGGCCTGACCCTGGAGCAGATGGTCGACGACGACATCATGATCATCGTGACCATGAGTGGCTGGGACCTGACCTATGCCAACAACGTGCACGCCCGGCAGATGTACTACGCCGAGAACGTCACCTTCGACCATCGGTTCATCGACGTGCTCAGTCGTCTCGACGATGGCCGCATGCAGATCGACATGCGCCGCTTCCACGAGACCGAGCCCCAGGAAGGCACCCCATGACCGACGAGCGCGCTCTGGTGACCGAGGTCAACGCCGCCTTCCAGAGGGGGGAGCACCCGGACCGCATCAAGGACCAGCTGATCGAGCGGCTCAAGGCGGATCCCCAGCACGCTGCACGCCTGGTGGACCGCATGTGGCGAGAGCGGCTCGAGGTCGAGGCCAACGCGCGGGTCTACGCGGGGGACTCGCCGGCCGAGGTCCGAACGCTCCTCCAGGACGAGTTCGGCGCTTCGGCGGCCGATGCCGGGCGCATCGTCAAGAAGCTCAACCAGGAGCGGGCCGTCCGGTTCCGGGCCAAGGGCATTCGCGAGATGATCAAGGGGGGCGCCATCGCCGCGCTGGGCATCGTGGGGCTGATGCTGCCGATCCCGAGCTGGCTGATCCAGATCGTCATCCTGGGCATCTTTGTCTACGGGGCGATCATCTTCCTGGGCGGGGCGTGGAAGCTGATCCACGGCAGTCGCGGGCAGGGGGCGGAGGGGCTGTGAGCCCAGGGGTGCTGGTGGTGCTCCTGGGTTGTGCAGGAGGGGACGCTTCGAGCACGAGCACGAGCACGAGCACGACTGCGAGCACGACTGCGAGCACGAGCACGACTGCGAGCACGAGCACAGAGCCTTTCACCGTCAAGGAGCAACCGCGCATGCCCGGCATGCACGACCGCTTCACCTTCTGGGGGTGGTCCAGCGACGGGGCGCGCTTTGCCTTCGAGACCTACATGCCCGGTGAGGGCGGGGTGTCATGCGACATGGTGCACGACGTGTTCGTGGTGGACGCCCGCACCGATGACTTCGCGGCCGAGGGGCGCCTGTCGGTCGGCTATGACTGGCCCGAGGGCGGGCCGAACGGCTGCCAACCGCCGGATCTGAAGGGTCGGGTGGCGGTGGAGCGGCCGGGCTTCCTGGCGGGCCACGGCATCACCGTCGGCCGCCTGCTGGCGCCCGAGGCCATGGAGGCCGCCGACCAGGGCTTCGTCGCATCCGGCGAGTCCTTCACCTTCGAGGTACTGCACGGCACCGACGACGCCTACGGCGAAGCGGCGGCCCAGGGCGCCGCCTATCGCCTGGTGCGCACGACCGGCGGCCTGGACCAGGTCCTGGAGCCCGGCACCCGGCGCCGCAGCTACGTGCTGGACTACGCGCCCGCCTGGCTCTTTCGCAGCCCGGACGGGGTGCACGCGGCCGTGGTCGTGAAGCGCGAGCACAGCGCCTTCGAAGGCACCCGCTGGTCGTACATGGCCAACGGCTTCGCGCTCAGTACTTCGGCTGGTACAGCATCACCTTGACCCCGCCGGGCATCTCGAAGCGAATGTGCCGGCCCCACTCCTGTTCCTCGACGTCGGTCAGGAACGCGACCCCGCGCTCGGTCATGCCAGCCACGGTGCCGTCCAGATCGTCGGTGAAGAAGGACAGGTCGTGGGTGCCCGAGGGCGGGCCGCCGTCGGTGGGGTGTACGCCGAGATCGCACTGGGGCAGGTCGAAGATCAGCCAGCCGCCGCCCGTGTCCTTGGAGGGGAGCTGGAGCTTGTCCTTGAGGAAGGCCCGCAGGGCCTCGGGCTCGGACGTGAAGAACAGGCCGTGCATGCCCTTGATCATGGAAACCTCCTGGAGACCACGTCCTAACCAGGAGGCGGAGTGGACCGGCTCCCCATGAGCGAGCCCGTGACCTGCCACCCGGTGGGGCCGGACCGGTGGACGGACCTCGAAGGGCTGATGGAGAGCCGAGGTGCCCCGCACTACTGCTGGTGCATGGCGTGGCGCGGCCCACGCGGAGCTGACGCCTTCCCGCCCGAGTGTCCGAAGTCCGGACACCCAAGCTCCCTGGGCCACCCCACTCGCCCCGAATGTCCGGATTCCGGACACTCGGCCTGGCGCCGGGGCGTTAGCCAGACGGTGGCGGGTGTTGCCGTCCTGGTGGTGGCCCCGGTCTTCAAAACCGGTCGAGGCGTGTCGAGAGGCTCTGTCTGGTGGGTTCGATTCCCATCACCCGCCGCC
>CAZFLE010000133.1:0-20178 GCA_964519895.1 uncultured Enterobacterales bacterium | reverse complement strand
CGTGCACCATCTCGTCCAGGGACGGCGTGATGAGCCCGCTCAGGCCGATCAGGTCCACCCGGTGCTCTCTGGCCTGGGCCAGGATGGTGTCGCAGGGCACCATGACGCCGAGATCGATCACGTCGTAGCCGTTGCACTGCAGCACCACGCCGACGATGTTCTTGCCGATGTCGTGCACGTCGCCCTTGACCGTGGCCATCAGGATGCGGCCCTTGGACGAACCGGCGACCGCTTCGGCCTGGAGGTATGGGTCCAGCCAGGCGACGGCCTTCTTCATGACCCGGGCGCTCTTGACCACCTGGGGCAGGAACATCTTTCCGGCGCCGAAGAGATCGCCGACCACGTTCATGCCGTCCATGAGCGGGCCCTCGATGACGAGCAGGGGCTTGCCGAGCAGCTCGAACGCCTCGGCCGTGTCCTGTTCGATGAAGGTGGCGATGCCGTTGACCAGAGCGTGGGTCAGGCGGCCGCCGACGTCCTGTTCCCGCCAGGTCAGGTCGTCCTTGCGGGCCCGGCGCTTGCCCTTGGCCCGGTCGGCGATCTCCAGGAGTCGGTCGGTCGCGTCGGGCCGGCGGTTCAGGACCAGATCCTCGACCCGCTCCCGCAGCTCGGGGTCGAGCTCGGTGTAGGGCAGGATGGCGCCAGCGTTCACGATGCCCATGTCCAGGCCGGCCTGAATGGCGTGGAACAGGAACACGGCGTGGATGGCCTCGCGCACGGCGTGGTTGCCGCGGAACCCGAAGCTCACATTGCTCACGCCGCCGGAGACCCTGGCGCCGGGCAGGCTGGCCTTGATCCAGCGGGTCGCCTCGATGAAGTCGACCGCGTAGGCGTTGTGCTCCTCCAGGCCCGTGCCGATGGCGAAGATGTTGGGGTCGAAGATGATGTCTTCGGGGGGGAAGCCGACTGTGTCGACCAACAGGTCGTAGGCCCGCTGGCAGATCTCCTTGCGGCGGGCCAGGTTGTCGGCCTGGCCCTGCTCGTCGAACGCCATCACGATCACCGCGGCCCCATAGGCCAGGCACTTGCGGGCCTGGTCCAGGAACGGCGCCTCGCCCTCCTTGAGGCTGATGCTGTTCACCACGCCCTTGCCCTGGATGCAGCGCAGGCCGGCCTCGATGACCGACCACTTGGAGCTGTCGATCACCACCGGGACCCGTGCGATGTCCGGCTCGGCGGCGACCAGGTTCAGATACGTCGTCATGGCCGCGGCGCTGTCGAGCATGCCCTCGTCCATGTTCACGTCGATCATCTGGGCCCCGGCCGCGACCTGCTGGCGAGCCACCTCGAGGGCGGTGTCGTAGTCCCCGCCCTTGATGAGGTCTCGGAAGCGGGCGGAGCCGGTGACGTTGGTGCGCTCGCCGATGTTGGCGAACAGCGCGTCCTCTCGCAGGATGGTGGGTTCCAGGCCCGACAGCCGCAGGGCCGGTGGGATCTCGGGCACCGGCCGGGTCTCGTGCTGGCGCACCACCTTGGCGATGGCCGCGATGTGGTCGGGCGACGTGCCGCAGCAGCCGCCGACCACGTTGACCAGACCACTCTCGGCGAACTCCCCGACCAGCTCGGCCATGGCCTCGGGGCTCTGGTCGTACTCGCCCAGCTCGTTGGGCAGCCCAGCGTTCGGGTAGGCGCAGATGAACGTGTCGGCCACCCGGCTCAGGGTCTCGATGTGGGCCCGCATGGCGGCCGCGCCCAGGGCGCAGTTGAAGCCCACCGTCAACGGCTTCGCGTGCCGCACCGAGTGGTAGAAGGCCTGGGCGGTCTGGCCGCTCAGGGTCCGGCCCGACGCGTCGGTGATGGTGCCCGACGCCATGATCGGCAGGGTCTGCCCGCGCTCTGCGTAGACCTGGTCGATGGCGTAGAGCGCGGCCTTGGCGTTCAGGGTGTCGAAGCTGGTCTCGACCATCAGCAGGTCGGCCCCGCCGTCCATCAGGCCGTGGGCGGCCTGGGCATAGGCGGTGACCAGCTCCTGAAAGGTCACGTTGCGAAAGCCCGGGTCGTTGACGTCCGGGGAGAGCGAGCCCGTGCGGTTCGTGGGCCCCAGGGCGCCGCCGACCAGGGCCATGCCGCCCCGGGCGTCCGACGCCTCCCGGGCGATGCGCGCACCGTGGAAATTGATGTCGTAGGCCGCGGACTCCAGGGCGTAGTCGGCCATCGCGATGGTCGTGCCGTTGAAGGTGTTGGTCTCCAGGATGTCGACGCCGGCGTCCAGGTACTGATCGTGGATGTCGCGGATGACCTGGGGGCGGGTGATGTTCAGCAGGTCGTTGCAGCCCTTGAGCGGCTTGTCGTGAGACGCGTACTGGTCGCCCCGAAAGTCCGCCTCGGTCAGCGGGACCTTCTGGATCATCGTGCCCATGGCCCCATCGAGGATGAGCACCCGCTCGGTCAGGAGCTGGACGAGGGCGGACTGGCGCTGGGCGGGGGTCATGGGGCTCTCCGCGCGATCAGGGTGATCACTTCGAAGTGGGGGGGGCGGCGCTCCCGGCTGGTGGGGGCGCAGGTGAGGACCTGGAAGCCGGCGCTGTCCAGCAGCCCCTGCAGCTTGTCGGGCGTGTAGCCCAGCTGGGGGTGCCGGAAGCGCTCGGCTTCGCGGGTGTGGCTGTGGCGGCTCAGGGTGATGCCGACCAGGGTGCCGCCCGGTCGCAGGACCCGGTGCAGCTCGCGCAGCAGCCGCTCGGGCTGGGTGCTGAAGCACAGGGCGCTCATGGCGAGAGCCTGATCGAAGGACCCGTCGGAGAAGGGCAGCTCGTGCATGTCGCCCTGGACGAAGCGCACGCCCGGCAGGTGGGCCAGGCGCTCCTGGCCGCGTGCCACGACCCGGGCGTTGCGGTCCACACAGGTGACGGACTGGGCGTGGGGGGCGACCAGCTCTGCGATGGCGCCCTCGCCGCTGGCCACGTCGAGCACGGCGCCGAGCTGCACGAAGCCCAGCAGACTGCGGGTCAGGGCCTCCCAGCTGCGGCCTGGGAACCAGGTCCGAGACATCGCCAGCGCCACGCTGTCCGGCCAGGGCGCGTCGCCGGCCCGGGCGGCCAGGATCTTGGCCAGGCGGCGGGCGTCGCTGGCCAGCAGCGGGTCGTCGACCCCGCCGGCCACCGCGTCCCACAGGGTGCGCACCGCGGGCTCGAGCTCGGCCAGGCTGTAGAAGACCGAGCTGCCCTCGCGCCGATCGCGCACCCAGCCGGCCTCGCGCAGGCGCCCCAGGTGGGTGCTGACCGTGGACTGGGCCAGCTCGGTGACCCGGGTGAGCTCGGCCACGGTGAGCTCCTGGGTCTGGAGCAGGGAGAGCAGGCGCAGGCGCGTGCCGTCCGCCAGCAGGCGGCAGCGGTCGAGGCTCTCAGCAAGGTCACTCACGACTATATCGATATATCGCGATGAACCGATTTGCAACCCGCACACGGTGACGGATGCATTACGAGAGCGGCTCGGAGGGTGCCGTGAAGATCGTCTCCTGGAACGTGAATTCGCTGAAGGTCCGGGCCGAGCTCGTGGGCCTGTACCTGGACGAGGTCGCACCCGACGTGATCTGTCTCCAGGAGCTCAAGCTCGCCACCGACGCCGTGCCCACCGAGCTCTTCACCGAGCGGGGCTACCAGGTCGCGGTGCACGGCCAGAAGCAGTGGAACGGCGTGCTCATCGCCAGCAAGTCTCCTCTGACCGACGTGCAGCTGGGCCATCCCCCGGCCGAGGACGGCCAGTCCCGCTTCATCGCGGCGACCACGGCGGGCCTGCGCATCGTCAACCTCTACTGCCCCCAGGGACAGCGGGTCGACTCGCCGAAGTTTCCCTACAAGCTGGCCTTCTTCGACGCGTTGATCGCCTGGATCCAGGGCACGCACCACCCCGGAGACGACCTGATCATCACCGGGGACATCAACATCGCACCGGCGGCCCGGGACATCTTCGATCCCGACGGCTACGCCGGTGTGCCCAGCTTCCACCCCGACGAGCACGCTCGGCTCAAGCAGCTGCTGGACTGGGGCCTGACCGACGAGCTCGAGGCCTACCTGGCGCCGAACACCTACACCTTCTGGGACTACCGGGGCGGAAACTTCCGCTTCAACAAGGGCATGCGCATCGACCACTTCCTCGTCACCGAGAGTGTTCACGCCCGCGTGACCGACGGTTGGATGGACCGCCCCTGGCGCAAGAAGCGCGGTGACCTGAAGGCGTCCGACCACGCGCCGGTCGGCATCGCCCTGTCCTGATCCCGCCCCCGCGGTAGCATCACCGCCTTCCCAGGAGGCAGGCATGGGCTCCGAAGGCGTGATGGCCACCCTGCGGCACTCGCCGCTCTTTCAGACCCTCAGCGACAGCCAGCTCGAGAAGATGGTCAAGCACGGCGAGCCTCTGGCGCTCACCGGCGGAGACCTGCTGGCCAGGGAGGGACAACGCTCCGAGGCCTTCTTCGTGCTGCTCGAAGGCAAGGTCCAGGTCGAGATGGCCATCGGGGGCAGCACCGTGCCCATCACGACGCTCGGTCCCGGCGACGTCTTCGGAGAGCAGGGGCTGCTCCTGAACGCGCCCAGGACCGCTTCGGTTCGCGCAGTCGGTCCAGCCCAGGTCCTGCGGTTCAAGAGCAGCATCTTCCAGACCCTGCTGCGCAAGGTCCCGGAGTTCGGCGTGGCTGTGGCCAGGATCCTGGCGGAGCGCTTGGACCGGGTCAGCCACAAGGTGCCGCTGCCGTCGGGCGATGGCGTCGACCAGGAGCGGGATGCGTCGGTGGCCGATCTGCTCCACCGGGACTTCCAGCTCCGCCACCGCTGCGTGCCCTGGCGGATCGACGGCGACACTCTGGTGCTCGGCTTCGTGGACAAGCCCACGCGGCGGGTGATCAGCGCCGTCCAGAAGCAGCACCCGGCCCTCAAGGTGCAGCCGATCATGGTGTCCGAAGACGCGCTGGCGAGCATCGGGCTGGAGTCCGTGGCTGCTCCCCCCCAGGAGCGCCGGTCGTCACCGCGCAACACCAGCCAGGGCAGCCTGGTCGACACCCTGCGGGCGATGGTCACCGAAGGGGCCAGCGATCTACACCTGTGCGCAGGCCTGCCGCCCTATTGGCGAATCGACGGGGACATCCAGCCCATCCCCAACCGGGCGCCCTTCAGCGCCGAAGGCGTCGTGGAGTTCCTGGGCGACGCGGTGCCCGAGCACTTCATGGCCGAGTTCCGCGAGACGAACGACGTGGATCTGGCCCACGCGGTGCCGGGGCTCGGGCGCTTCCGAGTCAACCTGTTCCGGGACAGCCGCGGGGCTGGCGCGGTCCTGCGGCACATCCCCGAGAAGCTCCTGACCCTGGAGCAGCTCGGCATGCCCGCGGCCGTGCGCCGACTGTGCGATCACCCCAAGGGCATGGTGCTGGTCACCGGGCCCACCGGCTCGGGCAAGAGCACCACGCTGGCGGCGATGATCGACCACATCAACGCCACCCGCAAGGCCCACATCATCACGCTCGAGGACCCGATCGAGTTCGTGCACGACTCCAAGAAGTGCCTGATCAACCAGCGCGACGTGGGCAACCACACCGCCACCTTCTCCCGGGCGCTCAAGGCCGCGCTGCGCGAGGACCCGGACATCGTGCTGGTGGGGGAGATGCGGGACCTGGAGACCGTGTCGCTGGCCCTGGAGACGGCGAACACCGGTCACCTGGTCTTTGGCACCCTGCACACCGCGACCGCCATCAGCACGGTCGACCGCATCATCGACCTGTTCCCGCCCGAGCAGCAGTCCCAGGTCCG
Source organism: uncultured Enterobacterales bacterium (assembly GCA_964519895.1). Classification (GTDB taxonomy): domain Bacteria; phylum Myxococcota_A; class UBA796; order UBA796; family CAJQPC01; genus CAYFPX01. The sequence goes on along the minus strand of CAZFLE010000133.1, from coordinate 14,440 downwards.
CACCGTGCTGTCGGAGTCCCTCAAGGGCGTCGTGGCGCAGACCCTGTGCAAGCGCAAGGGCGGTGGCCGCGTGGCGGCGGTCGAGATCCTGGTGTCGACCAACGCCATCTCGAACCTGATCCGGGCGGGCAAGAACACCCAGATCCCCGGCATGATGCAGACCGGGCGCAAGCACGGCATGACGATCCTGAACGACGAGCTCGCCCGGCTGGTCAAGGACGGCACCATCACCGCCGACGAGGGGTTGGTGCGGACCCCGGAAAAGGAGGACCTGGCGCGCAAGCTGGGCATCCGGCTGGAGGACTGAGTGCGGGTCGCCGTCACCGGGGCCACCGGACACGTGGGCGGCAACCTGGTCCGGGCCTTGCTGGCCCGAGGCGACCAGGTGCGCGTGCTGGTGCGCAGCGAGCCCACCGGGCTCGACGGCCTCGACGTCGAGGTGGTGACCGGGGACGTGACCCGGCCCGAGACGCTCCAGGCCCTGTTCGACGGCATGGAGGGCGCGTTTCACCTGGCGGCCCTGATCTCGATCACCGGCAGCCAAGGGGGTCGGGTCGAGCAGGTCAACGTGGACGGAGCCGGGGCGGCGGCCCAGGCCGCGCTGGCGGCGGGCGTGCGCCGCTATGTGCACTTCTCGTCGGTCCATGCCTTTGACCACGACCCCTACGACGCGCCACTGGACGAGACCCGGGCCCGCCCCGGACCCCACCACCCCGCCTATGACCGCTCCAAGTCCGCGGGGGAGGCCCAGGTGCGCGACGCGGCCAGCCAGGGGCTCGAGGCGGTGATCGTCAATCCCACGGGCATCCTGGGACCGGCAGACGTGCGGCCCAGCCGCATGGGCCAGGTCTTCCTGGACCTGTACCACCGCAAGCTGCCCGCACTGCTGGACGGTGGCTTCGACTGGGTCGACGTGCGCGATGTGGTCGCCGGCGCCCTGGGCGCCCTGGACCGCGGCACACCGGGCGAGGGGTACCTGCTCAGTGGCCACTGGTGCACCCTGCACGAGCTCGCCGAAGTCGCCGCGGCCTGTACGGGCGTGCCGGCGCCGCGGCTCACGTCGCCCATGTGGCTGGCCCGCGTCGGGGCCCCGTTCATGACCGTCTTCAACAAGCTCACGGGCATCGATCCGCTCTACACCAGCGAGGCGCTGCACGCGCTGCGCTCCAACCGCGACGTGCGGCACGACAAGGCCGCCCGGGAGCTGGGCTATCGGGCCCGACCGCTGGAGGAGACCGTCGCGGACCTGTATGCCTGGTTCGGCGCCCAAGGCCGACTGGAACCGAGATGACCCTGGACGAGACCCTGGATGCGGTCGCCGCAGAGCTGGCCAAGGCCCGCCGGGTCCTGGTCATCACGGGTGCCGGGCTGTCCGCAGACTCGGGTCTGCCCACCTACCGCGGCCTGGGCGGCCTCTACAACGGCGAGACCGCCGAAGGGGTGCCCATCGAGGCGGCGCTGTCCGGACAGATGCTGCGACAGCGCCCGGCCCTGTGCTGGAAGTACATGCGCCAGATCGGCGATGCCTGTCGGGGCGCCGGGCCCAACCCGGGCCACCACGCGCTGGCCCGGCTCCAGGACCGCTTCGAACACCTGTGCGTGCTGACCCAGAATGTCGATGGCTTCCACAGCCAGGCCGGGTCCCGAGACGTCATCGAGATCCACGGCAACCTGTCACGGCTGGTCTGCACCCACTGCCCCTGGCAGGGCGCGGCAAAAGGCGTGCGCGACCCTGTGCCGCACTGCCCGAGCTGCGGCCAGGTGGTGCGGCCGACCGTGGTGCTGTTCGGCGAGATGCTGCCGGACGCTGCCGTGCTCCGTCTCCACCAGGCCCTGGACGCCGGCTTCGACGCCGTGATCTCGGTGGGCACCACCAGCGTGTTCCCCTACATCGCCGGCCCGGTCCACGCCGCCTTCGCGGCCGGCCACCTCACGGTCGAGGTCAACCCCGGGGAGACCCAGGTCAGCCCGATCGTCCGTTGGCGGCTGCGATGTGGTGCGGCCCAGGCCCTCACAGGCCTCGCAGAACGACTCGGGGTAGGGGCTGAGGTCCATCGGTCGGATTGATTGGCCTTTTAGGACTTTTTCGATTATTGCTTGTGGGGATCTCCAGGTTGTGGTTTGCTGACTTTGCCGACATGACGTCGGTGCTCGGCACGCCTTCCCGCCCTCCCGGGTCAGACCGGTGGGGTCCAGGTACGCCTTGCATCGGCGGTCGGTCCATTTCCTTGGGGGGAGACGGTGGCCACATGAACCTCGGCAACGTGTTTCGATTTGCAGCGAGGCCGCACGGCGGCGCCCGGTCCCCATCGAGCACAGCCAGTGCCACCGCCGCCGCACGCAAGGACCACCGCGTGCCCCTTCGGGTGGTGCTGCCCCTGGCCGAGCTCTGGGCCTACAAGGGCCACGCCATCTTGCGCTCTCGCCGGCTCGGCGAAGGCGCCCTCGCCCATGGCGAACCGGTCGACGAGAACAGCTTGGCCCTGTTCGAGTCCGCGCTCATGGGCGAGATCGTCGAGGTCGTGTGCCTGTCGAGCCCGAGCGCCGAAGGTGCCGTGGCCGGCGCCGGCCCCCTGATCTGGGAGGCCGTGCTGAGTGGCTGGTCCAGCTCCCACGAGGTCTTCGCCAGGCTCTCCTACCAGCTCTGGGAAGGCCCGGCGTGGGACCGGCTGGCGTCCCTGCCGATCTCCAAGGCTCTGCGCGGGGTGCTCGAGAACCGCGGCGAGGGCCGTTGCTTGGACGAGCTGCTGCGGGAGGCGCGCCTGGACCCCATGCAGGTCGCCATGGATCTGTCTGCCCTGGGGCGACTGGCGGTCATCGAGCTCCGCCGGGACGGCGTGTCCACGTCCGTGTCCCAGCGCGTGCGCATTCCCGCCGCGCTGCGGGAGGACGCCACCGAGCCGCCGGCCAGTGCCAGCAGCCTGGGCAGCAGCGTCGGGAGCAACCAGCCGCCCGAAGGGGTGGCCGAGGTGGCCCAGGTGGCCGAGGTCCCCGAGCCCGCCAGCGAGCCCGAGGCGCACCCAGAGCCCCAGGCCCGTGCCAGGGTCCTCTCAGGATCCCGCGCCCACTCGGGTACCCGCCGCCGACCCAGCGCCAGCGCTCCCCGGCAGCTGGACGACCTGAACCGCCAGCTGCGCATCCTGACCAAGGTCGACCCTTGGCGAGCCTTCGGGCTCGGCGCCACCGCGGGTCCGGCCCAGGTCGCCAAGGCCGCTGAGCGCCTGCGCGAGCGCTACGCGGCCAAGGACTCGGACCCGCCTGAGCTGGCCCGGATCCTGGCCCGCATTCAGGACGAGGTCACCCGCATCAAGGGGGAGCTGGGCGAGCGCCATCGGGAGCGGGAGCGCATCATCAGGGCCGAGCTGGACCCGCTGCTCGAGCGTGGCTGCAGCCTGCTCAGCCGCAACGGGCCGCTCGCGGCCCTCCAGGTCCTGGAGACGGCGCTGAAGGCCAATCCGAGATCGGCAGCCCACCAGGCCTGGTACGGCTGGGCCCTGTTCCAGTGCCGCAACCGGTCCCTCCACGAGCGGGCCTTCCTGGCGCTCGAGCACCTGCGCATGGCAGCCGACCTGGGCGGCGGCCCCACCGAGCTCCCGTCGTTCATCGCCCAGGTCGAGCGGGCCCTCTGCAGCCCCGACGAGGAGGCTGTGATGGGCATGGTCGTCGGGGCGGCCGACACCGACGGCGGCGCCCTGTTCGCAGAGGCCACCGGCTGATCCAGGCCGGACCACCCGGCGCGCCACGCTGGCGCGCTGGACCGGGTCCGGCCACGGTTCCTTGCGGGTCCGCGCTGGCACACCGCTTGCACGGGAGGGGGCGGACCCACAAGGATACCGCCATGGATCGAACCAGCCCCCGGTGGGGCTGGGTGACCGCCCAGCCTCACGAACACCTGCTCCTGTTGCGTGACGGCCAGGTCGCCCGCCGCCAACAGGGCGGCAGCCTGTGGAAGTGGCCTGGAGACACCGTCGCGGTCGTGGACACCAGCATCCGGCGTCTGCAGTTCACGGCGGACCAGGTGACCCGGGAAAAGGTCGGGGTCCAGGTCACCGGCCTGGCGGTCTACCGGGTCGTCCAGCCACTGCTGGCCTACCGGATGCTGGACCTGGCGCGGCCCGACGCCACCGGCTTGCTGCTCCAGGAGATGTTCACCGGGGCGACCCGCCGGCTGGTCGCGAACCTGTCCCTAGAGGACTGCATGACCCGGCGCAAGGACGCGCTGGCCGCCGAGCTGATGGCGGAGATCGCGCCGGTGGTTGGGGGCAGCGGCCGCTTGGGCGACCAGACCGAGCGCGGCTGGGGCATCGCCCTGGACACCATCGAAGTCCAGGACGTGCGCGTGCAGAGCGCCGAGGTCTTCGAGTCGCTTCAGGCGGCCTATCGGGGACAGCTGGCCCTGGGCGCCCTCGAAGCCGAGGTTCAGGTGAGCCGGGAGCAGGCGCGGCTCGCGGCCCAGGCCGCCCGGGACGCCGAGGACCGGCGTCGCGCCCAGATGGCCCAGGAGGAAGAGCGCCTCACGGCCGAGCGGGCGAGAGAGCGCACGGCCGCGGTCCATCGCAGCGAGCTCCAGTCCCTCGAGGCCACCGCAGAGGAGGCCCAGGAGGCCAGGCGCCATGCTGCGGCCCGCAAGGCGGCCGAGGACCACGCGGCCACGCGCCTGGCGGTCGCCCGTCAGGAGGCCGAGGCCGAACGGATCCTGGGCCAGGCCCGGTCGGCCGTGACGCGCTTGGAGCGCGAGGCCGCCGATGGCGTCAGCGAGCAGCGGCTCCAGGAGCTGCTGCTCACCCAGACGCTGCCAGAGGTCGCCCGGGCGTTCCGGGACTCCTATGACCAGGTCACGGTGACCGGGGGCGGCGCAGAGTTCTTGGGCTCAGGGCTGGCCCAGGTGCTGGCGACGGCCCGGAGCTTCGGACTGAGCCTGCCCGGCGATCGAGGCGCCGGCCGCTGAGGCGGTCAGTCCCCGACCGCCTCCCAGGCGAAGTCCGCGGCCAACGGGTCGTGGTCGCTCAGGGGCTCGCCGTCCAGCTGGAAGTCGTCGGTGCGGTTGGCCCACGACGTCGGGGTCAGCGCCACGGCACTTCCGCTCCGGTAGAGGAACTTGTCGATGCGGGTCTCGGGGCACGACACCGTCTGGCAGGCGTCGCTCAGGCCGCCCTCTTCGATCAGCTGATCGTAGAGCTCGCGGTCGGGCTCGTCCCGGTCCTCGTGCAGGTTGAAGTCCCCCACGAAGATCACGGCCTGTCCGGCCGATGCCCCCGTCAGAGACGTCAGCACCTGGTCCACGTGGCTCGCTCGGGCGGCGAGATCCTCGTCGCCGGAGCCTGCCTCGAGGTGGGTGTTGTACAGATCGACGGTGGCGGCGCCGCCCAGCACCAGGCGCAGCACCGAGAAGCCCTTGGACGCCAGGCAGTCCGACGCGCCTTCGAGCACCCCGTGGCAGGCATCGTAGTGCTCGGTCCACGACTCTGCGGTCTCCAGGCGGCCCAGGGACGCGAGTCCCGAGCCGTAGAAGCGCTCGGGCAGCAGCTCGTCGAACCACAGCCGGCTCTCGTGGTCCAGGGCGCTGGTGAGGGCCTCGTGGAGGTCGCTGTCGAAGTCCTCCTGGAGGCCGATGAGGTCGAACTCGGCCAGCAGGGGTGCGATGGCGTCCATGCGGGCTGGCGTGTCGTCGCCGGTGAGCTCCGAGGGCAGCCCGTGCACGTTGTAGGTCAGGGTCGACAGCACGCCTTCGGTGGGCACCTCGGGCTCGGTGTCGCCGGCACAGGCCCACAGGGCGAGCCACAGCGTCATGCGACCTCCTGCTCCCCGGTCTGGACCTGCCAGAGCCGGGCGTAGAGGCCCCGGCGGGCCATCAGGTCCGGGTGGGCACCACGCTCGACCAGGACCCCCTGGTCCAGCACCACGATCTCGTCGGCATGGCGCACCGTCGAGAGCCGATGGGCGATGACCAGGGTGGTGCGGCCCTGGCTGATGCGGCCCATGGACCGCTGGATCGCGGCCTCGGTCTCGTTGTCCACCGCCGACGTGGCCTCGTCGAGCACCAGCACCGGGGCGTCCTTGAGCACCGCTCGCGCCAGGGCGAGCCGCTGTCGCTGGCCCCCCGAGAGCTTCTGGCCGCCCTCGCCGATGGGGGTGTCGTAGCCCTGGGGGAGAGACTGGATGAAGCTGTGGGCTTCGGCCAGCTCGGCTGCCTGTCGGACCTCGGCTCCCGGGGCGGACGGGCGGCCGTAAGCGATGTTGTCCGCCACCGAGCCGGGGAAGAGCGTGACCTGTTGGCTGACCAGGGCCACGGCGTCGCGCAGGGTGCCCAGATCCAGGTCCCTCAGGTCCTGGCCGTCCAGGGTGATGCGGCCCTGGGAGGGGTCGTAGAAGCGCAACAAGAGTCTGACCAGGGTGGTCTTGCCCGAGCCGGTGGAGCCCACGATGCCCACCGTGCGTCCCGCCGCGATCGCCAGGTCCACCCCGTGGAGGACCGGCTCCCGCTCCGGGTAGGCAAAGTGCACGCCCTCGAAGACGACGTGGCCCTCGATCCGGTCCGGGCGAGACGCGCCGCCCACCAGCCGCACGGGCAGATCGAGGAGGTCCAGTACCCGGTTCGTCGACGCCATGGCCCGCTGGAAGAGGTCGAAGGTCTCGCCCAGCCGGGTCAGCGGCCACAACAGGCGCTGGGTCAAGAAGACCAGCACGCTGTAGGCGCCCACGGCCAGGGTGCCGTCCAGGGCCAGGTGGCCGCCGTAGAGCAGCGTCGCGGTGAAGCCGATCACGATCACCATCCGGATCAGCGGGGAGAACGCCGAGGACAGAGCGATGGCCGCCCGGTTGGAGACCCGGTAGGCCTCGCTGGCAGCCCGGACCCGCTCGGCCTCGCGCGCCTCCGCGGTGAAGCTCTTGATCGTGGCGATGCCGGCCAGGTTGTTGTCCAGGATGGCGTTCAGGGTGCCGACCCGCTCCCGCACGGCGGCGTAGCGCGGCGCGATCCGGCCCTGGAACCAGAACGAGCCGACGAGCACCAGGGGCATCGGCAGGATGGCCCAGAAGGCCACACCCGGCGAGATGCCCACAAAGGCCGCCCCGACCACCACCACCGTGGTGCCCACCTGGAGGAGGTCGTTGGCGCCCCCGTCCAGGAAGCGCTCGAGCTGGTTGATGTCGTCGTTGAGCACGCTCATCAGCTCGCCCCGGGACTGGTCCGAGAACCAGTCCATGTCCAGGGCCTGGATGTGCTGGTAGGCGTCCAGCCGGAGCTCGTGCTGCAGGGTCTGGGCCAGGTTGCGCCAGACCCACTTGTAGGCGTATTCGAACGCCGACTCCAGCCCCCAGATGACGACGGTCGCGACCGCCAGCACCAGGAGCTGCTGGTGGACGTCGACCACCCCCCAGCTGGCCAGCAGGCTGTCTTCGCGCTCGACCACCACGTCGACGGCTGCGCCGATCAGCGCCGGCGGCGCCAGGTCGAAGACCTTGTTCAGCACCGAGCAGCTGACCGCTGCCCAGACCGTCCGCCGGTGATGGGACGCCTGCCGCAGGAGCCGGCGGAGCGGCGACCGACGAGCGTCGGTGGGGGTGTCGCGCATCCAGGGCTCCTCGCGGGCGGGGAGCCTAACCGCGGGGCCTCATCGCTGTCGTTGGCGGGCCAGCACGCCGTCCAGGTAGGCCCGGTCGAGCGGATCGCTCAGCTCGGCCCGGGCGCCCTCGACCAGGGGGTGGTCGGGCTGGGTCCTGGCCAGCCCGTGGAGTCGGTGCCCCAGCTCGTTCAGGTGGTCCAGACGGCAGCCACGCAGAGGATCCTGGTGGCTGGAGAGGAAGTCCAGTGCTGCCTGGACGTCCTGGGGGCGGGTGAGCCCTCGAGCGTGGCGCATCACCGGTCGACCGGCCGGCACGGTGGGATCGGGCGGGCTCTGCAGGGTCGGGTAGGCCGACTGCAGGACCCTGGGCGACAGGCCGGTCCAGCCCAGGGGGCGCACGCACAGGCCGACCCCGCACACGACCACCAGGACCCGACGGGCCCAGGGCCACTGGACCGCCGCGCCGGCCGCGAGCAACCCCAGCAGGGGCACCAGGGGGCTGCGATACCGCAGCAGGAACGGACTCCAGGTGTCCAGGGGGTAGGTGTCGTGCCAGGCGTCGTAGCGCAGGAGCCAGGCGGCGAGCAGGGCACACAGGGCCAACGGCGCCCAGAGACGCGCTCGACTGGGGCTGCGCCACGCCGCCACGGTCCCTGCCAGGCCCAGGCCCCACAGGAGCCCCCACCAGGCCAGCGAAGGCAGGCCCGGTGCCTGGACCAGCAGTCCGCCGGCGCCGAAGTCGCCCACCAGCCAGCGCCACCACTCGTGCACCGGTGCGAGCGCCAGCCCCCGCCACCAGTCCGCCGCATAGGGGGCCGCCCCCGAATCCGCGGCGAGCAGCGACCGCCATGGCCACCACCCAGCGGGCAGGCCGAGGAGCCAGAGAGGCCCGCCCCGCCGCCATGCCCACAGCGACAGCACCCCCAAGGCGGCCAGGCCATAGGCCGTGGACCAGGCGAACCACAGCCCCAGGCTTCCCACGGCCCCGGCCGCGACCAGGAGAGGCACCCGCAGGGCCCAGCCCCGACGCAGCCCCTCGACCCCCAACACGGCGCTGCCGAACACGAAGGCGGTGCCCTCGACATGGTTGCCGTACCCGGTCAGCGCGAGCTCCCGGTAGAAGGGGGGGGCGGCGATCATCCAGGCGACAAAGCCAGCGGCGGCGGGGGCGCCCCAGGCCCGTGCGCTCAGCGCCGCGCCCAACCCGACCACGGCCAGGTGGAAGCCGGCGGGCACCAGCTTCCAGGTCCAGAGGGCCTCGCCCAGGCCCCGGAAGAGCGGGACGGCCAAGACGGCCTCGGCGGTGCACCCGCCGCAGAAGCTCCGATACTGTAGGTCCCAGAGCCGGTCGGTGTGGCCACAGGCCAGCTGCAGCCCGGCCCGCAGGTTCCACGCCTCCTCGGGCGCCAGCTGTGCGCCCGGTCCCATCAAGACATCGACCATCACGAGGAGGGCCTCCAGCGCGAGCAGGAGCCAGATCCAGCGCCGGGCACTCATGGGGACGCGCACCCGGACCACCAGGCCCGGGCCTCCTCGAGGGTCGTGTCGGGCCGGAGCACGGCGAGTCCGTCCCAGGCCCCGCCGAGCCGCGCCTGGCCACACAGGGCTTCGGCCAGGGCTCCATGGTCCTGGGTCACGACGAAGTGCCGGTCTCCCCGGAGCCGGGGACCGGTCCACGGGGGCTCCTTGCCCCGGCGGTAGGACACGATGACCGCCAGGGACCCGCCGGGGCCCACCGGCACACCGCGCAGGTGCAGGTCGAGCAGCACCGCGCTCGGCTCTGCAGCCGGCGTGCCCGAAGCCCACGCGCCGTCGACCAGCACCGGCGGTGGCAGCTCCGAGAGCGCTGTCGTCAGCTCGGTCGCCAGGCCCAGGGTGCCCGGGCGCTGAGGCTTGTCCGGCGGCGGCACGTGGGTCGCCGGCCAGCGCAGGCAGAGCACGCCCAGCCACACCCAGCGGGTCCCGAAGCCGGCCACCGCACAGGCCAGAGGCACGGTGAGCAGTCGCAGGTGGTGGTCCCGCAGATACCCCAGGGCAGCCCCGGCCAGGCCCAGCAGTGCAGCACTGGTCAGCACCATCACGGACAGCCTGCGGGTCCGCGCCTTGGACAGGCCGACCAGGCCGCTCACCGCCAGGAGCCCCGCCACTGGGCCGCCCTGGGCCAGCCAGGCCGGCAGGGCCTGGAGGGGCTGGCCATCGTCCAGGCCCGTGCCCCCCGCCTGGAGCCAGCCCCAGGTCGTCGGCACCAACAGCAGCAAGCCCAGGACCAGGCCGCCGGCGGTCCGGCGCGATGTGCCGGCCAGGCCAACGAGGGGTAGGGTGCACAGGGCGAGGGGGTGGTTCATGACGGCGCAGGCCCAGGCGGGACCGACGCCCCAGGCCAGAGCTGGGTGGGTCCGGGCACCGAGCGCGAGCACAGAGACCACGCCCACCCAGACCGGGGCGAGGTAGGTCTCGGCCCCCGAGGTGAAGGTGTCCAACAGCCCCGGATCCACCGCCACCAGGGCACCGGCGACCGCGGCGGCGCCGATCCCACCCAGGCGCCCCGCGCCCAGCGCTGCCAGAGGTGCGGCCAGCGCGTGCAGCAGGGCCAGTGCGCTGACGGCCCCCCGTAGGCTGCCAGCCAGTGCCAGAGCGAGGGCGTAGGGCCCGTAGAGCGCCCAGCCATAGGGCGGCGCGTGAGGGTGGAGGTTCACCGGGCTGGCCGTGGCGGTGAGGTAGGGCCCCATGCCGTCCGCCAGCACCATGACCGCGTCGACCTCGCGGAGCCTCAGGGCTGCCGCCACCAGGAACGCCAGGACCGCCACAGACCGGATCAGCACGGACCCGAGGCTACACCGCCCGGGCTGTAGACTCGGCCATCCCTGGGCTCCTGCCGGCACTGTGGCTCGCGTGTACCGCAGCCTCCTTCGACCAGGACCTGGCCCAGGGCTGGGTCCGGGTCGGGGACGAAGGGCGTCGAGCTCTCGCGCTGCCCTCGGGGGCCCGCTGGCCGCACCTGGACGCGGTGGCCGAGGCCGGTGGCTGCGGGGCGCCGGGCTGGCGGTCCCCCCGCCTGGAGCCCGTCGACGACTGCGCGGAACCCCTGTGGGTCACGCTCGGCAGGTCGCGACCCCAGGGTCGGCCGGACGTGTTGCTGGTTATCGTCGACACCCTGCGGGCAGACCACGTCACGCCCGCTCGCACACCGCGCATCCAAGGCCACGCCGAGCGGGCCTGGTGGCCCGAGCAGGCCTGGTCCCCCTCGCCCTGGACCCAGCCAGCTGTCGCAGCCCTGTTCAGCGGTCGGCCGCCGTGGGCGTTGTTTCCCCAGGCGGCACGGGCCCTGCCAGACGGGGTGACCACCTGGATCGAGCAGCTCGAGACCCACGAGCGCTGGATGGTGGGCACCAACCCCTTCGTGACCGACAAGCGCGGCTTTCACCAGGGCTTCTCGCGCTTCCGAATGGCGACGGACGACGGGACCGCTGTGGCCCACGCCCGGGCATGGTGGGCCGAGCCCCGACGGGGCCCCCGGCTGCTGGTCGTGCACCTCTTCGGACCCCACCTGCCCTATGCGCCCGCCAGCCCTCCGCCGGGAGCCGGGCCTCACGTCAAGGACCACTTCGACGATCTGGACAGCATCGGGCGCTACCGGAACGCCGGAGACGAGGCCCGCATCGCGGCGCTCTACGCCGCCGACGTGGCCGAGGTCGACGCCCACGTGGGCGCCCTCCTGGATCTGGTCGGGCCCGACGCGATCACCGCTGTCGTGTCAGACCACGGCGAAGAGCTCTTCGAGCACGGGGGCTTCGAGCACGGCCACGCCCTGTGGCCCGAGATCGTGAGGGTGCACGCCGCGGTGCAGGTGCCCGGGCGGCCCCCACTACGCCCCACCGGACCGGTCCGGCTCCAGGACGTCGGGCAGACCCTGGCCCTGGCTGCGGGGGTGCCACCGGATCCGCTGTGGAGCCCGCCCACCGACGTGGTCTACCTGGGCTACCCGAGCAAGCGGCGGCCCCCGGTGCACACCGACGGCATCGTGGCCCCCGAAGGCGTCCTGCTCCGGGGCAAGGCCCGCCACGTCGTGGGGGACGCGGCCGCTCTGGAGGCCCGCATGGCCCGGGTCGATGGGCTGCGTTGGAGAGGCGAGCGCACCGAGAGTCGCTGGTGCAAGGTCGCGGTCACTGCGGGAGAGGTCTTGACCCTGCCCAGCACCGTGACGTGGCGGGAGCACGAGCCGCCGACCGCCTGGGGGCCCGCCCGGCGAGAGGGCACCGAGCTGGTGGTCCACCCGACCCGCAGCGGCAGCTGGGCGCTCAGCGGCACCGAGGGCGCTGAATGCCGCACCGAGCGGCTGGAGACCCTGCGCCCCCTCGACTCGCTGGAGCTCCAGGGACTGAGGGCCCTCGGCTATGTCGAATAGTCCCCTGTCTCACAAGTTCTCGGGCGATTCGCTTGCCCTCGACGCCGCTGGCGGCGTTCCGGCTCCTGGACGTGACTCGGCCACAACGGCGTCGCCGCGCCTTGCGACCGGCGCCGATTGCGGCGCGACCCACCTCGCGAACTTGTGAGACAGGGGACTGGCGCGAGCCGCCTGCTGGTGGGACTCCTGGTGCTCGAGGTCGTGGCGACGGCGCTGGACCTGTGGTTCGGGCCCTGGAGCCGGATGCACTGGGAGGAGCTCTTCAACGCCCGCGCGGGCGTGCAGCTCACCTGTGGGCACTGGGATCGCATCGCTGCACTGCAGTACCGCTCGTTCTGCGGGGGCTGCACCGCCGAAGCGGTGCTGGCGGTGCCCCTCTTTCGCGCCCTGGGCGCGACCGTGCAGGCGTGGAAGGTCGTGCCGGTGCTGTTCCACCTGGGCATCACGCTGCTGGGCACCGGCGTGGCGCGGCTGGCTGGAGGGCCCCGGGCGGCGGTGGTCTGGCTGCTCCTGATGATCGCCGCCCCAGGCTTCTACCGGGACCTGGCCCTGACGGGCTGGGGCAACCACGTGGAGTCGACGATCTTTCCCCTGGGGGCGCTCCTGCTGCTCGCCGCCGGGGCCCGGGTGCGCCCGTGGGCACGCTCGCCGCTTCTGCTCACGGCGGGGGCCTGGGCCGGCCTGGGGCTCTGGTTCTGCCACACCTCGGCCCATGCGCTCCCAGCCCTGGGGGTCGCTGCGCTGCTGGCGAGTCGGTGGCAGTGGCCCGCCTTCGTGGTCGGTGTGCCGCTGGGGGCTGCGCCCTGGTGGCGGTACCAGCAGCAGAGCACCGACGCGAACCACGGCACCGACTGGCTCCAGGCCATCCAGCCCGCGCCCCCGGACCGGCTCGTGGACTGGTTCACCGGACCCATGTTGCGGGAGGGGCTCTGGTCCCCCTTCGACTATGGCCCGCTGGGACCGCTGCCCGAGCTGTGGTGGGCCGCGCTCTGGGGGCTCGCCGTCGTGGGTGGCGCGTGGGCCTTGAAGGCCGCCCGGCGCGGCGAGGTGCCGGATCGGGGGGCGGCGCTGCTGGGCCCGCTGGCCATCGTCGGCCTGGTGACCGCATACGCGCTGCGCTTCGATCTGTGGCACCAGCTCCCGGACTCGGCGACGGATCCAAGCCTGAACTTGCGGTACCTGAGCCCGCTGATCCCGATGCTGTGGCTCGGGGCGGCGCTGGCGCCCCGTGCGCTGACCGGCCGGGCGCGGCAAGGGGTCTATGGCCTGCTGGCGCTCATGGTCCTGGGCGGCGGGGTGGCCCGGATCGGCCAGTGGGAGCGGGGCCACGGCGCCGAGCTGGCCGCCGGGGTGTACGCCCACTCCGGCTGGCCGGATCGGACCGTGCCCCCGGGCAGCCCGCCCCAGCCCCTGGCCAAGAAGTGGCACCGGCCCTCGGATCTGACGGCGGCCCGGGACTTCCTGGCCAGCCACACCGACGTGCTGCCGGAGTGCCGCTGGGACCACTGGCAGGAGCTCGGTCGGCGCCTGGGCCTGGCTGCGGCACTCACGCCGGGTGGGGTGCCCCCACAGGCCCGGTGGCTGGCGGAGCTGCCGGCGTCGGTGCCCCGGGACCTGGTCGCCGATGCCTTCGTGAAGCCGTGGATCGCCCAGGACGGCGCGGGCCTGGACCAGCTGGAGGCACGAGTCGCCGCAATCGAGGCCTTGGCGCCGGGGTGGGGGAGCGCCGTGCGCGCGGCAGCCGCTCGCCGCGCCCGCTGATAGCTTGACCCCATGGACCTGCTGCACGACGGACCCCGCGACGCCCCCGTGACCCTGGTGCTGGCCCATGGTGCGGGCGCCGGCATGGACCACCCCTTCCTGAACACCGTGGCCCAGGGCCTGGGCGACGCCGGCGTGCACGTCGTGCGCTTCGAATTCCCCTACATGGCCCGGCGCAGGGAGACGGGAAAGCGCCGGCCTCCGGACCGCATGCCCAAGCTCGAGGCCTGTGCCCGTGAAGTCCTGGCCCAGGTCGGAGGCCCGGTGGCCCTGGGGGGCAAGTCCATGGGCGGTCGCGTGGCAGCGCGGCTGGCTGCGGAGCCCCAGGTCCGAGGTGTCCTGGTGTTCGGCTACCCCTTCCATCCGCCGGGCAAGCTGGAGAAGCTGCGGCTGGCGCCCCTCGCGTCTCCGCCTGTGCCAGTGCTGGTGCTCCAGGGCGAGCGGGACCCCTTCGGGACCGTGGACCAGGTCGCCACCTACGAACTGGGCGAGCAGGTCCGGGTCGACTGGTTGCCCGACGGCGACCACTCGCTGAAGCCCCGGAAGAGGTCGGGCCACACCCTCGACGGCAACCTGGCCCTGGCGGTCGAGCGCGGCGCGGCCTTTCTGCACGGCCTGCCCGCCTGACCCGGCTCAGGGCCCGCTAGCACTAGCACTAGCAGCGTGCGGTGAATCGGGGGTCGTGAGACGTGGTCGTCCACGTGCACGG